>DATLRQ010000043.1:0-20616 GCA_035534555.1 Candidatus Micrarchaeaceae archaeon
GGGCTCCTGCGTCAGTACTTTCCAAAAGGGACTGACCTGTCCGTTCACGATGCCGACTACCTCGCCTTCGTCTCCGCTCAGATGAACCGCCGACCTCGCAAGACTCTGGGCTGGGTCAAGCCCAGCGAAGCCATCGCCAAGCTATTCTTCGAATCGTCCCGTCAGCCCCTTGTTGCATCCACCGATTGAATCCGCCCAGCGGTGATTAAGACGATCCTCGAACCTTGCCAGTATTCTGCTTGACGCACAGGGGCTACTCGTTCTCGCGCCGGCCATCGGGCGGGCAGCCAAGAACCGGCCGCGGCGACCAATCTTCCAGCAAAGGCGAGTCCAATAAGGCAGGCGCCAAAGATCGTCTTCGAAGCAGCAGGCAGCGGAATGAATGAGAACCAGAAAAGGCTTGAGGCGCGGGTGATCGCCGCCGCTGAGGCGGCTCTTACGGCGCGCAGCGTGGTGTCGGCCCTCGACGTCTTGCAGGGCATCGGATGGCTTGAGCAGTCCTGGCTTGATGCCTGGCGAGTCGGCCAGACCCCTTATCTGGAGCGATCAATTTCGGCCAATCTCCACAAGATTTCCGATGCGATGCACTTCTTCCGCAGTTGGGCGATCCGTCGGGGGCTCAAGCCGAGCGAAACCATCTACGTGGCGCGCACGCGCGATCGTCGGCGTTTGCGGTTCAGTAAGAGTGGGGACGAGGTCATCGAACGCGCCTACCGGACGCATTGGGTGTCACCCGAGTTGTCGGCGGCCAAGCGCCAGCGGCTTGATGACCGCGAGAGCCGGCCGCCCGACCTGGTTGTCATCCAGCCGCTGAAGGCCTGGAGCTGCTGCGAGTGTGCCGGCACAGGCAGCCTCCTCATCATGGACGTCAACGGTCCACTCTGTCTTGCCTGCGCCGATCTGGACCATCTCGCGTTCCTGCCTGCCGGCGACACAGCCTTGACCAGACGCGCGAAACAGGCCAGCGGGCTCAGCGCCGTGGTCGTGCGATTCAGCCGCGCGCGGAAACGCTATGAACGGCAGGGCATCCTGGTTGAGGAGGAAGCGCTGCAGGGGGCCGAGGCGGAGTGCCTGGCGGACGAGGACGCCAGAGCCGCGCGAAGGATCCGAGACCGGGAGCGACGCAACCAGCAGGATTCTGCCTACGCGGAGGCGTTGGGAGCCGAAATCCGGCGAGTTTTTCCAGGCTGCCCGGGCGATCGCGCCGCGGCGATCGCCGCGCGTGCAAGTGCTCGCGGCAGCGGCCGCATCGGCCGTTCCGCCGCGGGCCAGGCTCTTGATGAACAGGCGATTCGGCTGGCGGTGATTGCCTCAGTCCGCCATCAGGACACTGAGTACGACACTCTTCTGATGTCGGGTGTGCCTCGACACGAGGCTCGACAACGCGTATCGGGGGATGTTGAAGAGACGCTTCGGCGATGGGCAAGGGCCGAGCACGGTCAGTCGTCGCCCCCGATCGAGCGACGCTCGGCGCCTTGGACGATATCCGGGTAGGCGGGCGCCAGGACGTCGACAAGGTCGGTATGCCCGATCCGAATTCCTGAGTCACCCAGACGTCGGAGAAGTGCATCAGGGACTTCGGCCGCCTTGGGCTGCACCGGCACGATTTCGAGGCCGGAACCCGCGTCCCAGTACTTGCGAACACATTCCCGCAGTGGCGGTCCGGTGCCGAGGATCGACCGTAAGTCCAAAGTCGCCACGGAAGGCTTGCCGCGGCCGCCGCGCAGTGAACGGAGCCGCTCGACCAGTTGCTCGCGTGGCCGCCCCCGCCAGGCGAAGGCCAGGAAGGGGTCCTGGTCGAGGGCTTCCGCAAACAGGTAGAAGACCGCGGCCACGTGCTTGCAGGGACTGGCCCAGTCAGGACAGCTGCAGCCGCTCGCCAACTCCCGGCCGGAGGCCGGAAACAGGGACAGCCGGCAGGCGGTGAAGGCTTCCTCGATCTTCTGCGGCATCTCACCGGCGAGCAGCTTGGCCGCGAACACCGCTCGCTCTGACATCGCCTGTTCGGCGCGCTCCCAATCCCCGTCCGACAGCGGTTTGAGTGCGATCCGGACGTTGTAGGGCACCCGGCGTGAGCCCTGCACCCTGGCCCTGATCTCCCCGGGTGTGGCTTTCCATTCCAGAACCTGGCCTCGCCTGGCATAGGAGCGGCCGCGGTCGAGTCTTGGCCCCAACCCGAAGGACTCGAGGATGGACAGGAAGCGGCGCGACCACCAGGTTTCCCCGATGTCGCCCCGCCGGCTCTTGGCTTTGAGACCGCCGACGGTCGGCAGCGGCGTCGATTTCGGAAAGAAGCCGAAGCGCACCAGCTCGCGTGGAACATCCCTGCGGATCCTTTTGCGTGGTGTGGCCGTCATCCCTCTGCCACCGCGTCCCTGGAGAGCGCGACGATCGATCGCAGCTCGTCGGTCGAAAGCTCGGTGAGCCATCCCTCACCCGACCCGACGACGCGTTCCGCCAACTCTCTTTTCTTCTCCAGCATCTGGTCGATGCGCTCTTCCAACGTGCCCACGCAGATGAACTTGCGCACCTGGACGTTGCGGCGCTGGCCGATCCGGAATGCCCGGTCGGTGGCCTGGTTCTCGACGGCGGGATTCCACCATCGGTCGAAGTGCACGACGTGGTTGGCCGCGGTCAGGTTGAGACCTGTGCCGCCCGCCTTCAAGGACAGCACGAATACCCGAGGACCGGACCGTGATTGGAAGCGCTGCACCATTTCGTCCCGTGCTCCCTTGGATGTCGCGCCATATAGGAACAACACTTCGCGCCCCAGCTTCGCCTCGAGGTACGCCTTCAGCATCGCGCCCATCTCGGCGAACTGCGTGAAGCACAGCACCCGATCGCCCTCGGCGACGGCCTCCTCGAGGATTTCCTCCAGCCGCGAGAGCTTGCCCGACCGGCCCTCCATCCTCGACCCATCCCCGAGCATCAAGGCCGGATGGTTCAGGACCTGCTTCAGCCTCAGCATCGTGGTCAGCACCAGGCCCTTTCGCTGGATGCCTTCGGTCTCTTCGATCTTTGCGAGCATGTCGTCGAGGATCGCCTGGTAGAGCGTCGCCTGCTCGCGGGTGATGTTGCAGTAGACCTTCATCTCCAGCTTCTCGGGCAGGTCGGAGATGATCGTGCGATCGGTCTTCAGCCGCCGGAGCACGAAGGGCCGGGTCAGCCGCTGCAGGGCGACGGCGGCTGTCTCATCACGGTAGCGCTCGACGGGCACCGCAAATCGGGCTCGAAAATCGCTTTTTGTCCCGAGCAGGCCGGGGTTACAGAAATCCAGTATCGACCACAGCTCGGACAGCCGGTTCTCGACCGGAGTTCCGGTCAGGGCGATGCGTCCGGCGGTCGCCAGCGACCGCACGGCCTGGGCTTGCTTGGACTCGCTGTTCTTGACGTTCTGCGCCTCGTCGAGGACCACCCGGCGCCATTGCACCGTGGCCAGCACATCTCGGTCGCGGGCCGCGAGTCCGTAGGTGGTGACAACGAGGTCTGCCCGCTGCGCCAAGTCGGCGAAGCCATCGGCACCTGACCGACCCCCGCCATGATGGACGAGGACCTTGATCTCCGGCGTGAATCGCTCAGCCTCGCGCTGCCAGTTGCCAACCACGGACATCGGGCAGATCAGCAGAGTCGGGCCGCCGCGTTCTGCCTGGACCAGGGCCAGTAGCTGCACTGTCTTTCCAAGGCCCATGTCGTCGGCGAGGCATCCGCCCAGTCCCAGGCGCTCCAGGAATGCGAGCCATCCCAGCCCCCGCTCCTGATAGGGACGGAGCGCGCCCACGAATCCCTCGGGCGCTTTCCTGGCTTCCATACGCCAGTCCGCTCCGCCATCCAGAAACTTTCCAAGCCAGCCTTCCGCCTGGATTCCGAGAACTGGCAACGCCGTCTCGGACCCCTCCAGTCCAAGGCCGATGCGCAACAGCTCTGGAATGGTCGCGGATCGTTCTCCATCGTTCTGGTGTCGTTCGAAAAAGGCGATGGCTGTCTGCAACCTGTCCGGCTCCAGCTCCACCCACTGACCCCGGACCTGGACCAGCGGAACCTTCAGGGCGGCCAGCCTGCGCAGATCGTCGATCGTCAGTTCCTGGTCGCCGATCGCGAGCTGCCACCTGTAGTCAACAAGGCCTTCCAGCCCGAGCAGGCCCACGCCGGCGTCGCCTCGACCGCGCGCCTTCGCGCGCACGCCGATTCGAACCGAGCGCTGCCGCCACCACGACGGTAGCAATACGCCGAGCCCCACCTCGACCAGGGTGGGCGCGACCACTTTCAGAAAGTGGTGCGCACCGGCTGAATCGAGCCGCATGCGGGTGGGGCGGCGAGTGTTGAGTGCTGTTTCCAGCTGCGGCCATACTCCTGCAGCGCGGCCCAGGTCGGCTAGAAGCACCTCTTCAGGCTCGTGCAACACGCCGCCGAGCACCGATAGGCCAGGGCCGGCGGACCAAACCTCGGCGGCAGGGACGATCAGGCTCGGGTCGGCGGAGGATTGGAGGAGGAATTGCACCGTCCACGATGCGGGCTTCTTTTCGGGCGTTGGCTCTTCCAGCCGAAAGCAGGTCCTCACAGGCGAAGCCAGAGGCAGGCCGGCAGCGTGCCAGGCATCGACCTTTGCCGCGAGCCGGGCTAGCTCGGTGGGTTCCGCGTTGATCGTCGCCTTGGGCGCTGTCAAGGCCCGCAGCCAGGCGCCCTCGACTGATCGGTTGCGGTTGTCGGCCAGTGATCGTCCCCGCAGCGAACGCCGCGTCACGGCATCGGCGACGGCTTGGAGGAATTCCGTCACGATCTCATCGGCGCCGCGTCCCCGTCCGGCGCTATCCAGGGTCAGCTGGCTGCGACAGACCGGCGGGATGGCGGCCGCCAGCACGCGCATTCTCATCAGGTCCTCTGCTGACGGCATTGGGCGCCAGCGCGCGGCGCGGCCGGCCGATTCGATGGCGAGAGTAGGGAGGACCCGCCCGCCAGCGGCCATCTCGAGTGCAAGGGCGCTGACGCGAGCAAAGAATGCGATCGAAGGTGTGATGTTAATGTCGGCCGGGCGGTCGTCAGTAAGCGTGAACAGCAGATCGACGGCTCGATCGGCGTCGAAGGCGCGGACGGCGACCCTTCGCTTTCTGAGCGCCGTCCCGGCCGGCAGCATGAGGTCAATCTCGCGGTGGACGCCGGGTCCGATTCCGTTGCTTTCCAAGGCATCGAGTAATCGACCCATCGCGACCGCGCCGGCCGATCGAGGCCAGAGGCAAAGCTCACCCGCCGCCGTCCAGGTGGCCTCAACAGCGTCGAGGCCGGATGCTTCGCTCAGCGTCATCGGGGTCGGTGGGTTCTTCATCTGCGCCGGCATCCCACCCCTTTGGGCCGCTCCTGCACGGGATGGCTCTTTGCGTCCGGCGTTGTGTTCGCGATCACACCCGCTGGCAGAGCCTCGCCCACCATCTGGCCGATTTCAAATTTCCAGGCTGCGAACCCGGCTGTCGCCTCGGCGACTGGTCGGTCACGCATCCCCGCGTAGATGCATCAGCGGGATGCGAGCAGGGACTCCCGGGCTCGTTCGTCGAGCGGATCCACCCTGCGCAGGCCCGTGATTCCGTCAAACCCCGAGTCCGCGCTGACGATTGTGGATATGCCGTTACCGAGGCAGGTGGCTGCATGTACGCGATCGTTGGCGCCGAGGTTCGGGGCGCGCAGTGAGAGAGCAGCCAGGAAGATCTCGTCGGTAACGGAAAGCAGGGGCGGCGTCAGTGCGCTGTAGCTCCGACGGGTGAGACCTCTCAGATCGCCCAGCTTTGCCGACAGCTCCAGGAACCACACTTCTTCCAACACGGCCGGCGAGGTCTTGCCGTTAGCGGTTCCGGAGGCTATAGCTCTGAGTATTTCAAGGCAGGGGGATCTGTATCTACTGGCGCTGGCACTGTACACAAAGATGTTGGCGTCAATGAAGAATGTCACCTGCGAGTCGTTCTCGTCGCCCGTCTCAACGGAGGTTCGTGTTCGGACTCGATCAACCGGTCAAGCTCATCCGGCCCCACAAATTTCCCTGGCTCCATTCGGGCGATCTCTTCAACGGCACGCTGACGTTCTTCTGCGGAAACCCCACTGACAATGGAATCGATCGCCTCTCGGACGATCTCACCGACCGATGCGCCGCGCCGTTGAGCCTCAGTCGCGAGTCGCCGCTGTTGCTGGGGCGTGACCAGTACTTGGAGGCGCTTTGTGAGCATGCTCATATCATACACATCTCTTCCCCCCCCCGTGTGGCCGCTGGCATCGGCGATCCTGGCCCGACCGCCAAGACGACTGCCGACGCCCGCGAATCACACGAGGTGGCCACCGAACTTGTTCGAAGTGCCACCTAACTGCACGCGTCGCGATTGCTCCAGGCTGGGATCGGTCAGCGAAGGCGAGCCCCTGATCGCACCGCCCGGCTACGACAGCCAAGGTGACAGCCGGGCCCACAGACGACTGCGTGCGTCCTGGGTGGGTTCGATTCCCATCCATCCTCGCCAAGTTCAGGGGCGATGACAGCCAAAGCAGTGAAATTCCACGCGCGAACACAGGCCTGTCAGGTTTCGTTGGGCAGCTTGGCCGCAAAGCGGATGAAGGAAGACTTGGGCCGTTTCTGGAGCTGAGGTGTGACGAGGCCCTTGCGCTTGAGGATCCGCCAGATGGTCGCCACCGACGACCCGTACCCGCCCTTTTCAAATCTCTCGAGCAGCTTGTAGATCCAGCTGCGCGACACCTTGTGGGTCCGAGCAAGCTCGCTGGGGCTTCGGTGTTCTACGACGATGTAGCGACTCCGGTTGGACATAAACCACCTCCGAGATTGGTGGTGTCCACTATGTCTTGCGACATCCTGTCCACTATGTGGTGAAAACACACACACCATCTACGCCATTGTTTGTGGCGATGCGCATTTCTCTCCAGGCGCGGGAGTCAACAGTTTCCGAGCGTATTCACAAGACACCATGCTCCTTCCGCCGATGCCCCGGACTTCACTGATCGGCTGGCCTGACACGGTCAGCCAACTCTCGGATGTCTTCGAACTGTCGACTCATCCACTTCACGATGTCGTTACCCCGAATCAGTCGTGTGATCTCTTGCCTTCGCCGCCGGCGATCGTCGTCAGGCATCGTGAGGCCGCGATAGAGCGCGTCGGCCGTTGCGTCGACGTCGAACGGATTGATGCTCAAGGCATGGGCACCGAGCTGCTCGTGAGCGCCCGCATTTTCTGAGAGGACGAGAACGCCATCGGTCTTGTTCAACAGCATGCCCTCTTTGGCGACCAGGTTCATACCGTCATAAATGGGATTCACGAGCAGCACATCGAATGCCTTGTAAGCAGCCACCGCCCTCTTCAGGCTCTCACGAAGCTCGAGTCGGATCGGCTCCCACCCCGGTCGCCGGAATTCGCCGTTGATCCTCTCCGCCGTGGCGCGCAGCCGGGTCAGGTAAGCGCTGTACGCGCCAACATCCTGCCGCGAGGGTTGAAGAAAGGCCCAAAATCGGACCCGGCCCACCACTTCAGGGTGGTCTCTCAGCATCCTTTCGTATGCCAAAAAGCCGCGAATGATGTTCTTCGCCGGATCAGTCCGATCGACGCGAACTATCAGCTTTTCTGGCCTCCAAGCCGCCAGGAGCGCGTCTTCGGTGGCAACTCCCGAGCTGGCAGCCAACCGCTCGAGTGCGGCGACATCCACCGACACCGGGTAGGCGCGAACCCATACCGCGCGGCCTCGATGTAGCACGGCGCCTTCTCTCTGGTCGACGCGCAGGCCCATCAACTCCTCACAACTCATCAGGAAATTGCGGGCATCGCGACTGGTTTGGAACCCGATTACGTCGTTGGCTAAAAGCCCGTCGAGGATGGCGTCTCGCATCGTCTTGGGAAGCACCGTCCAGTACTGAGGCGCCGGCCAAGGGATGTGGATGAATTGCTGAAGGGTCGCCGCCGGCAGCAGATCGCGAATGGTCCGCGGCGCCAGGTAGAGGTGATAGTCCTGAATCAGCACCAATGGTCGACGTACCGCCCGCCTGCCAACATCAGCCACGACTTCAGCCAGCTGGCGATTGATCGCGACGTAGCCTTCGCGCCAGGCGCGGTGAACACGCTCATCGACCACCGGCTCGTAAGCCAGCGGCCAGAGATAGTGCTGAATGAACCAGAGAAATGGATTGGCAATCACCGCGTAGTACAGGTGGTAACTCTTGCGATTCGTCTGCACGTGGCGGATGGTCAGCGGGCGCTGCGCCCGTCGTGTGACCACCAGTCCTTCTGTGCGTTCAGCCAAGCGTCGTTCCAGATCCGTCTGCGCGCAGGCCACCCAGGTCGCTCCACTGGCTTCGGCAACTGCGAGCATGGCCGTCACCAGTCCTCCCGACCCACGCCTCATCGCCCCCGTCGCGGTCGGTTGATAGGGAGCTCGATTGCTGGCGATGATCGGCGACCATGCCCCTAGGTCTCGAGACAGCTGTGTGCCGAATGATTCCCAACCAGATCCGAGGCGCGCGTTCAGTCCCAGCTCCATGGGAACGTTTCACGGCCTCGCGCCCACTGCGGTCCCGGTTGCCCTGAAGCTGTTTGCGGACCGTGGATCAAGTTCGACTCGGCGCGCGCGCCGGCGTCACCTGGTACGCAATCCGAGGATGGTCATCAGATTCAGGTACTCCTCCACCCACCTCGTCACCAGATGGTTGTCGCGCACGTAGCAATGGCCTGTGAATCCGAGGGAATCGGCGAGCCCGGGATCGTCGACGAGCTGCGCGATCCGCTGGGAGGCGTCAGTCTGGGAGCTGACGACGAATCCCGTCGTCCCATGAATGACTTGTTCCGATAGGGAGCCGGACTCGTCTGCGAGAACGGGCCGTCCCTTCCACGAAGCCTCGAGCAGTGTCGGCGAGAAACCTTTGCGGACGCCATACTGCAGCGCAACCGTGGCCGCTCCCTGGAGGGCGTTGATTTCAACGTCTCCGATATCACGGCTCCGAAGCAGCACGATGTCGGGGTCACCACCCGTCATTGGGGCCGGCGGGCCCGTCCGGCCATCCCCCAACCTGATCTCGATGTCCGGGTTGACCACCAATGCCAGTTGCAGGCCGTTAACCAGGTTCCGAGCCAGTTGATGCGTGTGGATGACGTGGTTCGGATCGTCCCAACGGTTGGCGGGCGAAAGTTGGACGAGCAACGGCCGGTCCCGCTTGATGCCCAGACGCCGGAGTACGGAGTCGGCGGCGGTCGGGCGGAGTTCGAGATTACGGGCGGCTAGTGGATCGATCACCGGCGGGATGACAGCCAGCGTCTCGAGTTCGCCACCGCTAGCGAAATCGGGGGACTCCACCGCCACGCCCGCGTAGCCGGCCAATTCTTCCTTGAGCAGTTTGTAGACCTGGGGTTGGCAGTCGCGCAGGTCGAGATGGCAATGCCAAACCCATCGACCTCGGCTTGCCAACCGTCCAGCGAGCTCGTGTCGGAGCCCGAGGAGTTGGGGGTCGTGCACCACCACCAGGTCAGATGGCGGGTCGATCTGGGTTGCCGCGTTGCGGCTGTACTCATGCCACAGTTCCCCCAGCTCGGGAGCCCAAGCGCCGTCCTCACCTTCGATCGCCTCGTACAGGACTGGAGCGAACCGCTGATATCCAGGCGTCTGTGCCGGGACGACCCAATGAACGTCGAGTCCAAGTTCCGCGAGCAAGGGGACGACCGCCGCGAGCGTCCGCGCATGGTGAGTTCCGGATTTTGAAATCGAGAGGTGGAGAACTCGGGCCCCGCGCATCGGTCGAGCCAGCTCTTGAAGTCGGTGCACGGCCTCGGAACCGAGCACATTGGCATACACGCCCAAGGGCCCTCGTTTGACCTGCGTCGCTGCAGCCACGTCAGGCGGCTCCAGCGTCTATGCCGATCGAGCGGGTCATGATCACGGTCTTCGTCAGCCGCCTCACGACTGAGGCAACCTTCGAACCGACCAGGGTTTCGGCTCGACCTGCGGATGCGTGAGTACCCATGACGACAGCGTCGTACTTGCGAGCAATCTCTAATAAAACTTGCATGGGCTTATCCGCGAACCGCTCTGAGACCACGAGGTCCAGGGGTGGCATTGCCCGAATCAGCTCGTGGAATACGGCTGCCTCGCTCTCTTGGCGATCCTTATGGTGTGTGCGGTCGTAGACATGCATGACCGTGAGCTCGGCTCCAGCCTGTGTGGCAAGGGCCGCGGCGACTGCGATGGCAAGCTGAGCATTTGGACCACCTCGAACCGGAGCGAGCACAGATTTCGGCCTTATACCTCCCCGCGAGTTGGGGTCGGCGCGGGCAAGCACCAGGTTCGCCGGTGGATCTGTGATCAGATTTCTCAGGGTCGCGGCGAGACGATGGCGCCGAAGCGAGATCGCCCGGGGCCACTCGAGCACCACTGCGTCGCATCGCGCCTCCAACACGGCTTCCCTGATGCTCTGCGCCACATCGGTCGAGATTCGGGTCTGTACACCGAGACGGTTGACTCCACCCTCGCTCCACTCGTAATCGGTCGCCGCAATCCAGCGCAACAACTGTCTCAAGCGCTCGCCAGTCGGCGTGGTCAACCCCAACCACGTAGTTGGGATCTCGACCAGGCCCAACACTGTGCCACCGCCTCCACCTTGCCGCGCGATCGCGTCGCCGAGGCTCAAAAGTGGCGCGGCGGCCTGCCCTCGGATGATGGGGACAAGGACACCGTTACCGAGTCGCCCACCAGTCGACGGGTGGCGAATCGCGGCCTGGTCAGATGCTCGCTCGAGTTCGTGGATTGTCGGTGCCGGTAACTGACGGACCGAGCTGACCATTGCCCGTTGGACGCTAGCGGCGCACTCTGACGGCTAGCTAAATGACTGAGGCGCCACCCGTGATTCGCCGTTTGCCGTCGGGGAGCTCGGGAATCTAAGCTGAAACACCGCGCCCGCGCCATTACGTTCCACCAGCACCAGCTGGGCTTCCTGGACCTTTGCCAGCGTCGTGCTGACGGCCAGACCCAGGCCCGTGCCGCCGAGCTCGCTGCGCACGCGAGAGCTCTCAACCCGGGCAAAGCGATCGAATATGCGGCGTCGATGAGCGAGGGGTACCCCCGGTCCTTGGTCCGCCACCTCGAACAGCCAGTCGTCACCGTCCTTGGTGGCGCGAAGCCAGATCGTGCCCATCGGGATGGAGTGACGGATCGCGTTCTCGAGCAGGTTGTCAAGCACGCGACGGGTCAGTGTCGGGTCTGCCATCACGACGCCCGAGTCTGGTGCCTCGACCTCCAACCGGACGCCGCTGACCTGGGCAGCAGAAAGCCAACGAGATCCGACCTCATGCGTGAAATCGGCCACGTCCAGGGGTCGCCGGCTCGGTCGAAGAACGCCGGCGTCAGCGCGCGCCAGCAATAGCAGTTTGTCCACCAGGTCGCTGAGGTGCGCTGTCTCGCCTTGAACCACCGAGAGCACACGCTCCAGATCTGCTTTGGAGCCAGGCCGGTCGATCGCTAGCTCGATCTCACTTCGCATCTTGGTGAGTGGTCCGCGAAGCTCGTGGGAAGCGTCGGCTATGAATCCGTTCATGGTTGTAAAACTTGCCTCTAATCGTCCGAGCATTCCGTTGAAAGTACGTACCAACTCTCCGAGCTCGTCATCCGGAACCGCGATGTCAACCCGTCGATGGAGGTCCCGCTCGCTCAAAGATCGGGCGAGCCCGGCGATGTCGCGCACCGGGCGCAGCACACGCCCCGCCTGCCAGTAGGCAAGCAGGCCGCCCAGCGCGACGAACGCGATCGAAAGGATGGTCAGCAGTACGCGTGTGATCCATAAGGACGAGGTCTGCACCTCCACCGACCGTTCGACCAACAGCGCGGTTCGCGGATCCATTCCGGCGACCAGCGTTACGAATACACGACGCTGAATCTGGTTGGCATCGGTCAGGTCGACCCAGATCGAGCGGTTGGTCCTGAGGACCGGAGTCGCTAGGTTCTCGAGCGTTGTTGGTCGGAGCGGGTTGTTGGGGGTGCTGGTCACCAGTCCGCTCTGGTCGATAACGGCAACATCAGTGGAAGTTCCGTCCGCGGCCAATGTCGGCAATGGGCCCCCGTTGAAGGTGGCCCCGGCGGCAGATATCCGCAGGCCGGAGCTGATCACATCCGCCTGGCGTTTGATGGCGGCATCCGACGCCTGTGAGGTCGCCGCCGAAGCGGCGGCGTATAGTCCGACGTCGGCGACAAGGGCGGCAATTCCGAGCAAACACATCGACAGGAGCGTCAGGCGGCCTCGAGTCGTCCCGAGGCTACGCAACGGCCACGTCAAACCTATAGCCGGCCCCACGGATGGTCTTGATCGGGTCTCCGGCGCCCGCATCACGCAGTTTGCGTCGGATCCGGCCGATGAGCACCTCGACGAGATTATCCCCGCCCTCCAATTCGAAACCCCATACGTGTTCGAGCATTTGAGCGCGACTGACGAGCTGGCCCCGATTGACCATCAAATACTCCAGGATCGCGAACTCCTTCGCGGTCAGCTCCACCTTTACTTGCATGACCTGAAGAGTGTGTGCGCCGGTGTCGAGCTGAATGACGCCGGCTCCCAGCATGCCGCTTCGCCCCGGATGTCTGCGCCTCAGCAGTGCTTTGACTCGAGCCACGAGTTCCACCATGGCGAATGGTTTGGCAAGGTAATCGTCCGCTCCGGCTTCGAGGCCGGCGACCCTCTCAATGACGGCATCGAGAGCCGTCAGCATCAGTATCGGCATTGGCCTGCCGCCCTCGCGGAGAGCCCTACTCACGGCAATCCCATCCAGTTCGGGCAACATCACGTCGAGGACGATGGCGTCGTAGTCGACCGTTGTGGCGCAGGTCAGGGCCTCCTTGCCATCCATCGCGATGTCAACAGCGAATCCGGCCCGCTCCAGGCCTGTACGCACGTTCTCTGCCACGCGCCGATCGTCTTCGGCCACCAAGATTCTCAAGTGCAGCGATTTAGCGTCATTGGCTGCCCGGTTCGGCCACTGTATCGCCTGTGAAATCGAAGAGCCAAGCATGAAGGCCGGCCTATTTCAGCATCCGATGCCCGGGGCCACCGGCTGGTTGCGGTCTGAACCTCTTCGGGCCGCCACCGAGTAAATGTTGTCGAGGTTGGTCGCACCGGACCTCATCGTTACATTCCGGACGGTGGTGAATAGTGGTCACCGCCCTACACAGTGTCAAGACCACGATGACGTATAGCCCATGTCAACAGTCCGCAAAGAAACAGGGCGAAGGCTTCGGGACCCTTGACACCCACATCACAACGCGTCATTAGATCGCTCGGAACCTCCCGCGAACAGACCCCGACCGACAGATGTTTGAGGGCCAACCGACTCAACAATTCGAATACACCGCGATCGCATTCGTCGTCTCCGGCGTAGATGACGGCTTTCGATCCAAAGCCACTCAGGAGCACGGAAAGAGCGCGTGTCTTATCAGCTCGGCTTGCCCTCACCTCGATGACCATACGGCCAAGACTTGCAACGAGTCCCTGATCAGCCGCCGCCGGAAGCAGCGCTGTATGAAGTTGCGGCCCCGCATCCGGAGCCTGTCGAAAGTGAATGGAGGTGGATCCTCGCCTCACCTCCAGCCAGACCCCAGGTTGACGCACTACGATCCTACCCGCAATCGAATTGAAGCGCTTCAGTGCTTGCGCCTCCAACTTGGTAGGTTCACCAACGCCGTTCTCGCCAAGGAGTCGCACCCCTGCAATGGGTACGAGGGTGCGCAAATCCTGCTGGGAGCGTCCGCTGATGACAGCGACCTTAACGCCTAGGTCGACGAGCCGGTCGAGCGTGACGAGGCTTAAAGAAAGTGCATGGGCGGCTGACGGCTCCGGCACGATCGGTGCGAGGGTACCGTCGAAGTCCGTCGCGAGCAGCAACTGGTGCGGCTTTATATCGCCTAGTTTTTCGAACGTACCACTTAAGTTTGCGTTCGTCGGTAAGGGATAACGCATTGCTTGTCCCAAGGCTGCAGTGGATTTTTGAACGCAGGCTAAATTTGACCAGCCACTCGCGGTCCGGCATCGCCTTCTGACACCCAACACGATGCACTCATCGCTGGGGCCCGCCAACCGCGATACCTGAACTATGACCGGTACAACGTGTCTGGCGATGACTTCGGGAGCAAGCTCGCCGTTGCCGGCATCGCCGAGATCCGAACGCCCTATCGGCCGTCGCTGGCGAATTCAATTGCCGAAGAACACACCTTTGGGCGCCGGCGCAACTAGTACGGCGGGATGAAGGCCGACGAAGCCATAGAGTTTCGTCGGCGCACTTTTCGTGACTAGGTCTCTGCACTTTTGGTGAGCCACACTTCTGAACGAGGCTTTGCTCGTGGCGAGCCTTGAGGTTGATCCCACATGCATCGTTCGCTTAGCCTGGACGGGTGGGAGTTAGGCTCGCTCTCTAGATTTGGAATCTCATCACTCCGTTGACCTCGATCATGTCAAGGAGATTGGTCTGAGTTGTGGTTGGGTTTGGGCCGAACCATCCGCCGTCTGTACCAAAGATGATTGGTTTGCGAAAGTGCGTCTCCTCGTAGCATCGTTCTCGAACCCATGGGCAGAAGAACAGCGACCTGCGGCTTGATGATCGTTGCAGCTCTGACTTTTGTGGCCGCATCCCTACTCCACTTTGGAGTAACGGTCTCGGTCTTCGGATCCACCGTCAAGGATTCATTTCAGGGCGCCGCCGTTCCCGAGATGATCATTGGAATCGTCATGGCGGTCGGATCGTTGAGCGTGCTGGTCCGCCATCGCCTGAGTTGGCAGATAGCGCTGACTGCGGTGTCGTTTGCGCTGCTCGGCGTGCTCTACGGTCTAACCGTGACCTTGCGCGGCGGATGGTCAGGCGACCTTGCCTATCACTTCAGCGTGCTTGCCGTATTGGCGGCCACCGCCGTCCTGCTGCTCATGCCCAGAACGCGAGTGGCGCTGCGGTCGAGGACCTAGTGGAGTTCCCGGAGTCGGTTGGACTTGGTCGTGCGATCGGGAACCCGATAAGCGGCGAGCGAATCGTCATCCGGAAGACTGCAGCAGAGACCGATGGCAAGTTGCTCGCGTTCGATCTCTTCCTGCCTCCGGGCGGACATGTAACGGCGGGTCACGTGCATCCCGAGCAGGAAGAACGGTTTACCGTGGTGTCGGGCAAGATGCGCTTCCGCCTTGGCCCCCGCAAAATCCAGGCCGGCCCAGGCGATACGGTCATCATTCCAGCGGGCCGGGCGCATTGGTTCGGCAACGCCGCGTCCGGCATCTCGCACGCTCAGGTTGAAGTGCGTCCAGCACTGCGGATGGAGGAGATGTTCGTAGCGACCGAGGCCATAAGTTTCGACGGCCACTTCCCGGGGACTCGCTTGCCCAGGCTCTCGGACCTCGCGATGGTCCTCGTCGAGTTCCGGCGTGAGCTCGCGGTGCCGAACCTGCCGCCGGTACTGGTCGCAGTCGTGCTGTCGCCGCTGGCGTGGCTTGCCCGTCGTCGCCGACGACGCGGTAGCCAGCGTTAAGCTGGGATTGTTTGCTCTGGCTGCTGGTCGTCCCGGTCGCCCTCCTGGTAGTCTGGCTGGCCGCCGTTGTCGCAACTGTGGATTTGATGGTGCCCCTGCGCGAAGTCAAAGGTTTCAAGAAGGTCCTGGTCGTTTTCCCCCATGCGGATGACGAGACTGTCAACTGCGGGGGCACGATCTCCCGCTTTTCGGCGGCCGGCGCGACCTCGACACTCCTCTTACTGACGGGCGGGGAGCGTGGAAATCCCGCCGGCGTCGCGGATGCAAACTTGAAAGCGGTGCGGATGGGCGAGGCAGAACGAGTGGCGGGAATCCTGGGGGTCTCCCGGTTGATCCAGGAAGACTTCGGCGACGGCTTGGTGAGTCAGCGTCGAGAACAGATCGCAGCGTATCTGGCGCAGACGATCCGGCAGATCGGGCCTGACCTCTTATTGACATATGACCCCGCAGGCCTGGACGGCCACCCGGACCATGTGGCATGCGCGGAGATCGTGGCCGGGCTCAAGCGAACGCTGTTTCCAAACATGACTCTGTGGTGCGTGGCGCTTCCCCAGAGAGTGGTGAGCATGCTGAAGCTGGCGAGGCAGCTACATACGCAGCCGGCCATCGATCAGCGGAGGGCATCACCAACATTGAGGATCTTCATCGGGACTGGAGTGATTCCAAAGATCCGAGCCTGGTACGCGTACACGAGCCAGCGAGGCTTCATCGCCAAAGGGCTCGGCAAGCTTGTCCCTGTCTGGTTCGCTGTAAGTGCCATGCAGTTCGAGTACTTCGCCGAGGTCCACTGACTGGCGCGAGCGCCCATTCCGGCGCGACTTGGCACGGCCGCCGCAGTGGAGGCCTTAGGTCGGACTGCGCCCGGCGGCCTCTATCAGCTGACCTGGTTCGAATTCGCGAATGGGTTGTCGGGAGGGCTGCATTTGACCGTTTGTGACGGCCAAGATGACAGCCACCGCAGCGGACGTCGCGACGTTTACCCCACGGGACAGATTCGCCGGAGAACCGACCATTGGGCCATCAGCGGCCGGTGACCAATCGTCCGATGATCACCCGCGAGCCCCCTCTTCCGTCCCCGCCAACTCCAAGAGAGGCGCCAGGGTGGTGTCGGGGAGGTCGACCACGTAGTCGCCGGGAGCGGTTACGTCGGTGCCAACCGTGCCGGGGCTCAGGCGCAAGATGATGGTGACCACGATGGTGACGATCAGGTTGAGCGCCAGCGCGGTGAGGGCGATATATCCGGTCTGGCCGATGACCGGGATCGTGGCGATCGACCCGGCGAAATGGGGCACAGTCGCTGTCGAGACTCCATAAGCCTCGTAGGTGCCGTAGACCATGCCGGCCAGCCAGCCGAGGATCAAGCCCCAGCGGTGCAGGCTTCGGGTGAAGAGCCCGATCCCAATGGAGGGGAACGTCTGGAGGATCCAGATGCCGCCGAGCAATTGAAGGTTGATTGCGTTTTGGGTGTTAATCCCAAGGACGAATGCCAGGGCACCGAACTTCACCACTAGCGACGCGATCTTGGAGACCTGCGCCTCCTCGGACGGCTTCGCACTGGGTCGGATGAACTCGCGGTAGATATTGCGAGTGAAAAGGTTCGCGGCCGCGATGGACATGATCGCTGCCGGGACCAGGGCCCCGATCGCCACTGCGGCGTAGGCGACGCCGGCGAACCAGCTAGGGAACATGGCCCGAAACAGAAGCGGAGCGGCCAGCCGGCTGTTGGTGGTGTGGATGCCCGCGGCGATGGCCATGAACCCGAGCAGGGCGATGAAGGCCAGCATGAGGGAGTAGAGCGGAAGCGCCACGGTGTTGCGCCGGATCGTTTCTCGCTGCCTGGAAGCCAGTACGCCGGTCACCGAGTGCGGGTACATGAACAGCGCCATCGCTGACCCCAATGCCAGGGTGGCGTAGGCCCAGTACGACTTCGCAGACGGCAGGAGAGCGAACGTCGACGTGGTGTGTTTGGCCAGCGCTGTAGCTGCCGCTGCGTTGGCGTGGGCCTCGACAGCCGAGAAGATCTGGCCGTAGCCACCCAGGCGGATGGGGATATAGATCACCGCAACGATGACCACCAGATAGACCAGAAAGTCCTTGACAAAAGCGATCAGCGCCGGGGCGCGCAGTCCCGACGTGTAGGTGAAGGCCGCCAGGATGACGAACGCGATGATGAGCGGAAGGTCCTGCTCGAAACCGGAGGCGCCGTTGCCGAGGCCCATCACCTGCAGGACCGACTGGATGCCGACCAGCTGTAGCGCGATGTAGGGCATGAGGGCGAGGAGGCCGGTGAAGGCGATGGCCAGGCCGAGGCCCCGCGAGCCAAAGCGGCCACGAACGAAGTCCGCGGGGGTCACGAAACCGTGCTTGTGGCTCACCGACCACAGCCGCGGCATGAGCACGAACACGATCGGCCAGACGAGGATCGTGTAGGCGACAGCGAACCATCCGGAGACCGCACCGAGGGCGTACATGGCCCCGGGCACGGCGATGAAGGTGTACGCGGTGTAGAGGTCCCCTCCGAGGAGGAACCAGGTGACGAACCCACCGAACGACCGGCCCCCCAGAGCCCACTGATCGAGGGTGTTGAGGGGAGCCGTCCTCCGCCACCGGCCGGCGGTGAAGCCAATCACGGTAACGAGGGCGAAGAGGGTAATGAAAACGGCGAGTGCGACGCCGTCGAGGGTCAAGGCTGGCTCCCCGGTTGCCTGGTGCCGGATGTGCCGCTAGTCGCTCGCATGCGCCGCCGACGTGGACCGGCGACGAGCAGCTGGTAGGCGACTAATTGGCAACCTGAGTTGATCACCAGCCAGAGGAGCGAGTACCAGTAGAAGAACGGTATCCCCACGAGTGCCGGTGTCAGGTGTGCGTAGCTCGGCACCCAGAGCAAGGCTACGAACGCCGAGCCGAGCAGCCCCGCGCTGATGATGTAAGCCACTGGCGCATCCGAGAAGCGGCTAGGCTGGTCCTTGCCGACGTCGCCAGCCTGCGGAACACCTTCCCGGCGAGATTGGTGCGGTTCGGCGAAACCCTCTCTGCCCGTACTCATGGCTGCCATATTGTGCTACGCGATTCACCTTTTGTGTGAACTTGATGTAAGACAGATTCCCAGCGAAATTGATGAGCCAATAGAGCCTTCGCGTAGAGTAGGTCGTGTCCGGCGATTAGCCTGTCCTCTCCCCGAGATGTAGCGACGCCTCACTGAGGTTTGTTGGTCCACAGCCTACGGTTATAGATGGCCTGCTCTGGTGTCATTCCTTTGATGCGACGGCCTCGGTGGCTGCCGTCGGAGTTGTAGAGAGTGAGCGCCTGAACCAGGTCGCGTTGCAGACCGGTGTACTTGGGAATGAGGTAGCGAGCGAAGGCAGGCTTCCAGCACTCCTCGAGAAGGGTCTGCTGGACGCGCTCAACGCACCCATTGCTCTGCGGCCTACCGGCGCGAATGTAGATGTGCTTGGCGTCGAGGTGACTGAGGGTGCGGTTGAAGTCTTCGAGCGAAACTCGGCGGCGTTGTCGGTCATCACTGCCTCGAGCTTCCACCCCTTCTTAGCCAGCTCGCCAACGACTCTACGCGCCAGGACAGAGGTCCATTGCGCAGCTGGATTCTCGGGCGTGACACGCAGCTCTACCCAGGTGTATGAACTGGCGACATCGATGGCCGTGTACTGCCAAAGGACGCCCTTGGTGCTCGACAGCCGGCCGACGTAGAAGCAGTCCTGAACTCGATGGCCAGGCCGGTCAGCTTCGATATGGGGGTCCGTGAGTGGCGGCCGGCGCTCCGGTTCGGGTGGCACAGCGAAGCCGCAAACCAGAGCCAAGTGCTGGGCCCCGTGGCCGAGTCCATGTCGACGCAGCAGTCGCCAGACCTCGTTGCTAGAGACTTTGATGCCACCCGCTTGGGGCGACCCAGCTCCAGGCTGATCCGGTTTGGACCTCAGCCTGGGAAGGCGATTGCCATGGCCAGGATGCGCGGCTCGACCATCGGTGAGATTGCGTTCGGCATCCGCGGCTGGCGGCGCTCCCGCAGGCTGCTCGCACGCTGCCCATCTCGTTGGCGAGGGCGAATAGACGAAGTCGACTGCGGTAGATGACGTCATCATTGGTTACAGATGGCGCCTCCTCTGGGGGTGGTGAGATACCCACAGAAGGGCGCCGCCGCGGATGCACCATGGTCCATGGTCCGTGGCCCGGACCGGCTGCTATGCCCCCCGCGCCCGGGGGCACGATCGCATGAGTGGCCATGGGACATGACAAAGCCCTCCAGTCGAGTCGCCGGTTTCATCGGCCGACATGCGCGCCAAACCGGGCGTCGTCGAACTCATTGCGGCTCACAAAACCGCAAGCCCGGTCCCTTTGGAGGCGTCAGTGACAGTGGCGCGCCATTCTCTGCTGGCTCCGCATCATCCTTCGCCCGGTGATTCAGCCGCGGGCGCGCTGTCCGAGGGCATTGTGGCGTTCCCTCTCGATGTTTACGGCGGCTGCGACCAGCGCCAGGTGGCTGAACGCCTGGGGATAATTGCCCAGCAGCACGCCGCTCCGCGGATCGACCTCTTCTGACAACAGACCGAGCGGCGAGGAGAAGCTGAGTAGGCTCTCAAAGCGGCGCTCCGCCTCCTCGAGCTCCCCGACGCTGGCGAGGGCGTCGGCCAGCCAGAAGGCACACATGACAAACGTACCTTCCTCGCCGGTGAGCCCATCGTTAGTTTGGTCGACGTTGTAGCGACGGACCAGCGGTCCGACGCTCAGGTGTCGGTCGACGGCCTTGATCGTACTTCTCAGCCGCACGTCGCCAGGCTCGAGGAAGCCGACCTGGGTCAGCCGCAGCGTGGCGGCGTCAAGCGCGTCCTTGCCGAATGCCTGGGTGAACGATCCCACCCGATCCGACCAGCCGCGGCTGGTCACGGCGACGTGGATAGTGCGGCGAGAGTCTTCCCAGCGCTGGGTGTTTCCGGGCAGACCCAGGCGTCGCGCGATCTTGAGCGCCCGGTCAAGCGCCACCCAGCACATGACCTTGCTGTAGGTGAAGTCCTGGTTTTCTCCCCGCACCTCCCAGATCGATGCGTCGTGTTCCTGCCAGCGGTCGGCGGCAAGGTCGGCAATGTGGCTG
>DATLRQ010000044.1:0-2940 GCA_035534555.1 Candidatus Micrarchaeaceae archaeon
TCGAAGGCCACCCGCACGTCGTTCAACGGTGATCTCGTCGACCTCATCACCCGTTATGCCTGGGGCGAGATCTGGAGCCGGCCGGGACTCGACCTCAAGACGCGCAGCTGCATCAACGTCGCCATGCTGGTGGCGCTTGGACGCGAGGAGGAGCTCGTCCTCCACCTGCGCGGCGCCCTGAACAACGGCGTTACGCGCGACGAGATCAAAGAGATCCTGCTGCAGGCGGCCGTGTACTGCGGTCTGCCGGCCGCCAACTCAGCGTTTCGCGTCGCCTCCCAGGTCCTGGCTTAGCTGTAGATTGTCCCGTGGAGTGATGTCGTGAGCTTCCTTAACGTCGTGCTGCCGCTGGGGTCTTCGGTGCTGAGCTTCGTCTTCGCGGCCATGGTCCTCGACCAGTGGTGGCAGCGGCGCCACAGCTTCCAGCTGGTGTGGGGAATCGGCCTTCTCTGGTACGGCATCAGCGCCGGCACCGAGTTCCTGGGCGGCGCATTCGGGTGGAGCGAGCCGCTTTACCGCACGTGGTACTTGATCGGCGCGTTCTTCGTCGCCGCATATCTGGGAGCCGGGTCGATCTACCTGCTGTCCAAGTCGCGCTTCGGCTACTTCGCAGGCGTCACGGTGGTCATCGGCGGCCTGCTGTCGCTCCTGTTCAGCCACGCGGACGCGCAGGGCACCAACACGCCGTTGTACCCCGGCTCGGGGACGGCCGGCACCGTGGCGTTCGTCATCGCGACGGTGGGCGGAATCGCAATCGTCACCGCCACGGCTGTGCGCAGGCCCCTGGCGGCGCATATCGCGATGGCCGTCCTGGTCGTGGGCTCGATCGGCGCTGCGTGGATGGTGCTCGGCGCATCGCTCCCGGCGCCTGGTTATGCTCTCGACCCCAGCACGCATGTGCCGGTCGGTACGGCGTTCCCCGGTTACGTCCGAGTGCTCACCGGGCCCTTCAACATCGCCGGCGCGCTGTGCCTCGTGTTCGGGGCCGTCTACTCAGCCTACGTCTACATGCCCAAGCGCAAGGTGCTGCGGGCGAAGGTGAAGACCCCGGTCCTCGCCCAGCTTTACGGCCTGGCTGCGATCGCGGTCAACCTGGTCGCATCCTTACCCGGCGCGGTGCGCGCGCTCTTCCAGGGCAAGCTCAACTCTCGCGTGCCGGCGACCATCCTGATCGCGGTCGGGGCCTTCATCCCGGGCGTGACGAGCGGCCTCAACCGCTTCGGCGTCACCTGGTCCTTCTTCCTGGGCGAGTTCCTGGGCGTGCTTTTGATCTTCGTCGGGTTCCTGGTCAGCGAGGAGGTCTTTCGTAACGTCCGGCTGGGGAGAACCTTCTGGTCCCGCAGCTCACTCGAAAGCGAGGCTGGTTGAGATCTCGATCGCCTTCTCGATGCTCTTGGCCACCGGACATCGCGAAGCATGGAACGCGTGGGAGCGCTCGGCGGCTTCACGTTTGTCCTCGGGGCAATCCCGCAGCGTGTAGCGAACGCTGATCTTCTTGATCACCAGGACCTTCTCTTCCACGTAGATCTCGCCGTCGGCCTCCGAGGTGAGCCGACCCTCGCTCGCGTCGATCCCGCGCGCCTCCAGCGCGCCACCCAGGGTACCCGTGAGTCAACCGGCGGCGGCGGCGACCACGTAATCGAGCGTCGTGGCGTGATCGGGGTACTGGCCAGGCGCCGTGCCGTAGTGCTCGCGGACCTCGTCGTGGGTGCCGAATGTCACCGGGTCCGGCTCGGCGGGCAGGTAGGCCTGCCTGATCGGTCCGCGCTCACGGACGATCTTGACCCTCGAGATGTAGGCCGGCTTTTGGTCGCTCATCAGACGAGGCTGCATACATCAATGCATTCCTGCACCGCGAAATTCCCGCTCGCGTCGGTCTCGGACTCCACTCGCTGGCGGCTCACGATCGAAGCCTCGTCCTTATATGTGGCTGCGACCTGGTCCTGCCACGCGGAGTCCGGCCACTCAAACGGCAGATCCACGATCTCACCTGGCTCCGTGGCGGATTCGAGTAGGGCGAGCGCACGCTTGACGATCTCCCGTTGCAGGTCTGGCCGGCCCGGCGGCCCGACCTGGTTCCCCAATGGGAAGTTCAGGAAGGCCGAGCGCGGGGGGCGCACCCGTTCGGTGATGTCAAGCGCCGACGTGAGCGTCACCGTCGATATGCCCTCTCGCTCGAAGACCCTCGCGACCAGTCCCACGGACTGGTGGCAGGCGGGTCAAAGCGGCACCAGCAGGGCGGCGTCGGCGCCCGCCTCCCTGGCGGCGTGGGCCATGTCCACCGCCAGTCCCGTCACCAGGTCGGTCAGCTTCTTGATCGTTCCGAGGAAGCTGAGGTGATACGGCGTCACTCCGCCGATCACCCCCGCCTCCTCCAGCTCTCTCAGGCGTTCGTGCGGGTAGATGACGTTGATGTCCTCCTCCCCCGGCCGTCTGACCGGCGTGGGGTGCGAAGGCGCGAGCTCGTCGCTGCTCGTGTTGGTGCCGATCCTGCGAAACGAGAGGTCGTTGACCGGCTGGAAGGGCGGCTCGCTGCGGAGTCGAACGCCGGCGCTGGTCACGATGATCACCCGGGACTCGTGGAGGGGCTTGCGCAGCCTGCGGAGCACCGGGGGCCCAAGGGCTGCTATGGGCAGCGGCGGCAGCTCGGAGGTGACGGAGCTGACCAGGTCGATGTAGCGCAGCGGCTGCACGCCGCCGATCTTACAGCCGGCCGATCAGGTCGTTGGCCCAGCCGATGAGCAGCGCCGCGTAGGCGGCGTTGACGGTATTAAGACCATTTTGCTGTTGGAGCAACGTCACGAACGACGCGAGGTAGCTCTTGGCAAGCGTGTGGTTGCCGGCATTGAGCGCGGACTGCGCGCTCGAGAGATACGAGAGCAGCTGCGACGACACCGTGCTCGAGGTGATCTTCGAGCTCTTCACGCCGTCGTTCACCGC
>DATLRQ010000045.1:0-8234 GCA_035534555.1 Candidatus Micrarchaeaceae archaeon
CCGCTCGAATGTCAGCCGACTCGTCGATCGCGCCTCGCTCCGCGGCTTGATGAAGCGTAATGGCGGGGAGGACGACGGGAGGGTAACCGTCGTCGAGCTGACCGCTGAAGGCGACCGCCTGGCTCGGCGCTTTCTGACTGCCCTCGAAGCGCAAACCTCCGACCTTCGCGCCCGCTGGCCGGCACGTCGGCAGCAGTTGACCGTTGAGCTTCTCAACGAAATATCGGAGGCGCTCGATGCTGCCAGTCAGCTTCAGCCGAAGAGCCTGAGGCGCTTGCCGGGGGCAACTGGCCGGCGGACTCATCCCCAGGTCGGATGAGGAACCGGCGGAGAAGGCTCGGCTCGGCTCGGGGTTTGATGTCCCCATGTGGGAGGTATTGTGTCCGCCTACGAGGACTTCCCAGTGATCGCCGCTTCCAGTACCCATTTCGACCGCCGATCGAAGCCGCGATCGCCGGCCCAACGGTGATCCTGGTCCGTTCGGGCTCCATATCGCGGATGCGGCGACAGCTCTGCTGGCGGCGCTGAATCTTCCCAGCGGGGTGTAGATGCGTCTGTCGGGAGGGGAGCGAGTCTCCAACGCCCGACTCCGGAAATCGGCTCCCCGACATCCGCCCCACCGGTAGCCCGTCCGCGGCCAAACTTCGTACACTTTAGGAAATACGGGCACCCCCAGGCGATCGTGTGCAACAACCGCCGCATAGCCTTGAGCGTGAGGTCAGGAGGGTTCGACAGTAACGCTCTCGGCGGGCATCCTCTCTGCCAGGACCGCTTTGCCTTCGCCCCCGAGGTCCTTGAGCGCCACACTGCGTCCGGCCAGAGCCATCACGATGACCTCTGCTGGTCCGAAGACCTCTGGACCATCGCCGTGCGACCAGGCGACGTCGAGAGCCCGCAAGTGCAGTCCGTTGGCGCGCGACCGCGAGCCGATCGAGACGCTTCCCTTCCAGGTCACCAGGGCATCGAGCGCGGCGACAAGGCGGTCGGGCGGGACGACCCGCTCCATGTGCAGCGGCCGACGCATGTCCTGGTGATGGATTACGAGAGCACGAAGGGCGACGGCGGGGCCAAGTAGATGTCCGATCACCCCCACCGGTCTGTGGCTGTCCTCCTGAAACGACTCGACAATGCTTCCCGATGCGCGAGGTCGGTTCTTGGCGATCCAGGCCGCATTCATTCGGTCGACTGAGAATCCCTGTCTGGCAAGCAGCGGTACGACGCGGAGGACCATGCCGGACTGAACCGGCTCGTCGACCAGAAGGTGGGCAGCAATATCCTTAATTCGCCACCCCGAGCAGAGGGATGGCGTTTCCCACTGGTTGGGTGTGAGGCTTCGGAGGAAGGCGACGATGTCTTGCCGCTCCTCGAGCACTATCCGCCAGCAGGGTGATTTCACATCGCTCATTTCAACGTGACCGCCACGACTTCACTGGGGACGGCGAGCTGCACCACCAAGTCGTCCATCTTCGACCTCGAAGCCGGCCGATCCAGCCACGGCCCCCAATCGGAGCGGGCGGCAGCCGCCGAGCAGAAGTGAATCGAACATGAAGAGCCTGATTCAGCAGCCGACCAGCAATGCGCTCAACGGCGAGATAAAAGTTGGTCGGGGAGGCGAGATTTGAACTTCTTCCCGGCGAGACGCAAAGATCGTCAGGGAATTTGTGCGCCGCTTGCGTTCGGGCAACGAGGGATCGAGGAGCATGGACGCGCCTATGGACCCTTCGAACCTACCCGTGAGTCCAGCCAACTGACGGTAGGATCGACTCTACGTCGCGGCGCCTGGCGCCGCGCTGCTGATCACCGCGTTGGTGCCACGCTGACGTGTCCATACGCCTTCGAACACGAGCCCGGCGACCAGAATAGCCAGGAACCCCAGCTGCTCGTCGCCGTGGATATTGCCTGGGAGCACGCTTCGGCCGATCACAGCTTCACCAAAGTCGAAGGCGGCCAGCAGCGACCAACCGGCAGTCGTGACGAGGCAATGCGCGTGACGGCAGCGCCAGAAGTTGAGTCCGCACCAGCTTGCCGCGGCCAGGGCGGCCAACCCGTCGATCCCGAGCTCCGCCGGCTTCGCAAAGTGGGGAGCGATAAGCATCAGACCAGTGATGGCGCCGAAGTAGATGAAGACAGCCGGTCCGGTCCGCGGCATGAGGCGATCGATCGCCCTCTTGAACGATGTGTCCGCTTCAAGCACCGGCGGGGACCATCCACACAGCGCTCTCGGAGTACAGGAACTCGGTTGCGCTTGCGCCAAAGTTGGGTTCGGGGTCATCGTGTCCAGAGGCTACCGTCTCCCCCCAGGGGGAGGGTCAAGCCCTTTTCTGGGAGTGCGGGTCCTTGCTCCGGAAGTCGGCGCGGCCGTTGAGTTCGGCCTGGTTACCGGCCTCGAACTCGGCAATTCGCAGAAGAATCGCTTGCTGATCGGCGATCCGCTCTTCGATCCGCTTGCGGACGGCTCGCAGGACACTCGCTATGCGGGGACCGACGGGCTCATCACCGGGCCTCAAGTACGTACCCGCGAGTGCTTGAATCTCCGCGAGTGTTAGTCCCAGGCCTCGGAGGTTGCTGACCACCCCGACACACCACAGGGCATCGTCGTCAAACAGGCGATAGTTCCTGGGGGTGCGTCCTGCGGTGTAGATCAGACCCATGTCTTCATACTCGCGAAGCGTCTTCACGGCAACTCCGGTCCGGCGCGACAGGGCGCCGATGGTCATCACCCCAGTTCAGACCTCGGCCGCCGACGCCTCGACCACCCGCCACGAAGTCGCCGGCGGCCGAAAGCGAGTGCAGGTTGGATTGCCCTTCGCATCGGTGAGATCGGCCGTGCAATGAAGTTCTGCCGACTCATCGAGTGCCCGCCGGACGATCAACGGGTCGAGCGGGCTCAGGTCGACCTTGGCTCGGCGCATCAGTCGGAACTCGCCGGCGGGCTCGACCGTCCCCCAGTTGAGATAGATGAACCGGTCCCCCCGCTTGCCGCTAACCATCGGTCCGCGGTAATCGAGTGACCCGTCGGATGCAGCAACTACTCGTATGTCGATGCGCCAGCTCGGGGAGGTCGCGTCGCCTCGAAAGAGTTCGTGTGGCTTACCAAGCGGCCCGATTCCAACATGGATGTTCTCGTAGAGCCCAGTGTTCGGGCCTGGATTGCACGCGATACCGGGAAGGTTCCGGCCGTCCACCTGGATCACCACACCTCCGATTCTGGACCCTCGCTCCGAATCTGGCCCACGAGTCGGGCGGTCTGATGTCTGCGAAGGCGCGGAGGCGGCACTACCGGGCGGTGTCGCGTTTGAGGCGGTGGATGCTGGTGGGCGGCGCCGGGGGTTGGATATGAGCTCCTCCCGGCGAAGTCTGTACACTTAAGGAAATACGGGGCAGGCGGCAGTGACCTGGCTCAGCACTGTCGGCACCGGATTGATCAAGTGCTGTGATTTGTTCGCGAAAGCGATCGACTCCTTCGGGCTTCGGCTGCGGAGGCCACAGCATTCAGAATGCCCCCCAGACTCCCGCCTTGCGGTAGCCCGCCAGCATCGCTAGAGCGATCACAAACTGGATTAGGCCGACGACCAGTTGGAGCAGCACGTACCACTCAGGCCCTTGATTGGCATTCATACCGACGAGCTGCAACGCGGAAACGATCACGTGCAAGATCCCGGCCATGAAGGCGATCAGGATCAGCCAAAAGGTCCAGCGCCAGTTGCGGATAACGCCGGTGGACAGCAGCGCGAAGAGCGCAGTGAGCACCAGCAGCACGCTGATCTCAGCGGGCCGCTGATTGACACCAGGCACCCTTATTGCTTGGTCGAGCGCTTGATCGTAGACATCGCGTGTGGCGACCAGGATCGCGACTACGGTGACCCAGTAGACGGCGAACAGAGCGAGTACCAGAGCCTTGGTGCGGTTGATCATCAGATCTCTGTCAGCCCATCACGCCAGGATCCTTCAGCTAGGTCCAGAGGTGGATTGAGGCGTTGCTCTGTCACCTCCTCAAGCTGGGCAATTCGCCGTGGCATGAAGGCCAGTGCCATCAAGAGTCCGGCCGCCGCGATGCCGGCGGAGACCAGTAGGGCCGTATCCATGCCGTATACAAACGCCTCGCGCACCGTGCGCAGCAAGGAGACCGAGTGCATGCGCTGCGCCACGGCCAGCCCTCCGAACACGCTTTCCCGAACCACATCCGCGACCCCGGCCGGAAGGGCTAGCTGGAGCTGGGATTGGTAGGCCGAGTTGAGCGCGCTGCCCAGAATCGCCGCGCCAAACGGGGCTCCCAACTTCTGAAAGGCCTGCATCATTGCGGATCCCACACCACTGCGCTCTTTCGGAATCTCGACCAGCGCTGCTGAAGCTGCGGTGGCCACCGCGAGGCCCATCCCGATCCCGACCACAGCCAACCAGGTCGCGACGAAGCCGTCACTGGAGCCTATGCGGGTGGTGGCGCCGAGGAGCATTCCCGCGGCCATCACGCCGAACCCGAGGGCGACCGTGATCTTCATCCCGACCCGCGCCGCGACGCGGTCGGCGGGCACCGCGCCTAGAACCAGTCCGATGATCACGGGGACGAGCCGCACGCCGGCACCCTGCGCGTCCATGCCCAGTACCCCCTGGAAGTACTGCGGCATCGTAAAGATCACCCCGAACATGGGCAGGATTGCCACGGCCGCCAGGATCACGCCCCAGGTGAAGGAGCCCGACCTGAAGAGCGTGAGGTCGACGAGCGGCTGGCCGCCAGGAAGGCGGGTCAGGCGGCGCTCCCAAAGGATGAAGGCCGCCATCGCGACCATGCCTAAAGTCAGCGGCAGCAGTGCGCTGGCGTCACCCCAGCCGTTCCGGCCCGCCTCAATCAGGCCGTAGGTCCAGGCGACCAGGCCCGCGCTGGAGGTCAGCACACCGAGCACGTCTAGCCGAGGACGCTCCGTCGCCCGGGACTCAGGCACCAGGGCCGAGACTGCGATCAGCCCCAGCATCGCGACTGGAACGTTCATGAGGAACACCCAGCCCCACCAGAAGTGCGTCAAGAGCCAGCCGCCGAGGATCGGGCCGACGGGGAGGGCGACGAAGTTGGCAGCCCCCCAGATCCCCACCGCGCGTGGACGCTCGGACTTCGAGAAGAGCACCGTCAGCGCGGACAGGGCCATGACGACGAGGCCGGCTCCGGCGGCACCCAGCACCACGCGCGCCGCGATGAATGCAGCGGGCGAGGGCGCATAGGCGCAGGCGATCGAGCCGACCCCGAACAGCGCCAGGGCGATCTGCATCACCTTCTTGCGCCCGTAGCGATCGCCGAGCAGGCCGGCGGGGAGCATTCCCGCGGCCAGGGCCAACGCGTAGCCGGAAGCAAACCACTGGAGGTCTGACTCGGTGGCATGCAGTGAGGTGGCGAGGGTTGGCAACGCCACGCTCAGCACAGTCGCGTCCAGCCCGACGGCGAGGATGCCGAAGGTGATGGCAGCCATCGCCCACCAGCGCCGCGCCGCGGCGGTGCTCAGATCCCTCGTTTCTGCTCCTGTGATCCTTGGTTTGACGCCCATGGCGTGACCTCTAACCCCTCGATCTCATCATTTGATGATGTCCTCTGGCGTTGACTTTAGTACGCCCTTGGGCCTTTGTCAACAGCTGTTGAGATCGCTGTTAGAATCGGACCGTGGCCAGTGCAGCCAGCCCGAACGGCAGACGCACCGGGCGGCCGTCCGGCTCCCCACCCAACCGGGAGGCGATCCTCGCCTCGGCCAGGCAGCAATTCATCGAGCACGGCTACGACGGGGCCACGATCCGCGGTATCGCGGCGGGGGCGGACGTCGACGCGGCGCTTGTCCATCATTATTTCGGGACCAAGGAGCGGCTCCTGCTGACGTCCCTCCAGGAAAGTGGGCCGGCTCAGCAAGCTGTCGAGGGGCATCTGGGTAACCTGGTCGCCGCAGGCACCGACGGGCTCGGCGAACGCCTGATCCGAGCCACCTTCGAGGTATACGGATCGCTCCTGGGGCCTGGTTGGGGGTCGCTGGTGAGCCTGCTCCGGTCGGCTGCCACCCGCGAGGACGCCGCTGGCATGTTGCGCGAGGGTTTTGCCCGCGGGGGATTGGCGCAGTTGATCCGGGCGCTGGACGTACCTCAACCACAGGTTCGAATGGCGCTGATCGGGTCTGAGCTCGTTGGCCTGGCAATGGCTCGCTTCGTCATCCGCCTGGAGCCCGTCGCCAGCGCAGACATCGACTCGCTCGTGGCCTGGTACGCGCCGACGCTGCAGCGATACCTCACCGAGCCACTTCCTGGAGACGAGGCTTAGCGTTGCCCGCCGGGCTCGTTGTACTCGCCTCAAGCCGCTGCGTTGGCGAGACTCTATCGCCAGCACCGAACGTAGCAGCATTGATGACGCGGTTTTGGCTATGTAGTGGCGGCGCGTATCGCCGAAGAGCGCTGATCCCCGTCACAAGGGTCGAATCCAAGCCGCGACTGTCTCCGGGCGCTCGAACTCTGCGAGGCGAACGGCGTCTCGGTCAAGCGAAGCCGCGAGCTCCAGGTCTGACCTCGCCTTCGAGCGCTGACACCAAAGCGTGGTTCGCGGATGAGTGCAATTCTTGTACTGATGACGGTCACGCTCTGATTCGCGTTACGGAAACCACGGCCCACCGCTACTTCCGTAGCGTGCGAACCCACGTCCGGAGCTCGCGCTCCAGAGCGTCCGAGCGGCACGGGAGGAGCATTGAGACGAGGCGTGAGGAATGCTGCGCAACGACCTGCACCTTGTTGACGGCTGAACCCGACAGTCAACGACAGGCTGCGGCATGAAGGAGAACGCCGACTCCAACAAGCACCTCCTTCGGGTGGGTGAAGACTCCCGACCAGATCCTCGCCAAGGCATCAATGCACTACTGAGTGCCGTCATGCCCGAGCCCTTCTCCCGGCGTAGCCACGGCGCCGTCTTCAACCGGGTCGCGGCTTCCCTGGAGAGCGTCTGGCCTTGAGCCATCCAGAGATCCTGAATGCGCTGCGGCGGGCGCGCGAGCTCAGCGACCGCGACTTCGCCCAGCCGCTCACCCTCGACTCGATGGCGCAGGCGGCGCACTTGTCCAAGTTCCACTTCGCGCGGGCGTTCACCAAGGCTTACGGCGAGACTCCGAGGACATATCTGACCCGGCGCCGGATCGAGCGCGCCAAGGACCTGCTGCGAGCGGCCAACCTGACCATCACCGAGATCTGCTTCTTGGTCGGGTTCGAGAGCGTCGGCTCCTTCAGTTCGCGCTTCCGTGACCTCGTGGGCATGTCACCGACCGAGTACCGGAGTGCCTCTGCGGGCGCTCAGCCCATTCCGGGCTGCTTCGTCCTCATGTGGACGCGGCCGGGTCTCGCCAGAAGTCAGCAATCCGGAAGAAGCACCGACGACCGGCGCGCGTTAGCGTCGGAGCCATGATCAAGGAGCTCTCGAACGTGAACGTGTTCGTCGAAGACCAGAGGACCCGCCCATGACCGACCCGGGCCACTGTGCCAACTGCGGTGCACCGCTGCCTCCGGGCCAGCCTGCCGACAGCCGGTACTGCGCAAAGTGCACAGCGGCATATTGGCGGGGGGCAGCCGCGCGAGAGCAGCCTGATCCCGTCGAGGATGACGCCACGCGGAGCAACCCGGGCCACTGTGCCAACTGCGGGGCACTGCTGCCGCGAGACCAGCCTGCCGACAGCCGGTACTGCGCAAAGTGCACAGCGGCGTGGCGGCGGGGGCCGGCCGCGCGAGAATAGCCTGCTTCCGTCGAGGATGACGCCATACGCGCCATTACATCCGATGCGCTTCCGCGACCTCGTGGGCACGTCACCGACCGAGTACCGGAGTGCCTCTGCCGGCGCGCCGCCCATCCCGGGCTGCTTCGTCCTCATGTGAACGCGGCCGGGTGTCCCCAGAAGTCAGCAATCCGGAAGAAGCCCCGAAGGCGGGCGCGCGGTAGCGTCGGGGCCGTGATCAAGAAACTCTCAAACGTGAACGTGTTCGTCGAAGACCAGGAGCGCGCCAAGGACTTCTACACGGAGAAGCTAGGCTTCGAGGTGCGCAGCGACGCGACCATGGACGGGTTCCGCTGGCTCACGGTCGGCCCGAAGGACCAGCCCGACCTCAACATCCTCCTCGCCCGCCCTCAGCCGCCGATGTTCAGCGAGGAGGACGCCCAGGCCCTCCTCCGGCTGGTCGCCAAGGGCGTGATGGGCGGCGGCGTCTTCGAGACCGACGACATCCGCACCACC
>DATLRQ010000046.1:0-16097 GCA_035534555.1 Candidatus Micrarchaeaceae archaeon
ATCAACTGTGATGGTCTTCATACAGTTACACAGGCGTCACTTACTACGCGGATTGGAGGAGTCGGTGACGCGGTCATGGGCCGCGTTTGTACGGCCATCAGTTACGCCCTGGACTGCTGACGATTGTTGGGGCGGCGCCCATGAGACCTGTTTAAGGAGTTTGGCAGCTCATGGGCTGGACTTCTGTGGCCTCTCGAGGACGAAATCGCTCAGCCGAGTCGGTAATTGAACTCGACTGAGCGCTTGGTACTCGGGGCGTCAATCCCCGTCTCCCGCTCCAGCTTGATTTGCATCAATACCGGCATCTGATGGCAATTAGTTGATTTGCTATCATGGAGCGGTGAAGGCGAACGCACGTGTGAGGCGTGCTGTACGAAGAAGTGCGGTTGCCGAGCGCCCCACCATCACGGTGAGGTTCAACGACCCGGCGCAGCACGAGCTGCTCTCGCTGGTGGCTGACGAGCGTCATACCTCAGTGAATCAGCTCATTCAGGACCTCATCGATGCCCCGCTACACGAGGCGGCTGGCGAACTGGAAGGGAAACTCGTGCGAATGGTGGACAAGCTTCGCAGCATGACCAGAGGTCAAAGAGCTCGGTTGATCACCGCTGCGGCAAGGGAGACATCCGAGGCCGAGGGCAAGTACCAGGACCCTCTCCGGGCCAGGCGCATCTCCCGGGAGGATGCTCTGAAGTTGCGACGGACGCTCGACGAGGCGACGCGCTGAGCCGATCTGGGGTAGGGAAACCCCGGAGTCTCAACACCGGATTGCGCGCAACTGCGCCCTGATCCTCCGCCGCGTCATCGCCAATTCGAGAAACCGGGTCGCATTCTCGTTAGACCTCATGCGTGGCTGGCATCGCGACGTCAATGCCGGGGTAAAGACTGATCCAGACTATCCATTAGGGGAATTCCGCGGAACCGGCGTTACGGAGGCCCTGCGGGAGTGCAACGTAGCGGTCGAGAATGTTCCCGGTGTCTTGGCCGAACGGGTAGCGGCCGAGCTTCGGCATTTTGAAGAATCCTTGAGTGGGCGGCTCATAGACCTCGATGCGGAAAGCCCGGGCGATGTCAGCGAGTCCGTCGCCTTGCTGAGAGTCGTTGAGCTTGCCTCCTTCGGACATGGAGAGTGGGTCCGGATCCACCCATTTGCCGATGGAAACGGCCGGACTGCTCGCATCTTGAGCAACTGGATTCTTGTTCGCTATGGGTTGCCGCCCGTGGTACGGCTGCGGCCCAGGCCCGATTCAACCGACTATGCGAACGCCTCCGAACGGTCCATGGCGACGGGCGACCACCGCTTGATGGAGCGGTATATCGTCGATCAGCTCAGCAGGCGGTTTGGCTAGCCGTCCTCGATACCAACCAGCGCATCCGCTCGCGGGCGTCGTGAAGGTTCGAACAGGCGAACGTATGGTGCTCCAGCATTTCCTCCCGCACGTCCTCGAGTGCGCATAGAACTATGTACCCGGTGTAGTGCTAATATGTACATATGACCAAGCGAACCACAATCGAGATTGACGAAGGGCTTCTCGCGCGTGCCAAGAAGGCGCTGGGGGCCAAGACTACTCGCGCCACGGTCGAGGAATCGCTGCGCCTCGCGGCAGAAGCGATGGAGGGCGCGCGCTCGACGCGGGCAAGTGGACAGCAGGGTTATTTTCAACGGCTCAGTAAGCGTGCGGACCTCAAGGTGCTGAGATCGGAGGACATGTGGCGGTAGCCGGCTGGATCCTCGACAAAAGCGCCGCGGCGCGCGTAGACAATCTCCAGGTTGCCTCCCAATTGCAGGAGATGGCCGGCTCACTGTTCGTCTGTCACGTGGGCGAACTTGAACAGCTGTATTCAGCTCGATCGGCGCAGGACTACGACGAACTCAAGGCCGACCTTCGTGCGAATTTCGATACCGTCGCCGCGCCGTCCGACATATTGGAACGCGCCCTTCGGCTTCAGCGAGACCTTGCGCACCATCACGGCATGTGGCATCGCACGCCGATACCTGACCTGCTCATCGCCGAAACCGCGCTGCACCATGGCCTTGGCGTGGTTCACGTCGACCGCGACTTCGATCGAATCGCCGAAGTTCGTCCTCTCACAGTTCGGCGACTAACCCATGGTCGCGCCCAGCGCTAACCGCTGAGGTCCAGGCAAGCCCCGCACACGTTCGCGGGCCTCGGCCAGGTTCGAACAAGCGAACGTGTGGTGCTCCAGTACAACCCTCAAAAGACGGCTTCCAAGCTTCGCGTGGGACAGCTACGACGCAGAGCGTCCCTTCTGGCAGAGCCTCCGCCGCAAGATGTTCGAACAACTAGCCTACCCGGGATTCCAGGCATGGCCCGAGGCACTTTCCGCGCACCTCAGGCATCAATTTTGATGATGCGCCCAGGCGATCCGGCAGCCTTCGATCCTATCAGTAGACTTGTTGGTGTTTGCATAACAACATCTGCGGGATCGCTGTGAAGCGCCCGATGCCTGCTTTCGCTGGGGTACTGGCCATCCTGCTAGTGGCTGCGTGTAGAGGAGCAGCAGGCTCAGCCTCACATTCGCCGACAGAGAACTTGGGGGCGGACTATGCGGCGATTGTTACGCCCTCCGACGCGGCCACCGCCGAGTTGTGGAGTGCGGTCACTGCTCAGTCGACGGACACCGCAACGATCCGAGCGGCTGCGAATGTCTGCTTCGACGCGGACATGAAGATGAACAGCAATCTACTCGCGTTCGAGAAGAAAGTGCCAGCCAACGTGCAGCGCGACATAGAGACTGCTCGTACGGCAACCTCCAAGGAGATCGCGGACCTTAAGCTCATGACGGCCAGCACTACGGACGACCAACTCATGGGAGCATTCGATGCGTTTGCTGCAGATGAGACACCACTCGAGTCTGCGTTCGTGGTCTTGCGAGGCGACCTGGATTCTCCGACACCGTCGTGACCGAATCGGATCATCGTGATTGGCATCGCGCGAATCAGATGGGGATCGGTGGAGGGTTGTCGGACTACCTGTCAGCGTGATCGCTTGGTTCGCCTTACGGCAGGTATGTCGCTATCAAACGCTCCCTCCGTCATACGGTTCAATGCCAGCCGCTTGAGCGCTACTCGAGCCGATAACTGAATTCAACGCGGTGCTTGGTACTAGGGACGGAAATCCCCGTCTCCCGCTCCACCACAGCTTGTGCTACAAATAGCACATGGCAACTGTTGGTGTTCGTGAACTTCGTCAGCGTGCCAGCGAACTGCTGCGCCGCGTTGAGGCCGGTGAAACCATAGAGGTCACCGATCGCGGCAGGCCAGTCGCGGTGCTTGCCCCACTGCCCGAAGCCGGACGGTTAAAGCAACTCCGCGCGGCCGGCGAAGTGATGCCTGCTGCAGGCAACCTCACAGATCTCCCCGCACCCTTGCCGGTGCCGGCCGGAAAGGAATCACCTTCGGTGATCCTGGCTCGGCTGCGTCGCGATGAACGCTGAGCGCGCGATCTACCTGGACTCGTCCGCGATCGTGAAGCTCGCGGTCGCTGAGAAAGAGTCGTCCGCTCTCCGGCGTTACCTGCGACGCCGGGCGCCGGTCGTCGTAAGCGCCCTCGCGCGGACCGAGGTCGCTAGAGCGCTATTACCGCTGGGTCCAGTGGCGGTGCAAAGGGGCTATGAGGTGCTGAGCCGCGTTGAGCTGATTCGGGTCAGCGACCGGATCCTCCTCGACGCGGGGACGTTGCTGCCGGCGCAACTTCGCTCGCTGGACGCCATTCACATCGCGACCATGCGCCAGCTAGGCGGCAGTCTTCGGCGGGTAGTCACCTACGAGAGCCGGATGGCGGAGGCAGCTTCAGCGATGGGGATGACCATAGTCGCGCCCACCTGATTGGTCAGCCGAGCCCATCCGACCCAGCGTCAAAGGTATATGTCGTCGACAGACTCCGAAAGACTGCGCGGTGCGCCGTTGATGACTCCGATGAAAGGCGTGAGGTGGTCGATCTGACCTGAGGCGTCAAGTGACGCCTCCACCGCCGCGACGATGAGCGCGCTTCGGGAGATGCCCCTCTTTTGTTTACTGCGTACAGCGACACGATCAATACCTGATCAGAAACTGCGGAGACGACCCGCTCCACCTCCGTCCTCAGTCCACTCGATTCACGGCAAGGTCCGGAGCACGACGTAGGGACTACGGCCGAGGAAGCGGCGCTGCTGGCTCGACACAAGAGCAGTCGCTGGTGGGATGTTCTGATGGATAGACCTTGACTTGGGCGATCTGCTCTGCGATTTTTCGCCCTGATATGGCACTATGGAAATATGGCTAAAGTGAAGACGACTCTTTCGATCGACGAGGGGTTGATGCGCCAGGTGCGGGTCCGGGCGGCTCGCACCGGACGCCGCGACTCTGAGGTTTTGGAGGCTGCCCTACGGGAAGGGCTGGGGATCATCGACCGCATCAGGGCAAAAGCCGCCTTGGGCGAGGAGGAGGCACATGATCTGGCCCATCGCGCCGTCCACGAGGGCCGGCTGAAGCCGCCTCCCAGGAAATCGCCGTCCCGATCGTCACGTTCCTGATCACGCTTGCGCGTCGTCATCGATGCGGATTGCCTGATTGCCGGCGTCCTGGCCGTCGCGGGGGCAGCGTGCCGGCTCCTGGATCTCTGGCGTGACGGTGCTTTCGAATTGATCGCATCTCCGCAGCTGGTGGGCGAAGTTCGCAAGGCTCTCCTCGACCCGAGGATTTCGAGGCGCTACGGCATCACGCCAGATGAGGTCGATGAATTCTGTCGCCGCATTGAGGAGGATTCGATCTGGCTTGCCGACCCAATTGATCCGCCGAGGATGGTGCCGGCAGACGCTGGCGACGACTACCTCATCCAACTCGCAAGGGAGAGTCGCGCGGACGCCCTAGTTACGCGTGATCACCATTTCGAGGGCATCGTGGTGCGCGGCCTCGAAATCCTTCCGCCGCGCGCGATACTTCCCCGCTTAAGTGTTTAAGTCAGTTAGCCAAACCGACCACGAACTAACGCGATGTTTGGTACGGAAAGACAAACCCGGCCTCCCGCTCGAGGTTTCGCCTCCCAATAACCTGGTTAGTTGCTATATCCCGCGTCAACGGAATCAACAACCCCACCTGCCTGGTAGGGCAGATTGTCGAGGTGGCGAATGAGGTAGACGCGAAAATTCGTCGCGGAAGGAAGCGCCTGGTGTCAGGCGACCCTCCAGGGCAGATCGATTGCCCCCGTAGGGGTTGAACGGACATGATCTAGCTGATGGCAGGACCGCCAACGAACGAAAAAGCCAAGCGCCGCGCGGATCAAGCGTTGCTGGCCACATACCACGAGGCGAAGCTGGCCGATCTTCTCGAACGTGTCCGGGCAGGCTTTGTTCGGTACGACGCCGGTGAGATCGACACGTTTGGGCTCGACGATCTGATTCACCATTACCAACTGGCAGCGAGTGAACTCTGGAAGTTCTGTGCCGTGTCTGGTGTTCACGTGGGGTTTGCGGTTCGCACGCTCGAGCGGTGGGAGGAGCGAGGTGAAAACGCCGGACCGGTGGCAGGATAGCGAGCGAACGCGGAGGTGAAAAAGGGCATCATCCCGCTACCTCGAAGAGGGTCGCGTGTACGCCACGGCACATGGATCTCGGTGCAGGTTGAGCTCGTTCAAGGCCGTGGTGAACACTATTGGCCGCGCCCGGGTCGAGGCTTCGCTGCGGCTGCAGATCATTCATTTGGTGAGCTTGCAACTGCGATTGACGACGCATTTGCGAGGTGGGACAGGTCACATCTGCATGAATTCGAGCTTGGCGACCGCACTCGCATCGGGATCGCCGAGGCAGAGTGGGAAGACGAAGAGCCTGTTCTCGACGAGCGCGTTGTGAAGCTTTCTCTTCTCGAGCCGGGGCAGCGGTTTCTATATGTCTTCGACCTCGGTGACGATTGGGCCCATCTATGCACGACCGGTACGGCGCCCATTAATCCACTTGAATCTCTCGGCATTTTTCCCGCGAGACGCCGGCCGTACTTCGGCTGGGGCGCGCTCCCTGACCAGTACGGCAGGGCGTGGAGTGCTGACGACGGCGAGGGCCAGTCACCGCAAGACCCCGACCTCAGCGACCTCCCACCGCTTCGTCCGGGGTGGGGACCTCGTCAGCGAGCCAGTCGTTGAGGCTAGTTAAACGGATTGGCCCCGACAACCGACCTCGGGGCACGATTTGCCGCCGCAGGGGATGCAGGTCCGGGTTTGCGCACCCGGCGCTGGATTCGCAATTCGGCAGGGTCGAAGGGAGAGAGGGAGACGGGAGATGAAGGGCAATCGCAGGGTTGACCAGTTGCAGGCGCTCGGCGACGAAACCGACATCGCCCAGCGCGCCTTCCCATGACCACGGCCCATCTCCTGAGGGGAGCCACCCATTCATATGGTACTGTTCTGGTATGAAGACAACCATTGACAAGGCGGGTCGGTTGGTTATCCCGAAGACGCTACGGGATCGCTTGGGCCTGCGCGCTGGTCCCGTCGAAATAGATGCCGACGGCGCCTCCCTGCGGGTCGAGCCAATCACCGGAAAGAACCTTCAGCGACGCTCGGGACGTTTGGTCATTCCCGCCTCCGGCGTGAAACTCAATGACAACGGTGTCCGCGCCCTTCGTGATGCCGACCAGAGGTAAACAGCCTGACTTCTTAGTCGACACGAGCGTAGCCGTCGCTCTTGTCCTCGCCGATCACGAGCATCACCTCCAAACAGTGAGGTCGATAGGTCGCCATCGGCTAGGCCTTGCGGGCCATGCCGCATTTGAAACATTCTCAGTACTCACGAGGCTTCCGCCACCAGCCCGCCGCTCTCCAAATGTAGTTTCGAGGCTGCTACATGAGAACTTCCCAGAGAGTCGATACCTCTCACCTCAACGCGCCGATGAGTTGATCGAACTGCTCGGGAATGTTGGTATCGCCGGTGGCTCGGTGTACGACGCGTTGGTCGGTGCGACCGCTATCGAGCATCGAGTCAAGCTCGCCACGCGCGATCAGCGTGCGCTGGCGACGTACCGTGCACTTCAGGTGGACGTCGAGCTGCTTTTAAGCGAAGACTTGGGCGGGGCCGGATAACTGGCGAGTGCCGCCGTCAACCCAGACGATAAATGAGTTGGACTGGGTGATTGGTGAGGCCTTGGACCTCGTCTCCCGCTCCAACTCACCCCTCACGGTTCCGGACCGGGTTCGGATCCCGCGGACACCAGAAATTTGAAGCCAGAAATATTCAACGTGCCCAACGGGTCTGGGCGGACCGCGTCGGCAGCGAAATCGGTGAAGCCGAGCTGCGCCAAGCCAATGCACTAGTCGACAACCTGACACGGATCCTCAAAGCCCAGTAAGGGCCGGTTGCGCTCCGAATCATCGTGTTCGTGCCGGCCGCCAAGATCTTACTGGGGAATCAAGGTTCAAGGCCTCGGGCCAAAGTCAGCTGCGGTAATCCCGTAGGGGTGTCCTGGAGGCCATTGCACCAGCTCGATTCGGTAGCCGTCGGGGTCGGTGAGCCAGGAGGTCAGTGGTCCGTCCGGACCACCGGGCCGCTCCAGTGGCGCGGGAGTGAGCCCCGCCTTCAACAGCGCTTCGATCGTGGTGGTGAGGTTGTCGACCTGGACGGCGAGGTGGCTGAATCCGGTGCCGACATCAACCGGTCCGTCCGCCGGCCGGTGTATCAGTTCGAGCGTCACCACCTGTTCGTCGGCGAACTTGAGCATGGTCAGGCTCGCGCCGACGCCGAGGTCGACGCGACCGACCGGCTCGTAGCCGAGCGTCGCGTAGAAGTCGATCGAGATCGGCAGGTCCGTGACGCGGTAGGCCGCGTGGAGAGTCCTTAGCCTCAACTGTTCTCACGAAGGACGTTTGGCACCTCAACCGTTGCGCAGAGACTTGACCGAGCTTTTACCGGTGCCGGCCGGAAAGGAATCACCTTCGGTAATACTGGCACGGCTGCTTCGCAATGGCCGCTAAGCGTGCGATCTACGTGCACTCTTCCGCGATCGTGAACCTTGCGGTCGTATAAGCGACCAAAACCGACCCAGATGGCGAACCCAAGGGAGCGCAAGCGCCGGCGGAGGCGCCGACATTCAGGAGAGGTCGCCCACCAAGATCGCTGTTCACGCGACGTCTCGACGCGTTGGGAAGTACCAGTTTCGCTCCAGCCTAGCCACCGAGCCGCGCACGAAATCCGCGCGGTGATTGGTAGTGTTGGGTGAACCCCTTCGCCGTTTTATGTTGCAGAGGAGACAGCGCGTGGAAGCTGGAAGAGGATTTCCCCATCTGGTGCAAACCGTCTTGGATTGCACCGACGCGCGTCAGCTCGCGGAGTTTTACAGACAGCTGCTCGGGTTCGAGTATCGGCCCGGTGATGAGCCTCCTGCTGATGGCAAGCCGGAACAGCCCGACTGGCTCGTTCTTCGCGACTCCAATGGCTCGAATCACCTGGCGTTTCAGCTGGTGGAAAAGCTTCCCAAGGCGACCTGGCCCGAGGGCCCGATCCCGCAGCAGCTCCACCTGGATCTGTCGGTGCCCACGATGGCCGACTTCAATGCGCAGCACGAGAAGGCCCTGGCCCTCGGTGCCAAGGTGCTGCGCGATCGGTCGAACGATCCTCAGGAACCGCTGCGCGTCTACGCCGACCCGGCTGGCCACCCCTTCTGCATTTTCGTGTCAGCCCACTAGCGACCCGGGCAGGGTCGCGGCTACTCTGAACCGACGTCGGCGGTCTGACTGACGTCGACTCGCGTTCTACAGGGAACGAGGCATAAAAAAGGGTGGAGGAGACGACGTGAAGAGAATCGCCAGGGGTGGCTTTGAGATAACCGACTGGCAAGAAAAGCCGGCCGGAACGTCCACCGGTCCGAAGGTGACCAGGGCATCGGTCAAGCAGAAGTTCACAGGCGATATCAAGGGAACGGGAACCACCGAGTACCTCACGGGTTACCGGCCCGACAAGACCGCTGATTATTCGGGAGTCCAGGTGATCAATGGCACCATTGGCGCCCGAAAAGGGACGTTCGGGCTCTTGCTCCGCGGTGAGTACGACGGCAAAGAGGCCACCACGAAGTGGGAGGTGGTCCCGGACGCCGGCAAGGGTGGCCTGAAAGGTTTGACCGGCAAGGGCGGGTTCGGCGCCCCGATGGGCAGCAAAGACAAATACACGTTGACGTACGAGCTGGCTGACTGAGCGCGCCGGCTGCCTCCCTCGTTTCGAGATCCTTGAGGTCCACAAGAGGGGCATTTTTCCGTAATCAGCCGGCCCTAACCTCAGATGGGATTTTGAGGGACAGCGCCAGCCAGCCCATCGCGGCGGCAGCGGCGACGCCGGGGACGAAAGCGAACAGCGCTCGGCCGCTTGCGTCCCACAGCGCACCGGCGATCAACGGGACGACGAAAGCTGTCGCGTATTGGAGGGTGAATACTGCCGCGCTCATGCGGTGGACGTCGCCGGCCGCGGCGAGCCTGGGAGGCAGCGTCAACGTGACGATAAAAGCAAGCGCGGTCGCGAAGCCCAGAAGCAACGCGGACGGGATCACCCACGCGCCGGGCAAAGTCACCACGCCGATCTGCGCGAGCGCCATCAGCACCGCAGCGCCGACGAAACCGGCGCGGCCGGTCAGCAGGCGGTCCCAGATCGCTACGACCGGCGCCGTGAGCAGCTGTCCTCCGTTGAGAACGGCGAGGGTCGGAGTGATGAGGGAGTGCCGGCCCGACTGGTCGAGGTAGTCGGGGATATAGGCGTTGGCCCCGAAGTAGACGGCCGACGCCATGCCAATGACCAGACCGATTCGAATCGACTGGGACTCCAGCCAGCTCGGCCACCAGCGCGCGGGAACCGCCAGGCGTTTGCGCGTCGGTGCCGCAAGCCCAATGGCCACGGCGCTGATGGCGACGATGATCGACCACAGGGCCAGCGCCAGGTGCCAGTCTCCATGCGCGAGGGGCAAGACGCCAACCGGCGTGGTGAACGTCGCAGGTAGTGTCTCGCCGATGAGAATGCCATTGCTGTAGACGGCGGTCGCGATCGCGATCCGCGTCGGGAACCAGTCGCGCACGAGTGATGGAAACGCGGGCTGGCTCACGGCGACGCCGAGTCCCATGAGGAACGTCGCGGAGAACAGGATCACTGGGCTCGAGCCCGCTCCGCGGAGCGCCCCGAAGATCGCGACGAGCCCGAGCCCCGTGATCAGCGCACCCCGCACGCCGAGCTTGGCGATGAGCAGCGCTCCGGGGACCGAGGCGAGTGCCAGGAGCAAGACCGGTAGAGAGACCAGCGCGCCGACCCCCTTCTCGTCCAGGTGAAGGTCCCGATGGATGAGCGGGATCAGCGGCGGCACGGCCAGTAGCGCGAGGCGCAGATCGACGCCTCCGAGCCACAGCAGAAGAAGGCGGACGAGATCCTTGCGGCTGAGCTTCATCCTGACCTCATGCGATGCGCATACTGAAGGCCGTGCCGAGCCTGCTCATAGTCACCTCGACCGGCGCCGAAGATCCGACGCGCGCAAGCATCCCCTTCCACATCGCCTGCAATGGGGCCACACCCGCGGGCACCGAGTGCGGCGTCGCGTTGGCCGGCGACTCGGCGGAGCTGCTCAAGCCCGACATCATCGCGAATGTTTTCGGGCTTGGGCTGCCACCGCTGCGCGAGCTCCTGGACAAATGCGTGGTCCAGGGCATCAAGTTCTATGTTTGAAAAGGCTGTGCTGAGGCCCGTGGGGTCTTGCCGGAGATGCTTAGCGAGAATGCGTCGTTCATCACACCGCCCGACCTGGTGCGCTTGACCATGGAGGCCGACAAGGTCCTTTCCTTTTAGTCTCTAGTGGCGCCGATCGCGGCGAGCGAGCTGGGGTTCTCCAGCGAAGACAGGTCGCCAGGATCCTTGCCCGTGTAGACCGAGCGGACCACGCGCCGCAGGATCTTTGCATTGCGGGTCCTGGGCAGGTCGGTCACGAAATGGACCGCTTTCGGCCGCAACGGCTTTCCGAGGGCGGTCGCGATAAGGTCTGAGAGCTCCTGCGCGAGCTCAGCGCTTCCGGTCGTGCCTTTACGGAGGACGACGAAGCAGACGAGCGCTTCGCCCTTGAGCTCGTCGGGCACGCCGATGGCGGCCGATTCCGCCACTGATTGATGCGCGACGAGCACCGACTCCACTTCCGCAGGGCCGAGGCGCTTGCCCGCCACCTTGATCGTGTCGTCGGAGCGGCCCAGGACGTACCAGAGGTCGTCTTTGGGGTCGGCATAGGCCCAGTCGCCGTGGACCCAAACCCCATCGAAGCGGCTCCAGTAGGTATCGAGGTAGCGCTGCTTGTCACCCCAGAAGCCGCGGGTCATGCCGGGCCAGGGGTTGCGGATCACGAGCTCGCCGACCTCGCCGCGCACCGAGTTGCCTTCGGCATCGACCACGTCGGCAGCCATCCCCGGCAAAGGTCCGGCGAACGAGCACGGCCGCAGGTGGGTGATGACGTTGCCGCACAGAATGCCTCCTGAAATCTCGGTGCCACCTGTGTAGTTGATGATTGGGAGGCGCCCGCCGCCGACCTTCTCGAAGAACCATTTGAACGGCTCCGGGTTCCACGGCTCGCCGGTACCCCCGAGGATCCGCAGGCTCGATAGGTCGTGCCGCGCCGGCAGCTCGTCGCCGTGGGTCATAAGGCCGCGCACGAGGGTGGGGGAGACTCCGAGCACAGTGACCTTGTGGTCGTCGACCATGCGCCACAGCCGGTCGGGCGCGGGGTGGTCGGGGGTGCCCTCATAAAGGACCATCGTTGCGCCCAGCGCGAGCGACCCGAAGATGAGCCAGGGGCCCATCATCCAGCCGATGTCGGTGTACCAGAAAATCGTGTCGTCGACGCCAACGTCGAAGCCGTGCGCCATGTCCTGCGCAGTCTTGACCGGGAAGCCGCCGTGCACATGGATGGTGCCCTTCGGGTTCCCGGTGGTGCCCGACGTGTAGATGATCATCAGCGGGTCCTCTGGGTCGAGCTCGTGCGTGGGCGCATGCCGGGGCTCGTCCTCGAGCAGCACCTCCCATACCTGGTCGCGACCATGTGTCCAGGGGATCTCGCGGACGACGCGCCGGTGCACGATGACCTTCGTCACGGTCGGGCACGTGACGAGCGCCTTGTCGGCGGTCTCCTTCATGGGCACAACCTGGCCGCGGCGGTAGAAGCCGTCGGCGCAGATGAGCACCTTCGCCTCGGCGTCCTGCAGCCGAGTTGCGATGGCTTCGGCGCCATAGCCCGAGAAGATGGGAATGATGACCGCGCCGATCTTCGCCGTGGCCAGCACGGAGATCGCGACCTCAGGGCACATCGGCATGAAGATGCCGACGCGATCGCCGGATCGCACGCCTAGACGGCGCAGAGCACTGGCAAGTCGGCAGACCTCACCGTCTAGCTCGCGATAGGTGAGCTTGCGGACGTCGCCCGGCTCTCCCTCCCAGATAAGCGCGACCTTGTCGTGAAACTCGCTGTCACGGTGCCGGTCGAGGCAGCTCTGCACGATGTTCATGCGTGCGCCGATCCACCATTTGGCCCAGGGCTTGCCGTCTGAGAGGTCGACGACCTTGTCGTAGTGGCGATAGAAGGCGATGTCGATGTCCTTGATCGCGGCATCCCAGAACCACTCGATGTCATCGTCGGCACGCTTCAAGAGCTCGCGGAAGGTCTCGATCCCGTGCTGGTCCATGAAATGCTTGAGCCGGCTCCGAGCGATGACCTCGTCGCTCGGCTCCCAGATCACGTCTCCGATCACTACAGGCTGCATGGCCTTTGAAGTCTAGACGGACCCCTAAACTCGGCCGTGATGGATCAACTGCCGCCCGATTTCGCCAAGGCCCTGGCGAGGGTAGTCGAGCCTGGAAAAGAGGCGGCGCTTGCAAAGATCATCCAGATGGCGACCTCGCTGAATGACGAAGAACTGCGGATCTTTCTGGAGAAGTTCGCCACGCGAGTCCGCGCTTCGCCCAAACCGGTGACTCCCCAGGAACTGGTGCAGTTTCTACACGAGGTCATCCAGGGCGGCCAATGAAGCGCCTCTTGATCCGTTCCGCCTCCTGGTACAGCTCCCAGTAGTTCAGCCAAGCGGTTTGGGCGACGGCGAATGCGATCAGGGGCTTGAAATGTGCACGAGCGCCGCGCACGGCATGCTGTTGCGCGTAGCACCACCGATCCCAGGCTCGCTCGACTGTGGATTCGACGAGCTCGAGCCACTCATCGTCTGCGGCGCCGCTCGAAGGGGGTGGCAGGGTAAGCAGCTTCCATCGCCGTTCGTCGCGGACCATGGTCACGATCGGCTGGCCGCCCGGCCGTCCGATGTGCCGGTTGGGGCGCGGGTTCTTCGGGTTGGCCGCCATGAGGCGCTGCTGCACCGCGAAGACGAGATCGTGCGCAGCCCGCAAGGTTGCGGGAGGTAGGGGGGGATCGTGTCTGCCCAGCCTGATCTGAAGCGTGCGGATCGCATCGCGGAGTGTCTGTGGCGCTTCGATATGGTCGTCCAGGTGCAGAGCCTCGACCTCGTCTAACAGAGCGTCGGACTCCGCAAGGAGCGACCTTCTGCGCGCCTCGCCGGCCGTTTCTTGTGCTGCTGGCAAGGCGATTGCGATCACGAGTGCAACATAACCGCTGTGCGGTGATTGTCAAGTATAGGTTTACAGCACGTTATGGACCCCTTCTTGCCTGATGCATTTACAAGCAGGCTTGGCGCGGCTCCGATATGGGTTCTAAGGTCGCCTCGATATGATCCAAAGAAAGAGGTGGTTGGTTGCGTTTGCTGCGCTCGGAATCGGGGGCGCAGTCAGTGCGACCCTTCTCTTCCTGGCCAATCCGGCTCGTGATTCGGTCGATGCCTACGTCGCCGCTCGAGACTTGCCCGCGGGCGCATCGCTTGGTGCCGACGCGGTCGCAATTGAACCAATGCTCCTGGCTTTACACCCGTCACTTTTCTTCGGCCGTGGCGACGCAACCATGCTCGCCGGGATGCGCGCATCTCATGACCTCATGTCCGGTCAGCTGATCCAACGAAGCGATGTGATGGACTCCAGCTCCGCCGTCGACCTCCGTCTCGTGTTCGTGCCGGTGCAGGACGTGCCTGCCGCGGACCCCGGATCGAAGGTCGACCTGCTCGTCGTCGGTGGAACTCCCGATCACCCGACGGTGATCCCATTCGCTCTCGGCGTCGAGGTCCGCTCGACCAGCCCCAATGGCCTCATCCTCATCGTCACCTCGAGCCAGGCGTCTGCGTTCGTTTACGCCGCCAATGCAATGCGATTGGTTGCCGTCATCGCCGAGCCCGGCGCCGCAGCGGGTGCCGAGGGTCCGGTTTCCAGCGCTAGCGAGGCGATGGCTGCGGCCGCGCAGGGATGAGCCGGGTGATCGCGATCGCCGGCGCCAAGGGCAGCCCTGGTTGCTCGTTTCTGGCCGTCGCGCTTGCCAGGCGCGCGGCGGAGAGCCACGTCTCGACTCTACTTCTCGATGCAGACGCCGAAGGGGGAGGGGTGGCCGCGGTCCTCGACCTCGGTTCTAGCGACATGAAGAACACAGATTCGGTCGACGCGCCCCCGATAGAGGTCGAGCAGAACCTGTGGTTTGCGGAAGTTGGCCCTGCAAATGGCGAGGCGGCCGACAGCTTTCGGTACCTGACCGACGCCCGGGCGCGACACCAGGTGGTCATCGTCGATCTCGGCCACAGCACAGAGGCGATGCAGCGTCAGCTGTCGGCCGCGGCCGACTGGCTTTTGTGGGTGGTCGTACCTGACCGCAGTGGATTGCAACGCGCCGATGCAGCCATGGCCACAGGTGTGCTCGGTGCCGCCAACACGGGTCTGGTTTTCAACCGCGTGGGTCGCGCTTGCCTCGAAGGGGCCGAGGACGCGCTGTGCAGCCGCCATCGGCTCCGCGCGCTGGCACGGTTCACGGCGGATCGACAAGTGGCCGACCGGATGGCTGGCGGCCTGGCGGTGCATCGTCTCTGGAGTCTTCGTCGTCCACTTCGTGAGCTGGCAAGGTCGATCCAACTAGAGGCCGGCGCGGCGGTCCCGGCATGGCGATAAGCGCGAGCGATCGCACCGCCGTTGAAGACGCGATCCGCTCGCGCGTCGAGTCCGAGCTCGCGGTCGAGCTGGCGCGCCGCGACCTCACGCGCGTGCGTGTGGATGACCAAGCGTGGATTTACGAGCTGGTCGGGCGGGTGGTCGGCGAAGAGCAACGACGTACGGTGCCGCCGATGCGAGATGAGGAGTCGCAGCAGATGCTGAGGCGGATCTTTGCCGCTGTGACCCCGCTAGGTCCGCTTGCCGAACACCTCGCCGATCCAGATGTGGAAGAGATCCGCATCAACGGCACCGAAGCCTGCTTCATTTTCAAGGGCGGGCGCCGTACCGAAGTCGTGCCGCCATTCGCGGACGAAGCAGCGCTGGTGGACCTTGTGCACTGGTACACCGACGGAACCGCAAGTGCACGCCTCGACCGCGCCAGCCCGACAGTGACGATGACGCTTCCAGAAGGAAGCCGGCTCCACGCGGCGCTCTCGCCGCCGGCACGTCCAATGAGCTTGACCATCCGCCGTCATCCGCCATCGCGGTTCCGGAATATTGCCGCGCTGGCCGACGCTGGGTTTCTGCCTCGCGCCTTGATCCCCTTGCTGGAGGCTGCAGTTGCAGGTCGGCTGAACATTCTCATCGCCGGCGGCGCCGGAGCGGGCAAGACAACTTTCATGCGTGTGCTGGCCCGGCTCATCGCTCCAAACGAGCGGGTGGTCACCATCGAAGACCAATCCGAGCTTCATCTTTGGCGTGACCTACACGACTGCATCTCTCTGGAAGGGCGGCCCCCCAATACCGAGGGCCGAGGCGCGATCACGATCCAGATGCTCGTGCACGAGGCGCTTCGAATGTCGCCGGATCGCATCATCATCGGTGAGGTTCGCGGCGGCGAAGCGCTGGATCTCCTCGATGCCATGAACACCGGCCATCCGGGCTCAATTTGCACGATTCACGCAGACAGCCCCCGCGAAACGTTGCCGCGCCTGGTGCGTGTGGCCCTGCGTAATCCGCACGCGCCGCGTCCAGAAGCGGTCCTCGGTGAGGTGGCCCACACCGTCGATCTCGTC
>DATLRQ010000047.1:0-15630 GCA_035534555.1 Candidatus Micrarchaeaceae archaeon
TCGGGGAATCGTCACTTTTGTGACTCCGCATTGCCACACCTCGTGGCGTCCACCTTGCCTGACCATTCGCCAAGCCTTGCCCTGAGCCACGGCGGCGCGCTGGATACGCTTCTTGAGCTCACTCTGCTTCACCCAGGCATCGGTCTACTAGACTAGCCATCCTGCCTATGTGAGTAGCCAATTGGCCGTTTCTGAATACGAACGAATAAATGCACCCACAACCGCCGAATACCGTGACTGAGCACGGATTATCGCCGGCGTTGCTGCCCGGGGCGGTCGAAAGCCGCTCACCCATGCAACGACGTCACCTATAACAACCCCACGGGGGGGCGCCGACCTGGACGCTGACCTACGTGGACGGAGTCAACTCGCTGTCAGGCGCGTCCGGGAACGCTGATCGTCGGATTAGTTGATCAACATCGGTGCCGCCTTGCTCCTGATCGTCTATCTTGTCGGCCCGATCCTTACAGCTTTACCTGGCAGTCCGCCTCCAGCGCCGGAACCGGACGCTCAACCCAGCGGAACCAATCCGACTTCGCCAAGACGTCGGTTGGTCCCGCGAGGGCACTTTAGGAAACCTCCCACAGCGTGGGCAGGCCAACCGACGCACGCTCAGCGTCAGTACCCGGCGGGCGTCCAACGGGAAAGGTGGTCTGACTTGTTCTTTAGTACCTGGACTCGTTCCTGGACAGTCGGCGTCGGTTGCTCGGAAACAGTCATTGATGGGTCAGCTCAGCGGGCCGTGTGGAACCAGGGTTACGACCAAAAGCAGAGCCGCGATCGTCATGCCGATGGTCGCGATCCAGACCAGCGAGAGGCTTAATCGACCGCTAACCCGCTTCTGCATCACCTTCTTGTCCGAGCCGAGGAGCGCGATCAGGATCATCAGGGGCGGCGCGACGACCCCATTGATGACGGCGGTGTAAAACAGGGCGCTGATCACATCGATGCGGAGCAGATTCAACGCCACGCCCGCGAGGGTCGCGACGACAATCACGGCGTAAAAGGTGGGACGGTATTTGGGCTTCTCGGCGAGCGTTCCCTTGAGGCCGGTGAACTCGGCCAGGGCATAGGCTGCCGAACCCGAGAGGACCGGAATCGCTAGGAGGCCAGTGCCGATGAACCCGGCCGCGAAAAGGACGAATGCGATCGGGCCGGCCAGAGGCTCGAGAGCCTTGGCCGCCTGGTCCGCGGTCGCAATACCCGTCACCCCGTGGGCGTTGAAAGTCGCGGCGCTGACCAGGATGATCGCGTACATCACCAGCTGCGAGAAGGCCATTCCGACAAAGACATCGATCCGCGCGCCACGCATCGCCGATCGGGTGACTCCCTTTCGCAAGCGCTCGGTCCGCTGACCGGCCGCCTTCATCTCGTCAACCTCAGACGACGCCTGCCAGAAGAAGAGGTATGGCGAGATGGTCGTGCCCAGGATCGCGACGAGCATCGTGATGAAGGCCCTGTTGAATTCCAGATGGGGAACAAAGGTGGCGACCAGCACCTTCTCTGCCGGAGGATGGACCAGGAATGCGGTGATCACGTAAGCGAAAAGCGCGAGGGTGAGCCACTTGAAGGCGTTGAAGATGATCCGATAGCTGGCAAAGAGCTGCAGCCCCACGATGAGGGCCGCCGCCGGCACCACCAGCCAGATCGGCGCGATTCTCCCCCGCGTCAGCAGCGAGCCGCCGGCCGCAACGGCACCGAGGTCGGCACCGATGTTGATTGTGTTCGCCACCACCATGGCGATGATGCACAAGCCGACCAGCCAGGTCGGGAACTTGCGGCGAAGGCTGACTCCGAGCCCGATACCCGTGTGCAGCGCAATCCGCGCGCAGAGCTCCTGCATAGCCAACATGAGCGGGAAGGTAAACAGTGCCGTCCACAGCACGCCGAAGCCAAACTGGGCGCCGGCCTGGGAGTAGGTGCCGATGCCGCTCGGGTCGTCGTCACTCGCCCCGGTGATGAGGCCTGGTCCCAGGATTTGCAAGAAACCCTTGAGGCCCATGCGCCGGGCGGCGCCAACGCCGGTCTCCGGGGCGGCCGGACCGCCGGTGGCCGCCACCTCACCACCCTCAGGCGGCGCTTTGAGGAGCTCGGTTTCCGACGGCTCGACATCCGGACCAAGCTTCATCCGCTGGAGAGCTGGGTCGTCGATCTCGCGCTCGGGTGCCAACCAGCCTATTTTCGGGTTTAGTGCCCGCCGCCTGTCATCCAGCTGACTCAGCGGTTTGGTCGCTTCTCCCCAACGGAGTCGGAGCCGCACTTCGTAGCTCCCGCGGCCCTCTCAGCCTCTTTCACCAACTCAACCCGCCGCACCTCACCTAGCCAGCCGCTGCAACCGGGGCCGGCGTGGCGGGTGATATCGGACGTCGAGCACTGCCTCGCCCAGCGTGTACCCAACTGTCTGGCGGGCCACCACCAGGTAGAGGACGCCCAGGATCGCGAACATTGCAGCGACGAAAGTCAGGGCGTCAGAATCGCCCCCCGCGAGTTTTGTGAACAGGCTGAGAGTGCCGGCAGCGAAGCTGACCGCAGCGAGATCGAGACCGAAGGCGACGGCCAGGCGCCACCTGCCACGACCGGGATCTGCGGCTGTGGAAGGCTTTGCGGCCGGCATCCAGCGCGCGGCCACGACCCAGACAAGCACCACAATAACTACGACCGCCGCTCGCAAACCATAGGCTTCGAAGCGACCGAGCAATCGCTCCACGGGGGCGCCGACGAAGAGTCCGAGCCCCATGAAGGTCACGACCCAAAGCGCGCTCGCCGGCAGCACTCCAGTCATGAACTTGGCGAGGTTGAGGCCTACCGCGCCGGCGACCAAAGACGTGTAGACGCGGAGCCCGGGCAACAGTCGCGAAGCGGCAACCTGGAGTGGTGAGGCCTTTCGGAGCCTCGCAGCGGCTCGATCGTACGGCCCCCCCGCGTGCAGCCGAGCGGCGAGCGCGTGCACCCGTTTCGGCCCGATCCGCCCCGCCCAGGCGTAGCCGGTCAGCACTCCACAGATCACGGCCAGATATGCGAGCGGGGCCATCAACCAAACCGGAGTAGATCCACTTGCGACCAGAATTCCGGCCCCGATTAGCACTACTTCTCCGGGTGCCACTGGGATTGGGAGGCCGGCCTCTTCTAAAAAAAGGAGCGCGCAGACGATGGCGATGCCAGAGGCTTGCGAGGTCACGCTATGAGAAGGCGCTTTTCCTAGGGGTGGCGGGGATCGCGCCGCGATCCTCGGCTCGCATGAGCAGCCGAATCAAGCGCAATCGGGTTCGTGGTCGCCACGCTTGCCACCGAAGCGCCAACTGGATAGTCGTTCGCACTCACCCGACTATCTGATTTCTCCCAGAACATCTGCAGCAACAATAGGTTGGGCGGGGCTCACCCCGAGGTCAGCTTTCGCGGCCGACCACGCAGCCTGCCAACCTCCCTCACACCATTGGACGTCGGTCACGCAGGAGTTCTTCGGAAGAAGGAGGCGTTTGCTGTACGAGCACCCGGCAGGCACGCTGCCTGCTGATCGCCTGAGGTCGCTCACAGAACCTGGGATCTCCAGAGCCACTGACGGTCCGCAACCGCGCCTCCGCAACGAAGGTGGACCTAGTAGCCAATTGACGTAGAACTGATGTAAGACTGATGTAGCGAGCCGCAGCGGCCCGCCGTCGCGTCGTCAGTTCGTATTCGGATTTGGCTCCCCTTAGTGGACGTTCTTCGAACGCGGTTGCTAATACCGAGGCCGGAAATGCTTCAGTCGTTGACCAGGAGCCACCGTCTCACAGGAGTCACGGGAGGTCCAGAGTCGGCAGGAAGCGCGGCGCCCGGCGGGCTCTAGTCATCTGCTCGAACGCGAACGCCATTCCAAGCAGCAACGCCTCCGAGCCGGGCTTGGCGAAAAAAGCGAGGCCGAGGGGCAGGGCGCCGAACGCCATCCCCGAGGGCACGGTTACGATCGGGTAGCCGGCCATCGCCGACGGCTGGGTGGAGCCGCCGAGGACACGGTCGCCATTGATTTGATCGATTACCCAGGCGGGTGGCCGGGAGGGCGCCACCAGCGCATCGAGCCGGTGCCTGTCGAGGGTGGCATCAATGCCTCTTCCCCGTGACAGGCGGCGCGACGTCGCGAGCGCGGAAAGGTACTCGGCGGAATCGAGGCCCGACCGGGCTTGGCACTCTTCAAATATCTCCTGGCGGAAGTACGGCATTTCCTCCGCCGCGTGCTCTTCATTGAAGCGGATCAGGTCGGCGAGCGAGCGCGGCCCGATCCCAGGCCTGACCGCGAGGTAGGAGTTGATCCCTGCCTTGAACTCGTGCTGGAGCACCGCCGTCTCGACCTTTCGATTGTCGGCGCGCATTGCCTCGGTCGTGGAGATCTCCACCTCGACGAGCTCCGCGCCCAGGTCGCGGAGGCCCACCAGGGCCGTCTCGTGGACCTTGTCGGCGTGCTCGCTGTAGCCGGTGAACGGCTCACGCAGGACGCCGAGACGGCGGCCCCGCAAGGCGCCCGCATCGAGGTGGACCGTGAAATCAGTTGGAGAGTCGACGAGCGCGCCCAGCAGCAGCGCGGCATCGCGCACATGGCGAGCATGAGCACCAGCGCTGTCCTGGCTTCGTGAGATTGGGATGATCCCGTGCTGGCTCACCAGGCCGACCGCCGGCTTGATGCCAACCACTCCGTTGGCCGACGAGGGACAGATGATGGATCCGTTGGTCTCGGTTCCGACGGCGACTGGAATCAGGCCGGCCGCTACGGCGACCGCCGACCCGCTCGAGGAGCCGCAAGGGGACCGGTCGAGGACGTGCGGATTGCGGCACTGACGGCCACGCCCGCTCCAGCCACCGCACGATCGCGACGACCTAAAGTTGGCCCACTCACTGAGGTTGGTCTTGCCGAGCAGAAGCATGCCCGCCGCCCGAAGGCGGGCTACCAGTGGCGAGTCGGTTGGCGCCGGCGCTCCCGTGAGTGCGAGCGATCCGGCGGTTGTCAGCATTCGGTCGCCGGTGTCGATGTTGTCCTTGACGAATACGGGGACGCCATGCAGCGGCCCGCGCATCCGGCCCTTGCGACGCTCATGGTCAAGCCGGTCGGCGATCTCCTCCCAGTCGGGATTGAGCTGGATGACTGAGCGGAGGCTCGGGCCTACCTGGTCGACGGCCGCGACTCGTTCGAGGTGCATTTCAGCGAGCCGTCGCACGCTCAGCTCGCCACTGTCAAGACGCCCGAGGAGGTCGCTTATTGAGGCGTCCGCCAGTTCAGGATGAGGTACCAACTCTGGTTCAGCGTAGGAGTCAGCGAGCCACGACAGTCAGGAGTTCGTCGGCGATGCGATCGAGCTCGGCCTTCTCGGTTGGCATCAGAGCTCGCAGCGGCATCCGGCAGTGGCCCTCGATCGCCACGCCGCGCCGGATTAGTAGGTGTTTCAGCGCCGCCTGGAAAGGAAAGCGTTGTACCCGATCGCGAATCTCCCCCAGACGGTGCGCACCGGCTTCAGTGGGTCGGCGTACGACCGCTGTCACCGCCTCCGGGAAGGCCGCCGCAAGCCCCGATACAGCGCCAACCGCGCCAGCGGTCAGGCCCCGATGGATCAGAGCCTCGGGCCCGACGAATACCTTAAGCCCGTCGATCAGATACGGCTCGAACCGCTCCCACGGGGCATCCGAGACCTTCAGCCCGACCAGGTTTGGCAGGCGGGATCGCAGCTCCTCGATCACGGCGGGCTTTACGGCGTAGCCGCTGCGCGCCGCGAACTCGTAGACGAAAAAGGGCAGGGGCGCGCACGCGCGCCCGGCGGCTGTGAAGTGTTCGATCAGCGCGCTGTCGTCCAGCGCAAAGTAGGGAGGCGCGATAACAGCCACGGCGTGCGCGCCGACCTCGGCAGCGTGCGCGGCGAGAGTCACCGTAGCAGCGGTCGTCTGCGCGCCGCAGTGAACAATCACGATCACCCGCCCACGCCCGGCTCGAACGAACGCATCCGCTGCCGCGCGGCGCTCGGCAGTGCTCAAGAGAATGCCCTCGCCGGTCGTGCCGAGCGCGAGGATCCCATCGACGCCGGCAGCGACCAGGTGCTCGGCCAGCGGGCCGATCGCGTCCACGTCCACGGCGTCACCGGCCTCGCGCAGGGGCGTCACCGAGGCGGCGATGGCACCGGCGAACTCGCGCGCGGCCCGTTCAGGCATTTCAGTATTTCCGGGCATGATCGAAAACATTGACGAGCGGGCGGCCGTCCAGATAGCGGTGCAGGTTCTCGATGAACAGATCGACCAGCCGGTCGTTCTCGTGCACCACCGTGCTCGCCGAGTGGGGCGAGACGATGACGTTCGGCATCGCCCACAGCGGGCTGTCAACCGGGAGCGGCTCTTTCGCAAAGACGTCGAGGCCGGCACCACGTAGGCGGCCGGACTGCAGCATCTCGATCATCGCCTGCTCGTCGATGAGCGAGCCGCGGCCGACGTTCACGACCACGGCGTTTGCGGGTAGGAGGGCGAGCCGTCTGCGATCGATCAGGTTGACGGTTTCCGGGGTATCCGGAGCTGCGATGACGAGGATGTCGGTGTCGGGCATCACGACGTCAAGGCCTGCCGCGTCGACAACCCTGCGCACCCCGGGCGGAGTCTGGCCTTCGGTCGTCCTTCGATGACCGGTCACCTCGATGCCCAGGGCCGAGCTCAGCTCGGCGATTCTCGATCCGACGCGGCCCAGCCCGATCAGCGTCATCCGCGATCCGAAGACCTCCCGACCGCAAAAGCGCTCCCAGTGCCGCTCCTCTTTCCAGGCGTTGACCTGCGGCATTTCTTTGGCGAAGTAGAGGGCGGTGAGGAGGACGAACTCCGCGAGCGGCTGAGCGTGAATCCCGGCAGCGTTGGTGATGAGCAGCCGCGAACCCGCCAGGCCCAGGCGCTCGACGAGCGGACCGATCCCGGAGCTGGTCGACTGCACCCAGCGCAACCGGGGCGCTCGTTTCAGCAGCTCCTCCGGCCGCTCCCAGTCGAACTCGAAACTGACCTCGGCCCGACCGAGGTGCCTTTGCCAGAGAAGGCGCTGCTCATCGGTCAGCGGCCGTGGCGGCCCATGGTGGTCGGCTTCGTAGCGAGTAGTCGGCAGGAGCTCGGGCTCATAGATCAGCTCGATCCGCTCCGGCTCCGCCGCGAGAATGCGCTCCGCGTGCCGGGGATCCAGCCACGTGGCGATCAAGACGGGGACGGCGCGGTCAGTCGCCGGCATCGGCGTGGCCTCCCGTGGACTGGGCGGCCATCAGCTCTGCCAGCCGGTAACAGAGCCGCGTTCCCGCCCCGAGCGGGCCGCGAGGGATGTCGCGATGCCGTTGGTTCTCGTTCCAGTGACTGCCCGCGATGTCGAGGTGGACCCAGGGACGTCCCTCCACAAACTCGCCGATGAACATTGCGGCCGTGATCACCCCGGCCTCGCCGTAATCAGAGTTCTTGAGGTCGGCGCTCTGGCTCTGGATCAGCGGTCGGAAGTCGGGGTAGATCGGGAGCCGCCAGACTCGGTCCCCCGCGGCTTCGCCCGCGGCCGCCACCTGCTCCCAGAGCCGGTCGTTATTGCTCACGGCAGCCGATGCTGCGTGACCGAGGGCCGCCCTCGCATCGCCGGTCAGGGTTGCCAGGTCGACGATATGAGTGGCACCGGACCGGAGCGCATAGGTGATGGCGTCGGCCAGGACGAGCCTCCCCTCCGCGTCTGTGTTGAGCACCTCGACGGTCTTTCCCGACGCGCTCGTCCATACATCTCCGGGCCGCTGGGCGCCGCGACCGGGCAAGTTCTCCGCCGCCGCGATCACGGCCATCACGTTGATCGCAAGCCGGCTCTCGGCCACGACCTGGATCGCGGCCAGCACGGCAGCCGCACCGCCCATGTCGCCGCGCATCTTGACCATTCCATCAGCGGACTTCAGCGAGAGTCCCCCGCTGTCAAATGTGATGCCCTTGCCGACCAGAGCCAGGCTGGGTTCGTCGGTGGCCCCTCCCCGATATTTCAGCCTGATCAAGCGCGGCTCCTGTTCGGAGGCGGCGCCGACAGCCGCCAAAAGCCGGTAACCGCCCGTCGTAAGGGCCTCGGCGCCAAGGGTTTCACATTCGAGCCCCAAGCGATCCGCGATCTCTCTAGCGATCGCCTCCAGGCGATCTGGGCCAAGCTCGTTAGCCGGCGCGTTCTGCCACTCGCGTGCTCTGGCGGTGGCCTCGCCAAGACGCCGGGAGAGATCGATCTCGGCTTCAGGCGCATCGCCGAAGCCGGCCAGAGTCAACTCCGTCAGCGCCGCCGGGTGGCGGCCCGTGCTCCGGCCCCGGCGGTCCCAGCTGCCGGCCACGCAGCCTTCGATGACAGCACCGCGATCCGCTTCCCGGAGCCCGCCCGCTCTCACCACCGCGACCCTTCCATGGCCGAACTCCCGCGCGGCCCGCACCATCTCCTGGTGCGCGAAGCGGAGCCTGGAACCGTCGAGGTCGGCGATGGCGCCGAGGCCATATAGAAGGACGCGTGGGCTGGCAAGGCCGGCTCGGGCGGGCAGCAGCAAGACCTCGTGCAGGCGGCCGCTGTGCTCGCCCGAAGCGGCAAACGCGGCCGCGCCTGGATCAAGCTCCTGGAGGACTTGGTCAGGCGGCGCCCCGGACATGACCGGTATCGCCAGCACGTCGGCAGCGACGGAGGCGGCCCCGCCGCGACCGGAGGTTAAGGCGACGCGAACCGGGTGGAATTCTTTCACGTGAAGAATGTATATTGTCGCCGTTTAGATCTTTCTCGCGAGATTGATCGGTCTCGAAGCCAGTTTTAGGGAGGCAGCCGCCTTATGCAGGGACGCAGCAAGATGTTGATTGGGGCCATGAGCGCGCTCATGGTTCTTCTCGCGGCCTGCGGCAACACGGGCGGCACCTCGTCCGGGAGCGTGGCCAGCAAGACGCTCGTCGTCGACGACGCCTACACCTGGGACTTCAGCAAGGACACCGACCCCAGCCGGGGCGGCGTCGACTTCGATGCCGATCCCTTCTTCCACGCGATCTACGACAGCCTGCTCACCTTCAAGCTGGGTGATTCCTCGACACCCATCCCACTCGTCGCCCAGTCCTACACGGTCTCGCCAGACGCCAAGACGTTCACGTTCACGATCCGCCAGGACGTGAAGTTCGCCGACGGGACGCCCCTCACCGCGCACGACGTCGCGTTCACGTTCAATCGGCTCATGAACCTTCACGACAACCCCGCGTACCTCCTGGCCGGGATCACTTCGGCGACGGCGACCGACAACTACACCTTCGTGCTCGTCTCCTCGGTGTCGAACCCCGCGATCCCATTCATCGTCACCAACCCAGCCCTCGGCATCATCAACTCCAAACTGCTGATGGCGCACGGCGGGACCGACGCCGCCAATGCGGCCACGGCCGACACCGCCCACAACTTTCTAGGCACGACCTCAGTCGGCAGCGGACCCTACACGATGGCCTCGGTCAGCACCTCGCAGGTGGTGCTGAAGGCGAATTCAAATTACTGGGGCCCTGACAAGCCCAACTTTGGGACAGTGATTTTCCGCAATGTTGCCGCCGCGACGCAGTTGATCGAAATTCAGAAGGCGTCCAACCAAATCGAGCTAAGCCTATCCGGCGACCAGGCCGCCAGCCTGAACGGCAACAACGCGCTGACCGTGACGAGCTTCACCTCGCCCAACATCACGTTCGCGTTCTGCAACCGCGCGACCAACGCAGCCTGCGCCAACCAGCATTTCCTCAACGCCATCCGTTACGGCATCGACTACCAGGCCCTGGTCAGCGTCGCCGGCGCGGGATCGGCCCAAGCAGCCGGCGTGGTGCCAAGGCAGTTCCTCGGCGCCCTCCCTCAGTCGCAGGCGATCACACTAGACCTGACCAAGGCCAAGAGCGAACTCCAGGCCTCAGGGATCGTGAATCCCAAGATTGAGCTCGATTACACGATCAGCAGCACAGGCCTCAACGACTCGCTGGCCGCCAAGATCCAGGCCAACCTACAAGCAGTCGGCATCACCGTAACCCTCAACGGCCAGCCCAGCTCGATCGCGACGCCTAACTATCGAGGTGGCAAGTACCAGCTCGGCCTCGCCGGCTGGGCACCCGACTACCCGGACCCCAACGACTACCTGGCGTTCCTACCGGGCCAGCTAGTCGGCAAGCGCGCCGGCTGGTTCACCGGCGCCGCACCGGATATTGAGAGTCTTGGCGCCAAGGCAGGTTCCACATCGGACAATGCCACCCGTGGCCAGCTCTTCCAGCAACTGCAGACCCTGCTCAACCAGGAGAGCCCGATGCTGCCACTCATTCAGCCCGGGCAGTCGGTCGTAAGTACGAAGAATCTCACGAATGTCATTTACAGCCCGGTCTGGTACCTCGACCTCGCCTCGATCGGCACGCACTGATTCACTGGGAGCGGCGCTCGCGAGGCGCCGCTCCCAACATCCCCTCCTCTTCTTTATTGGGCGACGTCTCATCGCCTTGGTATTTCTCTGCCTTGGGGTGAGCGTGATGGCCTTCGTCCTGACCCATCTCGTGCCGGGCGACCCAGCCGTTGCGAACCTCGGAGATCAGGCCTCTGCCGACCCTGTGGCGGTGCGCATCTACCGAGAGCACTACGGGCTTGACAAACCCTTGCCGGTCCAGTACGTGGTGTATCTACGGAACCTTCTTCATGGCGACCTTGGTGAGTCCGAGCAGAGCCAGCGGCCAGTCCTCACCGACCTCGAGGAGTACATTCCGGCAACCGCCGAACTTGCCATCACGTCGATGGTGCTCGCGTCCCTGCTCGGAATAACTCTGGGAGTGATCGCCGCGCTGAAGCGCAACCGGCTCACCGACCAGATCATCCGGGTGGTCTCCCTGGGAGGCATGTCGACGCCGCAGTTCTGGCTCGCCCTGGTGGCGCTGTACATCTTCTTTTTCAAGCTGGGCTGGGTTCCCGGCAGCGGCCGGCTTGATGCAATCGTGCTGCCGCCGCCCCACCTGACCGGCCTGTTCACGATCGACGCGCTGGCGGCCGGCCAGTTCGATGTCTTCGTCAACGCCGTTCAGCATTTGATCCTGCCTGCCTGCGTCCTAGCCGCCTTCAATATGGGCCTCTTTACTCGCTTCACCCGCTCGGCGGTGCTCGAGGTGCTGGAGAACGACTACGTGCGAACCGCGCGCGCCAAAGGCCTGCCGGAGTTGACGGTCGTGTTCCGGCACATACTGCGAGCCGCTTCGCCGCCGATCCTGACCGTGGTCGGGCTCGCGTTCGGCAACGTCATGACTGGCACTGTCCTCGTCGAGAACATCTTCTCCTGGCCGGGAATCGGCCAGTACTCGTACCGGAGTGCGACCTCCCTCGACCTGCCGGCGATCGTGGGCGTGATGCTTTTCGTGGCGATCGTCTACATCCTCGTCAACATGGTCGTCGACATCCTGTACGGAGTCATCGATCCGAGGGTGCAAGTGGCGTGATCGCGGTCACCGCTTACAGCAATCCGCTGTCCTCCACCTGGCGCCGGATTCCGGGCGCGTGGAGACAGCCCCTGGCCGTCGTCGGCTTCGGCATTGCCGCTGCCTGGGTCTTGATCGCCCTGCTGGCGCCGTGGATATCTCCATATGACCCGCTCGCGCAAAGTTCCGCCCTTTATCAAGCGCCGTCGGCCGCGCACCTGATGGGCACCGACGAGCTAGGCCGAGATGTCTTGTCGCGGGTGCTCTGGGGCGCCCGGGTCTCGATCCCGCTGGCCATGCTGCTGGTCGCGCTCGCGTTCACGATCGGGGGCACCCTCGGGGGCCTCGCCGGCTACCTCGGCGGCTGGGTGGACGAACTCGTGATGAGGAGTGCGGACTTCGTTTTCGCGGTGCCGACGATCCTACTGGCCATGGCCGTCGTCGCCGCCCTCGGCCCCGGCCTGTTCCATGCCGTGCTCGCGGTGGTGCTGGTCTCCTGGCCCGGCCACGCGCGGGTGGTCAGGGGACTGGTGCGGACGACCATGCAATCGGAGTATGTCGCCGTCGGGCGCCTGCTCGGGTCGCCGACACACCGCGCGCTCACAGTCGACGTTCTCCCTAACATCGCGGGCCCGGTGATCGTCCTCGCCGCCCTCGAGATCGGCAACGCGATCCTGCTCCTCAGCGCACTGTCCTTCCTGGGCCTTGGCGCACGCCCGCCGGCAGCCGAATGGGGATCGATGGTCTCCACCGGAGCCGAGCACTTCGAGGCATGGTGGATGGGGGACTTCCCTGGGTTGGCCATCGTCAGCGTCGTGCTGGCCTTCAACTTGCTTGGCGACAGTCTTCGTGACGCGTTCGACCCCAAGGCGATGATCAAGGCGCGAGGCGCATGAACGCGCTGCTCAGCGTCCATGACCTGCGCGTCTGGATTGATACGGCTCGCGGCCCGCTGACCATCGTCGACGGCGTCAGCTTCGACATCCCTGCCGGCCGGGTCTTCGGGCTGGCCGGCGAGAGCGGAAGCGGCAAGACCATGACGGCGCTGGCGCTGCTTGGGCTGCTCCCGGCTGGCGGGCGGACGGGCGGCTCGGCGATCCTGGACGGCCGCGACCTCCTGACCATGCGAAGCGCCCAGAGGCGCCGTACTCGCGGTCGCGAGGTCGCGATGGTATTTCAGGATCCGACCTCCTCGCTGCACCCGATGCTGACCATTGAACGCCAGCTGACCGAGCACCTCCGATACCAGCTGGGCATGAGCCGCAAGGAGGCCGATAAGCGTGCCGCCGAGTTGCTCACCGAGGTGCGAATCCCCGATCCGGAAGCAGCTCTGCGCGGTTACCCTCACCAGTTCAGCGGCGGCATGCGCCAGCGGATCCAGATCGCGATCGCCCTTGCCTGCGAACCGCGCCTGCTGGTCGCCGACGAGCCAACGACTGCTCTCGACGTGACCGTGCAGGCGGGGATCCTACGGTTGCTTCACCGGCTCTGCCAGGAGAAGGACCTCGCCGTGATGCTGATAACCCACGACCTCGGGGTCCTCTCAGCTCTGGCCGACACGGTCACCGTGATGTATGCGGGCCGGGTCGTCGAGTCCGGTCCCACCGTCCAGGTGATGGCACGTTCGCGGCACCCCTACACGAGGGGACTGGTCGATTCGCTGCCCCACCCAGAGGCGGGCGACCGGGCCCTCGTGCCGATCGCCGGCGATCCTGCGGGGCCCGAGGATCGGCCCCCTGGGTGCGCCTTCCACCCCCGCTGCCGCTACATGGAACCCTCCTGCGCGACCACCGTCCCGCCGCTCATCCGAATCGACGATGGGCGGGAGATGGCGTGCCCAGTGGACCCGCTGATCGCGAGCCTGGTGCGATGAGCCTGCTCGAACTGCGCGATGTGGAGGTGGTGTACCAACGCGGTGACGGCACCCCTGTGCCCGCGGTGGCGGGCGCCAGCCTGGACGTCAACGCCGGCGAGATCGTCGGCCTGGTCGGCGAAACGGGCTGTGGTAAATCCTCGCTCGCCAAGGCGGCCGTCGGCCTGGTCCCGGTGACGAGGGGGACCATCACGTTCGAGGGCCAACCGGTCCATCTCCTCGGGCGCCGCGCCCGCCCGGTGAGCGAACGGCGGCTGCAACTCGTCTTCCAGAACCCCTACGAGTCAATCAATCCGCGCCGGACCGTCGGCGCCCAGGTCGCGGACGCATTCGCTATCGGTCGCACGCTGGCGCGGTCGAATTGGCGTCCGCGGGTGGAGGATCTGCTACGCAGGGTGGGTCTCCCAGCGACCGTGGCTGGGCGCTTTCCCCACCAGCTGAGCGGCGGCCAGCGGCAAAGGATCGCGATCGCACGAGCGCTCGCGACCGACCCGGCGATGATCGTCCTGGATGAACCTCTATCCGCCCTCGACGCGTCGGTCCAGGCACAGGTGGCAAACCTTCTCGTCGAGCTCGCACGGGACCTCAAGGTCGGTATGCTCCTAATCTCGCACGACCTCGCCATCGTCCGCCACGTAGCCCATCGCACGGCAGTGATGTACCTGGGCGTAATTGTCGAGACAGCACCAACCGCCGATCTCTGGAAGGCGCCAATGCATCCCTACACGCAGGCCCTGATCGACGCCATCCCGCACGCCGACGGCGCCGGCCATTTGCCGGCAGCGGTCCCTGGCGAAATCCCCGACCCCGCGCGGCCGCCATCGGGCTGTCGCTTCCATCCTCGATGCCCGCGCGTGATGGACCGGTGCCTCTCCGAGGTCCCCGAGCTGGTCGCCAAGGATGGCGGCCGCCGGGTCGCCTGCTGGCTGCATGAGATACCGATGGCCGGCCCCTGGGCTGCCGACGTTACAAGGGTGTCGCCGTGAATCCTCGGTTCGAGCCGGCGGGCTCCGGTCGGCTGGCGAAACACGCGTACCAGCAAGTGCGCAAAGAGATACTCCGGCAGCGGCTGGAGGCCGGCACGGTTCTCAACGAAGGGACGATCGCCGAATCGCTGGGGATGTCGAAGACTCCCGTCCGGCATGCGCTCTACGCCCTCCGCCAGGAAGGGTTGCTCGAGGCCGGCCCTCGCCGCCAGCTGGTCGTGCGCAACCTGTCGCCGGTACAGCGGGCCGAGCTGGTCGCGGTTCGCGAGGCCCTCGAGCGGGTCGCGGTGAGCCATGCCTGCCAGCATATGAACGATGACGATTTCGACCACCTGCGGACGCTCCTGCGACGCCAGCGCCGGTTTGCTGAAGCTGGCGAAGATGACGACTTCGTTGACTGCGACGAGGAAATGCACATCGCGATCTCTATGCGATCGGGGCTCCAGCTCGTACCCCAGTTCCTGACCCAGCTGCGGGGGTTCGTCCGTCTGATGCATATGAGGGCGCGGCGCGATCCGGGTCACCTGTTCCGGGTCCTCGAAGAACACGTGCGGCTGGTCGACGCCATCGAGCAGCGGGACGAGGAGGGAGCACTGGCGGCGCTCGCCCATCACCTCCACACGACTGAGTACATCATCGCCGACTAGCCAGACAGGAACTGTGATGAAGTTCTGCGGTGTTTTCGCTCCGTTATACGAGTTTGGCTCCGGAGCATTGGGTCCCCTTAGTGGACGGCCTTCGAACTCTTTGGCTGGCGCCGTCGGACGATGTTCGGGAGCACCTCACGCGATTTCGTCCCTCGGAACCCGTCGGCGCTCGGCCCACGTGAACTGCAGCAGACGAACTGGAGAGCGGTGCGACCGGCCGTCGAAGTCCCCGATGGCCTTCTATGTGCACCCTACCGCTCAAGGTGCAGTCGGCAGCCCCGGTGCTTTTGGTGCCGACTCAACGCGGCGTTGGAAGGACGCCTCGCTGAAGAGATCGAGATAGGTTGCATAACTGAATACGCGGTTTCGGCGCCGGCCCGTGGTTTCGCGCAGCAGTCCAAGGGCCGACAGCCGGTTGATCACCGACATCGCCGTGACCTCGCTGACGTCTAGACGTCCGGCGAGGATCGCTGCCGTCATCGCTGGTTCTCTGACCAGCGCTTCGAGCGCGCGCGCCATGTTGGGCCCCGCCCGCCCGTCGGCCGCGGCCATAGCTCGGTGTTCCTCGCGCAAGTGAAGGACATCTCGAATCGTCGCCTGACCCTCGTGGGCGACCTGCCGGATGGCTTCCAAGAAAAAGTCGACCCACCCCTCCCAGTCCCCGTCGGTGCGAATCCGGGTCAGACGCTGGTGGTAC
>DATLRQ010000048.1:0-3039 GCA_035534555.1 Candidatus Micrarchaeaceae archaeon
CGATGAGGCGGATCGGGCGGTTGAAGAAGAGGTAGTCCCAGGCCCAGTTGACCAGGACGAGGATGCGGCTACGGAAGCTGATCACGTTCACGAGGTGCACCGCGAGCCACATCATCCAGCCCAGGAACCCGGATAGTTGCAATGCGCCGAGCTCGGCGACCGCGGAGTTACGCCCGATGGTAGCCATGATCCCAGGGTCCTTGTACCTGAATTCGCTGACGCCACCGGTTCGAATCATGTGCTCGATCGTCGCCGCCACGTGCCTTCCTTCCTGCATGGCGACCGGTATCAGCATCGGCAGAAGGGCATCGCCCGCGGCGGCGCCGGCGAGGTCGCCAATCACGAACACGTCGGGATGACCTGGCAGCTGGAGCGTGGGACCTACACTCACGCGTTTCTGACGAGCGAGCGGAACGCCCAGGGTGGCGCCGAGGTCGGAGGCGCGGACGCCTGCGGTCCAGATCACCGTGCCCGCGGCGATCTCCCGGCCGCCGGCGAGGCGGACGGTGTCCCCATCCACCGATTCGACCATGGCGCCGAGCAGCACCTCCACCCCCTTTTTCACGAGCGACCTCCGGGCGGCTTCGCGAAGCGGTGCCACGAATGTGCCGAGCACCTGCGGAGCGGCTTCCAGGAGCAGCACGCGCACCTCCGTCAGGTCGAGCGTCCGATAGTCCTTTCGGAGGACGAGATGAATGAGCTCCGACAACGCACCGGCCATTTCTACGCCAGTCGGCCCCCCGCCGATCACCGCAAAGGTCAGAAGGGCGCGGCGCCGCGACAACTCCGTGGTCCATTGGGCAGCCTCGAACTGCGAAAGGATCCGGTTGCGCAGCGCCAGGCCGTCGCCGAGGTCCTTGAGCCCAAATGTGCGCTCGGCGAGCGACTGGTTGCCGAAATAGTCGCTCTGCGCACCGGTGGCGAGGACCAGGTAGTCGTAGGGGATGGTCCCGCGGTCGGTGGCGAGCATACGGGCCTCCATGTCGACCCCGGTGACTCGCGCCTGGCGAAACTCGATGTTGGAGAACGGGCGGATCAGCTCGCGCACCGGCCGCGCGATCTCGCCCGGGTCGAGAAGCGCCGACGCCACCTGGTAGAGCAGAGGCGTGAACAGGTGGTAGTTGTTGCGGTCCACCAGGAGCGCGCTCACTGGCGATCGCTTGAGGGCGCGGGCGCACGTGATGCCGCCGAAGCCGGCACCCGCGATGACGACGCGGGGCGTCATCGGGGGGGCGGCCGGCGTGATCGTCCTCCGCCATGCCGCCGGTTGGCCATCTTGTCCAGCGCCGGCGCTCCGCCGGTCGCGTCGAGCAGGGATTTCGGCAGCTTCTGCTTCTTCTTGGACACCGGCTCGAACAGGTCGCCCAGCTTGTCGATGCGCTTGAGGACATGGTCGGAGTCGAAGACCAGCAGGCTGGGGTCTTTCGCTTTGAGGCATTTCTCGACCTCGTCCCATGTGACTGGCGTCGACACGGTAGGGCGTGCGCGGGCGCGCAGCGAGTAGACGTTGACGGTGGTCTTGTACTGGTCGTTCTGACTCCAGTCGATGAGCACGCGACCCGTGCGCAGCTCCTTGAGCTGCTTGTGCACCGCGAGGTCCGGGTGCTTTTCCTCGAAGAGCTGCGCCAGGCCCTTCGAGACCACCTTGGTTTCGACGTACGTGACCTTCGTATTAAGCGGCACGTACAGCTGAAGGCCCTTGGAGCCCGATGTCTTGGCGAAGCATTCGAGCCCGTGCTCGGCGAACAGGTCGCGCAGCATGAGCCCGATGCGGCAGCACTCGACGATCGTCGCGGGCGGCCCGGGGTCGAGGTCGAAAACCATGGTGCGAGGCTCGGGGAGGTTCGACGCGAGTGACAGGGAGGTGTGAAACTCGAGGGTCGCAATCTGGGCGAGCCAGACCAGCGTCGGCTTGTCCTGGCAGAGGCAGTAATACATGTCGCGGTTGTTGCCGCCGCTCCACACCGTCGCGGTCTGCACCCAAGGCGGCCGGTGCTTCGGACAGTTCTTCTCGTAGAAGAATTCGGCGTCGACCCCGTTCGGGTAGCGCTTGAGCGTCAGCGGATGGTCGCGCGTGTGAGGGAGGATCGCCGGTGCGATGCGCGTGTAGTAGTCGATGACCTGCGCTTTGGTGAACCCGGCCTCGGGATACAGGATCTTCTCGAGGTTCGTGAGCTTGAGGGTGCGGTCTTCGATCTGCACCTCGACCGAGGTCTCTTTAGCCACCCTCGCGAACCACGTCCTTCGCCGGCTTGTCGGCGCGAAGACCTTTGAAGGCTGGCGCGCGCAGCTGGCCGGACCGCGTCCATTCGACGAACTCGAACTCCCCGACGAGCTTCGGTCTCACGAATTGCGCTGCGCGAGGAGGCGAGCCGGAGTCGAATGGGCTCTTGTCCTGGGCCAGGGGTTTCAGCAGCCCCGCCAGCTTCTCGAGCATCGCATCCGTGAATCCGGTACCGACCTTGCCCGCGTAGGTCAGCTTCCCCTGGGCGTAATAGCCGAGCAGCAGCGCCCCTGGGTATCCGCGTCGCTTGCCCTCGCCCTCGAGCCAGCCCGCGATCACCAGCTCCTGGCGGCTGCGATTCTTGATCTTCACCCAGGCGCCGCTCCGCCTTCCGGGCTCGTACTTGGAGTCCAGGCGCTTGGCCACCACGCCTTCGAGCCCGGCCTTGGCGCTGGCGTCGAGCATCGCCTGGCCGCCGCCCTTCTCGAACGGCGGCGTCTGCCATGACTCGCCCGCCAGCTTCAGCTTCTCCAGGGCGCCGCGCCGCTCGGTGTAGGGCCGCGCCATCAGCGAATGGCCGTCCTGCCACAAGAGGTCGAAGACCATGTATGTCACTGGCACCAGCTTCATTTTCCGGCGGATGTCGGTCTCCGAGGTGAGGCCCATCCGCTGCTGGATCTCCTCGAAGCTCGGGCGCCCCTTCTCGTCGAGAGCGACCACCTCGCCGTCGAGGACGACCTCTTTGGACCCGAGGGCGCGGCCCATGGGGTGGATCTCCGGGTAGCGCGGCGTGATCTCCTCGCCGGTGCGGCTGA
>DATLRQ010000049.1:0-7569 GCA_035534555.1 Candidatus Micrarchaeaceae archaeon
CCCCTGCCAATCGATTCCACGCGCAGCGTCGCCAGGATGGGGCCGATTTCCTCCGGTAGAGCGCCCCTGAAGAGGGGATGATTCGCCAGCTCGAGACCCATGGTGCCTAGCGTGTCACAGGCGCGTCGAAGGCGGACCGCGCCTTCTGCTTACTTACTCCAAGTAGACCGGCGGCTGCGCCTCAGCGTGGCGAATGATCAGGCCAGGATGGCGGTGCCTCATGCGGGATACCAGGTCGATGCGGAGTAAGCGCGATAGCGGTGCAGGTGGGGTGACAAGCACCAGCCCGCGATAGCTCGTGAAGCGCAGGGCGTCTTCAATAGCTTGGACAGGGTCATAGTTGCCAAGACGGACTACGGCGAACCGCACGCCCGCTGACCGCAGCTGTGCTCGAATTCGCTGCGCCCGAGAGCTGGCCAATTGCCGTGCTGACCGATGCTCGCCCAGAACCGTCGCCACAGGGTCCACCGGCGTCGTGGGAACCAGCACGACAAACTCCGCTTCGGGATCCTCGTCGGCGATCCGCTGCACAGCGCACAGCAATTCGGGGCTGTCCGCCGTTTCTTGGGCGACCAGCAGGTACGGGACCATGCTTCAAATTTAGGACCGGCGCTCCCTTAAAGACCGTGAGCCCACGCACTAAACGCGGCGGAAGCTCAAAGCGCTGGTCGCATGCAGACCAATCACGGCGTTGAGCTCGTACTTGGCACCCGGGCTTGCCAGTCCGGGACCGGTGCCGGGGCGAAGGGGTGCGCCTGCTGGCGTAAGGTTGATGGAGCCGAACCCGCCGTGTCCTCTCGCGCCTTGAAGGTCCGCTCCGGTGATCCTGTGATCCGGTTGTGACCCCGGCCGCAGCGCAGGACGCCGCTCGACCAGAGGTTGAGGTCGTGCTAGTGAAGATCGCGTCGCACGAACGAGGCGGCCCCGGAGACGATCAGCACAGCGGAGACGAGGAGTGGTAGGAGCCAACTCTGCCAAACCAGTCCATTGCGTATCGGGTCTGTACCCAGTAGCCAGTGCCAGGGTGAGACTTCTCTTATTGGCCGGAGCTGTGAAACCTGCGCGGCGAGACCCTCGATCATGAAGAGAGCGACGGCGAGACCCAGCGGCACTAGAGATCGCTGCGCTCCGCGAGCCAGTAACCGCTCCGACAGCAAACGCAACGGCTGCGAAGGTAAGGGCGAGCAACCCGGTCGCCACCGTAGCCTCGATGATCCGATCGGAGCCCAATCCACGGGTCAGACCAGTGACCGGCGCTAGAGCGATGAGGCCCCCACCGCCCACCGCCGTAACCAGCCCAAGTTCCAGCGCAAGCGCGCCCCACCGCTCCAGGGCCAATCGGAAACGGCCGATCGGATTGCTAAGAAGGAGCTCCAACGTGCCAGATGCCTCGTCGCCTCCGATGCTCCAGGCACCGAGCCCGATCGCGAATACAAGGAGGAGGATTGGCAGTAAGTTGGCGAAGTACTGACTGTTCAAATAACCCGCCGGGGAGGTAATTGCCCCGGCCTGAAGTCCGAGGGCCGCCTGCACGCCGGGCGGAAGACCCGCGAACGTCTTGTCCAGCTCAGTGTTGTCGCGCACGGTCGGGTAGGCAACGGCCAGCAGTGCGTCCGCGGCGACGATCCCCAAACTCCACCATATCAGTGAAAACCGACGCCGCCAGATCACTTGTATCAGAACCTCAGGCATCGTGACCCTCCGAGGGCTCCTCGTAGAGGTTCATGAAGAGGTCTTCGAGATCATCGGTGGCAGAGCCAACACGGAGCAGTCCAGGTCGCGATGCTGCGACCTGCATCGCCGGACCGACCGGACCATCGAGCGTGCTTACAACAGTCTTGCCGTCGACCTCCTGTTCGACGACCCCGGAACGTTGCGGAAAAGGTCTTGTGGAACTGGTTCCGCGAACCGGAGCTCAAGCCGGTGTCGCGCATGATCGAGCAGATCGTCGACCGTGGACGAGGTCACGAGGCGGCCGGCGCGAATGATGGCGACCCGGGATGCAAGCCTTTCGACCTCGGACAAAACATGAGAAGAGAACAGGACCGCGGCCCCACGCGCGGCTGCATGGCGGACCAGCTCGAGGAACTGGTGCTGGATGATGGGGTCCAGACCGGAGGTCGGCTCGTCAAGGATTAGCACTTCGGGGTCGTTCATGAACGCCTGGACGATGCCGATCTTCTGTCGATTGCCCTTAGAGAGCGCTCCGAAGCGCCGCGATGAGTCGAGTCGCAGCCGTTCCACCAGCTCATCGATGCGCTTTCGATCGACGCCACCCCGTAATCGACCAAACCAACTGAACAGGTCGCGACCGCTCATAGTCGGATCCATCCTGAAATCACCTGGGAGATAACCGATGCGGCGTCGCAGCCTGGGTTGCGCTCGGACCGATTCACCCAACACCCGGCACTGCCCTGACGAGGGGCTGATGAAGCCCATGAGCATGCGCATCGTGGTCGTCTTACCGGCTCCGTTCGGACCGAGGAAGCCCACGATCTCGCCCGCCTTGACCTCCAGGCTCAGGTCCGTGACGGCCTTGGTCTGGCCGAATTGTTTGGACAGTCGTTCCGTGGCGATCACCGGGCGTGCAGTGGATTGCACTGGAGTAGCCGGCGAAGGGTTCTGTTCAATCACTGTGCTCATACGACAGCCGGGCCCTTTGAAATCCCAGCAAGCAAGACATTGAGTGCCGACCGGATGTTGACCCAGCGGAAGGGGGTCGGGGCGATGGAAGCATGGAGCATTAGGCCATCGCTCATAGCTAGGAGAATCGACGCGAACGCGTTGGCCGGGATCTCGTCGATCTCGCCGTTCGCAATCGCTTGATCGATCCAGGACCTTAACGTCTCCCGTTGCCGTTGGACCGACTGGGCGAACGCCGCAGCAACTTCTTTCTCGGTGAGCATCGCTGTCCATAGATCTGCTCGTACCTGCGCCCGCCCAGGTTCCTCCGAGCGCTCGAGTACCAGTCGGGTGTATGCGCGCACCTTTGCCAGCATCGAGGTGGAGGCGAGATCGTGCTGCTCGAGCGCCGCCTGTATATCAGCCGCGTCATCATCGAGGAGAGCTATGAGCAGGTCACGCTTATGCCGGAAGTATCCATAGAAAGCTCCCTTGCTCAAGCGCGCCTCGGCACAGACGTCATCGACCGTCATGTCGCGATAACCCTGGGTCGCGGCCGCCTTCCACGCAGCATTCACGAACTGCTGGCGGCGGGCGGCCTTCCTTGCCTCAGTGATCTTCGGCAATCTGTCCGGATCATATGAGAACCCGACCAGCGAGTCTATATTTTTGTCGGCATGCTATCGTGCAGCCCCGGCTTGAGCGGCGGCTGCTCGTCCTCATTGGCGCTAGCGCGTCCACCAGCTTACCAACGTGCGTTCCAGCTCCTCGACCAGCTTCAGTATGTGGCGCCGCGTCGGATCTCCTAGAACGCGAAAGAAACGTGCAGCCGCGGCACGGCGCGGCGAAGCTAGAATTGGCCACCATCACTGCTTAGCCTGAACCGCAGGGCCGTCGTCAGCCAGGTCTCCGCTGCGCGCATCGTATGCCTTGACGCAGCCCCCTAGTGCATCCCTCACTTCATGGTCCGAGCGCTCCGCCGGCACTAGGACGGTCAGCCGGTCACCAGGCTGCAACTCGGTCGCGCCGCTTGGCGCAAAGCTGTGGCGATTCCGGCTGACCGCAACCAGCAAGGTGGACGCGGGCCAGGCCACGTCTCGAACATGCCGGGTCGGCGCCGAACTGCTGATCTGCAGATCGAGCAGTCGGTAACCGGGGAGTGGGTTGCTGGGCTGACGAGCCTCCGCGTCGGGACGTGCGGTCGCCCACTCGGCGGCACGCGCCCCCTCTTCGGCTTCTTCGATGGTCTGGCCCAACCTCGCGGCGAAGGCGCGCATCACATCGCGGTTGCTGAGCCAGCCGACGATGCTTTCGCCGTCGGCAGCCAGCACCGGCAGGCCCTGATGACCATACATCACCAACTGCCTCAGGGCCTGCTCTAGCGTTTCGTCCGCAAAAACTGCCTGTAGTCTCGCCGTTTCCGGGCCTGCCCCGGGGCTTGCTGGCCTTTGCCTGTCGACCAGCTGACCTACCACGTCCTCCAGCGGCCGACCGGCGGTGACTTGTGCCGGGAGAGGTCGCATCGCCTCCGAAACCTTCATTTGCTGCATGAGCGTGGAGGGGCGTGGCCGCTCGATATCGATGCCGCGCCTGAGCAGCTTGGTCGTGTATATGGTGCCGCGACCGAGGGCAGCACTTACTCCGGTTGCCAGGCCAACTGCGAGGACGACGGGAAGCACGAGCCCGAAGTCGCCGGTCATCTCCAACGTGCTGGAGATCGAGGTCAGCGGTGCCCTGGCGGCGCCCGCGAAGGTGGCTCCCATCCCGACCATGCCGTATGCCGCCACCGGTCCCGCCGCCGCCGGACCGACCAGGTGCTGGACGGCAAAACCGAACGCGGTACCGAGCATGGCGCCGATGAAGAGGGAGGGCGCGAAGACGCCGCCCGAGCCGCCGATCCCGATCGTGAGCGAAGCGCTCAGCATCTTCCCCACCATCAAGGCGAGCAGGAACCAGATGGCGTAGCCGCCTCCCACTGCCAGCTGCACGACCGGGTAACCGACGCCGTAGAGCTGTGGGATCGCGAGCAGTAGGACGCCGAGAAGTGCGCCGCCTGCCACCGGACGCAGCCACTCGGGCTTGCCGCGCCAGGCCCAGTCGCAGACGTCTTCGATACGGTAGAGCACCTTGGCGAATCCAATCCCGACCAGCCCGGCCGCCAGGCCAAGCGCTGCGCAGAGCAGGTAATCCCACGCCGAGGGCAACAGCGCTGGCGGCAGGGCAAAGAAGGGCTGCCGTCCGAAGGCCGCCTGCCCGACCACGTCGGCTGCCATCGACGAGAGCAGAACCGCCACCAGCGCCTCGGCTGAGACCTCGCGCAGGATCAGCTCGAGGCCGAAGAATACCCCGGCCAGCGGTGCGTTGAACGTTGCGCTGATGCCTCCAGCAGCCCCGCAGGCGACCAGCAGCCGCAGACGGCTCTCCGGCATCCGCACCACCTGGCCTAAGGTCGAGGCTACGGCGGAGCCAATCTGGACAATCGGCCCTTCGCGGCCGACCGAGCCGCCTGATCCGATGCAGATCGCGGAAGCCAGCGCCTTGACCACCGTGACGCGAGGTCGAATGCGGCCTCCGTTCTCGGCGACGGCGAGCATCACCTCGGGTACGCCGTGGCCGCGGGCCTCGCGAGCGAAGAAGTAGATCAGCGGTCCGAAGACCAGCCCGCCCAGAACTGGAGTGACGAGCACGAACCAAGATCCGAGCCAGGGCAGATGAGGGCTGGGAATTCGACCCGCGACCCCGTAGTCATTGGTACCGGTGAAGAGCCAGGTGAAAGCCAGAATCAGTTTCCGAAAGACGAAAGCGCCGAAGCCGGCTCCGAAGCCGATCGCGACCGCCATGGCGAACAGCCCGGACCGCCTGTGGCGCAGCCACTGCGCTGGGCGACCGCGCACCGCGGCGACCAGAAAGCGCCCTCGATTGAACGCGGACCCGGCTAACCCTCGAGCAAGTGTCCCCGCCCGGCTCAGCTGGAGATACCCCTTAAGAAGACATCAAGAGCGCTCTGGATGTTGTTCCAGCGGAAAGCCGAGGGCTGCAGACTGCCGTGCAGCACCAGGCCATCGGTGAGTGCAAGAAGAATCGAGGCAAACGCGTTGGCGGGCCTCTCGCTCCTAAACGCTGCAGCTAGTTTCGGGATCGATCACCTTTCAAAAAACTGACTGGTCAGTATCTATACTAGCGAGACCCACATTACCTGAGCGAGCCCCACGATGCGAGCAGAGGTGAAGAAACGATGGCAACAAGTAAACCGATGCAGATCGGCGTCGTCGGGCTCGGGCGGATGGGCGCCAACATCGTCCGCCGTCTGATGCGAGATGGCCACAACTGCGTGGTCTTCGACGTCACCCCCAGAGCAGTCAAGGCGTTGGAAACGGAAGGCGCCACCGGGGCGACCTCCGTACCGGATCTCGTCCAGAAGCTGTCCCCGCCTCGAGCCGTCTGGGTGATGGTGCCAGCCGGGGACGTCACCGGCAAGGCCATCGAAGACCTCGCCTCCCACATGGAGGCTGGAGACATCATCATCGACGGCGGCAACTCCTATTACCGAGATGACATCCGCCGTGCCGCCGATCTCTCCAACCGGGGCATCCACCACATCGACTGCGGGACCAGCGGCGGCGTCTGGGGGATCGACCGGGGCTACTGCCTCATGATCGGGGGCGAAGCCGACGTCGTCGCGCACCTCAGTCCGATCTTTGCGTCGATCGCCCCGGGCATGGATTCAGCGCCGCGTACCCAGGGCCGAACCGGAGCAGCCGTGCAGGCCGAGCACGGTTTCCTGCACTGCGGCCCGAACGGCGCCGGACATTTCGTGAAGATGGTCCACAACGGCATCGAGTACGGGATGATGGCCGCCTACGCCGAAGGACTCAACATCCTGCGCAACGCCAATGCCGGCAAACGAAAGGCTGAGGCTGATGCCGAGACGGCGCCGATGGAAAATCCCGAGTTCTATCAATTCGACATCGACACCACAGCGGTGGCCGAGGTCTGGCGGCGGGGCAGCGTCATCGAGTCCTGGTTGCTGGACCTGACTGCCGCCGCTCTGCTCCGCTCCCCCGACCTGACCGAGTTCGCCGGCCGGGTTTCGGACTCCGGAGAAGGCCGATGGACCTCGATCGCGGCGATCGACGTAGGGGTCCCGGCTTCGGTGCTCACCAACGCGCTCTACTCCCGTTTCTCCTCGCGAGGACTTGACGATTTCGCCGACAAAGTGCTATCGGCCATGCGCAAGGGCTTCGGTGGCCACGACGAGAAGAAGTCCTGACTCCGTCAAAGTCCGGATGAAAATCCTCGCCATCGATGTCGGCGGCACCCTTGCGAACGTCTCGCACCATCTGCCTGGCGGTCATCTTCGGACCGGATCGAATCTTGAGTGGCTTCCTGCGCCTCGTGGCGGTGCTGCACGGCAAGCCGCTGAGCGAACCGAGCAACCTGGGAGGCGGTTGGGTCGGGTTCGACTTCACGAAGGCGTTTGGCCATCCAGTACGCGTGATCAACGACGCCGCCATGCAGGCTCTGGGCAGATACAGAGGCGGACGTATGCTCTTCCTTGGGCTGGGCACAGGGCTGGGTTCCGCGCTCATCGTTGATGGTGTGCTCGAACCGATGGAGCTGGCCCACCTGCCCTATAAGAAAGGACGGACTTATGAAGATCAGGTCGGGAAGGCCGCACTGAAACGATTGGGCAAGAAGAAGTGGCGGCGTGGCGTCGCCGACGTCGTGACCCGATTGAAGGCAGCCCTGGAAGCTGACGACGTTGTCATCGGGGGCGGCAACGCAAAGTTGCTGCGCACGCTGCCGAAGGGCGTCCGGATCGGCTACAACGCAAATGCATTCGCCGGCGGCTATCGGCTTTGGAAGAAGCGTGCCTGAGCCTCAATCGGACGTCCTGGTGTTGTTCGGCGCGACCGGGGATCTCGCCTACGAGCAGATCTTCCCCGC
>DATLRQ010000050.1:0-8978 GCA_035534555.1 Candidatus Micrarchaeaceae archaeon
GAATGGGCATTCGACGACGTCAACCCGCCGGTCCACGCCTGGGCGGCGCTGAGGGTATTCGAGATCGCCGGCGATCGCGACTACGAGTTTCTGGAACGCATCTTTCACAAGCTGCTGATCAACTTCACCTGGTGGGTGAACCGCAAGGATTCCGAGGGACTAAATGTCTTTCAGGGCGGTTTCTTGGGGCTGGACAACATCGGTCCGTTCGACCGCTCTACTGCACTTCCGGCCTCCGGCCATCTGGACCAGTCCGACGGCACTGCGTGGATGGCGATGTACTGCCTGTCGATGCTCGAGCTGGCGCTTGAGTTGGCGCTCCACGACTCCACCTACGAGGACATCGCGACCAAGTTCTTCGAACACTTCACGATGGTCGCGATGGCGATGAACCACCAGGGCCTCTGGAGCGAAGAGGACGGTTTCTACTACGACGTCTTGCATCTGTCCGACCGGACCAAGATCCCGCTCCGCGCCCGCTCGATGGTCGGTCTGATCCCTTTGTTCGCCGTGACCGTCCTACGGCCTGAAGTCCTGATCAAGCTGAAGGACTTCCGAACGAGGATGGATTGGTACACCGAGCACAAGCCGGAGGTCTGCGAGGTCATCGAGCATATCCACCAGGCCGGCCAGGAGGACTGCCGGCTTCTCTCGGTGGTGAGCCCCCAGCGCCTTCGGCGAATTCTGCGTTACGTGCTCTCCGAAGAGGAGTTCCTCTCGCCGTTCGGCGTGCGGGCGCTGTCTCGCTACCACCTTGAGAATCCGCTGCGGGTCGACCTCGATGGGGTCATGGCGCAGGTTGACTACGAGCCGGCCGAGTCCACCTCGGGTCTCTTCGGGGGCAACTCCAACTGGCGTGGGCCTGTGTGGTTCCCGCTCAATCACCTTCTTGTCGAGCGGCTCAGTCGGTTTCATGACTTCTGCGGTGACCGCTTCACGGTTGAGTGTCCGACCGGGTCGGTAGGCGAGTACACGCTCGCCCAAGTCGCGGATGATCTTGCCTCCCGCCTGATCGGTCTCTTCCTCGACACTGACGGCCGCCGCGCGGTCTTTGGCACTCAGGAGCTGTTCCAGACCGACCCGACCTGGCATGACCTGATTCCCTTCCACGAGTACTTCCATGGAGACTCCGGCGCCGGTCTCGGCGCCTCCCACCAGACCGGCTGGACCGGCCTCGTGGCCGACCTGATAATCCGGCGACGCCGTGGCCCGGGCGAGACCGGCCGTTGACGGTCACTTTCGAGTTCGGCCGCCAAACATGCGGAGATCTGGAGGCGGCAGCGAGCCGGGAATGGCTGGTGACGGATGGTCTCGGTGGGTTCGCCATGGGAACGGTCGCCGGCCTGCGCACTCGTCGCTACCACGGCCTGCTCGTGGTGGCGGGCGGAAGGCCCGGCGTCCGCAAGCTCGGCCTGGCTGCTCTCGACCCGGTGCTCGTGGTCGGCGAGCGCCGCCTGCGCCTGGCTGTAAACGAGTGGACGGGTGGAGTCATCGATCCCATGGGGCATAAACACATCGCTACGTTCGCGCTGGATGACGGCATCCCGCGCTGGCAATATGCAGTTGGAGACGTCCTGCTCGAGCGCGAGGTGGCGATGCTGCATGGGCGACCGGCGGTGGCGGTGGTTCACCGTCTCAGGCGAGCGAGCCAACCCGTGAGGCTTGAGTTGGCTGCGCTCTGCACTTGGCGCAACGTCCACGGCGAGACCGTCGGAGTCGGTGGCCCGACGATCGAGCAGGTGAGCGGCGGATTCGTCTTCGAACACGCATACCGGGTCGCCGGCCCGGGCTTCGAGCCCTCGGGCGAGTGGTTCAGGGGCTTTCGCTATCGCGTCGAGGCAGAGCGCGGTCTCGCCGACGAGGATGATCTCTGGCACGCGGGCACCTTTGTGAGCGAGCTGAGGCCCGGGCAGTCGCTTGCGGTTACTGCCTGGGCTGGCGACCTCGACGACGGGCCACCGGTCGCCGAGGAGATCGTGGCCCAGGCCCGTGTCCGCGCGAGGCTGATAGCGGCTCAGTGCCATCCGGCCGACGTCGTCGATGAGGCGCTTGCACTTGCCGCGGACCAGTTTGTGGTGGAGGGTCCGACCATCGTCGCTGGCTATCCGTGGTTCGGTGAATGGTCGCGGGACACCATGACCTCCTATGAGGGGCTTCTCCTTGAAACCGGGCGTCACGAAGAGGGCCGCCGACTGCTGACGCGGTCGGCGGGCACGCTCTCAGAAGGCATGCTGGCCAACACCACAGACGTGGGCGGCACCGAATACAACGGCGCCGATGCAACGCTGTGGTTCCTCAATGCGGTCGGCCGCCACGCTGCGGTCACCGGTGACCTCGAACTCGCTGCGGATCTGGCCGAGTCGCTTTTGGAAGTCGTCGAGCGCCATATCGCCGGGACTCGCTTCGGGATCATGGTCGATGCCTCGGATGGTCTCCTGAGCCAGGGCGAGGAGGGCTACGCATTGACCTGGATGGACGCCAGGGTCGATGGACGGCCGGTCACGCAGCGGGCAGGCAAGGCGGTCGAGATCAACGCCCTTTGGATCAACGGGCTCGCCACCGTGGCGGCTCTGTTCGAGCGCCTGGGAAAGGAGGTGTCTCTAATTCGCAGGCTTGAAGCCCTGGCGAGGTCCTCCTTCCGCACCCGGTTTTGGGACGAAAACGTCTGCCTCGACGTGGTCGACAGCTCCACTGGCAATAGCCGCCAGCTACGCCCGAACTGCCTTCTGGCAGTGTCGCTGCCTTACGCTCCGCTTGCCGAGCGGAGGGTTGTGGAAGCGTCCGGGCACAAGCTGCTGACATCACTCGGATTGCGTTCCCTGTCCCCCGATGATCCCCGCTACGTAGGCCGCCACAGAGGCGGACCGGCGGATCGTGACGGCGCCTACCACCAGGGAACGGTATGGCCCTGGCTGATCGGGCCCTACGTGGAGGGCGCGATGCGAGCAGGCGTCGAAACGCCGGGTGTCCTCGATGGACTCCTCGCTCATTTGAATGATTGGGGTCTCGGGTCGGTGTCGGAGACAGCCGACGGCGACCCGCCGCACGCGGCTACCGGTTGTCCATTCCAGGCCTGGTCAGTGGCCGAGGTGCTCCGGGCACGACGGCTGCTTGCGACTGGGCCCAAATCAGAGCAATAGGAGCGCGCAACGGGCCGACTCCTCGACATACCGCGGCCGCATTCTTCTTGGGATGGCCTCGGCTCCCGCCACTAAAGTGACGGCCGTGCGGGTCGAAGCCACCATCACCATGTCGAAGTCCGGCCAAGCGACAGAGCGAGGCTAATGGCGGTGCCACCGACTCCCTTCTGGTGTGTCCTGCAGCTCGATCCCAGCCGTAGCCAGCGCGTCACGGATGGCATCGGCGACCTCAAATCGACGCTGCTGACGAAGCTCTTCCCGAAGTGATACCAGCAGCTCTACCATCGCGGCCATTTCCTGCCGTTCCCGAAAGCCATCGGTGAGGGTTGTGCCCAGCCGAACGACCAGGCTACGCAGCACAGCCCGGGCATCGTCGACAGCATCCGACTCCAGGGTGTCGCTGGACCAGGCTGCGATGGCGGCTTCGAGATCAAGAATGGACGCCACCATTGCTTCGGTGTCACGGCTGGCAAGAGCTTGATCGAAGCGCTTCTCGCAGGCCCTTGCATTGTCCAGGAGGCTCGTCGTTTCGGAGGCGCGCTTTCGAGGTGGCGCCGAGGAGCCAGCTGGCTCGGACGCTGGCGTCGGGGTTGTCGCGAAGGCGCTGCCCGCCAGGCTGCGTAGTTCGTCGAGGCGGAGCTCCGAGCCCTCAGGCACAACCTTGAAGCGACCGCGCTGTCGAATCGTCAAGCCCCCGCGGCCGCGCACCGTGACCCTTTCCGAGTCGAGGTCGAAGATGGCGGCGGTGTGCTCGTCCACCCCGAGGATGACGGCTTCCAGCGGTAGCTGTTCTTCGAGCTGCCGGAACCGGCGTTCGCCGATGTAGCAGTACTGGGTGTCGTGCGTGCCGCCCTCGGCATTGTTGAAGTGCGGTATCGCCGCGGCAACCAAACCTAGCTCCGATAGGAGATCAAGGCCATCCAGCCATTGAGGCTGCATCCCCACCTTATAGATTTCGTACACAGGCAGCGCGAAGCGGCCGATCGCGCAGGCGGCCGCCGAGGCGAAGATCGAGACACCATCATGTGCCAGCCGATCGCGTAATGCCTGGCCGACGGGGGAACCACGCCACTGCCTGGCCACGTATGACGGGCTGCCCGGTCCGGCAAATACCCAGTCAGCCTGCCGCACCATCGCGATGCCGCGGTCCAAGTCAGGCCCACCCTCGGCAGGTGCCCGCAGACCGGGGACCACGTGGACGTCCAGGCCGACACTCTTTGCGAAATAGCGGCGAGTCTTCTCGCTCACACCGTCGACGTTTTCCTGGAAGCCGTATGGAGTCTCCAAGATCACGGCGGTACCCCTGCCCCCGATGGCAGCGGCCAGTTCTTGGTGGATCGAGACCATACTCGGACTGGTTTCGCCCGAGCCTATGACGACCAGGATGCGCGCCATTCCCTTCCTTTAATTGATGTTGGTGCGGCGGTATTTTGCCCTTCCGCGTCGCCGCCTGAGCGTCATACCGACGTGTGGCCCTCGAAGGTCCGCTCGCCGGCGTGAATCGGCACCTTCAACCAGTTCTCCGCCGGGGGCAAGAGGCAGCTCCAGGTCGGGTTGTAAGCGCAGTAGGGGTTGTACGCGTAGTTGAAGTCAACTCGGACGTGACCGCCGTGGTACGGGACTTCCAGATATCTGCCCGCGCCATATGAATCGACGCCCGAGGTCGCATCGCGGAAAGGGGCGAAGAGTTCGTATTGACCCGGAGCTAAGTACAAGGTGAGCTCCGCCGGCATCCCGTCGACCACGAAGCGGACGCTACCGTAGCGCCGGCAGACCTTCTCTTCACCGGTCGTCGTCTTCATCCGCACAACACTCCTCTCGTCTTGCCGGTCCACGATCGTGTCGAAGGCGAGGTAGGGATTTTCCGGGAAGTAGTGCAGGCCTTGGAACGTAAGTCGCCGCTCCTCGGTCAAGGGTGAGGCGGCGTCCCCAGCGAAGAAATGATCCTTCCTCCTCCGGAAGGTCTCCAGCTCACCGCGCATGGCTACACAACCCCAGCAGGTGGGCGGGCGGTTCCGGGCGTTGACGGGATGGTTTCTGATTGGACCATCTGGACCAGCTTCAGCCAATCGTCCGCTTCTCACCTGAGGTGTCACCGTGATGGCTGTCACGGACTGGAAGTCGAGTCCTGCCCAGATTTGAGTGATTCTGAGACTGAGGGCGCCGAGCACGACGAGTCCGCAGGGGCGCGCACGCCAACCGGCGGCAGGCGAATGCCCATTCCAGTGGCCCGCCGCGCTCAGCTTCAGCGCCTGCGGGTTGTTTGAACCCCAGTCACCGGCACAGGTCGAGCGACTCGACCCCAGTCCGCCGAGCCGGCCGCCGGCGACGCGCTTGTGCAGATTCCTGGTCTCGGGTGACGCCGCCACGCGTGGATATGCCCGCTGCTCGCTCGGTGATGCTCGAGCCCGCGCGAAATTGCTCCGTGACCAATCGGCTTAGCCGCGAACGGGCCTGCCCGTACGGCAGCCGGGTCTCGCTTAGCAGGCTGCTGAAAAATCGCCTGTAAGCGCAGAAGCCTGGGTTCGGGAGGGTCCGGCAGCCTCAGACGCAAGGGATTTCGGTTGATGTTCGCGTCGCGGCTGCTCGAAAGCAGCCGCTCACCGCTCTTACGCGGGCTGCGGTACCAGGTTGGACATCCGGACCAGGTTGAAGGCCGCACCGGTCATCTCCGCCCAGAGCTGGTTCCGACGTCGGCCGATGAATCTCAGTTTGCGGGCTCCGCCGACCGTCTTCCACCAGCCGAAGATCTCCTCCACCCGTTTGCGAGTGCGCTGGCTCATGGCATAGCCGGGCCGTTTTACGGTCCGGCCGTCGACGGCACTTCCACGGATGCGCGTGATGTTCTGAGCAACGTGCGGGGTCACCCCCAGTTCGCGGCATCCCTGGACGAAATCCTTGCTGTCGAATCCCTTGTCGGCACCGACTGTCGCACCTCGGCGACCCAGCCGATGCAACATCCGCAGGCCACTTTCTCGTTCCGCGCGTCCGTTCGCCTCGGTGAGCTCGACATCCACCACCAGCCCGTTGCGATTCTCCATCAGCACGTGTCCGGCATAGCAGAGCTTGGCTGGGACAGCTCCTTTGCGGGCCAGCCTGGCCTCGGGGTCCGTCTTTGATTGATGCATCTCGTTCGAGCGCTTCTCCCCGTGCCAGTCCACTTCCGGGTTCCGGTTCCCACCTCGAGGGCCTCTCGGCCCACCACCTCGCCGGCCTCGCCTGGGCTTGTGTTGCCCGCCCTGGTTCGGCTTGCGCTCCAGGCTTTTCAGCGACGCCCACGACTCCAGCAGCGTTCCGTCCACAGTGAAGTGCTGGTTGGAAAGCAGATGCCGCTCGCGTGCCTCCTCCAGCACCGCCTGGAAGAACAGTTTCGAGACCAGGTGATCCATCAGCCGCTCACGGTTCTTGCTGAAGCTGGTGGCATCGAAGGCCGGGTCCTGCACGTTGAGGCCCAAGAACCACTTGAAAAGCAGGTCGTACTGCAGCCGCTCGCAAAACTGGCGCTCGGAGCGAATCGAGTACAGCGCCATCAGCACGCTCGCCTTCAGCAACTGCTCGGGTGGGATTGAGGGCCGACCCACCTTGGCATACATCTCTTCGAAGGTCGGCTCCAGGCGGGTAAGAGCCGACTCCACGAACGGCCGGATGCGACGGATCGGATGCTGCTCGGGAATGAGTTCTCCCGGATCGACGACCATGCACATGGTCAGCTGACCATCGGTAGTGCCTCGCATGTTGTGACTCCTGCTGGGACGTGGGCTGAAGGGTCGCGCCGAGTCTACGTCCGCGGCGCCCAGCGTGGAATCAGTTTTTCAGCACCCTGCTAGGCTGAGAAAAGAAGCGCGAGGCCCGGGTGTGGTTGGACCCCTCGGGGAGGAAGTGGGTGCGTTTCAGCTCAGTCGGGTGCACGGTAGCTCGGGGCCGGGCTTCCCGCCGTGATCGCCATCACAGAACGTCACCGACAGCTGTCCTAACTTTGTTTCTCGAGTGATTTCCGATTCTGGAGGTATCCATGTCAAAGGCAGCTGCAGTCATATTTGCCGACACCGAGACCCATGGCGATCTGGCCCGGGCCGTCAACGCCCTGGAGACGGTCAAGGAGTTCCAGGAGGCCGGTGACGATGTCGTGCTCATCTTCGACGGCGCCGGCACGCGTTGGGTCGCAGAGTTTGCGAAGAGCGATAACCGTTCCCATAAGCTCTACGAGACCGTAAAGGGCAGCATCGCTGGGGCATGCAGCTTCTGCGCTGCCGCCTTCGGAGCCAAGGCCGCCATCCAGTCCGAAGGGATCCAGCTGCTGGACGAGTACGACCACCATCCCAGCCTCCGCCGGCTCGTGAACAGCGGATACCAGGTCATCACTTTCTAGTCCGCACCAGGTTCGCAATGCGGCGTCGCCAGCCTTTGGTCCATAGCTCAAGGCTGGCCTCGGAGGCGATCTGTTGGATGCCGATCCCAAACGTTGGATAGACGTGCATGGTCTCGGCCAGCTCACGAAGCCCGAGTCGTGCGTTGAGGGCCATTGAGAGCTCGTTCACCATCTCGCCCGCGTGGGCCGAGACGACACAGGCACCGAGGAGCCGACCCCTGCGTGCAACCAGCTTGATGAAGCCGAGATCGGATTGATCGGTCTGAGCTCGGTCCACTCGCGCGACATCCAGACGATGCACCTGGATCTCGCCATAGTGGTCCCGAGCTTCCTTCTCGCCAAGGCCAACCTGAGCGACAACCGGATCTGTGAACACCGCCCATGGGAGGCCACCGCGAGTGCCACGGCCGGCTCCGGGGAAGAGGGCGTTGCGCGCGGCAACGAAGCCCTGCCAGGCCGCGTAGTGAGTGAACTGAAGCGATCCGGCCACGTCACCGGCGGCATAGACGTTCGGATTGGTCGTGCGCAGGCGCTGGTCGACTTCGATCCCACTCGGGCTCGCTCTGATGCCTGCGTTCTCAACGCCGAGGCCGTCGATTCGGGGTCTGCGGCCGGTCGACACAAGCAGCTGGTCACCGGTGATGCTGCCTGAGCCGTCGTGCAAGACGACGCCGTCGGCAGCGACTTCGATCCGGCTCACCAAAGCGCCCAGCCGGAGTCCGACACCTTCGGCGGCGAACACACCTGCCAGAACCCGGCTCGCCTCGGGATCCGCTACCGGCAGCAGCACTTCCGCCGCGTCCAGCACTGTCACGCGGGAGCCGAGTCGTGCGAAGGCCTGGGCCAGTTCGACTCCCACGGGGCCGGCGCCGAGGACGAGGAGTCGCCTCGGCAACTGCTTCAGATCGAAGACATTCAGATAGGTCAGATGGGGTGTCTCGGTGAGCCCTGGGATCGAGGGCAAAGTCGGTACCGCCCCCGTGCATACGATGTACTTGCGGGCTCGCACCTCTTGGCCGCCGGCGATGAGAGTCGAGCGGTCTCGGAAGTGGGCGGAGGCGATTCGCACATCGATGCCCAACTCGCGCAGCCGTTCTGGGGTCTCCCCCTGGTAGACGCGATCGATGGCTCGACGGACCTGCTCCATCACAGCACCGAAGTCGGGCTCGCCGGCGGCGAGCCATCCGGAGCGTCGGGCTCTGTGCGCGACCGCCGCCGCGTGAATCAAGGCTTTGCTGGGCACGCAGCCGGTCCATGTGCAGTCGCCTCCCACGCGTTCAGCTTCAACCAGAAGAACCGAAGCCCCCAGCCGGCGCGCCGTCATGGCTGCGACCAAGCCAGCCGAGCCGGCGCCGATCACGGCCAGGTCAAAGCTGTCAGTGCTCATCACCTATCTTTGCGGCAAGGCTCGGCCGTCCGGCGTCGCGTCACCAGCCGGCCGCGCCGGCAGCATGAGCCGACAGCCAGGT
>DATLRQ010000051.1:0-4134 GCA_035534555.1 Candidatus Micrarchaeaceae archaeon
ATCTGGGATCTGGCCCGAGGCATGAAGGTGACCGACACCGACTCGGAACGGATCGGCGAGGTTCTCGGACCGCCCTTCTGATGGCAGCCCCGGGCCTGATTCGGCTTCAGCGTGCGGTCAGCGTGCGGTCAGCGTGCGGTCGGGATGCGCCGGCCTGACTCCTGAATTCGGATCAACCGCTGCTCGACCGGCAAGAAAGCGCCTTGGAAGGCGGCTAGCGTGCGGTCAGCGTGCGCTGCTTCTGTAGCGTCGGCGGCATGTACCGGCACGCAGATTCGGAGGCTGGTCCGAATCGATCCAAGATGACATCGCAGGCTCCGAGAAGGGCTCTACCAATGCTCACCAGTCGGGTGTGCTCTTCCACGTCACGTCGACTCCGGGTCGAAGTCCCGTGCCTCGAACCTCAGGGAAACTTGAGGAATCGCTGAGGTTGGGATGAGGATTCATAGGCTTCCCGAGCGCATCCTAGGTTTCGAAACGGTGCTGGCCGGCCGCGTAATGATGGAGGTTCACCCGAACGGCGTTAAGATGCCACTTAAGGTCGTAAAAGGGCCAAAGCAATGCTCACCAGGCCCGCTGGGGCACGGGGTCTTCACATGAGAGAAGCGGTTCTGGGGAGTTGGGCCCGGACCGGACTGGCGGCCGCTCTTGTCCTTGTGATACTCGGCGGCATCGCAGTCTTGGGCGCCACCGGACGGCTCGGAGATCTCCGCTACGCCAATATCCCGGTAATCCATCCGTGGCCGCCGGCGGGCTACTTCCAGAACCCCTTCAACCCGGCTGACCGAGGCGACCTCGTCAACGCCTCTGACGCTGCGAAAGTGAAGGGCGACCTGGTCGCTGACGGGCAGGTCGAGCTGCGCGCCTATCAGACCAGCGACGGAAGCCTGCTGCCGGGGGCAGATACCGGTAACCGGCTGGCCAAGCTTCGCTCCGCCCTCGATCAGAACCACGCGGCTGGTGTTTTCGAGGACTTCAAGAATCAACTGACAACCGTCCGCGTCGGGAAGCTCGTAGATCCAAACGATTCCTCGGTGACTTGGTGTGTAGAGGAAATCGGGACGTCGCGGATCACGCTGACAAAGGCCGCCGATGGTTCGGTCCTCCAGCAATTCTCAATCAGTTTTGACGACAAGTTCTGGATGAAGTCCGTTGGGGGCCGGTACCTCATCACGGACGCTGAGGTGCATTCGGTGACCACGTCGTCATGAGGCTATGGCGGCCTGCCCGGCTTTCCCTTGCGGCTCTTGCACTGGTGGCCCTCTGGCCCATCGCGGCATATGCCGAGGCTCCGGGTGGCGACGGAGGAACCGTCAACGTGGGTCCGGTCAGCAATGGCCCGGTCGTGAGCCAGGGTTCGGCCGGCTACGACCCAACGGGTATCAACGCGACGGCTGCGACCCGCCCGTCCGGGTCAGGCACGACCCCGAACAGCCTGCCGGACTACACGTATCGCCCCGTGCCCTACAACTCGGTCCCGGCTCCCATCCAAAACAACAACGGGACGTTGAGCAACCCGAACGTAGGGCTTTCGCTGCCAGCATGTCCTGCTGGCCAAACCGGTTACTTCGTTTATGACTCGAACGGCAACTCGCTCGGCATTGTCTGCGTTCCCAACCCCACCGATAGTTTGCTGCCACCGACCACGCCCGAGATCGCGCTTGCTGATCAGGCGAGCTCGAAGCAGCCATGGCCGACACTCGTTATGGGCATAAACCCCGGCACCGGGCTGACCGGTCTGCCGTCGTGGTTCTGGCTCGGCGGCGGCAGCGCAGCCATGCCCGACGCCGCGGCATCCTCAGGTCCGCTCACCGTGCGCGTCCGAGCACGGCTTGTCGGCGTCTCGTGGGAGTTCGGCGACGGAATCGGTTACGACTCGATCGACCTCGGCCAGGCATACCCAGCTCAGAGCGATGTGCAGCACGTGTATCAGACCGATACCTACCGACTCTCCAACGGTTACACCGCCGCCGCCGTCCTGCGCTACCTCGTCACTTACTCGGTCAACGGCGGGCCGTGGCTCACGCTTGGCGTCAAGACCAAGCCCTACTCGCAGCCCTACTCCGTGTACCAGGTCCAACCCGAAGCGGTCGGAGCGCCGTGATGGCCGCCGCCGAACCGAGACGCCTGCGCGTCGTCGCTGGTACCTCGGAGCGCCGATGGCGTCTTGCCGCGTTGCTCGGCCTAGCCGCGATGCTGGCGTTGGCCGCTTACGCGCTCGTTGTTCTGGGACCCGGTGCGGACGCCAACCAGATGGTGTCCGTATTGCGTGCTGCGAAGTCGATCCACGCCGGCACGTCCATCACGCCGGACGAACTCACGACGGCACGGCTGCGGACACAGGACCCTTCGGTCCTGGCGACCCTTCTCCGGGATACCGATCGGAGCCGCGTGCTTGGGCAGGTGGCTGCGGTGGACGTGAACGCTGGCGACCTCATCCCAGCAGATGTGGTTGCATCGCAGTTCACTGCTGGCCTGTGGGACGTTGCCGTCCCGGTCCGCCGGATGCCCGCCACCCTAGCCCCAGGCGACCACGTCGCGCTTCTGGTCACCACCACATTGGCCAACGGCTCGCAGGTTGACCTGGTCTATATGCAGGACGTCCAGGTCCTGGGCATCGGGCAGGGCTCGGTCGACCTCTGGGTGCCAGCAAAGCTCGCGCCTCAGGTCGAGTGGTATGCGGACCACGGCGGTATCGCCTTGATCAAGATGCAGCCGGGCGGGGTCCAGGACAAGATTCCGGCCGGCGGAGCCTCGTGATGGCCGCGATCGGCGTCTTCTCTGCTCGAGCTGATGGGGCTACGACCATCGCGCTCGGCATGGCGGCTGTGCTCTCAGCGAAGGCGCGTACTTTGCTCATCGACCTCAACCTCGACTCGCCGGAGATCGCACCGCTGCTCGACCTAGATGCGTCGCGCAACCTGTTCCACCTCGCCTACAACGCGCAGCTCGCTCCGGTTGGCGGTGACGAGCTGGAGGCACACCTGTCCTGGCGTGATGGGCTGGCCGTCTTGCCCGGACTGCTCAAGCCAGATCAGGCGGAGCGCATTTCGGACCACTTCCTTACCAGCCTGATGCAGGCGGCCAGCCAGCAATTCCAACACGTCGTGATCGACCTCGGACGGGTCCGGTCCGGTTTCCCGACGCCTGTGACTGCCGGTGAGCTGTGCTGGGTGGTGACACCGAGCCCGCTTGGCATGGATGCGCTTGAACGACACTTCGGGCGCCTGGACGAGGCCGGGTATGACTGGCTGAGGCGCACGCGCATTGTGCTCAACCGCGTCCACAGCGGATCGCTGGTTGGAGCCGACCGCTACGCCGATAGTGAGTACGGCCTGATGACGGCAGCGAGCATCCCGGACACCCCGGACTATTGGCGCCGAGTCGAGCTGCAGCATTCGCCTCGGGCGCTCAGCATTCCGGAGCCCGAGCATCCGCGATACAAGAAGGTCCACGGTGACCAGGCGCTTGTCGCGCGTCGAGCTATTGAGGCGTTGACCGCGTCGATCGTGCCCGATTCAGAGCCCGCTCCTGAACCTGCGCTGAGGTCGTGACGTGCAGGCCGTTGACGCCAGCCCGGACCAGGTGAGGCAGGCGGAAGCACATATTCTCCCGGCGTTCCGCAAGAGCCTTGACGAGGTGCTCCGGGATCGGCAGGATCCGCGGCCGGTGCCCGCAGACGATCGCACAATTTTCGGCCTCGCCGACAAAGCAGTGCGGGACTACCACGCCGCTACGGCTCGCTCCGCATCACTGCCGCAGTTGTCCCAGGTTCAGTACTGGGAGATTCGCCAACGCATGTACGTCAGCCATGGCGCGCTGGGTCCCCTCGGCGAGCTGCTGGCAATCGATGGTGTCGAGGACATCCACATCGATGGCGCCGACGGTGGCTACCTCGAGTACGGTGACCATCGCGAGCCGCTGCCGGTGGCGTACGGATCTGAGGACGAGCTGGTCACGCTGGTGCGTTTCTACGCCGAGCAGGCGGGCAAGCACTTCGATCTTGCGAACCCGATCGTGACCATCACGTTGCGCGACGGCAGCCGGCTGAATGCCATTCTGCCGCCGGTTGCTAAGCCTCTTGCGATCACGATCCGCAAGCAGCAGTTGCGCCGCTTCCTCTACCTCGATGAC
>DATLRQ010000052.1:0-4352 GCA_035534555.1 Candidatus Micrarchaeaceae archaeon
GAGCTGGCGGGTGATGTAGGGAAGCTCGTACGTCTGCGCGCTGGGAGTGACGAAGAAGCCCTGGATGATCGCGGGGTACGCCTGGCCGATGATCAGCATCGCGACCCAGATCCCGGCCGCCGCGACGGGGAGCCAGAAACGCCGGATCCACGCGTTCACGGCCAGCGCACCTGCCAGCACGATGCCCGCACCGGCCTGGAACGTGTAAAGCGGTAGGCGTGCATTCACGTCGGTGTAGGCCGCCCCCCACACCACGCTGCTGTTGTGCGCGTACAGCAGGTCGTAACGACCGAGCCAGATCCACGCCGACAGCGCGAGCGCGAAGAAAGCGAACAGACCGGAGAGGTGCGCGATCGAAAGCGGGCTGAAGTTGAAGGCGAAAGTGTCGCCACGCCACGAGTACAGGGCCGCGATCAGAAGAGTGGCCAGGAATCCCAGGCCCAGGGCCCAGTTCGCGACCGAGTGCAGGAATGGAAGCGTCAGCAGGTAGAACGAGATGTCCTGGCCCAGGACAGGATCCGTGACGCCGGCGGGCGATGCGTGCTGGAACAGCGCCAAAGCCTGCCACTGGGACTGCGCACCGCCAGACAGGATCAGGGCCACCACCGCCGCACCCACCAGCCCGACGCCTCCGGTCGCGCTCCGGATGCTCGATTTCCTGATCCCCACCGCGCGGAGGCCGGGGCCGGAACGCACTCGCAGCGCGATGAGCACGTTGGCGACCAGGTACACGAATGCGATGGCGAAGCTGCCCACGAACAGAACCGTCTCGAGGACGAGCCTGGTGGTGAAGACGTCCTTGTAGCCGAGCGAGTCATACCACTGGAGTTCGGTGAAGAACCAGACGATCGGGCTGGCGAAGATGAAGATGAGGATCGCCACGCCGAAAAGCCCAGCGCCGATCCAGAACCGGCGCGGAGGTCGCGGGATGCGAATCTCTCGTCCCGCCTCGAACGGGCCTCCACGTTCGAACGGATCGAAAGGCCGGTACCGCCGGGTCATGTGTTAGGAAGCTTACGCGCGGCGGCCCAGCGGGTAGGCCGGCGCAGATCGACCGGAGCTGCGCTCAGCCGTTCACGTGGGCCAGCGCCAGGTCGTCCGGCGCGAAGTCGGCGCCCGTGTCATCCGGTGGGTTCGCCAGGTGCCACGACACCGTGGTGCGCAGCGATTCGAGCGGATCAGACGTCGTCCAGCCGAGCATCGCGCGTGCCTTGCGAGCGCTGGCCACGATGTGCTGCGACATCGTCCCTGTGGGCTTGAGGTCCTCGGGAAGGAGATCGTCTGGCACCGGCACCAGCTCGGCGCTCGAACCCGCGGCGTCGAGGATCATCCTCGACCACATCCGCATCGAGTAGGTGCGGTCCTCGCAAAGGTTCATCACGTGTCCGACGGCTGCCGGGGTCTGGAGCGCAAGGTGGACGCCGCGCGCGATATCACGCACATAGCCGCGGCACGTCAGCCACTGGCCGGAGCCGAACGGGATACGCGCTCGACCAGCCCTGACGCGCCGCAGGATGAACTCCTCGCGCCCCTGGTAGTCGTGCTCGCCGTAGACCATCGGCAGCCGGAACGAGGTGGCGCCGGCGGCGAGGTAGACGTCCTCGACGTCTAGCTTGTCGTAATGCTCCATGCCCGGCGCCCTGCCGCGATAGGGATATCGGTTCGGCCGGACCGGCGATTCTTCATCGAGGGGAACCGGGTCCGTTTCGCGGTCGTCGTTGAGCGCGCCGAAAGCCCTGTAGACGTCCACGCTCGAGATCACGATCAGGCGGATCCCGGCTGGCATCGCCCCGATCGCGGTCTCCGAATCGGCGCGCGTCAGGGCGCGGCAGTCGATCGCGGCATCGGGCTGGAACGCATTCAGCTCGGCTTTGTGCTCGCCGAGCTGGGAGCGATCGGCGTGCAGGTGCCGCACGGGCGGCATGTCGTCGGGCTCCAGCTGCCCTCGGTGGACAACGAGCACGTCGTGGCCCGAGCCCGCAAGCTCATCGACGATGGCGCGCCCGATGAACCGGGTGCCACCGAGGACTATGACTCTCAAACGACTGCGCCCGCCGCGTTCGGGTTCTTCTCGACGATGAGGTCGACCAACCCCCACTCCCTGGCCTGCTCCGGCGTCATGAAGAAGTCGCGCTCCATCGCTCGCTCGACGTCTTCGACCGGTCGCCGGCAGTGCTTGGCGTAGATGAGGGCGATCTGCTCGCGCTGCCGGAGGATCTCCTGCGCGTGGATCTGGATGTCGGTGGCCTGGCCCTGGATACCCTGGGAGAAAGGCTGGTGGATGAGGATCTGGGCGTGGGGCAGCGACATGCGCATGCCCGGCGCACCTCCGGCGAGGAGGATCGAACCACCGCTTGCGGCCAGGCCGGTGCACAGCGTGGAGACCTTCGGCGCGACGTACTGCATCGCGTCGTAGATCGAAAGCGCGGAGGTCAAAGATCCGCCCGGGCTGTTGATGTACAGCTGGATGTCGTGCTCGGGCGCCTCGTTCTCGAGGAACAGCAGCTGAGCTGTGACCGTGGCCGCCATGTCGTCGTCGATCACCCCGCGCACGAAGACCACTCCATCCTTGAGCAAGCGGGAGTAGATGTCGTAGGCGCGCTCACCGCGCCCGTCGTTGGTGATCACGGTCGGGATCAATTGAACTACCTCCTATCTGCGCGGGGCGTCGAAGCCGATTCGACCCTTCGGTTTCGGCGGCGGGTTGGCCATCGCCATGTAGGCGCTGAAGTCGGCGACGCTGCGGAGCGCCTCGAGGGGCAGTGATGCCGTGGCGAGGCGGAGCTTGACCGGGGGATCCTCGGGCCAGGTCGGGTGCTCGGAGTCGGCCCCGAGAAGCCGGGCGAGCTCCGCGTAGATGTCAGCTGGCGGCACCCCAAGGGCGTGAGCGACGGCCAGCAAGCGCTCGGTGGACACCTCTTTGCGCCCGCGCTCGACCTCGGAGAGGTGGGCGGGCGACAGGCCGGCCTCGCCGGCGACCTCCGTCAGGGTGCGCCGCGCAGCCTCGCGGCGGCGCCGCAGCACCGCGCCGAGCGCGCTTCGAATGGTGGCGGCTGATTCGCTGAAGGCGAACGACATTCTTCCTAGGCAAAAAGCATACGAGAAAGGCCGCTACTGCTTGGCGTACCTCCCCACCGCCCGCCTGCGGGGAGGAAGTCTCCTGAGCGAGGTCAGTCCTTCAGGTTGTTGGGGTCGAGGAGCTCCTGCTTGGGCCGCTCGATCTTCTGGCGAGCCCGCATGATCTCGATGAGCTTCTTGCGCCCCTTGGGCGGCCCGATCATGATCGCGCCGACCAGCCGGTCGTCCTTGAAGAACAGCTTGCGGTAGAACTTTTCCTCGAAGCTGAACGTGCGCACCGACTCCAGGTCCGGCTGCACGTCCGGCGTGACCCCCATCACCGCGAGTGTCGACCCGAACATGGTCGTGGTGTACGTCGGGACATCGAAGAAATCCTCGTTGCCGCCGGCCATGTTGCGCGCCGCCACTCGCCCGTGCGCCTCGGCGTTGTCCCACGTTCCCATCTGGTTGTGACGCTGGACCATCAGGTCATAGAACACTGCGACGTCCCCGGCCGCATATACGTCCGGTGCGGCGGTGCGGAGCTTGGCGTCGGTGACGATGCCCTTGTTCAGCTCGGCCCCGGTGCCCGCCACCGGCTCGGTGTAGTAATCGAGACCGACACCGTAGGTCAGGAGGTCGAACTCGACCTTGCGGCCGTTGACCGTTTCGGCCGTGAACCTTCCATCGGTGCGGCTGAACTTCTGGACCTCGTCCGAGGTGATGAACTCCACGCCCTGCGCCTCACCCATCTGCCGGCACAGCTGGCCGCCCTCGGCGTCGAGCACATAACGGAGGAACCACGGCCCGCGCATGATCCAGGTGAGCTTCGACTTGTGGCGAAAGCTCACTCCCTCGGCGAGCTCATACCCGATGAAACTGCCGCCCATGACGAGCACGTGCTCCGCGGCGTCGGCCTTCTCGATGATCGCGTCGGTGTCATCCATGGTCTGGAAGCCGATGCAGGACGACACCTGGTCCGCGCCCGGCCACGGTGGAGGCTTCGGGCGTCCGCCGGTCGCCACCAGGACGGCGTCGTAGCCGAACTCCTGGCCGCGGTTGGTACGCACCACCTTCGCGCCTACGTCGATCTCCGTCGCCCACGTCTCGAAGTGGATGTCGAGGTATTGCTTGGCGTAGTCCTCGATGGACCGCATGAAGACCTTCTCGCGCCTGACCTGGCCGCGCAGGTAGCGGGGCAGCGCGACCCTGTTGTAGAGGGGGTGTCGCTCGGCGGCGATCATGACGATCGTCGCGTCGGCGTCAGCCTTGCGAAGGTCCTCGGCGCACGTCTG
>DATLRQ010000053.1:0-6001 GCA_035534555.1 Candidatus Micrarchaeaceae archaeon
GCCATCTGGCGTCTCTGGCAGCTCTGCCCGGGAATTCAACCCCAGGAGGTGACAGCAAGTGTGGCTGCCTGAGACAAGCGCAGGGGTCATAGTTTGGCCCCCTACATCACGAGGGACTGGACATAGGAGCGTCCCCCGCCGCAGTCGATGCACCCCGAGCAGCGGGTGCACGGCTGGCGCACGGCGTGCGCACGCTGGCGAGCCTGCGAGCGCTCTCCCACGATCGCCCGGGGGAAACCTCGGCCACCGAGCGGCTCGCTCAAAAGCGCGCATGGACTGGGCCAGCAGCGGGAGCAGATCTCGATGATGCCGCCCCACTCCGACCCGCTCGAGGACGACGTTGAAGACGCCGGCGATGAGATCTGGTTCGCTCCGGCCTTCGGTTGTGGGGATTCGCCGCGGCCTGCGGCTCAGGAAGCGAAGGACGAAGCGAGGGCCTCTCGAACTCAATTCGGCGCGCCACGCGGACCAGGACGGTCTCTCATCCCAACTCATCCGATCATCCTCCGAGACCTCCCTCCTCAAGCCGAGTCCCATCCCACTCAAGCCCAGCTCAGCCGTCTGCATCGAACTCTCAACCAACGCGACCTGCTCATCCTCCAATCTCTCCACGACTACCGCTACCTGAACACCCTCCAGGTCAAAGAGCTCTTCTTCCCCAGCCTTCGCTCTTGCCAGATGCGGCTTCAGTCCCTCAAAGATCTCGGTCTCATCTACGTCTGGAAAGTCATCGAAACCCCAGGCGTTCGTCGTCGTCATTCGCTGCTCTTGATCTCCGCCCGGGGGGCGCGGGTGCTCGCCGACTGGCATGGCGACGATCCCCGGGACTACGTCGGGCGCAGTCACGACGCCCGCGACCACTGCTGGCATGCCACCCACGACCTCGAGGCCAACCAGTTCTTCGTCGCCATGATCACGCAGAGCCGTCAGCGCAAAGGCGAGGGCTTGCTTGTCTGGTACGGCGAAGAGCAGGTCCGGGCCGAGCGCCGGACGACGGCCCGCGAGTACAAGTGGCCCGTCCCCACGCCGGACGGGTGTGGGGTCTATCTGGCGGCCGGTGGCCGCATCCTGTTCGACCTGGAGTGGGACCGGGCGACTGAGTCGCTGGCTCGCCTGCGCCAGAAGATCGGCTCCTACGTCGGCCACTTCGAGCATTACCGCGACGCCGAGCTGCACCACGTTCTCTTGGTCGTCCCCACCGACGACCGCGAGGACAAGGTTCAGTACACCGTCTGGCGCGAACGGCCGCGGTTCGGCCACGACACTTGCTGCAGCTTTTGGACCACCACCGCCTATCGGCTGCGGGAGTGGGGCCCGCTGGGGGCGATCTGGCTGCCGGTCGAGATTCGGGCCACGGAAGCGCCACCGCAGCAGGTGACCAAGCTCCGGAGGCGGACTCCGCTCAACCAGCTGGCGCCCGTCCTGCCCAACGAGCGAGCTATCGACGACTGCATCGGCAAGCCGTCGTGGTGGGAACGCCGGCCGGGTGGAGGGCAGGTGGCATGAGCGTCAGGGCTGGTGCGGGATTCCGCGCGCACATCGACTTCTCGGGGGTCAAGCGCTTGACCCCACTCGAGGAAGGATTGATGACGAATGATGACGTTTGACTGTCATCAATTGTCACCAAACCCATTTCGGCCCGGCATGGGCTTGGAGCCGACTTACCTCGCCGATCGTGCACCGCAGCTTGCACGCTTCAAGCATTACCTGGCCGGTTTCCCCGGCCTGCCCCGCAACGTTCGGGTGACCGGATTGCGCGGGGTCGGAAAGACCGTGCTCCTGCAGCGCTACGGCCGCCTCGCCGAGGAGGCGGGCTGGATCGTTGTCGGACGCGAGTGCAATGAGCACCTGCAAGAGGAGGCCATCTTCGGACAGGCGCTGGTGGAGGACTGTCGGCGAGCAGTCGAACAGAGCTCGCGCGCGCTCGCCATCAGACAGGGATCTCAAGAGGTGGCCCAGAAAGCACTCGACCTGCTCGGCAGTTTCACGATTTCCCTCGCCGGTGTGACCGTTGCCGTCCAGCCCAGAACTCGGCCAGGACGAACACCGATGCTTGACGAGCAGTTGTTCACTTCGCTCAGACTTGCCTGCGAGAGCGCATCCGCTGCGGGCCGGCCAGGCGTCCTCCTCAGCTGGGACGAAGCCCACGTCCTGCGCGACTCGGCCAACCATCGCCAGTTCCCGCTCGGCCTCTTCCTGGCCGCTTTTGCCCGCGCCCAGCGCGAGGGACTGCCGGTGATGCTGGTCCTTTGCGGGCTCCCCACCCTGACCGACAATCTCGCCCGCGCCAAGAGCTACAGCGAGCGCATGTTCCAAGCGGAGGAGCTCGGCCAGCTTCGTCCTCCCGAGGACCTGCTCGCCTTCACCAGACCTCTTGAGCTCTCAGGTCGCAAGTTCGATGCGGAGATGGCTCGAGCTGTTCTTCAGGTAACCGGCGCCTACGCCTTTCACATTCAGTTCGTCGGCGCCCTGCTCTGGGATGCGGTCGAGTGGCCGCTCAGGATCACCAAGGCCGACTTCGTTCTACACCGGCCGACAATTCTGGAAGCGCTCGACCACGCCTTCTTCGAGGCACGCTTGGCGCTCACCTCAGGCACAGAGCGCTCATTGCTGCGAGCTATGGCGGCGTCAGGTGAATCGGCTCAGATCCGCGACGTACTCAAGCTGACCAGGATGCCTAACCAGACCGCTCAGCAGCTGATCGCCCGGCTCAGGGACAAAGGCCTGATCTACCGGCCTGAGCGTGGCCGCCTTGCCTTCACGGTTCCTCTTTTTGGTGACTACCTGAAGCGCACCTCCCACCAGGCATCGCGTGGTTCGGTCTAAGCGGTGCAAGCCCCGATAGATCAAAACGATGAACGATTGGCACGAACGCTCGAGGTCTGGAGCCGGCGGAGCACGCGCCCACTCACGGAGGAGGACGCTCGGCAGATCACCCAGAACATGACCGGCTTCTTTCGAGTCCTGGTCGAATGGAAGGCACGAAAGCGAGCCTCATCGGTTAGGCATGATCGCAACGCGGCTTGAGGGGATCAGTGAATCTGAAGGCGAGTAAGATCCCGAATCGACCCTCGAACAGAACTGACTTGACGACAACCTCACTATCCCAAAAGTCGACATCTCAAGCCGTGGTATACGCCCGCGTTTCGTCGAAGGAACAGGAGAAAGAGGGCTATTCCATTCCGGCTCAGCGCCGGCTGCTGCAGGAGTACGCCAGGCAGGCGAACATGAATGTCGTCCGCGAGTTCGTCGACGTCGAGACCGCCAAGCGGACTGGACGGCAGAACTTCGACGCCATGCTGACATTCTTCCGGCGGACCAGATCGTGCAGGGTTCTGCTGGTCGAAAAGACCGATCGTCTCTACCGCAACCTCAAGGACTGGGTCAGCATCGACGACCTCGATCTTGAGATCCACTTCGTCAAAGAGAACGTGGCCCTCTCGCCGGGCTCACGCTCGGCCGAGAAGTTCATGCACGGGATCAAGGTCCTGATGGCCAAGAACTACATCGACAACCTCTCCGAGGAGACCCAGAAGGGATTGCGTGAGAAGGCCGAGCAAGGTATCTATCCCTCCTGGGGCCCGATCGGCTATCGCAACTTCGATGGTCCCAACGGCAAGCGGATGATCGAACCCGATCCGGACTTCGCGCCACTGGTCACACGGCTCTTCGAGACGTATGCCGGCGGCAGCCACAGCCTCAAGGAGCTCACCCACCTCGCGCGCGAATGGGGCTTGACCTTCCGTTCGGGATCTCAAATGAGTAAGTCGGTAATCCACAAGATCCTGCGCAATCCCATTTACATGGGCCGGTTCCGTTGGGCCGGGATCGAGTATCAGGGCGTGCACCAGCCCATCGTCTCTCGGCAATTGTTTGAATCCGTCCAGCAGCGCCTCGAGGGACGCTGCGCCTTAGGGCCCCACCCGAGCAAGCACGATTTCGCGTTCTCCGGGTTGGTGTCTTGCGGCCACTGCGGCTGCTCATTTGTGGGCGAGATCAAGAAGCAACGCTATGTCTACTACCACTGCACCGGCTACAAGCAGAAATGCCCCGAGCCGTACACGCGTGAAGAGGTACTCGCGGAGCGCTTCGCTGGGCTTCTCAAGGGCCTGGCCGTGGACAGCGAAGTCGTCGAGTGGGTCGCAGGGGCGCTACGCGAGAGCCATGTGGACGAGAAGCACGAGCGCGAAGAGGCGGTCGCCCGCTTGCAGGCTGACTACGACCGGATTCAGGCACGCCTGGACGCGATGTATCTGGACAAGCTCGACGGAAGGATCGATGCGCCTTTCTTCGACCGCAAGGCCGCCGACTGGCGACGCGAGCAAGACGGAATCCTGCGCAACATTCAGGTCCACCAGACCGCCGACCAGAGCTACATCGAAGACGGTATCCAGCTGCTCGAACTGGCTGGGGATGCCCACCAACTCTTCCTCGAGCAGGAGCCGAAGGAGAAGCGCCGGCTGCTCGACTTCATAGTCTCGAGCGCGTCGTGGAAGGAAGGCGAACTCTCGGTCAACCTACGCCAGCCCTTCAACCTCATCCGGGATGGAGTGGCCGCCGCGACTGCGGCAGAACGCCTTGCGACCAGTAAAGAGGGTTCTCAAACTGGTCGAGTTCTGGCACTTTCGAACTCCCGCCAGCGGCCGATTTCCAATTCGGGAGAAGCCGGCTTGGGCCCTTCGCAAGCCAAAATGGCGAACTGGCTGGGGAGGAAGGATTCGAACCTTCAACCTTCTGATCCAGAGTCAGCTGCGCTACCGTTGCGCCACTCCCCAACTTACGAGGTCCCGAGAACAGCCCGGGCGCTCATTTTAAGGAGGCGCCCGAAGGCTACCGATCCCAGCCTGGCGGGATCTTGTTAGACGGCTACTCCCGCGTGATGGTCACGTCCGGTTGCTTCGCGGATCCCTCCGAGCGGACGGTCATCCGGATCGACAGCGGCTCCGAGTGGCCCATCAGGCGGCCGAAGACGCGCTCCATGAGGACTTTGGCCCGGTGCAGGTTGACCGCCCAGCCGACGCCGAAGACACGGTCGCTGAAGAGCCGGTCCGAGTAAGGGTTCCAGTAGGCGTCCCGGATCCGCTGTAATGTCGGTGGCCGGAAGTCGTACGGGACCACGCCCACCACGCGGCCTTCCCAAGTTCGGTCCTCCGCCGGCTTGGCGAGCTCGGTCGCCACTGCGGCCACGATCAGCCCAAAGACGGCAAACCGGACCAACCTACGCACCCGCCGTACACTCCCCATACTTCAGATGAAGCGTAGTACCAAAGTAACTTTTAACGTTTTGTATGCGTTGAGGCACACGGGGTAGATGGCCAAGAAGCCTCAGCACATGTCGAATTGGCTGCGGTGGCTGACGCCTGGTCTCCAGATCAAGCGATGGCTCCTGCTGCTGATGTTCTCGGAGCTCGTGCTCGTGCTCGGCGTGGCCTACGCCCTCAAAGAGATCTACCAGACGCTGACTCTCCCGCACGGGTTCTACTACGTGACGCTGCAGTTCCTCCCCTACTGGGCGCGCGCCGGCGTTTTCGGCATTCTCGGCGTGGGGCTGCTGGTCCTCAGCTATCTGAAGCTGACGCAGTCCGTGCTCGGTCCTTTCATACCGGGCAACAGCACCAGCAGCATCGTCGAGGTGATCCATGCGTTTCGCCTTCGCGGCCGCGGGCCACGCATCGTGGCGATCGGCGGGGGCACCGGGCTCAGCTCCCTGCTTCGCGGCCTGAAGATCTACACGTCGAACCTTTCCGCGATCGTGACCGTCGCCGACGACGGCGGATCGTCGGGGCGTTTGCGCGACGAGTACCGGATCCTGCCACCCGGAGACTTCCGCCAGTGCCTCATCGCGCTCGCCGACGCTGAACCCCTGATGAAGCAGCTTTTCGACCATCGGTTCACCGAAGGCTCGCTCGGAGGGCATTCCTTCGGAAACCTGTTCATCATGGCGATGGCCGACGTCACCGGGAACTTCGAGCACGCGCTCCGCGAGTCGGGCAAGATCCTC
>DATLRQ010000054.1:0-3565 GCA_035534555.1 Candidatus Micrarchaeaceae archaeon
ATCGGCCCCGGCTTGAGCGGTGACGTCGTGCTCACAGCCTGATGCTACCGGGCGTCCATTCCTCGAGCCGTTTCTTGACCGAGCCAAGAAACTGGCCGGCCATCATGCCATCGATCACGCGATGGTCGAAGCTGAGGCAGACGTTCATCATGTGGCGGACCGCGATGGCGTCGTTGATGACGACGGGGCGCTTCACGATCGACTCGGTGGTCAGGATCGCCGCCTGCGGTTGATTGATGATCGGCTGGCTGGCCACCGAACCGGTCGCCCCGGTGTTGTTCAAGGTGAACGTGCCGCCCTGCACGTCCTCGGGCTTGAGCTTCTTGGTGCGTGCGCGCTCGACCAGGTCGTTGAGCGTGCGCACCATGTCGGTGAAGCCGAGCCCGTCTGCGTCTTTGAGCACGGGCACGATGAGGCCGTCAGGGATAGACACGGCGATGCCCAGGTTGATGTATCGCTTGAGGATCACCCCTTCGTCACTCCAGGACGAGTTGAGCCATGGGTACTGCTTGATCGCCTCGCAGACGATCTGCGCCACGAAAGGCATGTAGGTGAGCGCCGCGCCGTGGCGCGCCTTGAACATCTCTTTCTCGGATTCGCGGTAGCGCACCAGGTTGGTGACGTCGACCTCCTGGAGCGTCCACGCGTGGGGCGACGTCGCCAGGCTCCGAACCATGTGCTCGGCAATCGATCGCCGCATCACGTTGAGCTTCACCAGCTCCTCGCGCACGCCGTCGATGCGAGCCGGCGCGGAGGGGCGGGCCGCTGCCGGCGGCGCAGGCTCAGTGGGTGTCGCCTCGCCAGAGCCCACAGCGGCCAGCACGTCGTCGCGGGTTACGCGACCGCCCATGCCGGACCCTCGCAGCGAGGAGGCATCGATCCCGTGCTCGGCGGCGAGCTTGCGCACGGCGGGAGAGAGGCGGCCGGACTCGGCACCGCCGTCGAAGGAGGCTGGAGCGGATGGAACGGCAACAGTGGCCGCCGGAGCCGGCGGCGGACCGCCCGGAGGCGCAGCCGCGACAGGTGTCCCCTGGCTCGAGCCTGGCGCAGCCGCGCTCGTGATGGCGGCAGCTGGCGTCGCGGTCTCGATCTGTCCTAAGACCGCGCCCACGAGCACCGTCTCGCCCTCGTTGGCGGAGATCTTGACCAGCTTGCCCTCGAAGGGCGAGGGGATCTCGGCGTTGACCTTGTCGGTCACTACTTCGACCAGCGGCTCATCCCGCTTGACGAAATCGCCCTCGTGCTTGAGCCACTTGTCGACCGTGCCCTCGGTGACGGATTCACCGAGCTGGGGCATTTTGATCTGGGCCAAGCCCATGCCGGCTCCTCCTCGCAATGATGGTCCGCGTGCCTGTGCAACCGAGTTTAGCTGAGGTCAATCCGAATTCGGATCCGACGAGTCGGGACCCGACCTCGGCTCGGACTTCCGACTTTCGGACTCACGGGCGTTAGTTGGGCATGAAAAGACCACTGACGCTCATCGTGGGTACCGCGGCGGGTGCCATCCTGATTGCCGGAATCGGAGTCTCAGCGCACGGCGGCGGGTTCACGCTCTTCCGAACCGTCGGCCTGCAGCAGAGCCAGCTCGGCGACGAGGCGAGCGGCGCCCGGCTGGGGTCGCCCGAGCCCAGCGAGTCCCCGGAGGCCTCGCCCAGGGCCGAACCAACCGAGCAGCCGGAGCCGTCACCGACCGCGGAGCCGACGGAAAAGCCCGAGGCCCCCGACGCGGACACCGAGACCAGGCCGTCTCCGACCGCCGGGTCCGGCGACCACGAGGGCGACAACCGCACCGGCTCGGGAGGCGGGGGCGGGCACGGCGACTAGCGCTCGACCCCACTCACTCTAGGAAAGCAGCAAGGACCGGAAGCGCTCCGGTCCTTCGTTTTTGCGCTCTGGTTTCACCCGCCGGCCAAACCCGGGCGTAAAAATCTGCGTAATAATCGTTAATTCAGACCTGGCCAGTTAACATCGTTCTCGTGGCCATGGATCGACGAATTCGGTCGCGGCGGGACTCGGTCGACAACCTCCGAGCCGCCGGATGGGATCTCGCCGTGGCCGCGATCCTCGTCATCCTGTCGGCGCTAGCCTTGCTGCTGGTGGTCCTGCCGCCGGTGACCGCGCTCGTGCGCCGGTAACGCCCCGGAGTTGGTTGGAGGCAACGCCCAGAATCGAACTGGGGATGGAGCTTTTGCAGATTCGGGCGGGGTTGCCAACCTATGGATCTCGAGTTGCCCAGGGGCGAGGGGCTGCAATCCAGCGCGGAAGCGGTTCACGGAGAGACGGCCGCGCCCAGAGCGCGCCCCATCGCCGCTGCCGCCTCATCGAACGGCTTCTCCTCAACGTAGCCGCATGTTTCGACTGTGGTGGCGACGTTCGAGTGGCCGAGGATGCGGGAGGCGGTATACATGGGGATTCGGTTCTCGAGCGTGGTCTAGCCGGCCGCGTGGCGTAGGTCGTGGAACCTGAATTTTGGCCACTCGTTCCGGGCCAGGAATGCGTGAAAGTCGAGGGAGACGAATCACCGGACACGCCCCTATGCTCCGAGCTGCTAGATCGGGCGGGGAATTGGGTAAGACGTACGCGTGAAGCGTGTGCTACGCATGAGCAAGGCTCTGGCGACCGATCAGCGCGTCCCGCGCGGCGTCAGGCCGGCGATCGCGCTCTCGCTCCTGCCATGGCCCGGCCCGTTCGATGAGATCCTGCTGGTCGCCGCCCTGGTCGCCTTGGCTGTCATGCGGCCGGGAATCATCCAAGAGCTTTGGCGAGAAGCCGCATGAGGCCACGTGGTCGGCTCGGCTGCTGGGGATGCGTCCCGACACTCGGCTGCGGCTGCCTACTACCAGTGCTCAGCGCCGTCGCTGTCGTGCTGCGGCTGGTGCTCTAGGGACCACTACAGCGGCTAGGTGGGCGTTTTGGAACAATTGGAGGCGACGCCCAGAATCGAACTGGGGATGGAGGTTTTGCAGACCTCTGCCTTGCCACTTGGCTACGTCGCCGCCCGCTCAGATCGATTCTACCTTCGAGCGTCGCCCGGGCCGGCCGCGCCCGTTAGGCTGTGGGCACTTGCCAGACCAGGACTTTCGAGACGTCATGGCCCGGGTCCCGGCGGGCGTCGTGGTGGTCAGCTCGCGCCTCGACGGGGGGTATCGCGGCATGACGGTGAGCAGCCTGGTCTCGATCTCCCTCGAGCCGCCCATGGTGCTGGTGGGACTGGAGCGCGAGTCTACGACACGTGCCGCGGTGCTCCAGTCCAGGGCCTTCAACGTCAGCGTGCTGACCCGCTCGCAGGAGTTCATCGCCGATCGCCTCTCGGGTCGAGCGCCGGCCATCGACGTGGCCTGGAGCACGCTGCCTCACCACCTGGGCACCAACGGGATCCCGCTGCTCGACGGCTGCGCCGGTTGGCTCGAGTGCAGGCTTGACGAGGTGCACGCGGCGGGGGACCACGACATCGTCCTGGGTCACGTTGAATCGGTGGCCGCCGGGTCGGGCGATCCCCTGGTCCTCTGGGACCGCGCTTTCTGGACCCTGCGCTAAAAAGGCAGGTCCTCCTCCTCCATGCCGA
>DATLRQ010000055.1:0-31945 GCA_035534555.1 Candidatus Micrarchaeaceae archaeon
GCCCAGCTCGCGATGGCCAAGGCCTTTCGCCCGGGAGACTGGAGGTCCGGGTACTACAGGGACCAAACCTTCATGTGGGCAACGCGGATGTCGAATATTCGCGCGTTCTTCTCGCAGCTCTACGGCAACGCGACTGTGGACGCCGATCCGGCGTCCGGCGGCCGCCAGATGGGCAATCACTTCGCAACGCGCTTCCTTGACGAAAAAGGCGAGTTCCAGCGCTCAGTCGACATGCCGAACTCCACCGCCGACGTATCCAACGTGGCGGGCTGGATGCCCCGGCTTGTCGGCCTCGCTTACGCATCGAAGCTCTACCGTCAGAACCCCCAGCTAAAGGCCGCTCAGGAGGGCTTCTCGGTCGACGGCAATGAGGTCGCTTTCGGCACCATCGGCGATGCCGCCACCAGCGAGGGGCCATTCTGGGAGGCGGTCAACGCCATCGGCGTGCTGCAGGTGCCGGTAGCGCTGTCGGTTTGGGATGACGGCTACGGCATCTCGGTGCCGATCACGGCCGAGACCACCAAGGCCTCCATCTCCGACGTGCTGCGCGGCTACATCCCCGACGACCGCCCCGGCATCGACATCTACGTGGTTCCCGGCTGGGACTATCCCGCCCTCGTCGACGCGTACGTGAATGGGGTCGAGCGCGTGCGGCGCGAGCACAAGCCGGCGCTCTTCCATATCAACGAGCTGACCCAGCCGCAGGGACACTCCACGAGCGGCAGCCACGAGCGCTACAAGACCAAGGAGCGGCTGCGCTTCGAGAAGGAGTTCGACTGCATCGCCAGGATGCGCGATTGGATGATCGAGTCTGGGATCGCGAGCGAGTCGCAGATCGAAGGCTGGGAGGCCGCTGACAAAGAGGCGGTCGAGGCCGCTCGCGATCTTGCCTGGGAAGCCTTCCAGCTTCCGATACGCGAAGAACGCGACCGTCTGGTCGCGATCCTCAAGCGCAGCGATTTATCAGAGGTTGGCGAGCTCACGGACACCCTGTCAGAGGCCTCGAAGGTGACGCGCTCACAGGTGGTCTCGAGCGCGTCTCGAGCCCTCAACGAGCTGCGCGGCACGGACTCTCCACAACGGTCGGCTCTGGCTCGCTTCCTCAAGGAATACGAGCGTGAGAACGTGGAACGCTACAACTCGCATCTCTACAGCCGCTCCGAGCACTCTCCGCTGAAGGTGCCGGCCGTGCCTGCCGTGTATTCAGGCGAGTCGCCTGCGGTTGACGGGCGGCAAGTCCTGCTGCGCAACTTCGACGCCAACTTCGCGCGCGATCCGCGCCTGTTCGTGATCGGTGAGGACGTGGGCAGGCTTGGCGATGTGAACCTCGTCTTCGAAGGCCTGCAGGCCAAGTATGGAGACCTGCGGCTGACTGACACTGGCATTCGCGAGGCGACGATTCTCGGCCAGTCCATCGGATCGGCGATGCGCGGGCTGCGCCCGATCTGCGACATCCAGTACCTCGACTATTTCCTGTACGCGCTCCAGACCGCCTCCGACGACCTAGCGAGCCTGCACTGGCGTACCGTCGGCGGCCAGAAGGCGCCTGTGGTCATTCGCACCAAAGGCCATCGCCTGGTCGGGATCTGGCACTCGGGCTCGCCGATGGCCGTCGTCCTCAACGCGCTCCGAGGGATCTACGTCGCCGTTCCTCGCAACATGACCCAGGCAGCCGGCTTCTACAACACGCTGTTCCGCGGTGACAACCCTGGGCTCGTCATCGAGGTGCTCAACGGATACCGCTTGAAGGAGCGCGTGCCCGACAACGTGGGGGACTTCACAGTTCCGCTCGGCGTGCCCGAGATCTTGCACGAGGGATCAGATGTGACAGTGGTCACCTATGGGGCGTGTTGCGCCATCGCGCTGGAGGCCGCCGCCATGCTCCAGGACCTGGGCGTTTCCGCCGAGATCATTGACGTCCAGACCCTCAACCCGTTCGACGTGAACCAGGCGATAGTGCAGTCGGTCGAGAAGACCCACGCCGTGCTGTTTCTCGACGAGGACATGCCCGGGGGCGCCTCCGCTTTCATGATGCAGCAGGTGCTGGAGGTGCAGCAGGGCTGGTGGTACCTCGATTCAGCCCCGCGCACGCTTGCCGCGTCGCCGAACCGGCCTGCATACGGTCCCGACGGCGACTACTTCACGAAGCCCAACCGCGAAAGCGTCGTCAACGCGATCTACGAAATGATGCGCGAGCGCCAACCATGGCGGTTTCCCTCTCTCGCGACTTAAGCGTCGTTTGGCGAATCAGCTGCGGGTCCTGTACACGCCCATCGCATAGCCGCTCCAAGCCCTCGAGTTCCAGCTGCGTAGTGGCCCTAGGTTGTCCATCAGCCGAGCGGCGGCCCGGATCGGAAGGTTCACCAGTCGGCTCCGGGTGCCGGCTTTTCTCGCGGCGTAGATGCGAGGCTCCCAACCACCGACGTAACCGCGGAACAGAACGTCTAGGCCGGCCTCTTGCTCGAAGCGCGACCAGGTCCTTGTATCCATCGTCCTCAGGTTGTGAATGGCGAGCATCTCCGGGCGGGTCAGCCTCATGACGTGCTTGTTGATGCCACGGAAGTTCGGCAGCCCGACCACAATCACTCCGCCCGGTTTGGCGAGCTCGACATGTTTGCGGATCATCGGCATTGGGTCGTTGAAATGCTCGATGAGGCCCAGGGAGTAGACCATGTCGAACCGCGGCAGGTCCGTGAGGTCGGTTTCGAGCACGTCGCGGCAAAAAACAGTGACTGGAATCCCCAGGAGCTGGAAGTTCTCTTCGAGCTTGGCGCAACCCACGGACGAGATGTCGATTGCGTAAGCCTCCCCACCAGAAGCCCGTACCACGTACGCGAGGTAGCCTCCGGGCGCCCCGCCTAGCTCAACGATCCGAGCGCCAGGAGACTTGGGCGCGAACCGCTTGAGCACTTTCAATATCTCCCTCTCGTACGGTCGCGCCTTGGCCTCATCCGCAGCGACCGGGAGCTTGAGCTTCTGCCAGTAGGCATCCCAAAACTGCTCGTCGGTGAGCGCATGCGATGCATCCGGCTCGGTCATCTGGTCTCGTCCACAATCAGGTTGAGCACGGCAAGCGCGGGGGTCCGGTTCAAAAGCGCCACGCCCTCGAGCAGCCAGATGATGAAGCCGGCCGCGCCATCGCCCCCTGGCGGCGGAATGAAGCGGCGCGGTCCGCGCACCTCGCGCGCGGGCGCACCATCAGTCAGACCGGCAAGGGCGCGGGCCTTACGTACACCGGCGTCCACGCCACCCAGCTCATCGATGAGCTTTCTTTCGAGGGCCTGCGCGCCCGTCCAAACCCGGCCCGCCGCGATTGGGCGGATCTCTTCGCGCGTCATGCCGCGAGCGCGCCCGACCACGTCAAGGAAGAGCGAGTAGATCCTATCGATGTCAGCCTTCACGATCTGGCGCTCCTCCTTCGAGTACGTCCTCTCGTCGCTGTTCATGGCGGCGTGCTTTCCAAACACGATCGTTTCGCGGCGGGCGCGAAGCTTCTCCCACAGGTCCCCGGTCACCAGCTTTCCGCTGAGCACGCCGATGGAGCCGGTCAGCGTGCCCGGCCGGGCGACGATCCACCGCCCGGGAGTCGCGACCCAGTAGCCCCCCGAGGCGGCGACCGGACCCATCACCACCACCAGCGGCTTGCGTGAGTTGATCTGGTCGAGCGCCTGGCGCATCGCCTCAGAAGCAGACGCCGAACCGCCGCGCGAATTCACGTACAGGACGGCGGCGGCAGCTCGCTTGTCAGCTGCGACCTGGCGGGCGAGCTGGACGATGGACAGGTCGCCGGCGCGGCTGTCGCCGATCAGCGGGATGTCGACCGGCGGCTGCACAGGCAGCCGTCCCGAGCGCCCATCGATGATCGTCCCCTCGATGCGCAGAATGGCGACATACCTGCCGCGGCCGGTGGTGGGGGCCGGCCTGCGGAGCGTACGGTGCGCCTGGGCCCAGGCCGCGATGTGGACGCGTGAGCTCGTGGCCAGATGGCTGGGGAGGTCCTCTTCTGACACCACGCTGTCCACCAGGTGCTTTGTGCTCGCGACGTCGTCCGAGAACGGAGATGTGTCGATCACCGCTTCCGCTTCACGCTCGCTGATGCCACGGCCGCCGGCGATGGCCCGTGCGAGCTCGTCGTGCTGCGATTCGAGCAACCAGGTGATCTGTTGGCGTAGCTCATCAGACATCTTCGCCTTGGTCAACACGTCGGCGGCTGACTTGTAAGGCGAGACCTGTATGAAGTCGGCCTCGATTCCAAATCTCGCGAGCGCGTCGGCGAGGAACATTCCGGTGGACGCGAAGCCGAGCGGTTGTATCGACCCTGCGGGCATCAGCAGGATCTCGTCGCATGCGCAGGCGAGGTAGTAGGTCGCGTTGGTGTAGAACGGCGCCCAGGCGACCACTTTCTTGCCTTTGGCGCGCAGCCTCGCGATGAGATCGCGAAGGTCTTGCAGCGTCGCCATCGACATCGGCACGGGCCGCAGGTGCAGCACGACGCCGGTGGTCTTGGGCTCGCGTGCGATGAGGTCGAAGCGCTCACCGAGCTCCCTGAGACTCAGCCGCGGCTTGGAGAAGAGGCGCTGCCAGCGCGGGATTGGCGGATCAGGGAGGGCGGGCAGCTCGTCTTCGAGGACGAAGAGCACGTAGTCGGGGGACTTGCGCAGCTCTCGACGAATGCTCGAGATGAGCCACGCCAGGTAACGGAATGGATAAGTAACCATCGCCCCAAGGAGTCTAGAGGCGACCGGTATGTGCAGGCATGGACCCCCCCAACTGCCTGGGCTCGCTTCGTGAACTAGGCACTTCCCCCGTGTCCCACGAGCCCGGGGACCCGATTGAATCGGGAGGATCGCCTTACACGACTTTTGAAATTTCTAGGTGCTCGTCCATGTCCTCGCTGAGCCGCGTCGCTCCGTACTCCTGGCCGACGTGCTGGTGGTAGGGCACGCCCGTGAACAGGTGGTGGCTCTTGGTCGGTATGTCCGACCCGTCCCACTCCTTCCGCTGCAACGCCATGTAGCCCTCTTCCTTCTTCGTCTTGAGGTCGTCGAGGAGGACCGACATGCCGTGGCCCGCTGCGTGCTGGAGGGCAAGCGTGATGAAGATGAAGCCGACACCGAGCTCGCCCAGGTCATCCCAGCTGATGGGATTCTTCTCGTTGTACCACTTGAACGACGATGAGTAGTTGAAGGCAAAGCGAGCCTTCGGAAAGCGCTTGCGGATCTCGCTGCAGAACTGCTCTGTAGGCCCACGCTCTGCGGTGGGAAACTCGCACCACAGCAGGTCGGGAACGCCGCTGTCCATGTAGCGCAGTCCTCGCTCGATGGCGAGCTGGAGGCCGCGCCTGGTTTCCGGCGCTTCGGTCGCTGACACCCCATCGGTGCGGGCGATGATCACGAAATCCTTGTGGCCCAGGTCGTCGGCGGCATTGCGCATCATCTTCAGTTTGCCCACGAACTCATCGGCAGAGATCAGGGCCTTGCCGGCGATGTGGCCACATCGCTTCGGCATCACCTGGTCCTCCAGGTGCGCGGCCGCCACACCCGCTCTCACATACAGATCGATCGTGCGCTGCACGTTGAACAGGTTTCCGTACCCAGCGTCCATGTCAACGACGACGGGAGGAATATCGAGATGAACCGGGGCCACGCCCTTGTCTGGATCGCCCATCGCCATCGTGAGTTGGAACTTGCGGAGAGCGCTCACGGTGCGGCGCGCGCCATCAGCGATCTCGACCGAGGAGTAGATGTCCATGTCGGTGGTGCCGAGGTGGCCGATGGCGAACGAGTAGCCACTGAAGTAGACGGCGTCGAAGCCGTGATACATGACGAGCTCGGCGCCGAAGGGGTCATACACGCCAGGGCCGAAGACGTACGGCTTGGAGGCGAGGAGGCGGCGCAGGCGCTGGCTGGGCTCCTCGTGCCTCGACGCGGGAACCTGGAAGCCCTCGGGGAGCAGAGGCGTCGCGATGAGGTCCATGTGTGCTGCTCCTTTACTCGTTCTCGTGGTCGCAGTTGCAGGGCTCGGGACACTCGCACTCGTGAGAAGAAGGTTCGGTTTCGAGGTCTGTGGTCGGTTCCATATAAGCCATAACGCGGAGGTTAGACAGAGCGGTGATATTCGTCCAATCAATTGATTTGATGATCGTCATAGACGAGTCCGATATGACTTGGAAGGCAGAGCTCCCCTCCCCGCTTGGGGGAAGGTATGCGTATGTGAGCGCGTCCTTTTCCCTCGCGGCGGGTCCGGCTGCGGCCGGACCCCTACCGGTCAAGACGAGGCGGTAAGGAGCTCCAGGAACGCGGCCACTATGCCCTCTGGCGGCCCCGAGTCCAAACGGCGGTATGCCACTATCGACTGGTACATCGGGGGCGCGTCTTTCATGTTCACTCGGCGCAGCGTCTTGGTCTCGACCTCACGCGCCACGGCTGAGCGCGGCAGGAGCGCAACCCCGAGGCCCCTCTCGACCATCTTCTTGGCGGCCTCAATCGAATCCAGCTCCATCAAGCCCCGTGGCCTCACCCCGGCGGCGAGAAAGGCCGCCTGCGTGATCTCGTAGTAGCTGGACGTGAGGTCGAACATGATCATCCTCTCGGCCGCCACCTCCTCCATGACGACGCTGCGGCGCTTGGCAAAGGGATGGCCTGGAGCGCACACCAGCACAAGCTCTTCGGTGTGAAACTGCCGCATCTCCAGGCCGGGGTGCCGGATCGCGCGCCCGAGACCAATCTGCACCTCGTCGCCGAGCACGAGGTCGACGATGTCCTCGGAGTGCCCGGTTCGCACCGAGACCTCGACCCGCGGATGATCAGCGACAAACTTCTGGAGGAGCTCGGGAAGGATGTATGTGCTCACCGCGGGGGCGGCCCCGATCATCAGGTGCCCGGCCGACGCCGTCCTTACCTGGTCCAGGAAATCACGCCCGTCGACCAGCGCCCTCAACGCGCGCTCGGCGTAAGGCACCATGGCGCGCCCGGCGTCGGTGAGGCGCATGCCGTGCGGGGTGCGGACGAAAAGCGGGGCGCCCAGCTCGCGCTCGAGCCCATGAAGCCGCGCGGTCAGCGTGGGCTGCGTGACGAACAGAGTTTCAGCGGCGCGGCTGACGCTGCCCAGGCGCGCCACCTCGAGGAAGCCCTCGATCTGAACGAGCTGGATGCCCCGAGCCTTGCCGTTACTAGATTCGTCTATGGACACGGCCGTCAACCCAAATTCTATCTATGGGGCGGCCTGTCGTCTGTCAGTGGGGCAGCGCGGAATCGACGATTTGTGCCCTCTGGCACCGTAGCCGGCTTCTACGACCGTAGGTGCCCGGTGGTGGGATTCTGGTGGGTCAGTTACTGCGCTTTCTGAGCAGGACCGTCGCGGCCGCGATCGCCAGCGCCCAGACGGGGCCCATCGTGATCACGAACGGCCGGATGGTGTCGCTGTTCGAATGCGACACCCGATCGAAGGCCTCGAACACCGCCACCGTGCCATAGACGAGGACGACAAAGGCGACGACCACCCAGACGATCGTTCCGGTCCTCATGTCGATCGCAACGCCTCGTGTTCATGATCGGTTACGACTGCCGCTTTGTATACCAGCTCACCGGCCCTGACCGGCACCTTGAGGAAATTCTCGGGCGGGGCCAGGGGGCAGGCCCACCGCGGGCTGTAAGCGCACGAGGCGTTGTACGCGTAGTTGAAATCGATCACGACCTCAGAGGAGCTCGGCCTCACCTCCAGCACCAGGCCGTCGGTGTCCTTCGCGGTGTCGAACAGGTAGCGCCCGCCGCCATACGTTTCGTGGCCCGACGTGGTGTCGCGGAAAGGCACGAACAAACCGCCCGCGTACTGGATCAGGCTCAGAACGGTCAGCTGACATTCCTGCCCACCAAGTTCGAACCGCAGGTTGGCCGCGCGCCTGTATCTCACGGCGCCGTCTTCGCCGCCCGTATCGATGAGGAGCTCGCTGTCGTCGCCATCTTCGACCCGAGCGGGAACGCGATACGCGTCGTCGGGCGCGAAATAGCGGAGCCCGTGGAACGCGTCACGTTCTTCAGGCTCGATGGGGGATTGAGGATGCGTCTTGAAAAGCTCGTCGCGGCCACTGCGAAACTGAGCCAGCGGGTCAGCCCCACGAACGCGATACATGTCGCCCACGCGCCGGCGCCAGTCGACCAGATCGAGGAGGCCTTGGGCTACCACTTCTCCCAATGGACGATGCCCTCCAGCGGCAGCCGTTGGGCGGGCTTGAACTCGCCGCCGGTGCTGAAGCCAAGCGCCAGGAGCGCAGCTTGCGTGTAGCGATCGTATGGAATGCCCAGGAGGTCCGCGACCTCGCGCTCGTACCTGAGGTGCAGCGTCGTCCAGGAACCAACGACGCCTCGATCGCGAGCCGCGAGCATGAAGCTCCAGGCCGCCGGAAGGATCGAACCGTATAGGCCGGACATATCCATGTTGGAGGCGCCAGGCCGATCAACGCGTCCCTCGATGCAGGGGATGACCATGACCGGCACCTGGTGCATCCGGTCCGCCAGGTACTGTGCCGAAGAGGCCACGCGCGGCAGCTGTTCGCGTCGCGGATCGTCCCTCGCATATCGCTGGCGGCCGCTGGCCGCGTACGCGTACCACGATTTCTTGTAGAGCTCACCAATCACTTGCTTTTTGTCCGCTTCGGTCACGAAAACGAACTGCCAGCCCTGGCTGTTGGAGCCTGTAGGGGCCTGGAGCGCGACGCCGAGGCATTCGAGCAGCAGCTCGCGCGGCACCGGTCGATCGAAGTCGATGCGCTTGCGTACTGAACGGGTGGTGGTGAGAACTGTTTGAGCATCCATAGCTCAGGGCTCCGATTCGGGAATCAGGCGGTAGCTGGCGGCTGGCGGAAGGTTGGACAGGGCCTGGTGCACGTCGTCCTCGCTCGCGTCCATCACGGACAACATGAAGCGCTTGCCGTGGGTCGGAGCGACTTTGGTTGACGCGGCGGGCGCAGCCTTAACCACGGAGTCGGTGGTCGCCGCCACCGCGGCGACCGCCTCAGCCGTCGTTATGACCTCATGTTTTGCCGGCCGCGCCGCTGCGTCGGCCCTCAGCACTCGCCAGTGGTAGACACCGATAAACGCCGCCACCACCAGCACAGCCAGGTAGTGGCCGAAGTCGAGATTCGAGGCGCTGTTGAGGCGAGGCGTGGCGCTGAACACCTGCTGCAGCACCACGTTCAGCAGCGCGATTCCCGACCCAAGCACCGCCAGCACGCTGATCAGCAACGCCGCCCAGACGTAGAGGCGCCGGCTAAGCGATTGCCGGTCACCTGGCCACGGTGCGTGGCGCCAATGCGCCAGCCACACGGCCACGCCGACGACCAACAGGGTGGCCCACAAGCTGATGGGGTCTCTCCCATCGGATGCGGTGACGCCAATGATCGGCGCCTCGATCTGCTCGACGAGGATCCAGAGGACGCCCGCAGCGCCGATTCCAAGCGCGCCCATCGACACGAGAGCGGCGAGGTTCGTGTAAAGGCGTCGCACTCCTGCCTGGCGTCCAAGCTCGTGCGAGCCGGTGTCGAGAGCAAGCCGGCGCCGCACCAGGAACCAAGCAACTCCATATACGACGAGGTCCGAAACCGGGCCGGCCATGGCGGCGATAAGGTCGTTGCCGACGTTGCCGGGATTCGGGACCCCAAGCAGTCGCGCCAGCGCGTAATACAGGATCTGGGCGGCCGCAGTCAACGCCAACACCATGCAGACGGCGACCGCAATGAAACCTTCGACGGCGCGCAGCGTCGACTTGCGATCGTCTTCGAGGTAACCCTGCAGCATGCGAGCGTGGAATCCCCAGAGGACGCCACCTCCGACCAGGAGCCCTGCCGCATCGCCGATGTACCGGTACAGTTCGGCGCCCAGCGGGCTGTTCAGCAGGCGAAGCCAGATGAGAATGATCAGGCTGGCGGCGCCGGACAGCATCATCAGTAGGCCGACGAGGAGCGCTGGGTACATGTACCAGCGACGGAGCGAGGCCGAGCGGCCGGCCTCACCGACGGCGTTCCGGTCGCGCATGGAGATCCGGTAATGAAGAGCCCAGAACGCGCCGAGGACCAGGGTGATCCAGGCTGCCTGGGCCGTCGTCAGGAGGCTGCTCGCCGTGCAGTCGGGTGGTTTGTAGATAAAGGTATTGCTCAGCGGCGCGGGGCAATCGAGTAGCGGCCGCAGGTAGTTGGCTATCGCGTTGTCCAGGGCGACTGCGGCGCCGATCGACATCACCAGGCAAGCCCAGTAGACATATAGGCGGCGGATGGCCGAGGCTCGCTCCGCAGGGTCGCGGTGCGCGTAGCGGCGCGCGAACCAGAAATGCACGCTCCAAACCATCAGCGCGACCAGCGTTGCGGCGGCGGCAGCTGCCAGGGCGCCGCGGCTGGAATCGGCGCTTGGGTCGTTGAAAACAAACACCAAGACGTTGTAACCGAGCGCGGACAGGCCGGCCGCCAGCGTGCCGAGAGCCACCGCGCTGACCAGGTACAGGTAGAGCCGGCGCAGGATCATCGCGCCAACCGTACTACCATGCGCCAGTGATCTCTCAGGATCTACTCGAAGTGCTCGCCTGCCCGAAATGTCATACGAAAGTCGAGCTCAAAGGGCCAGACCACCTGCGATGTCCGCAGTGCAAAGTGCTATACCCGATTGTGGACGGCATACCGGTGATGTTGATCGAGGAAGCCAAACCCGAAACGGAACGAGAGTGAACCTCTAGCGGTCCACGCTCGTCTGTAATCGATTCTTTTACGCGAGCGAAATAGCGATCTTCTCGAGATTGTCCACTGCGCCCGCACACCGTGTTCCATCCCTGAGCAGAAACCATGGCGAGGTGATGGTCGCCGAGGTCGATCTGCGAGTTGGGGGCAAGTGGCGCTACGTCGTGACAGCGAGTAAAGGCTTCGAGGTCGCCTTCCACGGCGTGTAGCGGGAGATCGTGCCCAACGAGCGGATCGTGTGGACCGAAATCTTCGAGGCCATGCCCGACGTCGTGGTCGAAGCGCTTCGACCGGATGGGGAGTAGGGCTCCTCACGCCGCGCACGCGTAGCGGCTGGTGTCGACGGGGTGGCGGCCGCCCACGTCGGTCAAGTCCGAGTTGATCTCGTCGTCGGTCAGGGCGTAGGCCTGGTTAGGGTCGCTGGCCGAGGTCGCGAACACGATCCCGAGCACCTTGCCCTGGAGATCCAAGAGAGGGCCGCCGGAGTTGCCGGGCCGCACCACGCTCTGGATCACGTAGACCTGCCGAGTCACTGTGTTGTTGCTGTATATGTCGCGGCCCACGGCTTCGACCGCACCGTCAACGACAGCGGGCTCGATTTTCTCCGGTCCACCGCCGGGATAGCCGATCACCGCCCCGTCGGTGCCGCGGGACGCGGGCGCGAAGCCCAGGCCCGGGCTGGTCAGGTCAGGCACGCTCAGTAGGGCGAAATCGCGCTCAGGGTCGAAGTAAACGACGGTGGCCACCAGGTCGTCACCACCTGGCGTTTGCAGATGATGGGCGTGGGTGCCGGAAACGACGTGCGCGTTCGTCACGACGTAGCCGTTTCCGATGGCAAAGCCACTACCTGTGACAAGGCCGCCGCACCCAAGGCTGGAGACCTTGAACACCGACTGGGCGGCATTGTTCACGCCGGGCGTGTCGATTGAGTTCGGGCCGGGAACCGGAAGCGACGCCGGCAGCCTTGGTTCGAGACCCGCGAACACGGCGGGAAACTGGACGCCGGCGAGGATGTCCCCGACACGTGCGAGAAAGGCGGGGCGCTGTGGCGCGATGGCGTCCAGCTGTCGGAGCACAAACGAGTTCTGGATCTGCTGTGCCACGTCCTGGCTCGGTCCGCGCGAGAAGCTCAGGCCCAGGAACCACATCATCACCAGCACCGCCAGCGCCGAAAACGCAGCGCCGCCCAGCGAGTCGCTGACGCCATGCCGTCCGCCGCGCAGGATGCGTTTGCGGATCGGCTCCCCCGTCGCGTAACCAATGCTGGATCCGAGGCTGCCCCCGATGATGAGCACGAGGACGGCCCCAAGTGGACGGGCGACTGGACTCGTGACGTGGATGTAGTCGAGCACGGGCTGGGCCGCGATGGCTCCGAGGAGCACACCCGCCAGCAGGCCTAGGTACTGCGTCATCGATAGCCAGAACCCACGGCGGTAGCCGTTGGCGAGGCCGATCAAGGTCGCAGCAACGATCACGAGATCAACGAAGTTAGGAATGTCTTAAGAGTAGAGGGGCCTCAGTCGTGGCCGCTCAAGAGGCTCCTTAGTGTTTCGAGGTTCCCTCATGTTTGGGGTTCTCGAGGTCCACCTCGGCTGCCCGGTTGCGGGCATCGCCGCGGAGGACCCACCATCCCAATCCGACCACGCCCAGCGAAGCGACCAGGAACGTGAGGCTCATAAAGAGCCACGCTGGCACCCATTCCCCGGCGTTGAGGAAAATCACAGCGCTAGCTCGACAGCGCCGGTATCGGCACTGCCGGCTGACCGGCTGCCTCGCGCAGATCGCGAAGGGGCATGTAGCTCTGAATGGGCGGGATCTTCTCGAAGTTGTACGGCGGCGGCGGCGAGGTCGTCGCCCATTCGAGGGAGTTCGCCTGCCACGGATCGTCGCCGGCGATCTCTCCGCCGCGCCAGCTGCGAACGACGTTGATGAGGAAGAGCAGGACCGAGAAGGCGATCAGGAACGATGAGACTGTGATGATCATGTTCGTGGTGCCCCACGCCGGGTTGGTGTAGGTGGCGATGCGCCGCGGCATGCCCTCCAGGCCGAGCGTGTGCATGATCAGGAAGGTCCCATTGAATCCGATGAACATCGTCCAGAAGTTCCACTCGCCCAGCTTCTTGTTGAGCAGCCTGCCCGTGATCTTCGGGAACCAGTAGTAGACGCCCGCGAAGATCGTGAAAACGCTGCCTCCGAACAGCACGTAGTGGAGGTGAGCTACGACGTAGTAGGACTGGTGGAGCTGCGTGTCGACGGGCACCGACGCCAGATACACGCCGGTGATGCCACCAATCAAGAAGGTCGCGAGGAATCCCCACGCGAACTTCATGGGCACAGTGAACTCAACCGATCCCCACCAGGTGGTCGCGATCCAGTTGAAGAACTTGATCCCAGTCGGCACCGCGATCAGCATCGTCATCAACATGAAGAAACCTTCGATGTAGGTGTTCATGCCGACTGTGAACATGTGGTGCGCCCACACGGTCATCGACAGGAACACGATGCCGAAGAGCGCGGCCACCATCGACATATAGCCAAAGATCGGCTTGCGGGCAAAGACGGGGATGATCTCCGAGATCATGCCGAAGCCCGGCAGAATCATGATGTAGACCTCGGGATGCCCGAAGAACCAGAAAAGGTGCTGGTAGAGCACCGGGCGACCCTGCGTCGTGAAGAAATTGGTGCCCAGCTGGCGGTCGGACTCGACCAGGATCATGGCGGCCGCGAGGGGGGCACCCACGATCAGCAACAGGATTGAAGTCGAGCTCTGCGCCCACACGAACAACGGCATGCGCGTGAGCTTCATGCCGGGCGCTCGCAGGGCGACGATGGTGGTGAGGAAATTCGTCGAGGCCATGATCCCGGAGATCGCCCAAACGATCAGGCTCATGGCCCAGAAGTCGACCCCAAGGCTGCCGTTCTGGTAGGCCTTCTCGGTCAGCGGCGCGTAACCCGTCCAGCCGGCGTCGAGGGCGCCCTTGCCGAAGAGGAAGCCGCCGTAGTACAGCAGGATCGACACCGGGACCAGCCAGAAACCAAGAAGGTTTACGCGCGGGAACGCCATGTCGCGGGCGCCGATCATGAGCGGCACCATGTAGTTGGCGATACCTGTCAGGAAGATCGTGACGAAGAAGAAGATCATCGTCACGCCGTGGGCGGAGATGAGCTGGTTGTAGGTTTCCGCGTCGACCACAGAGAGGTTGGGTTGCGCGAGCTGGATTCGGATCACCAGGGCAAAAATTCCAGCGAGGACGAAGCTGAAAATGCCGGTGACCATGTACATGATCCCGATCAGCTTGTGATCGGTCGTCGTCAGCCACAGGCTGATCGGCTTGAAGAACGTGTCGTCGTACTGCTTGGGACGGGGCAGTGTCTGAGTGGCCGCCATCTCCTCCTTATCCTACCTTCCAGCCGCTCAAGGGCTGGGGGTCGCTGATGGCGAGCCTGACGGTGACGGTGATGGCGATGGAGACGGAGATGGAGACGGAGACGGCTGGGCTGCAGCCAACTGCTTCGCCACCCAGGCGTCGTAAGCCGGCTGGCTCATCGCCTGGACGATGATCTGCATGGTGCTGTGGCCGGCGCCGCACAGCTCCGCGCATTCGCCGCGCCAGGTGCCGGTCTGGTCGATCTTCAGCCACGAGTAGTTGGTGTACCCGGGCACGGCGTCCGTCTTGCCTGAGATCGCCGGTACCCACCACGAGTGGATCACGTCAGTGCTGTCGAACGAGAGCCGCACCAGCTTGTTAACCGGCACCACAAACGGCGTGACGTCGCGGGCAAGCGTGCCTTCTTGATGGACCGTGAAGCCCTCCGGATAGGTGTAGGTCCAACCGAATTGGTGGCCGGTGATGCTGATGTTCATGTCAGCGTTGGTGATCGGCTGGAAATCCTTCTGCAGGGTCATGAAGCTGTAGCCGGCAATCACCAGAACCACGATCAACGGTGCAACCGTCCAGGCGATCTCGAGGCCGTTATGCCCGTGGATCTGCGGCGGCACATATCCGACTGGTTGCTTCGAGCGGCGGTAGCGGAGCACCACCCACAGGAGGGCGGCCTCGACGCCGATGAAGATGATGATCGCCGGGATCGAAATCCCGATGTAGGTGTTGTAGATGTCCTGCCCGTTGGGCGAGACGGGGGTTGGAAAGATGGGTGAGATGCCGCCTAATCCCTCGCACGAGCTGAGAAGGAAAGCGCCAGCGACAAGTCCGAGGATTGTGAGCGGCAGGCGGCCGCGTAGTTTCACGGCCCCAAGTCTATCTGAGCAAGAAGAAGCACTCGCTCCCTCCGTCGTTGGGAAGCGGGCCGTCAGCTGCCAAGGCAATCGGGGCGACCGTCCAAACCCGATAGAATCCAAAATCGACTGTGGCGGCAGCTAAGAAGCCTCGATATGTCGATGTCTCGAACCCGAGCCTTGCCGTCGACTGCCCGCGTTGCGGGCTGCGAACCCCTCGCTTTCTCGACCTCTGCGGCAACTGCGGCTACAAGCTGTGGCCCTCGAGCCAGGCCGCGTCCGCCGCCTTCCGGGCCTGGCGCGCCGCGGACCCTGCGCGAGCTGAAGCCTCGAGGTTCGACCTCGAGATTCCCCAGCACATCGACAACACAGTTGATTTCGCGGCTCGCGCCCATGAGCTAGGCATCCATCTCTTTCCGAACAGCAACTGGCCCTTCCTCATCTGCCTCGGAGTCTTCTTCCTCGCGCTCGGTGCCATTCCGTTTGCCTCGACGACGCGCATCGTGCTCGCCGTCATCGGCGGCGTGATCTTCCTGTACGGCGTCGCCGGATGGGTGCTCGTCGAGGACGTGAAGATGTACCCGGGTGAAGCCGTCGAGCCAGGCGCGGAGGTTCATCACTGATGGCGGTAGCCACAATGGAGCGGCCGCCGGCGCACGAGCCGGGTCCTCAATACCCGGCGATCAAGCCCGGCATGATGGGCATGTACATCTTCCTGGCCTCCGAGGTGATGTTCTTCGGAAGCCTGTTCGCGATGTACTTCTATCTGTTCGGCTCGCATAACACGTGGCCGCCCACGCCCCCCGCCGGCGCCAAGGAGTTCTACGTTGCCGTGGCGCCGATTCCCATCGTCAACACGCTTGTACTGTTCTCGAGCGCGTTCACCTGCCACTTCGCGGCCGATGCCCTCTCGCACGACAACCGGCGCCGGTTCTTCATCCTGTGGACGGCGACGATCCTGCTGGGCCTCGCTTTCGAGTTCGGCCAGCTGTACGAGTTCATCAACGCCTTCTCGCGCGGCCTGAACCTACAGGTCAACCAGTTCGGCAGCGCCTTTTTCATCATGACCGGCTTCCATGGAGCCCACGTTCTCGGCGGGCTCGTCCTGTTGACGTTGATCCTGTATCGAGCCTCCAAAGGGCAGTTCAACTCCCAGCACCACGTCGGGGTCGCCGCGGTGACCCTTTACTGGCACTTCGTGGACGTAGTGTGGTTCTTTCTCTTCACTATTCTTTACGTAGGGGTCGCCTACCAGCTGTGAAAGCGACGGCCGTCGCGGTCGCTGCAGTGGCTCTTCTCGCGGGCTGCAGCGGGGGCGGCACAACAGGTCAACCTGCCGGCTCGACCAAGGTGTCGATGACAGAGTTCAAGTTCACACCCAGCGACATTCAAGTTCCGGCCGGCACGGTCGTGTTCTTCCTGGTCAACGATGGAAATGGCATCTCGCACGACATGGCCATTCGGGATAGCAGCGGCAAAACGATCGCGAGGAGCGACCTGTTGTCAGCGGGGGACAGCACCGTGTTCACCGTCGATAACCTCGCGGCTGGCACCTACACGATCTTTTGCGACCAGCCGGGCCACGAGGCCTCCGGCATGCACGGAACCCTGACCGTCACGTAACGCTGGGAGACGGAACCCATCGGTTCCTCTTGGGCGCGCCCGGAGATTAGCTTGGCGTCGGGCTCGGAGATGGTGACGGCGATGGGGATGGCGATGGCGGTGGCGCCTTCTCAACCTTGAGGAGTTCCACCTCGAACACCAGCGTGGCGTTCGGCGGGATCACGGTGGCACCTGTGTTCGGATCGGTCTGGCCGGCCGTGCCGTACCCGAGGGCCGACGGGATGATCAGCTTTCGCTTGCCGCCCACCTTCATGCCTTGTATCCCCTCGTCCCAGCCCGGGATCACCTGTCCCGCGCCAAGCGTGAACACGAAGGCCGTCCGGCCCGCCTGGCGGCTGGTATCGAACGGCGGAGGGCCGCTGGTGAGCCAGCCGGTGTACTGCATCGTCACCTGCTTGCCGGAGACCGCCACTGCGCCGGTGCCGATCTTGAGTTCGATGATCTGGAGCCCATCCGGGTAGGTCACCACAGGCAGGCCCGCACCTGCATTGAAGTCGTCGGCGCCGGGGGATGGGCTTGGCGACGGGCTCGGAGGCGGGGCAACGGGGCTCTCGTTCGCGACCCGGCCGCTGGTTGCGTACGGGTCAGCGTACCCACACGCCGCCGCCGCCAGCGCGGTCACGGCGAGTACTGCTAGGAACGCCCCCCTCACGAGACCGCGATGTCGATGGAGGTCATCTTGTCGCCCTGCTGGATTTTGTCGAGTACATCCATTCCTGAAGTGACTTGACCGAAGTGGTTGTAGACGCCGCCGGTCGCGAGAAAGGGAGCGTCGCCGATGGTGATGAAAAACTGGGACCCGCTGACGCCGGCCGAGCTGGAGGCCATACCGGCCGTGCCGCGCGGCCACTTGGAGGGGTTGGTCTCGTCCGGGAGCTTGTACGCGGGGCCACCAGTGCCGTTGCCGAGCGGGTCCCCACCCTGGACGACGAAACCGGGCACCACCCGATGGAACTTCAAACCGTCGTAATAGTGGTTTTGCGAGAGGTAGACGAAGTTGTTGACTGTCTGGGGCGCGATTTTCGGATCCACGAGCGCGATCACGAAGTCGCCACGGTTGGTGTGCACCGTGGCGGTGTACTTCTTGGTGAGATCGATAACAGTTGGCGGGGGAGTAGTTCTCTGGTCCATGCAGGTCCTAATGTCATTGTCGCAGCCCGGGGCCGGCGAGATCAGAGGGATGCCAGCGTCAATCGATCCACAAGCGCACAGGGCAACCAACGCCACCGCCACGCCCAGACGTCTCACCGGCAGCACGATACGGAGGAGAGCCTCTACCGCGTCGGTTCCCTGGTGCCGACCGCCAGGAGCACCGCCAAGCCTAGGGCGATGACCGCGATCACCCCAATCGCCGCCGGCACGCCCTCCGTGGCGGCGACCCCTCCTGCGATGAGAGGTCCAAAGCAGAAGCCAAAAGCGACGGAGCTGGCGTTGATTCCGAAGATGGTGCTCTGCGCCTCGCTCGGGGTCTCGAGGCCGATCATGCTCGCGGTGGCCGGGATGATCACCCCACTCAACAGGCCGTTCAACCCGATCGCGCCGACCACCACCGCGATCCACGGCGCCACCGCGATCAAAGCGATCGCCACAGCCATCAGGGTTGCGGCGATCACTGTCGTGCGCACATAACCGATGCGTCTCGTCACGACCGTGTAAAAGATGGCTGAGGCGCTGGTCGCGATTCCCGAGAGCCCGAACGCAACGCCCGTGATCGCGGTCACAGCCTGGCCGCCCGCCATCTCGAGCAGCCTCAGCACCACGAGGATCTGGGTCGCGCTGTTGGCGACGCTGGTGAGCCCCTGCGCTCCGATCAGGCCCGCGAGCGCTCGCCGTGCGCCCGGTCGCTGGTCGATCAGGCCCAGCGTGCTGAGCCGCTTTGGATCGCGGCGGCGCAGCGGGCTCTCGCGCACCACAAGGAAGGCGGGGATCGTCGACAGCAAAAGAAGAACGCCGCCCCCAAGGAAAACCAGCCGCAGACCCACCAGCGCTGCGGCCAGGCCGCCGACGACGGGTCCGACCGCGCCGCCCAGGGCCACCGCTGACGTGACGACGCCCAGCGCCCAGCCGACGCGGTTGCGGGGAGTCTCGACCGCGACCAGCGCCGTCGCGGCGGCCACGGTCCCGCTGGTCGCACCTTGCAAGAAGCGAAGGATCACCAGCTGCTCCGGGGTCTGAACGAAACAGATCACACCGACGGTGAGAGCGCCACCGACCATCGAGCGGAGCAACATCGGCTTGCGCCCGAATCGATCGCCAAGGATGCCCCATATCGGGCTGGCGATGCCCATCGAGAGGCCGGAGGCACTGCCCGCGGCGGCGGTCCACAGGTCGAGGTTGCGGCCGGCGTGCACGCCAAGGTCCTGCGATATGAATATCGAGAGGAACGGGAAGGCGAAGCTGAACCCACAGATGGCCGTGAACTCGGCGAACCAAAGCGCTGCGAGGTTGCGCTTCCAATCGACCGTCGAAACCCACTCGCCCCTCGAGGGAAGGTCCGGGCGATGGGATGGCGTCCCGAGCGGCGGTTCAGTTCCCAGGGTCGAGCATCTCGACGATCCGATCCGGCGTGATCGGCAGGCGGTCGACGACGACGTCTGGGTTCCGCTTGCGCAGGGCATCCTCGACCGCGTTCGCGATGGCGGCGGGGACCGGAATCGTTCCGCTTTCGCCAGCACCCTTGAAGCCTTCGGCGTTGGTGTCGGTCGGCGTATCGACGTGGATGAGGTCGGGGAGCACAGTCACCTCGCCAGCGCTGACGATGGTGTAGTCGAGCAGACTGGCGCTGCGGAAATTTCCGTCGGGCTCGTACAGAGCGGCCTCGTAAAGCGCGTATCCAAGCCCATGCGCGTAGCCCCCGTGCATCTGACCCTCGACGAGCCGGGTGTTGATCGCCTTGCCGGTGTCGTGGACGATCACGTACCGCAGCACGTCGACGTGGCCGGTCTCCGGGTCCACTGAGACCACTGCCGCGTGGCAGCCGCTCGAGAATGTCAGCGGCCGGCCGGGGTCGAAGCTCTCGAGCACCTCGAGACCCTCGTCGGGGACCATGTCCGTGGCCGGCACGCGTTTGGCGGGCGCGCCGCGAACCTCGATGAACCCTTCGGCCATAACCAGGTCCTGCACATCGGCTTCAAGGACCTCGCCCGCGCGCTCGAGCAGCCGCTTGCGCATCGCTGTCGCGGCGCGAGCTGTCGCATTGCCGATCATCACGGCGCTTCTGCTGCCGGCGGTCAGCAGTGCAAATGGCACGTGCTGCGTGTCGCCAGCTGTGACCACCAGCTTCTCCAGCGGCCAACCAAGACGTTCGGCTGCCACCTGGGCCGCGATTGTTTGATGGCCCTGGCCTTGTGGAGTCGAGCCGACGAACAGCCTTGCGGTCCCGTCCTTGTCGATGCGCAGCTTGGCCGGCTCGCCGCGTCCGAACGACGTCGACTCGACGCAGCAGGCCACGCCGTAGCCGACGAGCTTGCCGTCCCGACCGCGGTCGCGCCCCTCGTCGTACGCAAGCTTGTCAAGGGCGAGCTCGAGGAGCCGTGGGTAGTTCCCGCTGTCGTACACGTATCCGCTGCGGCCGGCTGGAATGCCGGTCGTGTAAGGGATCTGCTCCGGCTTGATCAGGTTCCGTTTGCGGATGGTCGTGGGCTCGATGCCGAGCTTGCGAGCGAGGCGGTCGATAACGCGCTCCATTCCGTAATTGCCGAGCGGTCGCCCACCACCCCTGATGAATCCGGTGGGTACTGTGTTCGTGTAGACCAGCTCAGCTTCGATGTCCATTGCCGGCAGCACGTACGCCGAGACCATGTGGGGGATGATGATTCCGGGCTGGCCCGCGCCCGAGGCAGAGTAGGCGCCGATGTCGTGGATGACGCGCCCGCGCAATCCACGCAGCTTGCCTTCAGGCGAAGCGGCAAGCTCGAGCTCCATGACAGAGCCATGGCCTTGCGCAGTGGTGGCGCCGTCCTCGCTGCGCGTCGCGACCCAGCGCACCGAGCGCTTGAGCCGGAGCGCGGCCAATGCCGTCAGCACCTCTTCGGGAAAGACGCTGCCCTTGGCGCCGAAACCGCCGCCGACATCCTCCGCGAGCACGCGGACCTTTTCCTCAGGCAGGCCGACGATCGAAGCGATGGCGCTTCTGACGCCGAAGATGTTTTGCGTCGACGTCCAGATCTTGAGCGCGCCGTCCTCGTAACTCGCGGTCGTTGTGCGCGGCTCCATCGCGATTCCCAGCACGCGCGACGTGGTCAGCGTGATCTTTGCGGTGACCGAGTCGTCCGCGAACGCCGTCTTGATATCCCCGAATGTCGTCGAGCTCAACTGCGCGGTGTTGTTCTCCATGTCGCCATGGACCTTCGGCGCACCCTCTGCGGTCGCCGTCATGACGTCGCCCACTCCGGGCAGCGGGTCGAGCTCGCCGGCGATCGCCTCCGCCGCATCGCGGGCCTGGTACTCGGTTTCGGCCACGACGACTGCGTAGGCCTCGCCGACGTAGTTGACCTCGTCGGTGGTCAGGATCGGCCGGCCGCGCTGCACGATCCCGGTTGGTCCGAAGTCGCTCAGCCCTGGCGCCACCTCGGGTAGGTCGGATGCGGTCCAAACGGCGACCACGCCGGGCATGGTTTTGGCAGCCGAGGTGTCGATCGCGGCGATTCGTGCGTGAGGCATCGGCGACCGCACGAACGCAATGTGAAGGAGTCCATCGAGCTTGATGTCCCCCGCGTAGCGGCCGCGTCCGGTGATCAGCCGCTCATCTTCGATGCGGCGCATTGGCTGACCGATATGCGACGACATCGGAACTAGAATAAGCGTCCACTCGGTGCCCATTCCCGCCATGGGCGGCTAGCTCAGTTGGAAGAGCGCCAGCTTGACATGCTGGAGGTCGGGGGTTCGAAACCCTCGCCGCCCACCAAACGGGCCCAGGAGCGCGGCTGCTGAGCTGATCTGCCTGACACAAAGCGCATGTCGAGTAGCACCTTTGAAAACGATGGATTGGTTGTGGGCGATGACGGTTCGGCCCGGCCACAGCAATCGGGCGGGGAACGTCTTGCGGATGCCAGGGAGGGCGTCGGAGGACGACCTCCGCGCTTTTCCTGACGCGCCCATGGCCGACGTCGTCAGCGCCTATAACCGGGTGAAACCGGGAACCTCCGCCGGCTGAACAGGCCGCAAGAAAGTAGGCGCACCTCTCTACCGAAGCCAACGGGATTTTGGAGCGGGCGATGGGAATCGAACCCACGTAAACAGCTTGGAAGGCTGCCGCACTACCATTGTGCTACGCCCGCTTTGGCGCTTTGCTGGAGGCCGAAGGGTCGGTTGGCCGGGCCAGCAAGTAGAGTACCTAGACTTCCACCACGGCCCGGTCGTCTAGTGGACTAGGACGCAGCCCTTTCAAGGCTGATATCGCGGGTTCGAATCCCGCCCGGGCTACCAAACCCCTCGCCGCCAGTTCTTGGGCGAGTGGATTTGTAGCTTTCTCGTCCACGGCCGCGTTCTTGTCTATGTGCACAAGGGAACCGTCATGCCCAAGCGACTCGTGCCCGTGCTGCTGGCCGCGATTCTCGTCTCGTGCGGCGGCCCCGCACCGATTGCGAGTATCAGTCCGACGCCCACGACCACGGCCATGCCCTCGGCGTCGCCCTCGGCGTCGCCCTCACCAACCGACCAGCTCGGTCCCGGCGGCCTCACGCTGAGCCAAGAGATCGGCGCTGTGATCATGGTGGGATTCCGCGGAAGCCTAACCAACGCTGTGCTCACCGATTGGAAGCAGCGCCAGTTCGGCGGCCTGCTCGTGGTGAACCTGAACCACAACGCGACCACCGTCACCTCGATGAAATCGCTCATCGCGACGATTCGCGCCACGGATCGCCATCGCCTCATCGCCGCGACCGACCAGGAGGGCGGCCAGGTGTGCCTGGCGATAACCACGGTGCCATGCGATCCGATGCCTGTGGGCAAGTCTGGAACGACACAGATGGCGGCAGCGATCAAGTCGCTCGGCTTCGACCTTGACCTCGGTCCGGTGTCCGATGTGTGCAACGGACCTTCTTCGATCATGTGGGGGCGGTGTTACGGCACCAGCCCGGCGCCTGTTGCGACTGCGGTTGGCACGGTGGTCGACGGCATCCACGCCGCGCACATGTTGTCGGCGTCCAAGCATTTCCCGGGCCATGGCGACACGAGCGTCAGCTCAGAAACGCAGCTGCCCCGAATCAATGAGAGTCTCGCGACCCTGGAGTCACGCGATTGGCCGCCATTCAAGGCAGCGATCTCACATGGGACCGACTTTGTGCTCCTCGGCCACCTCTATTACCCGGCGATCGACACAGTCCATTCGGCGGACCTCTCGCCAGTCACGATCCGGATGCTGAGATCTGACCTCGGGTTCAAGGGCGCGATCATCTCCGACGACATGGAGATGGGTGCGATCACCAACAGCACGCCGGCGCCCGAGGCGGCCGTCGAGTTCCTCGTCAACGGCGGCGATATGGTGATGATCGCCCACGACATTTCGGTCGCCGACGCGACCTACAACGCGATCAAGGCTGCCCTCGCGAGCGGTCGGCTCCCTCGTTCGAGGCTCGACCAGGCCGTCGCCGCGCTCCAGGCTTTGCCGAATTACTGATCCCGATTCGCGGGGGTGGGAACTCCATCGGTAGGTCGGCCACCTCGAGCTGAAGCAGCGTCACAGACTCCGTCAGACCGTGGAGCTGGTGCGCGCCGAGGTCCTTGAACCCCGCTTCGAGGCCTTCCAGATCCGCGATCGCCTCCCTGACCGCGCTCGAGAGGACGACCTGACCGCCGTGAGCGGCGAAGCAGATCCGGGCTGCGGTATTGACGGCGAGGCCGATATAGCCGGTATCGGTCAGAGTCGGCCGGCCGGTGTGAAGGCCGACCCTCACCAGCACGACGAGGCTGCCCGGCCAGCTGTTCGAGCGCATCCGGCGCTGGATGGCAAGTGCGGCCTCAATCGCCGACCGCGGCTGCTCGAAGACCGCGAACATCTCGTCAGCCCTCGCGTCCACCTCGCGCCCGCCGGACGCCCGTATGGCGTCGCGAAGCAGGCGCCGGACGCCGGCCAGGATGGCCGTATAGCCCTCGCCGAGGCTCGCGACCAGCCCGGTCGAACCGGCGATGTCGGCAAGCAGGAAAGTCACCGAGCCGGTCGGCAGCGACCTCACCTCGCTCGCGCGGGCGCCGATCTCGCTTCGCATCTGTTCGTTCTCGACCGCCAGGCGCTTCGCGGCCGAGCTTTGCGAGCGGAGCTGGCCGGTCATGAAGCCGACGGGTACGATCCCGTACTTCTTGGCTGCCTTGAGCAGGCGTGTCCGGGAGCGGTCCCGCGCCGCCTCGTCCTCGAAGGTCGTCTGGTTGAAGCGAGCCAGCGCGTTGCGAACGTGCGCCTCGTCGTTGATGGGCAGCCGCCGCCGGCCGGTTGAATCGACGTAGGCAAACGCGCCGTCCGGGAGGCTGTCACGCACTTTCTGGCTGAGCTGCGGCATCGGCGCCATGATCGTAAAAGGGTCGGCCCCTCGTATCGAGCTCGACCATTCGGGCACCAACGGTCGCGCCGGCCTAAATCGGGCAGCCAAAAGGGCACTCATGATCGTGCGCTGGTCCGGCGTGGGGCGGGATGTCGTTTACGGGCCCGCTTGGCGGGGGTATCTTTTCCTGTGCATGAGCGACCCGAAGGTGGACGCGCTGGGACGCGTGCCCTTGTTCTCCCGCTGCACACGCAAGGAGTTGGAGTTCCTTGCCAGCCGAACCGACGAGGTGAACCTGAAGCCCAACTACACCCTGATCAAGCAGGGGAGCGTCTCGGACTCCTTCTACGTCCTCCTCGAGGGCGAGGCGACGGTCGAGGTGGACGGCAAGGCGCGTCCTTCGCTGCACGCGGGAGATTTCTTCGGTGAGATCGGGATGCTTGACCGCGGGCCGGCCACCGCCACTGTCATCACCACCGTTCCAGCCCGCGCCATGGTCATGAGCCACGCCCAGTTTCGGGACGCGATCAAGACCAGCGATTCGTTGCTCTCCACGGTCCTCGGGGCAGCGGCCGACCGCCTCCGCCGCGACTCGCTAGACCGCGGCAAGGCCGATTGAGGTAAGCGGCGAACAAGAAGCCTGCTGACGCGGTTTTGCCGGCGGTGGCAATGCCCTGCGCGGTGTGCGGCCAGCCGCTTCAGCCCGGAGCCAGGTTCTGCTCGAACTGCGGCGCTGTCGTCGGCACGCTGCTCGGCACCCAGGAACGCAAGATGGTCACCGTCCTGTTCGCCGACCTGGTCGACTCGACCGGGCTGGCTCAATCCCTCGATCCCGAGCGGGCGCGCGAGGTGATGGGCCGGTTCTTCGAGGTCGCGACCGAGGAGCTCCAGGCTCTGCGCGGCCGCCCCGAGAAGTTCATCGGCGACGCGGTGATGGCCGTGTTTGGCCTGCCGCACGTACATGAGGACGACGCTATACGGGCCGTCCGCGCGGGGATGGCGATTCGCGAGCGCGTGCGGCGTCTCGGCCGAGCGGAAGGCTTGGCGGCCCCACTCGAGGTGAGGATCGGCATCGAATCGGGCGAGGCCGCAACAGGAGTCGGTCCCGCCGGCCAGCTGCTGGTGACGGGCCCTGTCGTGAATATGGCAGCGCGCCTTCAGTCCGCGGCCCGGCCCGGCCAGATCCTGGCCGGCCACACGACCCGTGCGCTCACCTCGGAATCAGTTTCCTTCGGCCACAGGCGGATGGTGCGAGCGAAGGGGTTCGAGGCTGAGCTGGCTTCGTTTCCGGTCGAGGCGCTGACCGCCCGTTCGGCGCGCCGCACCATCGCCTTCGTCGGCCGTGTCAGCGAGCAGGCGATCCTTCGGCAAAGCCTGAGCCTCGCCATCACAACGGGGCGCCCCGTGCTCGTCACGATCCTCGGTGAGGCCGGCATCGGCAAGACCCGGCTGGCCGCCGAGCTGGTTGCCAGCCTCGATGCGAGTGTGCTCGTGGTGCGTGGCCGGTCGCGCTCGTACACCGACACCGCCACCTTCGGCCCTGCTGCAGCCATCGTCGGCGACCTGGCGGGCATACGAGAAGGCGAACCACACGAGACGACAAAGGGGCGTCTGCGCGAGTTGGCTGAGCGAGCGGTCGAATCATCGGAGGTCGATGCCACCGCCGAACGCTTGGGGCTGCTCTTTGGTGTGGCCGGCCAGCGGGAGGAGTCAGCTTTCGTGCACGACGTCACCACTGGCTTCATGGCTCTAATAGACGGCCTCGCGCAGAAGGGCACGGTGGTGCTGGTATTCGAAGATCTGCACACCCTTCGTCCGATGATGCTCGACCTGATCGAGAGGCTCGGGGCCAAGGGCGCCCGCGGATCCAGGCGCGCCATGGTGGTCGCGCTGGCGCGACCCGAGCTCCTCGAGGCGCGGCCGTCGTGGGGCACCAGCAGCGGCAACGCGGTACTGGTCCACCTCGACCCGCTGTCGGGCGAGGAATCGATAGAGCTCGTCCGCGCCGCGGGTGGCGACAAGATCGACGAGCAGGAATCCGCCGCGATCGCGGCGCGTGCCGGTGGCAACCCCTATTTCATCATCGAGACCACAGGCATGCTGATGGCCGAAGGCCGAGGCGGGCTGGCCGGAGGAGCCGCCAACCTGCCGCCCACCGTCCAGGCCGTCGTCGCGGCCAGGCTGGATGCCCTGCCCTCGCGGCTGCGCGAGCTGGCGCGGCGGGCGTCGGTATTCCTTTATTCGTTCGACATGGTGGAGCTCGCCATAGTCGATGGGGCGCCGAAGCTCGAAGAGCTGCAGATGCTGGAGGACAGCGAGATCATCGTGCGCGATGAAGGCAGGGTTGAAGCGCAGTGGCGGATGCGACATGCGACGCTGCGCGAGGTCGCATACGCCAGCCTGCCGAAGCGGGAACGCTTGAGGCTCCACGAGCTCGTGGCCCAGAACCTGCTCGACACTGGGCACCCGTCGTGGGCGGCCGATCACCTCGAGCTGGCAGCCTTGGCGGCGCGCGATCTCGATCCATACGAGCGCACCGCCACCGAGCGTGCGGCCGAAGGCCTGCTGGTGGCCGGCGACCGCGCCCGGAGGCGCATGGAGAGCCGCTCCGCAGGCGACTTCTATGAGCGGTCGCTCGCCATGTCGGGACCGGACGGAAGATGGGGAATCCGCGAGGCCCGTGTGCTGGCCGGGCTGGGAGAAGCCCGTTACTGGCTGGGCGAGTACCCGGCTTCGAAAGAAGCGCTCGAACGGTCGGTTGCGCTCGCCACTGCCCATGACGACGCTGCTGCGCTCACGCACGCCTTGAGGTTCCTGGGCGACATCGCCATCAATGTTGAAGCTGACGTCGACAAGGCAGAAACTCTGCTTGATCGCTCATTGTCGGCGGCCGAGAAGCTCGGCGACGATTTTGCAATTACCCGCACTCTCCTCTTCGCGGGCTGGGTGCCGTGGACCCGCGACGATTTCGATGAGGCAGAGGTCATCTGGCGCCGAGCGCTGGCGCTCGCGGGCACCAAGGACAGGTGGGCCCGCGTGCGGGCCCTCACCTCCCTTTCGATCAACCAGGTTGAGAGGAACAACTTCGACGAAGCGATGCGGCTGATCGAGGAGGCCAGCGCCCTCGCGGAAGTGACCGGCGATCAGTTCAGCGTGGCCGTCACCGCTGTGCAGAAGGGCCGCGTCTTCGAAGACCTGGGCCGCTTCGACGAGTCACTTGTCTGGCTCGATAAGGGGATCAAGATCTTCGGCGAGCTGGGTGCGCGCTGGGAGCTCGCCGACGCGCGAGCCACGCGCGGGATCGCAACGCGCGAGCTTGGCCGCTTCGACGAGGCCGAGGACGACCTTCGATACGCGATTCGCGCGTCCGACGAGCTCGGCGAGCGCCAGCTGGCCGGCTGGACGTGGCGGGCATTTGGCCGCGTGGCGGAGCTGCGAGGCGATCATGCCGAAGCGGAGAAGCGGTACCGGCGGGCCCAGGAAGCTGAGGCACACGGCCCGCGCAAAGCGAGCGTTGCGGCTTCGACCGGCCAGCCAGGCAACTCGTAAATGGACGCCATCGATCGCGTCGTCATGAACACGCGACTTCACTACTTCGGCAGCGCCGCCCGCATCGTCGAGCCGATGCACCTGGCTCACCGTGACAAGATCCGCGGATTTCTCTACGACCTCGACGCGAACACGCTGACTGAGGTCAAGACATGACCAAGGTCTATCTCGAGGTCGGCAAGCGGCGGGTCTTTGCATCGGCCGCCGACTGGCCGGGCTGGACGCGCTCGGGCAAGGATGAGCAATCGGCGCTGGAGGCGCTCGCCGCGGCAGCGCCGCGATATGCACAGGTCCCCAAGGCGGCGCGCATCGCGTTCGTCCCCGGCAAGGGCTTCGAAGTCGTCGAGCGACTCCCGGGTGATGCGACTACCGACTTCGGCGCGCCGGGAGCCATCGCCAAAGCCGAGTCCAAGCGCCTCACCAAGAAGGAGGCGGGGAGGCTGTCGGCGCTCGTGGCGGCGTCGTGGACCGTCCTTGATCGCGTGGTCGAAAGTTCGCCGCCTTCGTTGCGGAAAGGGCCGCGCGGGGGCGGTCGCGATCGAGACGCGATCGTCGAGCACGTGCTGGGGGCGGAGACCATGTACGTCCGAAAGCTCGGTATGCGTTTGCAGCCGCCCGCTGCCGGCGACGCGGCGGCAGCGCGCGAGTTCAGGAATGAGATCGTCGCCGGGCTGAGGGCCGGCACCAAGGGCGTCACCGAGCGAGGCTGGCCGGCCCGCTATGCTGCCCGCCGCATAGCGTGGCATGTGCTGGATCACGCCTGGGAGATCGAGGACCGAGCGACCTAGCAACTCTCAGTTGCCTGGCAATGTTCGAGTTTGCGGGCGCAGGCGGCAGCCTTCCTGCAGTAACCTGTGGGCTCGGCTTCGGTGGCACCGAAGGCCTAATCCAAGCGGGGGTGATTTGAGTTCATGGACGTACAGGAGGCAGTGGCAGAAAGCGTTCCTGCCGAGGCTGCCCAGGACAAGAAAGACGGGCTTCGTCGGTTCACGATGGGGCCGAATGACAGCCTCGAAGGCAAACTGACTTACGAGGGCCACGTCCATGTGGATGGGCGCGCGGAAGGCGAGCTGCACGTGAGCGGCAACATCGAGGTGGCGTCTGGCGCCAAGGTGAAGGCGTTGCTCGAGGCGGCCAACGTCACGATCAAGGGAGAAGTCGAAGGCGCTCTCAACGCGCGCGACAAGCTCGTCTTGGGGAAGAACGCAAAGCTGAGTGGCGACGTCACGGTGCGCCGGCTTCAGATCGAGGATGGCGCCAGTCTGAACGGCCACGTGAGGATGGGCGATTTTGAGCACCAGGGCTCCGGGGGCTAGGGTTCCAAGGTCGACGGCGGATCAGACGCCGCCGCAGGCACCTGCCGGCACCCAGCGTGGCGGGATCACTTTAGGCCCGAACGATCGCTTGATCGGCGAGCTTCATATCGACGGCGATGTGCGCCTCGGCGGCACTGTGCAAGGCGAGATCCACGCCACCGGGGACGTTGAAGTCGACGACGCGGCCAGGGTCAACGCATCGCTGGCCGGTGGCGACATCAGCATTCGAGGCAACGTCAGCGGTCCGGTCACAGCGCGCAAGCGATTGGTGGTCGCCAGGACCGGATCGCTTACCGGCGATGTGCGCGTCGCCAGGTTGGTCATCCAGGATGGCGCGACCTTCAGCGGCAACGTCTCGATGGGCCCTCAGCCCGACGCCTTGACAGCCGCGCCGGAGGCGACGGCCGCCGCGTCTGAGCCGGTGGCAGAAGTCACGGCCGCCGAGGTCGCGCCCGAAACTACGCCGTCGCGGACGGACGCGAAGGCCAAGGGCAAGCCGAAGCGCTAGCGGCGGCTACCGAGTCTTGGCCGGTTTCTTGATGGCTCCTTTCTTGGCAGCCGCAACCTTCGGCGGCATACGGCCTGTCAGCTCGAGCGCCGTGACGATCCAGGCCTTGGCGGGTTCGGGCTTGGTGTGCCATGTGCTCGGCACAGTGAGGTAGCCCTTCAGCGGCGCGGCCGGCCATCGGCGCGAAATCTCGCCCGGCTTGTTTTCGCACCTTGGCGCTCTGGTCATCGGGCAGCCTGACGAAAAGGTTCCTCCCGAAAAGCCCGGCGAACATGTTGCCGTTGACAAAAGCGGCAAGGTTGCCGAACATCGGGCGCAGCGTGACGGTCGGACCACCGAGCACGAGCTTGGTAAAAGCCGCTTTCGCCTGCTCGCTCGGCTTGGGCATCGCGCCGCCTGCCATCGGGCTCATCGTGACCTGATGTTAATCGCGCCGACCCGGTGTGGCTAGCCGAGCGTTGGTAGGGGGTAGTGACTTGGTGACAAGCCTCCTCAACCGCCTCGGCAACCTCGATTAGCCCTCCTGTGCTAAGACAAGGACGCTTGATATTTTGATAAGTAACCTTTACTGTGCGCGGGCATGAGTGACGCCCCTCCCGAGCACAACCCGACTCAAGCCCCGGTCGAACCGCTGTACACGCACCCCGCGTCGCCGTTCATGCGGACGGAGTCGAACCTCCCGCCTATGGTCGCCGGCAGCCCCGGCCCGACGCCACCCGCCATGCAGGTGCAGTCGACCTGGGTCACCTATCGATCGCAGATCGAGATCGGCCTAGCCCTGCTCGCGTACATGATGTTGTTGATCGGGTCGGTCACGCTCCTGCGTGCCAACCCGCAGGCATCGTGGCGCTACGTGGTGGCCGTGGTGCCGGTGCTGCCGGCGGCCCTGGTGGTGTTCCTCTTCGTGCGCCGGCTCTCGCAGACCGATGAGCTGCAGAAGCGGATCCAGACCGAGGCGTTCGCGTTCGCGTTGGGGGGCACTGCGCTGCTCACGTTCACTTATGGGTTCCTGGAGGGTGCCGGCATGCCGCACCTCAACTGGACTTTCATCCTGCCCCTCATCGCGGGCTTGTGGGGTATAGGCACCGCCATCTTCACATTTCGCTATCGGTGAAGAACCGGCTGCGAGTCCTGCGCGCTGAGCTCGATTGGTCGCAGGCGGACCTGGCGCAGAGGCTGGGCGTATCGCGTCAGACGGTGAATGCGATCGAAACCGGCAAGTACGACCCGAGCCTACCGCTGGCCTTCTCGCTCGCCCGAACTTTCAAGCGGCGCATCGAGGAGATCTTCGAGGCCGAGCCCAGACAAAAGGTAGGCGGCTGACCTCAGGTTCCGCCCCGGCGGGGAGGGGTCGAGGTGGGTCGGCGGGGTATCATGGCACCTCTGCCCGAGCGGGAGTAGCTCACTTGGTAGAGCGCGACCTTGCCAAGGTCGAGGTAGCGGGTTCGAAGCCCGTCTCCCGCTCCAGTACCAAGCTTTCAAAAAATGGTCTCCACGCTTCGTGTGGAACGGCCACGACGCGGATCGTGCCCTCGGGCAATGCCTCGGCCTCGAGATGCTCGAAGATGCCGGCGACAAGGCGCGACCGCTGACCGGAATCGGCGGCCTCCCACGCGGACACGAGGTCCAGGATCTGTGATTCGCACCACGCCAAGTCCACGCTCTCAGGCTTCGCCGCTGACTCGGCCAGCTGGCGCTTCTGCTCGATGATCTCGTCCCGGCGCGCGCAGAAGGTCTCCCAGTCGTACTCGCCGTACTCAAAGAGCCGCTTCGCCCTTGCAAGCTGCTCATCGAGGCGCCTTGCGGCAGGTGCCGCCGTCTTGCGGGGAGCGGCGATTCGTCTGGCGCTGCGTAGGTGACCGCGAAGAGCCGCGTGCATCGCTTGGGTTGGCGCGAAACGCGAGAGTTCGTGGTGGATTGCCTCCTCCAGAATCTCGCTCCTGAACATGCGGGCATCGCACGTTGGACCAGAGGGATGCACCGCTGATCGATTCCGGCGGGCGACGTGGCAGCCGTAGTAGCGGAGAATCCGCCCGCTCCGCGAGAACGCCTCTCCGTGCATTGGGCCGCCGCAGCGGGCGCAGAGCAGGATTGGGGTAAGCGGATAGGTGTGCTTGGTCCAGGCTTTGCTCGTTCGTCTCACGTTGCGTCTCTTGACTTCCTGGCAGGCTCGCCAGGTTTCCTCGCCGACCAGAGCCGGGTGGAGGCCCTCGATGAGCTCGCCATCCACGAGGACCTTGCCCGTGTAGGAGGGATTGCCGACCACGTCCTTGAGGACGTCGCCGGTGAAGATGATCGCCTTCGGGCGATTGTGGTTGGCCTTGTCGTCGCCGCGGAAGGGCCTTATGCCGTTCCGGTTCAGGTGCTCGGCTAGTGTCCTGCTTCCGTAATTCGTGGGATAATTAGTAGGTTCCGGAAGGTATTCTTGCGAGGGCTTCTTCTATGCGCACAGGCCGACCCAAAGCAGAACTCCGAGTTCCACCTGAAGACCTGGTAACGCTTCAGCGCTGG
>DATLRQ010000056.1:0-5607 GCA_035534555.1 Candidatus Micrarchaeaceae archaeon
GGTGAGATCGCCGAAGCCATTCTGAATACGGAACGACACCTAACGACACCCTGCGATTGAATGCGGCTGCGTACTGGATGCGTACCAGTACGCCAAACCTTCTGTCTCCCTCCTTCAATCGCAGCAACCGTGGGCTCAGACGTCTTCGTGCCGTTCGCGCTATCGGTGAAAACTTGACCGGAATCCATCGCAGGCTGTCGAAGTGGTCGGAGCCTACCGCTGAGTTTGTGTCAAGGGCCTGCGGATAGGCCGAACTGCAGGATTAGGCGCTTGCACGGCGGGTCGTCGACGCTCGCCGTGGAGCAGACTATGGCGCCCGCCGGGTACGTCAGATTTGCAGTGTGGTCGCCAACTGTGTAGTCGATCTGAAACCCTCTGGTGCCCGCATTCGTGCCGGGCGGCACGGTGAGTTCCAGGCCGAGTTCATAACCCTGGCCCGAACCGGAGACGCATTGCGTGTCCACGATCCGATCGGCGGTGTTGAAGCCATTGTCTTGGAGGGTGCCACGGCCGGAACCAAGCATGTCACCGCCTCTGAGCGTGGGGTTGGGACGCACTGCGAACGCGACCACTTCGACCGTGCCCACGGGTTGAACGGGCCGGACGTCGGTGATGACGGCCCGGCCCGGCCCGGTGAGGCATAGGAACATCTCGCCGATGTCCGCGTGATTGGAGGGACCCACCCCGGGCAAACCGTTCATGCTCCAGTTGGTGGGTCCCCCCGTGGAGAGTTCCGGGCCCGACCACACCCCGCCTCGCCCCAACCCCACCCCGCCGCCTCCATGACACCCGCACGCGAGCACCAGCACGGCGCCCACAGTGGCCAGCGAGGTGAAGGGTCGAGTCGCCACGGTCAGTATGGATCAGCTTCGAGGAGCGACGACTGCGCAGGTCCACTTGAGCTGTTCCCGCAGACTTCTCCCGCCACGTTGAAGTGGTACGTCAGTCGAACGCTGGTTCCGAATCCCTGTTGAGCCGAGACACTTAGGATGCCAAGGTTCACGCCGCCGCCGATGGTCGCGTCGGTGGCGCTTCCCGTATACCAAGTGTCACCGGCATAGTGAGGCGAGCAGTTCCACTGCCAGGTAATCCCAACCGGGCCGCCGTCAGCCGACAGGAGGTCGTAGAAGCTGTATGGCTCCCGATAGATGCCGCCGCACGTGTAGTGCAGGTCGCGGTAGTTGACGCGGTTGTAAACGGAATACGTGTTCCAGAATGTGCTCGAAACACCATATGTTGAGGAATCCGTGATCGAAGATGTACCCGCTGCGCTCCACGTGCCCGACGCGCCGGAGTAAGAATAGGCGACGCCCAGCGTAGCCGTGGTCGAGGAGTTGGTTCCTTCGGTGACGGTCTCCGGAATGTTGCCGCCGTAAGTCTCTGCGTTAAGGAAATGTTCTGTGATGTCGTAATACTCTGTGCCCCAATAGACAAGGCATCCGGTTGCCTGCCCGATCATTGGGGACGCCGAGGCGGTTGAAGCGAATTGCGTCGACTGCCGCAATTGTTGAAGGGAAGGCGTCGGTGTCGCCGGAGTGATAGAGGTTAGGGACGCGACGCTCAAGGAAGCATCAGCCGGCGATGCCGCAGGCTTCATCGCCATACCTGTGGGAGCCGTAGGTGACCCCGGCGCAACCATCGCAGCGACGGGCGTCCCGGTCACGGTGCGCTTGCTGAAATCGAACGACGTCGAGGGCGTCGAGTTCGCACCACCCTCGACTCGCCAGCCCTTGCCGGTGGGGGCGACGCTGTAGGCGAACTGCATCACCATTCCGCCGGAGACCGCGATCACCTGCAGGTTGAGGTAGCCGTGTCGACCGTTCGTAGTCATAAGGGTCGCGGGCGAAACATTCACCACGTAGTTCCCCCGCGCGTTGGTGCGAGTGAAGCCGGCAAGGGTTAGCGGGAACTGCACCCCAGCTGGCAGGCCGATCATGTCGGACTGATCGGGGAGCGCGAGCACGTACACTTCGCCGTTGGGGTCGGCTTGGCCCTGGGCGTTCGTTAGAACGCCAGAAGCGAGCACTTCAGACGGGGAAGGCGCTAGTTGCGACGGCGCGGACAGTTGGGCGAACACCGTGGTTACCGAACCGAACACACCGAGACAAGCGATAACTGTAAGGCTGATTCCTTTTCGCAGCGGCAGCGACGGTGATCCCATTCCTGTTTCCCCTCCTACCACACACCTTCCCAACTGGTCCGGCTGGTATCCGGCTCGCTCCACGCGACCGATCAGCCCGGGTCCAGTGATCCAGTCGGCCGACAGCGACAGTCGAATGTTAATTCTTCACTCGCCGTTGTCAAGTGACTTTAATTAGCAGACGGTGGCGGCCCGTAGCGCCTTTTGAAGCCCCTCTAAATGCATACCCTTAGTCCGGCATAAAGGGTCGCGATTGCCTCGGTCAAGGCCGTCCAGGCGAGGCCGATTTCGACGAACAGGCGCTCACGATGCTCAACGCCACGCGCGCGTCGCTCCGGCAGGCGGACCGTAAGTTGAGCGTACCCGCGAGGTGTCTTAGCCGGCCTATGTGCTTTTGCGTGTCCGACTTGCCAGTCAGGGGCCGATTCGTGCTCAAGAGCCGGGTAGGTGGGTCGAGGGCGGACTGTAAGCCGGGTTCTGTATCCCTTGCGGGACGGTGACCATCTGTCTGGGACGCCGGTCTCCCGGCGCCTCTAGCGACCGATACCCGAGGGCTCGGCGAGCCGCCGTGATCGCCCTCCTATTTGGTCTTGCTCCGGGCGGGGTTTACCTGGCCGGCCGATCACCCGGCCGCCGGTGGGCTCTTACCCCACCTTTTCACCCTTACCCGACTGCAGCTCTCCGGAGATCGTTGCAGCCGGGCGGTAGTTTTCTGTGGCACTTTCCTTCGGGTCGCCCCGACTGGGAGTTACCCAGCGCCCTGCTCTGTGGAGCCCGGACTTTCCTCCAACCGCTTTATTAGGTCGGCGGTCACCCGTCCGCCTCGGCCCGGACTGATTCTACCCACGAGCCGCCTACTTCTTAACTCGGCCCCTGAAGCGATGCTGCCACGACGCCGCGACCAGGGCGTCCCTATTCAATCCGTGCTCCTTCTCGGCGATGTCGAGCTCCCGCGGCAGCGTGGTCGGCACGAAGGCAGGATCGTCGGTGTTGACGGTGAGCGGAATGCCTGCGGCGGCGAGCTTCCCGTAGTCCGGCCGGAGACCGACGTGGGCGTTGCTCGATGGGCAGACGCACAGGCAGGTCGAGCGCTCCGCCAGGAGGCCCATCAGCCCTGGATCACCGGCGGCCGAAAAGCCATGCGCCACGCGGGCGGCGCCGAGGACCTCGACCGCCTCTCGCACGACGCTGGGGCCACCCACCTGCCCGGCATGGGGCATGAACCCAAGACCGGCCCCCCTTGCGCGCTCAATCAGGGGGGCGATCAGCGCCGCCGAGATGGATTCGTCGCCGACCAGGCCGATCCCGACCACCGCCTCGGTGCCCAGCGCGATGTCCAGCGCGAGTTGGTTGTCTTCCATGCCTGCGCCCCGAACCAGCTCCACGAGCCAGGCGATCTCGATGCCGAGCTCCTTTTCGGCTCGCCGCCTGCCGTTCGTGACACCCTCGAGCCAATCGACTCCGGGATGCAGGCTCGGATTGAAGCTGATCTCGGCGTAGGCAATGTTCTGCTCCGACATCGATTTGGCGTGCTCGAGAATGACCCGCTCGAAATCCTCTTTGGTCGCCATGGACCGGCCAACCTGGCCGTAGACGGCCAGGAACTCGGCGAGGGTCGAATACTCGTAGGAGGGCGGGGCCGGATGCCCGTGCCCCAAGCAGAGGGAGATCGCGGTTTCGCGGCGTAGAGTGCCCTCTAAATGGATGTGTAGCTCAGCCAGTTGCATGGTCATGGGTGCTATCGCCTCACAGATGATCGAGGAGGGCCTGCCGCTGCCACCTGCACGGCTGCCGGCCCCATGATCCTCCCTTGATCCAGACCTCCCGACAGAGAATCCGGGCGATCTTGCTCGCTCGAGCCAATGTGCCCTGGCAGGAGCGGGCCTCCGCGGCGGTGACCATCGGAGCTGCGGCGACCTTGATCGTAGCCGTCGTCGAGGCCGTCCGCATCCATGAGCTGGGACTCGGAGCACTCGCGGCGCTCATGTTCGGGCTGGTCGTGGCCGGCCAGAGCTTGCTGAAGCGAGAGATGTTCGAGCGTCTGGCCGAGAGCCGGAGGAACTGGTTCGCTAGCTCGCCGCGCGGCCTGGCCGAGATGGATGTGAACCTGCAGATCGTCGAGGGCAATGCCCGTCTGGCGTCGCTGCTCGCGACTGACGAGCTGGACCTCAAGGGCTCACCCCTCACCCGCTACTTTCCGCAAGAAGAGGCCGCAGGCATAATCGCGCAGTTCGGGACTCTTCTGGCTGGATCGGTGAACACCATCGAATCGGACAGTCTCGGGATGCGTCGCGACCAGACCCGGATCTGGCTTCACTGGAGGGCCACCGCCATTCGGAGGCCACGTGGCAGCTTTGACTACTTCGTGATCACCTTCGAGGACACGACCCAGAAACACGCCGCGGAGGAGGCGGCCCACGCCAACCTGGCCGAGCTCGAGAAGCTCAACTATCTCAAGAGTGAGTTCACATCGCTCGTCAGCCACGAATTTCGCACGGCGCTCACAGGGATCCAGGGCATGAGCGAGTTGATCAACGCCGGAAACATGAATGCCGACGAAGTGCACGAGTACAGCGGCTACATATTCAAAGAGGCGGAACGGATCAACAGGCTGATCACGGACATGCTCGACATGGACCGACTGGAGGCCGGCAAGATGGTCATGCGCAAGGTGCCCGTCGACCTCAATGCAACCATCCAGGACGTGGTCGAAAGGACCGCAGCGGTCTGCGCGACGCACACGGTTGCGACGGATCTCGATTCGCAGCAGCCGCAAGTCACGGGAGACCCCGATCGGCTGATCCAGGTCCTGACGAACCTCGTCTCCAACGCGATCAAATACTCGCCGGCCGGCACCGAGATCCTGATTTCGTCGCGACTTATCGGAGATGTTGCCGAGGTCAGCGTCAGGGACCATGGCGTCGGGATCCCAGCCGAATTCGTCGAGCAGCTCTTCGGACGTTTCGAGCGTTACGAGAGCAATCCGACCAAGGTCATCGGCACCGGCCTCGGTCTTGCGATCACTCGCCAGATCGTCGAGATGCACGGCGGCAAGATCTGGGCAGAAAGAGGTGAGGGGGACGACGGATCCGTGTTCCGCCTGACCCTCCCCGGTTACGCCACCGCGCCACTGGCGCTGGCCCGAATCGAAGCTGTCACTGCGGCGTGAGCCTGCTCTCGGTCTGCTAGGAGCTGTTCCGTCGTTTCGCCGATCGCCAATGGGTTCAACCGTGGACAGCGTGCTTCTTGACGTGCTCATCTATCGCCATGTTGGCCAGCGCATCCGCGCTTTTGTTCTTCTCGCGCTCCACGTGCGTGACGACAACCTCGCCAAAGGTACGCATCAACTCGGTCGCCTTACCGCAGAGGACCTGCAGCTCGGGCTTCTTGATCTTGTAACGTCCCGACACCTGCTCCACCACGAGCTTGGAGTCGAGATAGACCTCCAGCCGGTCGGGCTTCCATTC
>DATLRQ010000057.1:0-20172 GCA_035534555.1 Candidatus Micrarchaeaceae archaeon
CTGCAAAACCTCCATCCCCAGTTCGATTCTGGGCGTCGCCTCCAATTTCTGAATACGACGATCAGGCCGAGGTTAGCCCGTCGCTGGGAAATACTTTTTGTCGCTGATGCGTTGTAGTAGGGACCTCATCCGTCATGGCCAGAGGGACGGGGTCAAAGTGAAGGGGTCAGGCGCCGGGGTGCTGTCGAAAGACCGCCTTGGGCGCCCGGCCCTTTTGGCTGGGGGAATCGAATCGAATAATTACTAGCTGGTCGGGTTCGACAGGACGCTGGGCTTGGGACCCATTCCCCTCACCACGATCAGCCCCGCGATCGCCGACACGACGATCGCGATCCGAAGGACGTTGCGCATTCGCTTTCACCTCCAAGGGCGGCTCTCATGGTTTGCTCCGCACGCAAGTAACAACGACCGCGCCGGAAGGCGAGTTACGCCGCCTCTCGGTCTCCGGTGGCAGTTGATAGACTCGAATCAACACTCAGCGAGGAGAAGGCGCATGGGCTTGGCCCAGATCAAGATGCCCCAGCTCGGCGAGTCGGTGACCGAGGGCACGGTCGAGAAGTGGCTCAAGAGCGAGGGTGACTTCGTCAAGCGCGACGAGCCTATCGTGGAAGTCGTCACCGACAAGGTCAACGCCGAGATCCCCTCGCCCTTCGAAGGCAAGCTCGTCAAGATCTCGGTCAGCGAGGGCGAGACGGTCCGGGTCGGCGCCGTGATCGCCCAGATCGAAACCGCCTCCGCCGGCGCTGCCACCGCCACCACGCCAGCCCCCACCAAGGAGTCTGCCGCGCCCCACCTCGAGGTGTCAGCCGCCCCGGCCCCAGTGGCGGCCAGGCCGGTTGCCCCGCCACCCACCGGCGACGGCGATGGCAGCAACGAACGGGCGCGCCTGTCCCCCGCGGTGCGCAAGCTCGCGGCCGAGCACGGCATCGACGCCACTACGATTCGCGGGAGCGGCATGGGCGGCCGGGTGACCCGCGACGACGTCCTCGCCGCACTCGACACCAGCGCCGGTCCGGCAGCCGCGCCACCACCGGCTCCCTCGCAGCCGGCCCAACGCGCTCCTCGAGTCGACGGCGCACGCGAAGAGGTGGTGAAGCTCGGTTCGATGCGCCGGTCGATCGCCGAGCACATGGTCCGCAGTCTGGCCACGTCACCCCACGCCTGGACTCTCCAGGAGGTCGACGTCACCAACCTCGTGCGCTATCGGGAGACGGAGAAGGAGGGGTTTCGCGGGCGCCACGGCGTCCCCCTCACCTATCTGCCCTTCGTCGTCCAGATCGTGTGCGACGCCATCAAGCAGTACCCATGGCTCAACTCGACCTGGAGCGACGAGGGTGTCGTGCTCAAGCACTACATCAACATGGGCATCGCGGTCTCCATCCCTGACGGGCTCATCGTCCCGGTCCTCAAAGATGCCGACCAGCTCGGCTTCACCGAGCTAGTGCGCTCGCTCAACGACCTCGCCGACCGCGCGCGCAACAAGCAGCTCAAGCCCGACGACGTGCAGGGCGGCACTTTCACGCTGAACAACACCGGCGCCACCGGCTCGGTGGCAAGCCAACCGATCATCAACCAGCCGCAGGCGGCGATCCTCACGACCGAGGCGATCGTCAAACGTCCTGTGGTCATCGGCGACGGCATCGCCGTGCGGAACATGATGAACATGTGCTTGAGCTTCGATCACCGGATCATCGACGGGATGATGGCGGGCCAATTCCTCGGCACCATCAAGAAGCGCCTCGAGGAATGGACCGCCGCGAGCATCCAGCTGTGAGCACGGGCGTGCCGCTGACCCAGGCCCCCATCCCCTCGTGGATACGCGTGCGCGTGACCGAGGGCGAAAACTTCAAGGAGCTGAAGCAGATAGTTAAGGGAAGCCGCTTGCACACCGTGTGCGAGGAGGCGCGGTGTCCGAACATCTTCGATTGCTGGAACCGCCGGACGGCGACTTTCATGATCCTCGGCGACATCTGCACTCGCGCGTGCCGGTTCTGCGCGGTCACGTCGGGTCGGCCGTCAGAGCTGGACCTGGGCGAACCTCTACGGGTGGCCGAATCGGTGGCCGAGCTGGGCCTGCGGCACGCGGTGATCACCTCGGTTGACAGGGACGACCTGATGGACGGCGGGGCCGGCATCTTCGCACGCACCATCCGCGCGATCCGGCGGCGGAGCCCCGGCACGACGATCGAGGTGCTGACGCCCGACTTCCAGGGCAACCTGGAATCAGTGCAGACGGTGGTCGATGCCGGTCCCGACATCTTCAACCACAACACCGAAACTGTCCCACGGCTGTACGCGCGGATTCGCCCAAAGGCTGTCTATGCGAACAGCCTTGCCCTGCTGCGCCACGTCAAGGCGTCGGCACCGCAGATGGTCACAAAGTCCGGGCTGATGGTCGGCCTCGGCGAAACCGAGGACGAGCTACTCGAGGTTTTTCGCAACATGCGCGCGCACGACATCGACGTGCTCACCGTGGGCCAGTACCTGCGGCCGACGAAGAGTCACGCGGAGGTCGTGCGCTATTACAAGCCCGAGGAGTTCGTGCGCTTGAAGGGCCTGGCGCTCGAGATGGGGTTTGGGCACGTCGAAGCGGGACCGCTGGTCAGGTCCTCATACCACGCAGATGAGCAAGTCCCTGAACGTAAGAGCCTGCTGGCTGGGTAGCGCTCCGTACCAGGGGGCATGGGACCTCCAGGCGGAGATCGTGGCCGGGGTCCGCGACGAAAGTACGCCGGACACCCTTCTGCTGCTCGAGCATCCACACGTCTTCACGATGGGCAAGGCCGGCAGCTCGGAGGACATCCTTTGGGATGAGATAGAACGGGACAGCCGCAACGTCGACGTGATCTGGTCTGACCGTGGCGGCGAGGCGACGTACCACGGTCCGGGTCAGTTGGTCGGCTATCCGATCATCGATCTCGCGCACTTCGAGCTCACGATCCCGGCTTACATCGCCAAGGTCGAGCAGTCGCTGATCGAATACCTACACGAGATCGGTGTCGAATCGGAGCCTGGCGAGCGTGGGCTCACCGGCGTCTGGTCCAGGGGCGAGAAGGTGGCGGCCATCGGCATCAAGCTGAACCGCTCTGTCGTGAGCCATGGCTTTGCCCTGAACCTCACGACAGATCTTCAGTACTTCGACGGCATCGTCCCCTGCGGGCATGCCGACAAGCGCCCGACATCGGTAGAGGCCCTGACGGGGCGGCGCATCGACACCGAGACCGCGGCGCGCGACTATGCCAGGCACTTCGAAGATGTGTTCGGGGCCCGGGCCGAATGGGCCTCGCCCGATGCGCTGCTTGGGGCCGCGCACCGCTAGCTCCAGACTTGGCGACCGGCGAGCCTATAATCCGCCCACCCGAGCGCCCGTGTAATCAATGCTGGCACTAGCCTTTTCCCTCTCGGACAATCTTCCAGGCTGGCTGCAGGAACCAAGCTGGTGGCGGCCGCTCACCCATGCCGTGCGGCTCTTCGTGCAGCATCACCCATCGAGCGGCCTCTTTCTGGTCATCTTCCTCGAGGAGCTCGGAGTGCCGTTGCCGGCGCCTGGAGACGTCGCGATCATGTATGGCGGTTACCTCACGACCACGGGCGCCATCCCGTACCCGCTCGCCTACCTGGCCGTGGTCTCCGCAGCCATGCTCGGCAGCGCCTGCAACCTAACGATCAGCCGCAAGTACGGCCGTCCATTCATCCAGCGCTTCGGCGCGTACGTTGGCGTGACGGAGGAAAGGTTGGTTCGGGCTGAGGGGCTTTTCAAGCGATGGGGACCGTGGGCGATCATCATCGGCCGCCAAATTCCCGGCATGCGAATCGTTTTGTCGGCTTTGTCGGGAATACTTGAGGTCCCTTATCGGGTTTTCATACCGTGCGTATTCGTGTCAGCACTGCTGTGGGCCGCAATCTTTCTGGAAATCGGGCGTCACGTTGGCCCGCGTATTCGGGAGGTTTTTCAACTTTTCCCTGCCCACTTGATTCCGTGGGCATTGCTGGGTTTGAGCTTGCTCGTGATCGGGTATCTGGCATATGAGCATGGATTCAAACCGAAAGCCCGGAACCGGCACGCTGAAGAGCACCGCTGAGCTCGTTCGCCTCGACACTGTCGAGATGGACGAGGACGACGAGATCCTTCCCGACTTCTCGGCCGAAGTCGACGGCAGGCGCGTCTGGGTCACCGCTGTCCTCGAAAGGACTGTCGTGATCGAGCCGGCGCCCGGCGAGCCCAAGGTGCTCGTCAACCGCAACCGCCTAATGGTCGACCCCGGCCAGCTCCGAGTTCGCCACCTGGCGAGCAAGGAAGCCGCGCGGCGTGGTCGCGAGGCGGCTCGTCAGCTAAGGATGCAGGAAAACCGCTCAGCGGCCTAACCCAGCCATAGGCGGGGTTGAGGCTTTGTAACGTTCTGGTAAAGTTGGCTGCTGCGCAATTGTTGGTAGCCGGTTACAGCTTCCGCGGCCGACCGGCCGCCTAGCCCAAGGAACGACTGCATGAGCAAAATCGTACCCGTCGAGCTTGTTTCGCTGGCCAGCATCGTCCCGCCCCTCAACCACGAGGTCAGCGGGGGCTTCAACGCCATGGTGGACGGCAAGCAGGTTCGCGTCCGCGCCGTCCTAGAGCGAACTGTCGTCATCGAGCACCAGGAGGGCGGCGAGCGTAGCGTCGTGCGCAAGGACAACTGCATGGTCAAGCCCTCGACCGTCGTCTTCGTGCCGGGCAACCCAAACAACGGCGTGGGCCCACGCCAGTGGCGGCGACTACCAGGCAAACCTCCAGCCACCCCAAGAGTCGGCCCCTAACCGGCCCCAACTACCCAGGGCACTCGTACCAAGGGCCCTCCCACCTCCCAATGCCGCGGCTCCCTCCCCACCTGCTGCTTATCTGTGCTCAGGCTAGGCAGCCAGCGGACGGTCGGCAACCCCGGCTGTTAACGGGCCCCCGAGATCAGTCGATGCGGCGCTGCGCCACCAGGGTGAGAAAGGCCGGGAACGACTCCGACAGCGCCACCTCCTCGAACACCTGGCGCGCCTCGGCAAACCGCCCCTTCGCCCACAGCGCCTCGCCCAACCGCTCCCGCACCTTCACCAGCTCGTCGTCCGCGATCTCCCGCACCAGGTCCGCGGTCACGGGTGAGCCCTCGCTCAACCGCGACGAGTGCCTGATCCACTGCCACACCTGGGACCGCGAGATCTCGGCCGTGGCGACGTCCTCCATCAGGTTGTTTATCGCCGCGGCCCCGACTCCCCGCAGCCACGACTCGATGTACTGGACCCCAACGCTCACGTTGAGGCGCAGCCCGTTCTCGGTGATCGACCCATCGGGCACCCTCACATCGATCAGCTGCCCCGGAGTCACTTTCACGTCAGGCCGCTGCCTCTCGAGCTGATTCGGCCGGTCACCCAGCACGTGGTCGAACGCCTCGGTCGCGGTGGCGACTAGGTCGGGGTGCGCCACCCACGTGCCATCGAAGCCCGAGTTGGCCTCCCGGTCCTTGTCCTCCTTCACCTTGGCCAGCGCCACCCGATTCACCTCGGGGTCGCGTCGAGAGGGAATGAACGCGGCCATCCCCCCCATCGCATGCGCGCCGCGCTTGTGGCACGTCTTGACAAGCAGGTCGGCGTACGCACGCATGAACGGAACGGTCATCGTCACCTGCGCGCGATCGGGCAGCACAAAGTCGGGCCGGTTTCGAAACTTCTTGATGATGCTGAAGATGTAGTCCCACCGCCCCGCGTTCAAACCGCTCGAGTGCTCGCGCAGCTCATACAGGATCTCCTCCATCTCGAACGCCGCCAGGATCGTCTCGATGAGCACGGTCGCCCGAATGGTGCCGCGCGGCACATCGAGCGCGTCCTGCGCGAAGTTGAAGACGTCGTTCCAGAGCCGCGCCTCGAGATGACTCTCCAGCTTGGGTAGGTAGAAGTAGGGCCCGCTCCCTTTGGCGAGTAGGCGCTTGGCGTTGTGAAAGAAGTACAGGCCGAAATCGAAGAGGCTGCCTGACATGGGCTTCCCGCCCACCTCCACGTGCCTCTCCTCCAGGTGCCAACCGCGCGGCCGCACCACGAGCGTCGCGACCTGGTCATCGAGCCGATACTGCTTTCCCTCGGGGCTTGTGAAATCAAGGGTTCGCTCGATGGCATCGGTGAGGTTGAGCTGCCCCTCCACGAGGTTCGCCCAAGTTGGCGTGTTGGCGTCCTCAAAGTCCGCCATGAATACCTTGGCGCCAGAGTTCAGCGCGTTGATGACCATCTTGCGGTCGGTCGGCCCGGTGATCTCGACTCGCCGGTCCTGAAGATCTTTCGCGGGGGGAGCCACCTTCCAATCGGACTCGCGCACCGATCGCGTGTCGGAGAGGAACGTTGGAGATTCGCCGGCGTCGAGGCGGGCCTGGCGCTGGTCGCGCAGGCGCAGCAGCTCCAACCTGCGATCGCCAAACTCACGTTGCAAGCTGGCCACGAACTCGAGCGCGCCCTGCGTGAGCACCTCGGCAGCGCGTCCAGCGACTGGCCCCTTCAGCTTCATCGTTTCACTCGAGGCCATCACCAGCCAATTTACAGGACGCCGCTAATTGCCCGCCAACCTCGCCACCACTGGAGCGAAGGCGACGGCTGCCTCGCCCGGGACGATGACGTACGAGATCCCGTAGCGCTCGCGCCGGCGCTGCAGATCTTCGACCACCTGCTCGACGGTGCCGATCAGGAAGTGCGGCATGGCGAGAATGTCCTTGGGTTCGACGCCAACTCCGCCGGCCATCACCGAAGCCACCGACTCGCGATCGTCGGTGATGTTGGCGAGGAAGATGGTGACGCTGAGCTCGATGCTGCCCATCCGGTCGCCGGCCGCGTCCCTGATCCAGCCAAGCTTCTCGTCGGTCGCCTCGGCAAGCCCCGTGCGGACGAGGTTGCGATTGACGGCGCCTTCGCGCAGGTCGAAGTTCACGTTGACGATGTCCGCCTCGCGCGCCGCGATCCCCAACATTCGACGGCCGCCCCCTCCCAGCAGGATCGGCGGATGAGGTTTCTGAACGGGCCGCGGTGATCCCTCGATTTCGGTCACTTGATAGTGCTCACCGGCAAGGGTGAACGGCTCGCCTGTGAACAGCCCCTTGATGATCGTCAGCGCCTCCTCCATCCGGCTGATGCGCGTGCCCGCCCGGTCGAACGGAATGCCCGCCTGCTCGTAGTCGGAGGCCATCCAGCCCGCACCAAGGCCGAGGTCAAACCGTCCGTCTGAGAGCAGGTCGAGCGTGGCCGCTTCCTTGGCCAGCACCACTGGGTGCCGGTAGTCGTTGTCGAACACGAGCGACCCCACCCTCAGCGTTGTCGTCGCGTCCGCCGCGGCCATGAGCGCGGCAATCGGGCCCACCTGGTCTGTGAAATGGTCGGGAAGGTAGAGCGCGGCGTACCCCTGCGATTCGATCGCGCGCGCCTTCTCCTTCCAGGCAGCGGCGGTGGTCGCGCCGTGCTCCTGCACGCCGAACCTGAAAGGGCGCGGCTCGGTCACGGCGCGTAATTATGCCGCGCTTGATGCGCCGTAGCCGTGCCCATCGGCTAACATCGGCGCGCCATGGTCGCCGCCGTCCGCCGAGTACGGGACACCGCCTGGGTGCCCTTCGCGCCAGCCCTGATCAGCTGGATGCTGCTGTTCGGCTACCAATGGGCCTTCTCGCTGTCGTACAAGGGCCACCAGCACACCGTGTTCGACTACTACTCGGGCGTGCTTGGCGATGGGGTGTTGATCCCCGCGGTGAACGTCGGGGGATTTATGGTGCTGCGCTACCTGGCCGCCGCAATCCCTTGGCGGCGCCTACCCCTGTATGCGTTCCTTGGACTTGTCACCGCTGCCACCGCGTTCCTTGCCCAGGCCGGGCTGGATCTCGTCAACTGGTCGATGCCGCTTGCTTATCACTGGAGCGACGTGGGCCAGTTCCACTTCCTGGTGATGTGGGCGGAGGTCGCATACCTCTACTTGGTCCTGGCCACAGCAGTCAACAACTGGTCGGCGCTGAGGCGTGATCTCGGCGCCTGGAGCAGCTTCTGGTTGGGCTTGCTGGGGCTGGCTCTCTTTGCGTGGACCCTGGCCGCCGACTACATCCATTAGACCCGGACGGAGGTGGTGCCGAGACCCAGATTTGAACTGGGGACACCCGCATTTTCAGTGCGGTGCTCTACCAAGCTGAGCTATCTCGGCACGGCGGATGATTGTATCGACCGGGAAGCGCATGGCGTTCATGTGTTGACCGCCGCGTACGTCGTGGTGCGTATGGGGTTTGGGCTTATCCGCGCCTAATGCGGGGCCCCATGGGCTGGCGTTTGATGATCTGATTAATCCGATGACTTGGCTGAACCTGGCCCTGATCGCGATCATTGCGAGCCTCAGCCTTGTGCTTTTGTTCTCCGGCCGGCCGAGCATCTGGCCGCGGCTTCGCTTCTTGGCCATTCTCTGCTTTGAGGTCGGCGGAGTCCTCCTTCTGGCTCTTTTGCTGGTGACCCTCGCGTACCTCGCGACATCTCCCGGGACGACCGGGCCTTCGGGCCCACCGATCGTCACGACGGTTCTCCACGCCGCCGGCAACACCCTGCTGCTCGTCGCTGTCGCGAGTGCCTGGGGAACGCTGACTGGCCTGGGTGGCGCCTTCTGGTTCACGCTCAACCGGCGACGATCCGGGGCTGTGGCTCCGCTCGCGGCGCTGATCTGGGTTCTGCCGACTTTTCTGCTGGCGATCGGCGTTCAGGAGCTGCAGGCGCAGATCTACAACTTCACCACGGTCAATGTCACTGGCGGATACGCGCAAGTCTCTCCTGCCCAGGTGTTTTGGGCCGCCCTCGTGCTCGGCATCCGACCGGGCGCGTACGTCTTCAGGCAAGCGCGCGTGGCGCTGGCAGAGGAGGCCCGCCAGGACTTCGTGCGGACCGCCAACGCGAAGGGGCTGCCATGGCAGGATGTCGCTCGCCGGCACATCTTCAAACCCGCATTGCCAATTTTGATCACGTCCTGGCTCATCTCCTTTCGCCTGATGATTGGGTCCCTGCCGCTGGTCGAGTTCTTTTTCGCGTATCCGGGTCTGGGGAACCTCTTCCTTCAGAGCTTCGGCATCGGCTCCTCTCAGAACATCAACCCTGACGAGGCGATCGCCGCCGTCGCAATCGCAACCGCACTCTTTTTCGTTCTCGAGGCAGCCGCCAACGTATTTCAGCAGGTGGTCGACCCTCGCCTACGAGAGGTTCGAGCCGACCCCGAGGCGGTCTCGTGAGAGCGCTCGCCGTTGGCGCCCTGGCCGGGCTCGCGGTTCTGGCGTGCGCCTGTTCCCCAATACCCAGGCCCGGCAGCTGGCAAGTCTTGGGGCGGATTCCGAACTTCTCTGGCGTCGATCAAGTGGTTGCACTTTCCGGGGGCGATGCGCTCTTCATTGGCGAAGGACCTGCCCGGCCGAACACCCTGGGTCCGCCCGCAGCCGCCTTGTACCAGGGGACGACAAATACGTGGCGGCCGATTCCTCCGCCACCGATACCTGTTTTCGGGGCAACCATAACGGCGCTCCGGGACGGCACCGTCTTGCTCGCGGGCGGAAGCGACGTCGCCACTTATCTGTTTTCGCCAGGCGCCAACCGGTGGATCCCGACCGGCGACATGGTGCAAGCCCGCGCGGATGACAGCGCGACGCTGCTGCAAGACGGGCGCGTCCTCGTCGTTGGCGGCGACCATGACGGTAAGGCCTTGGCCAGCTGTGAGATTTACGACCCTTCATCGCGAACCTGGACCCTGGTCAAACCTCTTCCCCACACGCGCGTCTACCAGAGCGCCGTTCTGATGTCGGACGGCCGGGTCATGATCGCCGGCGGCGACCTCGATGCTGCCTCGGGCTCCAATGGCGGTTCCCAGCCAGGCACCTCTCCCGGCACGGGAGCCTACATGAGCGACGAAGTCTATGACCCTCGACTCGACAGCTGGTCGGAGCTCAGCGAACCGACCACCCTTGAGGATCCTCTGCTACTGCCTCTTCGCGACGGAAAACTGCTCGTTTACGGCGGTCACTTTGGATTTCAGCAGTCGAACCTGGTCTACGTTTACGATCCCCGCTCCGGCGCCTGGTCGGAGAAAGCCACCGCGATGGGCGGCGGCATCGCCATTGAGCTCACAGACGGGCGAATCCTCTTCCCGCAATCGCTTTGGACATATGACCCAGGCCAGGACCTATGGATGCCTGTCACACAATTACCCGCTGGCACGCAGTTCGCTTTTTTCCCCCTCATCAAACCCGATGGCAAAGTCCTCGTGATCGCCAACGACCTTTCGCAGCAGAATGAAATCGCTCTCGTCTTCGACCCCAGTGGTTTCCCAGCCCTGCCGGGCTCGAGCGGTCCACTCGCCGACTCACGGGCCACCAGGCTGCTCTTGATAGTCGCGCTCGCCCTCATGCTCCTCGTCGGCGCGCGGTACCTGATCGGATTGAGAAGGCCGGCTGGAGGGTGAGCGCCTTGCCACTAGCGAAGATCAGAGCTGTTGTCGGTGCGCTGATTGGCGGCCTGTTGCTGATTGCATTGGCGATTTTGACTGCGATTGGCATGGCTCAGCCTGCCAAGTGGTGGGGACAGAACTATGCGTTCGGCGCTATTCCAGGCACCGAGCTGACGCTCCAGCCGCCGTTTCCACCATTGAGTCGTATCAATGTATTTAACTCGGACGTCCAGAGCGTGGGAACCCATTTTTACCTGCTCGGTTCAGACGCCGCGGGTCGCGACCTGCTGGGTTTGGTTGCACATGCCGCGATACCCTCGATCTTGCTGGTCACGGCAGTTGTCGTCGCGAGACTGCTGATCGGAGTTCTGGCGGGCTTCGCCATGGCGCAGGGGTTCACTCCGATTCGGGTCTTGAGCAGGGGGATGGGCCGCTGGATCAGCGGGTTCCCATACCTGATGCTCGCGATCATCCTGATCGAGGCGACAACCCCAAGCGGGCGGTGGACCGCGTTTGTCATCGGCATGGCCCTGGTCGGTTGGCGTGATATCGCGGAGACGGTAGCCGGCCAGATCGAGTACGTACGCACCCAGACCTTCGCGCTGGGGGCCAAAGCGTTAGGCACCGGTCCGCTGATGTTCTTCCGCCTTCATGTGGTGCCGTACCTGCGCGCACCCCTTGCGGTCGAGGTTCCGTTCCAGGCAAGCGCGGTTCTAGTGCTTCTGGCGGAGCTCGGCTACTTGGGCGTCTTCATCGGTGGCGCCACCGTCTTGACTGAGAACTCGCGGGGAGGCGGCGTTTCTGCCAGCTTCACTGTGGTCAACCAGCCGGAGCTTGGGCAGCTGCTGGCGCCGGCGCGCCTGTATGTAGATCGCCACGAGTTCGCCCCGGTGCTGGTACCGGCGCTGGCGATTGCGCTCGCTGCTTTCGCCTTTGAGCTGATCGGCACGGCCATCCGCTCAAGGCGCGACCAGGCGGCCGGTTGATGGGATGAAAAGCTAAGCGCTGCGCTCCAAGTTCCCATCGCGACGTCGCCAGGCGATGATTGCGATGGCGGCCAACGCGAAACCTACGGCACCGGTTGCGGCTGCGGTCGTCGCATTGCTTGCCACGAATGCGACGCCGGACCCAGCCTGAACGATTGCCCCCAAACCCAGGGCAACTGCGGTGACTGCGCCAATGGCCAGGCCGCGCTGAATGTGAGCCTGGCGCTCGACCATGCCGGGTGACCGGGAATCGATGGACCAGTGGCCTAGCTCGGCGGCAGCCAGTAGGGCGGCCGCGACCAGCGGACTCCAAGGGTCCAAGCTGACAGACTGCGCGACGAGCGACACGACGTAGGTCGCGGCCAAGATGCCGATCGCCCACTGCACTGACCGACGGCTGGCGACCACCAGGCTGACCGCCATCAGTGCGACCGCCGCGAAAGCCAGGATCCATACTCCCCTCGCAGCGAGGTGACTCGAAGCTGCTGCATCGGCTCCGACCAGAGCCATTAGCAGCACAGCCATCGCCCCTGTCGCTACACGTGAGATGTTCGAGCGAATCGTCGGAATGTGCGCACCTCCTCTAGCGCTCCCGTGAGGGGTGCGCCTCGATGCCAGATTGAGATTGGGATGCCGACTTTCCTGTATTGGTATCGAACAGCTTCACGTTTCAGTGCCCACAGCCTGTAAGCCAAGCGGCCCTGCTCACCGCTAGGGGCGGGAAGAAACGGCGCCGGAGACACCTCAACGATCGCCAGATCGAAGCCGCGCCCTCGAAGGTCGAAAAGTGCCGCCACTGTTCGCTCGTCCAGCAACGGCGTGATCGCTATGACTAGTGCCTTGGGTGGCAGCGTCCGGGTAGGGATGATGTCGATACCCTTCCAGGCATAGCTGAACTCGCTCCCTGTACTCAGAAGGGCATCGACAATGCGATACGCCTGGGTGACGCCCATCTTGGGAAGTAGCCACCGTAGGGTGCCGCCGAAGCTGACCAGGCCAACTCGATCACGGCGGTTCAGGTAGTGACGGGCGAGCGAGGCAGCTGCTCGGACGGTCATCAGCAGGATGCTCTCACCGCTTGCACCGAGGTCAGAGAAAGTGTCGAGAAAGAGGACGACGTCGGTGTTGCGTTCTGGATGGACATCGTTGACGTGAAGCTCCCCGCGGCGCGTGCTGAGAGGCCAATTGATTTTGCGGACGCGGTCTCCGGGCACGAACGGCCGGACGTCAGCGAACTCGATTCCATCTCCAGTCCGGCGGGACACCTCATTGCCCGAGTAGACCTGCGTTTCCAGAGGTCGGATGGCTTTGGCCAGTGTCTCCTCACGTGGGTACGCGCGCAGGACGAGCGCCTGATCCAGCAGCTGCTCGTAGGTGAAGAAACCCAATCGATCATGCGACTCGGCAAGCAGCCTGCCGATCTTGAACGTTCCCCATCGGGTGGCGACCAGCTTGAGCGCAAGGTGGCGCTGGGTCCCAGCCCCGAGGTGAATTGTCTGCAACTGGGCTCCGCTGCTCGGCCGGAGCCCGGCCGGGAGCGGCGCCAAGATTTTGAGCCAGGCGACTGCGGATTGGGCCTCGATCTCCACGTCGGCCGAGACCTCCTCGCCCTCGAGCACGCGCTCGCGGTCGAGTCGCACGCTGAGCAATACCTTCGGCCGCACCATGCCGATCAGACCGGCGACCACTGCGACCAGGAAGCAGATTCCGATCTCGGCAGCCTCGGGCCGCCCGAAAAGGATCGCCGCCAGCAGCCCCAGACCGGCCAGCCACAGGTAGCCGACCAGCTTCGGCGACGAGGACATCCTGACGATCACGGCCTACGGACATCCTCCGCGGAAGGGGCGGGAACCGACTCGAGGCACTCGGCGACTACGTCTTCTTGGCGGATGCGCTCTACCCACAGCTCGGGGCGCAGGGTGAGTCGGTGCGCCAGCGCGGGAACGGCCACCGACTTGATGTCTTCCGGAATCACATAGTCGCGAGCATCGAGGGCCGCCCGGGCCCTGGCCAGCTTGAAGAGAGCCAGGGCGCCGCGGGGGCTGGCGCCCACCTGTGTTCGCGGACTCCGCCTCGTCGCCTCTACAAGGTCGACGACGTAGTAGCCGATGCTCTCGGACACATATATCCGCTCCAATGCAGACTGGAGCCGCAGGAGGGTGGGACCGTCCACGACCGGCCGGAGCGCTACCTCGTCTTCACCCCGCTCGGCGCGCTGCTGCAAGATCGCCACCTGCTGCTCACGGGAGGGATAGCCAATCCGCAGCCGAACGAGGAAGCGATCGAGTTGCGCCTCTGGGAGCGGATAGGTGCCCTCGAACTCGATGGGGTTCTGGGTCGCGATGACGAGGAACGGCCGACCCAGTTGACGCGTGACGCCTTCAGTGGTCACCTGCTGCTCTTGCATCGCCTCGAGCAGCGCAGCCTGCGTTTTCGCTGGCGCCCGATTGATCTCGTCCGCAAGTAGAAGATTGGTGAAGACAGGACCGGGTCTGAACACGAACTCGCCCGAGCGCTGGTCATAAATGGACGCGCCCGTCACGTCAGTGGGCATCAGGTCGGGCGTGAATTGAATCCGCTTGAACTGCTGCTCAGTGGCCGCGGCGAAGCTTCGTGCCATCAGGGTCTTCGCGAGCCCAGGAAAATCCTCGATCAGCACGTGGCCGTTACACAAAAGAGCCATGAGAACAAGCTCGAGGACATCGCGTTTGCCCACGATCGCACGCTCGATCTCGTCGAGCACCATGGAGCACTGGGCGGCGATGTCAACCGCGCCGTCACCAGAGTTCATATTGATTCCAACTCATTCACTGCCTGCCTGAGCTCCTCCATCGGCACCCCGACTGCTTTGGGATTGACTGATCGACTCTCCCCGGTTATCGCAGCCCAGAGTTGATCGCCCACCAGGATCTTGGCTCTTGCTGGATCAGATTCCAGGTCGACGTTGTGGTGCGCGGAGAGCCGCTGGGCTGCGAGTTGACGAAGAAGTAGCCGCAATTGGGAATTGGGATCCAAGCCTGAGCCGGTGGATAAGGAGATAGCCAATTCGATCCGCTCGATTTCACGTAGGGTCGCCGGCGCGAGTCGCTTGCGTCGAAGCGCCAGCTCAATCGCGGTGGGGCCGCCGGATGGAAAAGCCTGCGACAGTGCGCCTGCGACCAACCACAAAACGAGAAACCCAATCAGCACGAGATAGGCGTGCAGCGCCAGGTTGGAGCGATCGGGATACGTGAGCGCGGCAGCCACGACAACCCCGGTGGCGAGTACCAGGACGACCCCTGGACCGATGAAGCTCCGCCTCAGGGCCCGTATTCCAGCCCCATCACGGGCGCGCACTCTGTCGTGTTCCACCTCAGGCCGGCGCCTGGAGCTGGCTCCGGATGTTTGAGAGTGCACTCACCGCAATCCCTCGCATCTTCTCGTCGATCTGGTGCTGGCTGAACTTGGCCAGCTCAAAAAGGTCGGCCAGCTTGGTTACGTCTGCGCCTGCGCTCGGAACGGATGAGAGGATCCTGCCCACGAACTCCAATGGGGTCTCGTAGTGACGCCTCGCACTCCCAGCTCGCGCAAAGGCCCTCTCCATTACTGAATACGCGGCGATCACGGCCTGTCTCGGATCTGGATGAGAAAGCAGAGTCTCAATCCCCTCTTCAATCGCCTCCGACATTGTTTCCCGAGTTTCTGAGTCACGGACCCGCGCCCGCAGGCGACGATGGCGTTCGCTCATGACCCAAGCCACAATGCTGATGAGGACCACCGCCGCGACCAAGCCAACGCTGATCCACGGCAGCACGCCGTTGGTAGACGTTCCCGCAGTGATGGCAGATGACTGGGCCGGTGGCGGCGCGCCCGGGCCGGTGGATGTTGAGCCCGATGGATGCCCAACTGTGCCAGGAAAAATATGCGGTGCCGCCACGAAGAGACTCACCGTAATGACCAAGAGAACGATGGGCATCAGGAGCAACGCAAGCCTCAGAGCCCGATGGAACTGACGCGGCTCCGACGGCCAGAATACGTAAACAAGACCCGCCATCAGTAGCAGGCCGAAGGCGACAGCAAGGTAGAAGCCCGTCTCCACGAGCACCTCGATCGGCTCCGCTGGCAGCACTGGGCCACCAAGTGCGATTGCTCCCGGCCGACTGCCAATCCCAACCAGAGTTGCCAGCCCGATCAGGCCGAGCAAGATTACGACCAAGCCTCGGCTCGAAATCCGGCTCTGATCCCTCATGGTGCAAATGCCAACGCTAGGTCATTGTGGGCGGTGATGGGTCGGAAACGCCTCTGACAGACTCGCTTCGCCTGATCGTCTAGCGATTCGATATCAAGCTTCTGGAGACACCCATTACCACGACGAGCGCCACTGCTGGCGTCAATCGCGCCAAGGTCTACGTCCTAGCTCGTATACATTTGCGCGCCCCAGACCCCGAGCAGTCATAAGACCCCGGAGATCCCAGGCGCCGTCCACAGTGAACGCTTCGGTCGTCTCACCGCCGGGTCCTGAACCGCGCTCGTCCACAGGGCCCCGGACCCGCTCTCAGGTAGACCTAGATGCCCGTGAGGATCAGCGCAAATCAACGCTCCGAGTGCGCCAAGAGCGATCAGCGGCAGCCGGCGAGGCCCATCCCGCATATCGGTGGAACGTCCTGGAGGGTACTGGGTTACGAAAGGTCCAGAGCCGAGATGTGGTGGACCTAATGATCTGTAACGGGCGACCAGCGATCTAGACTCGCCGGACAAGGAGCAGCCCCCGGAGCTGCGTTTGGTCACTCGGCTCCGAAGGCTGGTAGCGAACGAACAGCAGCCTATCACCATGTCTGCGCCATGAGCGCTGTCCAAGATGTGGCAGCGGTAAATGGGTCCGGCACGGGCAACGCGTACGGCCTGTCCGCGATGTGGATGGTGACCTCGTTGTAGGACAGCGACGGCGCCGGTGTCGGGCGTGCAAGAAGGCCGTGACGGATTACGACCCACGCGTGGTCCCTCACTTTCTCTATTCGGCTGTAGTCATTGCTCGAGCGCTGGTGTTGAAGAAGGAAGGTTCGACCTGGGATCGCGCCGCGGCTGGATGCACCGCCGGCGGGCAGGTCGACCCATCGCAAGTCAAACGATGGCATCGCCGCTTCCAGCTATTGCCTGATCCACGTTTTCCACCCGCTGAGCCCTTCCGTTTCGAGATGACCGCGCGCATCGTTGAGCAGCCGGTTGAGAGCCGGAGTCAAGACCTTCCACTAGAGGATCATTGGGCACGAAGTCCACCGACCAAGCCTTAACTGAAACTCGGGGCGACCCGGCTCCGGCCGGCCAGCATCTTTACGTCGGGATCGACGTTGGCCGACGCGCCCACGTGGTCGTCAGCATTGCGGAGCCGCGCATGGAGAACGGCACTTGGGAGCGGGCACCAGTCCACAAGGTCGCGACCAATGGAAGCGGGTTCAGGGATCTCACCAGGTGGCTCGAGAAGTCGGGTTTCGATCGTGAACGTATTCGCATCGGCATCGAGCCCACCGGCGGGTGGTATGCCATGACCATCGCCTCCTGGTTGGAGCGACATGGCTACCAGGTGGCGTGGCTCCAGAACTGGACCCTCCACGAACGCCGGCAGCTCGCCATCGGCAAGCAGACCAAGACCGACGCGCTCGATGCGCGGCTCATTGCTCGCATCCTCTACGAGCACGACCACCACGGTCTCCAGCGCACCTTGATGCAGCGGCCACCGCGAAGTGCCGACGGCCTGCGTCTGCTAGTCCGCAGTCGCATTCGGTTGGTCCAGCAACAGACCCGCTACCGCCTGCAGCTGACCGTCATCGAGGACGCGCTCTTTCCAGAGCTCAAGGACTTCTTCAAGCAGAGCATCACGTGTTCCTCGGCCCGCAGGCTCCTGGAGGTTTTCCCAACCCCTGCCGATGTTGCCGCGGCCTCGGCGGCAGAGCTCCATGAAGTGGTAGTACGTCAGGCCAGAGCAAGCGCATTGGCTGCACGATTGTCCGACCTGCAGCGTGCCGCAGCGACCAGCGCAGGTTTGGTCGATAAAGTCGAGCCGATCATCAGTGTGCAGCGTTGGCTGCTGGGTCAGCTCCGGAACGTCGACCGAGAGCTCGAGAGTGTCGAGGAAGCAATCGCGGCAGCCATCGAAGCCTGGCCGTCTCGAGAGCGGGAGATCTTGAGCAGCTTGCCCGCCATGTCCGTTAATCGGCAGGCGGTGCTGCTTGCCACCCTCGGCGACATCAGTGGATTCAAGAGTGACCGCCAACTGCGAAAACTATGCGGTTGGTACGCCGAGGTGAAAGAGTCAGGGTCGACTGTCTACAAAGCGCATCTTGGGCGCAGCGGCAACCGAATGGTCAGACGCGAGATCTTCCTTTGGTCCCTGCAGGTCCTTGCACCGCGCCATCAACCGAACGCATTCCGGCCCTATTACGAACGGCTGCGGGACCGCGGGATGCACGGCAGCGTCGCGCTCGGCCATCTCGCGGGCAAGCTCATCTCCGTCCTTTATTACTGCCTTCGCAACGACCGGCTCTACGACCCTATCGAACACGCGCGGGCGCTCGGCATCTTGAAACCCGATCCTGGGAGTGCGGCGAACGCCTCACAGTTAACGTGAACTGCGAATCATTCGTAGTCAGGCGGCGCACCGTGCTCCCTCACGCGTGGCTGGGTGATGTCTGATGAAGACCCGGGGATTGCCCCCTTCTTCCAATGCGGCACGCCCGGCCTCCTTGCCTGGCTGGATGACGTTTCTTGGGAACTCGGGGAGCAACCCCCAGACCTAATGTGGCGCATCCAGCCACGCGGTTCGGCGACGCCTTATTTGATGGCTGAGCGCAACTCCTTGTGGAAACGTGGCGCGCCGAACCGTCGGGCACAAACGACGCAGAGCTCAAACAGATCTTTGGGGCGGACCACCGACCTCTCACTGAAATGAATGCGATGGCGTCACGACCCGTGCCTGCCCTTCTTCTCCTTGGTCATTACTGAAAGTTCCCGCAATACGAAGGGTTCAGAAGCAGGGGCTTGGGGGACTGACCACCGCGGACGAATTACCACCGTCGTTGGTGGCGTTGGCGCGCTAGGCAGGCGGTTCTGCGCGTTCTCAATCTGGTAGCTGTCCGAATGAGTACATATCTGGCGTTACACTGACATTGCAATGGTAAGCGGGGATTTGCTGGTCGAGGCCAGGCGCCGAGCCGGCATATCGCAGGCTGAACTCGGTCGGCGCAGCGGGGTGCCGCCCTCTCTGATCGGCCGCTACGAGCGCTACGAGGTGACTCCGAGCCTGGAGCGGTTGCGCTTCCTGATTACAGCCGCCGGTTTCGAGTTGAGCATCAGGCTCGCCAGGGTCGATCCAAGCAATCACGACCAGGTCCTGATCGAGCGCGAACTACGCCGCACCCCAGCCGAGCGGCTGCGGCGCGGCCTGATGGCCGGCCGAAAGCTTGGCGCCTTGGCACGACGGCCTCATCGTGCCCGAGCCTGATCCGCTAAAGATCCTGGGCGCCCTGGAGCGCCATCGGGTTCGATTCATCCTGATCGGCGCCGCCGCCGCGCGCATCGCCGGCGCCCCGGTAGTGACCGAGGACATCGATGTCACGCCCTCGACCGACAAGGCGAATCTCGAACGTCTTGCGGTGGCGCTCAAAGAGCTTCGGGCACGGTTGCGCAGCCCGAGCGATAGGAGTGGCGTCCCGTTCCCACTTGATGCGGACATGCTCCGAAAGACGGACATGTGGACGCTGACCACGTCCGCCGGCGACCTCGATATTTGCTTCACACCGTCAGGCACGCGCGGCTACCGCGACCTTCGCCGAGAGGCGTTTCGCACGCGAGTAGGACCGGGGATCTCCGTCTCAGTCGCTTCGTTGCGCGATGTGATCCGCTCCAAGGAAGCGGCGGGTCGGGACAAAGATCTAGCTCAGCTGCCACTGCTGCGGCGTACTCTCGAGCAGATTCGTGGGAGCGAGACCTGACGTTTCGAACAGCCGCCGCTCGGCTGAGACTGCGCTGACTCCGCAGTTATTGCGATCTAGCGCTTCGATCTGGATGCAATGCCACGCTCGTATTTGCGCTGCGGACCCCTACGTATCTCACCCGTAGGTGTTTTGGTGTCTCAATTCGGTCATTGGAACGTGAATGTTCCAGTCCGCCGGCCTCTTACCGATGCTTACCGCCGAAGATGCGACCCAGCGGGGTGAGATGGTCGGCCAGGTGCACGGCGGCTACGTCCGGAACCCGGATGGCTCGATCTCGGTCGATGAGAACGTCGCTCCTACGATCCGTCGCGTCTTCGAGATGTATGCGACTGGTCGGTTCACCGCACGCGACATCGCGATGCGCTTCAACGCCGAAAGCGTGCCCAAGCTACCTCGCTCCCGCGGCGCCGCCTGGCACTGGCACAGCATCGCCGAGATCCTGCGCAACGTCGCCTACGCGGGAACGGCCTTCTCCGAGAGCCGACGGCGCGGTGGCCATGGTCGGCTCATTCCAGCCGCCTGGCCAGCGCTGGTCAGCGACAGCGTCTGGAGGGCTGCCCAATCTGTGGCAGACCGACGCAGAGGAAGCGGCGGCCACCGGAGGCGTGGCCAAGAGTTTCCATACGCCTTCAGGGGACTGCTCCGCTGCTCCTGTGGTGAGCGCCGCCTCCACGGCGCCGGCAAGACCGGGCGAAAGGGTGTCTATTACGCCTGCCGCCACGGACGCGAGAAGCTCGTCGCCTGTGCCGAGCGCTGGGTGCGA
>DATLRQ010000058.1:0-4337 GCA_035534555.1 Candidatus Micrarchaeaceae archaeon
CGTCGTAGCCGGTCGTGCCCGATGGTAGGTACGGGTCGGGCAGCGGGGTCGCCGCACTGACGCTCTGCGCAAACGCGCTCAACCCGATGGTGGCGACCGCTCCGACCAGGGACGCCTTGAACCATCGCCTTGGTGATGTCAATTTCATTGGGCGGATCATACAGTCTTGAATTAACGCCGGCAAGCGAGCCATCGGGGTCGGAGTCTCCCGGCCGTCCCGCTGGCTATTCTCCAGGGGTGGACGGGCGGCAGACTGCCAGGAAGGTGCCCGCCGTCACCGTCCATTTCTGGGCGGTCAAGATCCTGAGTACCGCGATGGGCGAGGCGACCTCCGACTACCTCGTCCACACGATCAACCCATATGCGGCCGTGAGCATTGGCGCCCTCGGGCTGGCCGTGGCCCTGGCGTGGCAGTTCTTCGTGCGGCGATACATCGCCGCAGCCTACTGGTTCGCAGTTTGCATGGTCGCCGTGTTCGGCACGATGGTCGCCGACGCCGTCCATATCGAACTGGGCATCTCGTACGTGGTGAGCACGACGCTGTGCGCGATCGGGCTGACCGTCGTGTTCGTCCTGTGGTACGTAACGGAACGGACGCTCTCCATCCACGGCATCAGCACGAAGCGGCGCGAGCTCTTTTACTGGGCCGCGGTGCTGGCCACGTTTGCCATGGGCACGGCCGCGGGCGACATGTCCGCCTACACGCTGCACCTCGGCTGGTTCGCCTCGGCCCTGATGTTCACGGCCATCTTTGTCATTCCCCTGTTGGCGCGACGCGTCGTTGGGGTGAACGAGGTCCTCGCGTTCTGGTTCGCCTACATCATCACCCGGCCGCTCGGCGCGTCGTATGCCGACTGGCTTGGCGTACCCCAGGCCCTGGGCGGACTCAACTTCGGGCGCGGAACCGTCGCCATCGCCCTCACGATCGTGATCATCGCCTGGGTCGCCTACCTGTCGATATCGAAGGTCGATGTCGAACGCGCGAGCGCGCACCAGGTGCGGTTGACAGGTTCTTACACTCTGCGCGATGGGCCGCCCGGCTGAAGAAGAGGCGTTCGAAACATGGCGCCGGCTGCGCCAGGCGCGCGGCGAATCCGTCACCGCCATCGACCTCTACGAGCTGGTGGCTCGCTCCAGAGGGATCGAGCCCGAGCAGCTGCCGATCGCCGATCGCAGAGAGCTTGGGTTCCGCGCCCTGAAGGTCATGGATGCCCGTTTCGAGCTCGCGCCAGGCAGCGATCGATTCGATCCCGAGCCGATCGAGCTGGCCCCCTACGATCCCGGCTGGGCCGCGCAGTTCGAGGGCTGGAGGCAGAAGCTGCTGGCGGCGCTGCCCGCGACCCCGCGCCGGATCGAGCACATCGGATCGACTTCGGTGCCCGGCCTGGCGGCAAAGCCGATCGTCGACATCCAGGTCAGCGTCGACGACCCCGATGACGAGGCGGGCTATGTCGCGGCCCTCGGGTCACTCGGCGTTCAGCTGAGAAACCGCGACAGCGAGCACCGATTTCTCCGTCCCTTTGCCGGCCGGCCGCGAAACGTCCACGTTCATGTCTGCGGGGTTGGCAGCGAGTGGGAGCGGCGGCACGTCGTGTTTCGCGATTACCTGAGGTCCGATGCGGCCGCGAGGGAGGAATACCTTCAAAGCAAGGTGTCGGCAGCAGCGCGATGGGGCGATGACCGTCTCGCCTACACGGAGGCGAAGGGCGAAATGATCCGACGTCTCACCGTGGCCGCCGACGAGTGGGCTCGGGGAACGGGCTGGAGCCTGCCGGCGGAGCTACGAAAGGAACTCCCAGAGAGACCCGGCCAGGAAGATCGGAACGGCTAAGAGATAGAGGTAGCCGGCGTCGGCGAGAGCAGTCGGAGGCAGCCGGAATCCGGCCCACGACCTGAGCGATTCGTCGTTGCGCGCCCGCCACGCTGTAAGGCCGACCTGGACGCCCGCCGCCATGGTGAGGATGTAACCGGTGAGCTGCAGCAAGAGGGTGACAAGGTAGTAGACGGCCGGGCCGGCATCGGCCAGGCGGCTCTTGTGCCGCCCGTCGATCGAGACGACGCCGCCCACCCAGCCGCGGTATGCCGCGATCGGGAACGGACCGATCACGCTCAATCCCGTGACGGAGGTTGGGACAGCGCCCAGGAAGAGGTTAGTGCCGAAGTCCAGCAGCGCCGCGCGAAGGTGATCGCCCTGGTTCTCCGCCTGGGTGATCGAGCTCGTGCGGGCGCCGCCCACGCTGGCATCCCGCTGCTGGACGGCGAACGGAACGCCGGCCGACGCGAGGATGATTCCTGCGCCGACGAAGGCCACGTAAGTTGCGACCGAAGCCAGCAGCGGGCCACGGGTACGGCGCACGGCAAGCCAGATCCGCCTCCACAAGCCGGCCACCGTTCAATCGAAGACGAATTGCGCTCGGGTCACAACCGCCGGTCGGCCCACCGACCCAGGGTCAAGTGCCGCCGCCTCGCACACCTACCCCGCGCTGGACGCGCGTTGTCCCCGAAGAGTGCGGGAAGTGACGAGCTAGCCTCGAAGGGCTTCGAGCGTCGCCACGGCTTCGTCCAGCCTTGTGCGCGGCAGGCGGCCGCTGAGGACGGCGGCCCTGATCGCGTCATAGGTTGCTCGGCGACGGCGAGGTGGTGGGCCACCATCACCATGTCTCCGCCGGCTGCCAGGAACTCCACCGCCGCCTCAACTGTGGAAGTGCTGTTGGTGGTGGCGCCCATCTCCATGTCATCCGAGACGATGGCCCCGCGGAACCCGAGCTCGGACCTGAGGATCTACGCCGTAGCCGGCGACAGGTCCGCCGACCGCACGGGGTCCAGCGCCGGGTAGTAACGGTGCCGAGGAGCACGCCCTCCTGATCCGTCGCCGCGATCAATCGGTGCGGTAAGGCGCCGCGGACGCTAGCGATAAGCGCGGTCATCGATGCCGGGGTGCTCGCGTTGTGGTTCAGGTTCACGATGAGCAGGCCGCCGAACTGCCGCTGTCTCCAATTGGCCAGCACGGAGTCGTCTAGCGGGCCCTGAAAACCCCCATCATCACGGCGCCGATCTCCTGGTCGAGCGTCAGGCCACCCGGCCCGAGGTGCGGCGACGGGCTCGGTAGCGCGGATGCAGATGCAGTGACTGAAGGCACGGCGGCGCTATTTGATGAGCACGAGGCGAGCAAGAGGGCGTCATCAGCAGAGCTGGAACCCGGGATCGCAGTCGCGGCAAGACAACCACGTTAGAGAACTCTTGCCGTCCTCGGCGAATACCCGGACCAGAATCCCGGTTGTAGATCTTTGGCGCAGGGGGGATTGAAGCCTGCCGGCCGGCCGGGCATTCAGGAGGTTTTCTCATGGGTACATGGAAGTTCGATCCGTATCACACACAGGTCGGGTTCTCGGCCAAGCACCTTGGCATGATGACCGTACGTGGCCATTTCTCAGAGGTGACCGTCACGGGGGAGGTCCACCCCGAGCAGCCAGAGCGCTCGAAGTTTGAGGCGATCATCAACACTGCGAGCATCCGCACCAACCACGAGCAGCGGGACAAAGACCTGCGTGCGTCCAACTTCCTCGAGATCGACAAGTACCCGACCATGACGTTCAAGAGCACGAAGATCACGCCTGCCGGCTCCAACAAGTACAGAGTGGCCGGCGACCTGACCATCAAGGGCGTGACCAAACAGGTGACACTTGACGCCCTCAACTACGGTGAGTTCAACGACCCCAACATGGGTCACAGGTATGGCTATTCGGCCGAGGCGGAAATCAACCGCAAGGATTTCGGCATAAGCTTCGACATGATGCTCGACGGAAAGTTCATCGTGAGCAACGAGATCAAGATTCAGATCGAAGGCGAGATCATCGAAGCCAAGGAGTAGGGATGTCCGCCTGCACGCACGCGGCGACCGTCGTGAAAGTCACGCCCTCAGGTGTCGGCTGTGAAGACTGCCTGCGGACGGGGGATCGATGGGTCCACCTGCGGCTGTGCATGACGTGCGGTCACGTTGGATGTTGCGACAGCTCCAAGAACCGGCACGCGACCAAGCATTTCCACGCGACGGGGCACCCTGTGATGAAAGCGTTCGAGCCCGGGCAGGATTGGGGCTGGTGCTACATCGACGAGGTCGAGCTTGACGGCTCGGTCTGGGCGGTCGACGGGCCGCGGGCGCACGGCTAGCTCTTGACTGTGACCGCAGGCGGAAGAGTCAGGGCGGGCGCGTGGCCGTTCTCGGGGCCGGCCCACGCGTCTGTGAACTGGCTGTTGTAGAGCCGGTAGTAGAAGCCCTCTCGCTCGAGCAGGTCCGCATGGCTGCCCTGCTCGACGATGCGCCCGCCGTCCATGAC
>DATLRQ010000059.1:0-10699 GCA_035534555.1 Candidatus Micrarchaeaceae archaeon
TTCCTTGCCATGGTCGTATATCTCGAGCTGATCGTTCGGGCGGCTCTGGTCCTGACCATCACCGCCTTCGTGCCCCTGGTCTGCGTGCTCGCCATCTGGCCCCGTCTGGCGGGCGGTGCGACACACCTGGCGGAGTTCGTCATCGGCCTCCTGCTCGCCAAGTTCGTGGTGGCAACAGCGTTCGTCGTCGGCCTATCGCTGCTGCTGCCGGCGGTGCTCGGCGTGGCGCCCAACAATGGCAAAGCGGACTGGATGGCCAGTGGCTTCGCCATCCTTCTCATCACCGCGATCTCGCCGGTAGCGCTCTTCCAAGGCATCAAGTTCGCCCACGCCACCGCCGGCACGGTCGCTCGCGGCTGGGGCAGCACTGCCGCCTACATGCTCCCGATCGGCCTCCTGACTCGACGGGCGGGTGGTCTGCTCTCACCGTTGACAGCTGCAGCTCAGGGCCGGGCGGTTCGAGCTGTGAATGCTGGACGCCAGCGCTTGAGTCGGCTGCGGACTGCTGGTCGGTGATGACGCCGTCGATCACGGATGTCGCACGCCAACGCGCGGCTATCGCGCGCGATCAGAACACGCATTGGCGGAAGGCCCTGTTTCAACCAGCCAAGACCAAGAAGGAACTCGACCGCTGCGAGAGGCTCTGGTTTTGGTGGGGCGGCATCGGCTGGCAAGCTGAAATGGCGGTCCGAGGCCTGTGGCTTCAGCGGGAACGGAGCGTCGCCCGTGTCCGCTAGGCCACAAACAAAGTCATCAACGAAATCTAAGGCCTCCTCACGGCCTGCCAACCCCCCATATCCGTCTGCAGTCCTCGGGCGGCGCGGAGAGGGTCAAGGGGGAGCCCGCGCCGTTCGGGTTCCCCCTGCGTCCGACCACAAGGATTCGGATGCCAGCCTCCTGCTTCGACCAACTGAAGTCGCGGCGACCCTCGGCATTAGCCGCTCCAAGGTCTTTGAGTTGCTGGCCGCTCAAGAGCTTCCGTCGATGCGCATCGGTCGATCGACTCGCGTACCGCGCGAGCAGCTAGAAGAATGGATCAAGGTTCAGGTCGCCTGGCAGCCTCGAGGGCCGGTCGGACTGCTCGGACGCCTTCAGAATCGAGTCAAATCAGAGTGCCACTAAGCGGGTGGCCAAGCGACGTATCAAAGGCAGTGGAGCGATCTTTCCCCGCAAGGATGGGCGGTGGAGCGGCTACGTCGAACTCGGCGCGGATAATGGGCGTAAGAAGCGCAAGATCGTCTACGGCCGGACCCCGAAGGAAGTCGAGAACCGCATCCGCGGCTTACTTAACGATCTGGCGTCCGGGGCTCCACCGCCCTCTCGAAGTCCGCAGCTTGGCCAGTTTCTGCAGCGATGGCTCACAGCGGTTCGCCCATCGCTGCGGCCCGCAACTTACGTCTCTTATGAGGGCGTCGCGCGACTGCATATCACGCCTCGGATAGGGCGGATCACTCTGGACAAGTTGACCGTTGATCATGTGGCCGGAATGATCGCTGACCTGCAGGCATCGGACCGGCTCTCAAACCGCAGCGTGATGTACGTGCTCCTGATCCTGAGAAACGCTCTAAACAAAGCCATGCGATGGGGCCTCGTGGGGCGGAATGTGGCTAGCCTGGCGGATGGCCCCCGCGTCGAACAGCGTGAGGCGCGGGTGCTGTCCCCAGACGAGACGATGCGACTGCTTGCGGCAGCGAAAGGAGAACCGATCGAGACGCTCGTCGTGCTCTCAGTCAGCACCGGGCTGCGCATGGGTGAGGCACTCGGGCTGCAATGGACCAATGTCGACCTCAATCGCCGGCAGATACGGATCGACAAGTCGCTCCACCGAGTGACCGGCCAGGGCCAGGTTCTGGCCGAAACCAAGACTCGACGAAGCCGACGCACCATTGTCCTGCCGGTAATGACCGCCGAATCGCTGCGAGAGCATCGAGGTCAACAAGACAAACAGCGTCGGGCAGCCGCGAAGGGTTGGCAGAAGAGCGATTTTGTTTTCACAACGCTCTCGGGACGACCATTCGACCCGCGCAATGTGCAGAGAATGTTTCGCCGGGTTGTCCGTAAGGCTCGCCTTCCAAGAATGCGATTCCATGATCTTCGACACTTGTGCGCCAGCCTGCTATTGGCCCAGCACACCGATCCGCGAGTGATTATGGAGACGCTGGGGCACAGTCGGATCTCGGTGACGATGGACATGTACGCCCACGTTATGTCTACGTTGAAACACGATGCAGCTGACGCGATGGACCGATCGATCGGCGCTGAACGTGATCGCTGACTGAAGCTTGGACTCCCAGGTGTGCTGCGGCTCGCGGGAAGGAAGGGATTCAAACCCGAGGCTTGATCTACGTCAACAGCCTGTAGCGTTTGTAGACCATGGAACTGTGGGTTGCAGTCGGCACCGGCGTGCTCGCACTTGCCACATTCGCGCTGGCCGGGATCAGCGGGTGGAACGTCAATAAAACCGGCAAGCTCGTGTCGGCAACGGAATTGCTGGCGACCAATGCGAAGGCCACGATTGACGAGATCCAGAAGGATCGTGAGCTTGCCTACCGACCATACATCTCGTGGAATGCGTCCCTGACGCGCACCGGCCAAAGCATCACCGCTGGCCGAGCCTATCCGGTCAACTTCGGGCGTGGCCCTGTAGTCCACGGCCTATGTTGCTTGGCTTGGATCGAACCGCAGGGCGGGTCAACTTACATCCACCATCTGCTGACAACAGATCTGTTTGATTTGAGCGCCGATTCGTCAGGCGGGGACGGACTGCAGATGTCTGATCGCGCTGGGGCGATGGCTGATGCTGATGTCGCCGGGAACGAGGTCACCAACGAGGGTGTCAGGGTGGCCTTTTGCCAGGATCAGCTTGGGAACTACTACAGGTTTGTGCCGTACCACCCGGCTGAGATCTGGCGGCCGAAGGTAGGAGATCGGCCCAAGTGGATTGAGTTCTATGCCGACCAGTTCATACGCCTGAGCAAGAAGTGACCCTGCTGGCTATCTCTCGACAGGCGTTGTCTTGGGAGTCGCAGCGATGTGGTCTTTGGCAGGGGTCGTGACGACGGTTGTCAACGACCCCTACCAGTGGTTGCCCCCCGCTTCTTGTGTGCGCGTTCTGCTCGCTGCGCCCCGACCAAGGTGATTGACTCGGTGTAGACGCCATAGTCTGATGACCAAGTGCTGATCGCAGAACGCCGCGAGTGAGCCTCAGCCGCAGCGATCCAATGCCGCTTGAAAGCGTCTCTGTCTGCACCGTTTACCCGCATGAAGTGGGCGATTGTATCCTCGACCAACGTGGGATATCGGTTTGCCTCTTGCCTAGCGAGCTTCGTGGTGCGACCGAAGTGGATGATGCTGTGACAGGCCTGGCAGACGCAGCGAAGCCCGACCAGGTGCTGGATGTGGTTTAGCTCGTCATAGATCCACTGCTCGTCGCATTGAAGACGATCCGTCGAACTGCAAATCTCGCAATAACCGGCAGCGCGAACTGCCGACTTAGGGTCAGCCACCGATCCTTAGTCAGAGCGTTTCGCAAGTTATGGCGCCAGCAGGGCTCCGGTACCACTTCGATCAGGAGCTTGAGCGGGGCGGGGTCTGCCACCGCACCATTCTCCACGCCACCGCCCACAATGGCTTCGATGAGCGACCCTACGACAACGTTCCAAGGCTGACCACGAACATGAGCTTGACCGGAGTCATCGTGGCAGCGGTGTTCGTGGGATTGGCCATCTTAGTCGTGGCCGTCATTAGGTGGGAGATTCCGCGTTGGAAGCGCGGCCTCCAAGTGTATGCGACGCTGGCTCAGATGGCCGAGCAAAAGATGGCTGAGAACCAGGCCGCGTCCGAGCCGCCACCTCCTCCGCTAATGTCTCCTGACGGCACGTGGTGGTGGGACGGACTACGGTGGCAGCCGACCGAGCTTCAGCAGCGAGGGCAACCGCCAACCAGCTGAATCTCGCCGGGTTCTCTGGCGCTGATCTTCATTTGGCTGTCGATTTTCTGGAAAGAAGTTCGATTACACAGCGTTAGTGATGGGCCGCGTATCGCGGGCACGCTCGGCCATCTTTACTTTCGGCGCAGTGGCTCCAGATGATCCCTCCAGCGGTGCTATGACGCCATCGCGCACGGCTCCAAGGTCAGAGCCGAGCCGCAGCGGTAGTACACGACACCGTGAGACCACTGCGCCGTCATCCTCCGTCCGCACGAGTCTGACATCAGCGATGGTGGCCCAGGTGCTGCGCTGATCAGATCAAGGAGCCGGAAGGGAGGGATTCCACGCCGCATCCTTCGGAAGGTTCGGCTCGGAGCTGTGGGCGGGTAGCTCCCCGGTCCAACCAGGGGCTCCTGGGGTGGGGATCTCGATTACCATAGGCCGCCGTGAAGAGCAGACCCGTCGTTATCCTCGTCGCCTTCCTAGCCGCGGGGCTAGTCGCTTGCGGGAACGCGTCTTCTGGTACGACGGCAGCTTCGTCGCCGACTCCTCACACCTCACCCAGCGCCAGCGCGTCTGTCGAGAAGCTTTCAACCGCGGAAAAAGTGCAGGTCCAGGCGACCCTTCAAGCCAATATCGACCACTACGCCCAGCTACTCGCAGCCGGTAAGGCCGCATTGGGTTCGACTCCCTATGCTGATGCCAACGCTGGGCTCGCGGCTTACAACGATCCGAATTCCTCGGCGTCAAAGTTTCGAGACTGGCGAGCCCAATCGAAAGCGGAGCAGGACGTCTCCTACCTACAAGCATTCAAACAAGCCAACGACATCTACCTCGCTGTCATGGGATCGTCATCTGGCTCGATTACGAAATGGGAGAACGACACCAGCACGGCTCTCACCAACTGGCAGGACGACGTCGGTAATGTGCAGGGGGACCTGGCCCTGTGGGTTCAGGTTGCCGCCAGCTGGCAGATCAGCTTGAAAACCGACGCTGACCTCGCTGCGGCCGAACAGAAAGTCAATTCGGACCTGAACCAAACGCGCCAGGATCTGCAGCAGCTTCTCGCGGTGAGTTAGGCCGGTCGGCCATTGGCCATTTGGCCAGCCGCTCTAATCAGCCGAAAACCGCTGAGAGGTGTGTTAGATTGCGCGCCACTTAACAGATTTCGCCCCAGGAGGGAGTGGTGCCCGCCAACCCCGTCCGAAAGGCTCGGATCGCCCCTGCCTCCGCGGAGGCATCCGGCGCGCCGGGCCAGGCCCGGAGAGTGCTCCAAAGGAACCTGGAGCAATTGCGCCGGGTGCCGGAGCTTGCCACTGGTGTCCTCTATTGCGAGGACAACGTGAAGCAGCTCGCGGTGATGCCCGCGGCCAGTGTCGACCTCGTCTACCTGGACCCGCCGTTCTTCAGCAACCGCCAGTACGAGGTCATCTGGGGCGACGAAGCGGAGGTCCGGAGTTTCGAAGACCGATGGGCTGGCGGCATCCAGGTCTACGTCGGGTGGATGCGCGAACGGCTCATGGAGATTCATCGGGTTCTCAAGCCGACGGGCTCGGTCTTCCTGCACTGTGATCCACACGCCAGTCACTACCTCAAGGTGATGATGGACGAGGTCTTCGGCATGGCGAACTTCGTCAATGAGATCGTCTGGAAGAGGTCGGACGCGCACAACGATTACGGCCAGGGCGCGAAGCACCTGGGCCGCATCCACGATGTGATCCTGCTCTACCGTAGGGCGGACGGGGCCACGTTCAACCCGCTGTACACACCATTGCCAGAGAAGACCGTGAACAAGTGGTACCGCCACGTCGAGGAAGGCACTGGGCGGCGCTACAACCTCGCGGACATCTCCGGCCCCGGCGGGGCGGCGAAGGGCAACCCCTACTATGAGTTCCTCGGCGTCAAGCGCTACTGGCGGTACAGCCGAGAGAGGATGCAGGAGTTGTACAACGCCGGGCTCATTGTTCAGACCAAGCCCGGCAGAGTGCCCGCGCAGAAGCGGTACCTCGACGAGAGCAAGGGCGTGGCTCTCCAGGACGTGTGGACCGACATCGAGATGTTGAGAGGCCTCAACCGCAGTCTGACGAAAGTGGAGCGCCTTGGCTATCCGACCCAGAAGCCGGAAGCCTTACTGGAGCGCATCCTCCAGGCCGCCAGCCAGGAGGGGGACATTGTCCTCGACCCGTTCTGCGGGTGCGGGACGACCATCTCGGTGGCGCAGCAGCTGAAGCGACAGTGGATCGGCATCGACATCTCGCCGACGGCATGCAACCTGATGGTGCGCCGGCTCGCGAAGATCGGCGCCGTAGACGTGCAGGTCTACGGCATGCCGACCACGCTGGACGAGCTCCACAAGCTGAAGCCGTTCGAGTTCCAGAACTGGGTAATTGATCGGATCAACGGCCAGCAAGCCAACCGGAAGACGGGTGACATGGGCATCGACGGCTGGACCTTTTTCCTGCACGACCCGGTGCAGATCAAGCAGAGCGATGCCGTTGGTCGCAATGTGGTGGACAACTTCGAGACAGCGATCGAGCGCGCTAGTAAGAAGAGCGGCGCAATAGTTGCGTTCAGCTTCGGACGTGGCGCCCATGAGGAGGCGGCCAGGGTTCGCCAAAAGGGAATCAACATCCACCTGTTGACGGTCACTGACCTGCTGGAGCGAGGGGATTGGGCCATGAAGCAGTTGGGCATCTCGGGCGGGAAGCCGGATCTCAGCGTGGCGCCACTTCCGCAGTTCGATGCCTCAAGGCACTCCAGCGAGGAACTGATCGCCAGCGCCTTGCGCGGGGCCTGACGCACAGCGGGCCGAGCTTCGGGCACTAACGCCAGGCCCGGCAGACTGAACGCGGCGTCTACTTGAGCCTCGCTCTCAGCTCCTCGATAGCCTGGATGAGTTGCTGGTCCGCCGGAATGGCCATCAGGCCGAGCGCCATGCCCAGGTACCGGCCCGCGAGATCGTTGCGGCCGGTGCGCATCGCACTCCATCCCGCGTTCAGGGCCATCAGCCGCGTATAGGCCCCGGCCGAGGGGAGGGAGACCAGGAACAGCCCGCCGGATGACAGCCCATGGAGGACTGCCACCGCGCTGAACGAGCGTGCGTTCAGACAGTTCTCGAACAGGGCCAGGCTCGCATCGGCGTTGCCGAGGAGGTAATAGCAGCACGCGATGTTCGCTTCGAGCAGCTCGAGCCGGTCGAAGCCAGTCTCCTGTGCCTTCTTGAACGTGGCCAGTGCCTCCTCCACCTTGCCCTTAGAAAGCCGAACGAAGCCGAGGTTGTTGTGGGCAACGGCGAGGCTTGGCATCGTCTCGGTGACCGCGAGAAAGTGCTCTTCCGCGGCGTCCAGATCCGAGGCGCCAAAAGCGGCAAAGCCCTCCTCGACTCGGTGCAGCAGTGCGCTCATCTCGGTCGAGGACCCCGGCACCACGGTGACCCTAAGCGGGAGCGCTGCCTGCGCCTCGTCGCCGACACGGACATTGAAGACGTACTCGCCTTCGTGCTGAAAGGTCAGGTTCAGCATGTTGTAGACGAGCTGCGTGCGGTTGCTCGTTGCCTGGGCTGAGGCGGGCGGTGAGGTAATGGTCAGCGCCTGTTGCTTTATGTAGGGCTGTCCCAGAGGGTCGGTCGCGTCGATGACAAAGAAGTGCGCGACGCCCAGCTCGCTGGGGTCGAACTGCATCTCGAGCGCCAGGCACACGCGCGCGTAGACGGCGGGCAGGCGCCCGAACCTGAGTTCATGGAGGCCGCCGCCGGTGACGTACAGCTTCCCGTCCTCGTGCGCCAGCGCGTAGTCGGCCAGCATGGCGAGCGTCACCCTCACGGTAGGGCTGCCCCGGGCGGCTCAACCACGAGCCGGTTGAGGAAGTGCCAGAAGCGCAGCCGCATTGCGTCGAGGACGCCGGGTGCCAGCCGCGCGTAGCGGTCCTGAGGGCGGAGCGCCTCAGGGCGGAGGCTTGTGATCCGCCGGAAGTCCACGAACGATTCTTCCATCGCCGGGGCGGCTGCCTGGGCCAACAGGGGAAACGCGGCCCAGTGGTGCATCGCCATGATGTCGGCGCGGTGAGCCTCCTGGATCTCGGTGATTGACCGGATCTCGGCCACGAGGCGGTGGTCCGGATCGTTCTCGATCTCGCAGTCGTGGGTGAGCACGATCGCCAGGCCCATAAAGCCCCTCGCGATGACGTTTTCGCCGTCCTGGTCGGGGCCCCACCGGTAGCCGTCCTGGGGCTCGGGGCCATCCTCTGAGTGGACGCCATGCAGGACGTGTCCCTTGATCTCCTTGTATGGCCGCGTGACCAATACCGGCCTTGAGGATAGGTGGATGCTCGGGACGGCCCGATAGATGTCGCCCTGGAGGAGCTCGCCGCCGGGCGCTAGGTAGATCGGGCCGACTGCCAACCCCTTGTGCAGGTGCTAGTAGGGGTGGCGGTCTCCCGGAAGCCCGCCGGTGGTGTCCTCGACCTGAGGCAGCCGCCGATACTCGGCCGCCAGTCCGGCGTACAGATCCGGCAGGCGCGCCGCGTCTGAGTTGATCAGAGGTATCAGGGTCTGCGCGGGCTCGGCGACCACCTTCAAGCCGAAGATGAACGACGGGCTCTGCACCACGAAGGATTCCTTGACCTCAGGAGCTACGGACATACATGACCTCCAACGCCAACTCTACGCGAACCTTGCCCGTCGCAGGGGAGCCCGACATCCTCGCTCGTGTCCCAACTGGCTCGCCATGCTAACGCATAGCGGGCCGGGCGGGGCCGATCGTGGTCGACGCCGAGCGAGGGCTGGCGGACCGCCGGGAATCTTCAAGAACCCGACCAGTCACTGGATCCTACGCAGGCAGCCAAAATAGTTTTGTTCGCTGATCTGCTCCTGAGAATGCTCGATCGTATTGCCGAGCGGATCGATAAGGAATAGTTGGTTGGATACGCTGGCGGGCACTGGACTCTGCGTCTCTCTTTTCAGGGTTAGCACCGAGCCGCTTACGACTCGCCCCGAACGACCAGATTTGATGTCAATAGGGTGTCAAAGTTGATGTCAAATCGTCCGAGGCGCGGGCCGGATAGGCTCGTCGGGGGCCGATTCTGAATACAGATCGGATGGTGGACCCGAGGGGATTCGAACCCCTGACCTTCTGAATGCCATGCACAGGGTTGACCGTCCACCAGAGTCCACCAGAGTCGTTTTCGAGTTCAAATCAGCCTCTCGGGTGGTCGATTAGTCCACCAGAGTCCACCGAAGTCCACCGGATAGGCTGTCAAACGGACCGACGACGCTTAAGAGCGCTGAAGCCGAGTCCTCGCCCACGCCACTCGTTGGCCCGTGACGGGATATTTGCAACGGTCCGTTAACCCCGATCCGTCAACTCAATCCGGTCCCGTGAGGGGCCCACGTCCAGCGCATCATCGTCGCCACGGGCCTCCTCGGCCGGGACTCAGGCTAGGCTTGCGGCTCGGAGACAGGCGCGCCGGGGCTGGCGCCGAGGATGGTTTCGAGGTCTGCGGACTCGAGCCCAGCCGAGCGGACAAAGCCGACAGGGTCCAGCGTCCCCATCCCGTACGGGTAGTCTGAGCCCAGCACCACTCTGCCGGCGCCGACCCAGGAGACGAGCTGGCGGAGCAGCTCCGCGTCGTGGACGACAGAAACCTGGGAGGCGGATGGGTCGGGTTCGACTTCACGAAGGCGTTTGGCCATCCAGTACGCTTGATCAACGACGCCGCGATGCAGGCTCTGGGCAGTTACAGAGGCGGCCGCATGCTCTTCCTCGGGCTGGGCACGGGGCTCGGCTCGGCGCTCATCGTCGACGGCGTGCTCGAACCGATGGAACTGGCGCACCTGCCCTATAAGAAAGGACGGACTTATGAAGATCAGGTCGGGAAGGCCGCACTGAAACGATTGGGCAAGAAGAAGTTGCGGCGCGGCGTCGCCGACGTCGTGACGCGATTGAAGGCTGCCTTGGAAGCTGAAGACGTTGTCATCGGGGGCGGCAACGCCAAGTTGCTGGGCACACTGCCGAAGGGCGTCCGGCTCGGCTCCAACGCAAATGCATTCGCCGGCGGCTATCGGCTGTGGAAGAATCGTGCCTGAGTCTCAATCGGACGCCCTGGTGTTGTTCGGCGCGACCGGTGATCTCGCCTACGAGCAGATCTTCCCCGCTCTACAGGCGATGACCCGCCGCGGCCATCTGAACGTCCCGGTCGTCGGCGTCGCGAAGCCGGACTGGACGGTTGAGCAACTGCATGCTCGGGCGCGCGAGAGTATCGCCGCGCATGGAGACTTGGACCAGAAGGCATTCGGCAGGCTGACCGCGCGTCTCTCCTACGTGGCCGGTGACTACCAGGAACCTGCCACCTTCGACAAGCTGGTGCGGGCGCTCGGCTCGGCCAAGCGTCCGCTGTTCTACCTCGCGATCCCACCGAGCTTGTTTGGCACCGTCGCGTCGGGTCTTGCTCAGGCCGGCATCGCCGCACACGGTCGCGTGATCGTGGAGAAGCCCTTCGGTCGAGATCTCGCCTCGGCGAAGGCCCTCAACTCTGTGCTCCACAAATCGTTTCCCGAGCCCGCGGTCTACCGCATCGATCATTTCCTGGGCAAGGAGGCGGTGCAGAACGTCCTCTACTTCCGGTTTGCCAACGCGTTTTTGGAACCGATCTGGAACTCGGAGCACGTCGAGAGCGTGCAGATCACCATGGCGGAAGAGTTCGGCGTGCGCGGCCGCGGCGGTTTCTACGAGGAAGTCGGCGCCCTGCGGGACGTCTTCCAAAACCACCTGCTGC
>DATLRQ010000060.1:0-5066 GCA_035534555.1 Candidatus Micrarchaeaceae archaeon
ACACGTTCGCCGGACTCGGTGTAGCCCCAGGCCACCAGCACCCCTTCCTTGGCTCCGCTGGGTCGGGTCGGGAGATAGATCGCGTCCAAGAAAAGGACGAGGAGCTTGATCTCGGCCAAGCTTCGAGCTCGGAACGCGCGGTAGCGGTCACGCAACTCCTGGCAGACGCGGCTTGCGGTGCTCCGCGAGACCTTGCCCAGGCCCGCCTCCTCGAGCAGGCTCTCAATGTCGCGGTCGGATAGGCCGCGGACATAAGCGCCGATGATCAGCACCTCCAGCGGTCGTGTCCTGATCACCATCCTCACGTCCGGGATGACCCGGCTGACGAATCGCTCGGCGGTGTTGCGCAACTGAGGAATCTGCACCTCGAACTCGCCCTCGGCAGTCTGCACCCGCCGCCCTCGCACCCCGTTGCGCGACCCGCGTGCCTCCACCGTCCGTTGATAGCGGGCGCGGCCAAGAAACTCCGTTGCCTCTTCCTCGACCGCTCGCTGCAGCACCAGCCGGGCCCCCAGCCGGCCCAGTTCGGCGAGGCGCGCGTTGTCGGCCAGTCCCTCGCTCAACAGCTCCTCGATCGCGCTCTCCAGGACAGTGCTTGGCGCTACTCTTGTCGTCACGACGTAGTCCTCCTTCTCGGTGGTTTTCCAGACCTACCGCGGGAGACTACGTCTTTCTACTTTTACAGCGCCAGGGGGACGCGACCTCGACCTGGAAACGGGGGTCCTCAGAGTTCGCCGTGCGTCACAAAGAATCCCGCATCAGGGCACGCAGCTCGTCGAAACGAAAACTGTCCGCAGCCGCAGGACTCTCGTTATGCCGCCGATCGTGATCGGCGCGCTTCGGGCCCATCGTGCCCGACAGGCGATGGAACGCCTGGCAGCTGGAGAGCGCTGGATCGACCGGGATCTGGTCTTCCCTAGCGCGCGAGGCACTCTCGCCGATGGCCCAAACGTCACACATCGATTCCACAAGCTGCTAAAGCGGGCCGAGCTGCCGCCAATGCGATTCCACGATCTTCGCCATGCGTGCGCGTCGCTACTGCTCGTCCAAGGCGTTCACCCAAGAGTGGTGATGGAGACGCTCGGCCACAGCCAGATCAGCCTGACGATGAACACATATAGCCACGTTCTGCCGGTGCTGCAGCGCGAAGCTGCAGACCGGATGCAGGCGCTACTTGCGAGGCCACGAAACCAATAGAGCCTTGATGCAGTCCCCCCAAAACTTGACCGATGATTGGCCGGGGGCGGCCATCAAGCGCGGCTGGAGCTGTCTTCGGTTACCACACCGACAGCGACTTACGCAAAGTGCAGAGCGAGTCGCTATATGCAGCTGTCAGGATTGGGTGTGTCTTCGATCGTTGTCTGTCCAGCCGAAACATTCACGTTGGCCCAGTACGGCATGAGCCAGGTTCCGTAGGCCAACAGTGCGTACTCGCCAGGGGGCAGCTCGAATCGGTACAGATCGCCAGTGCGGATCGATGCCGATGTGACTGTCTCAGTTGGGAAGACCGGTACGCTGCCCCCGCCAGCCCCTACGGGCTCATATGAGACGCGTCCTTTCAGCACGACTACTCGGCCGGCCACGTAGCCGGGCGACTTGTATTTGCTCAGGGCGAGATAGTCATCGGGAGGGCACGGGAAGATGCCCCCCACTAACACACCATCAGCCTGCACGGCAGTTTTTGGCGCGGCGCTATGGCTGGCCGGCGCGGCGCTCGATGGACCCTGCTGGCACGCCACCACCACCAGCGTCAGGGAGAGGACCAGAAACCGTGCGGTTCGGGTCAGCATTCTGGCTACGCGGAGTCTAGCTCACGCGCCACGGGCTGACTCAGATTCCATCGCAGGAGAGCGCGCTCGTAGGCGGGGAGTCTACTTGGCTAAGGCGCCCCCAAACTGTTGTCAGAATTGTTGTCAGACCGCCTGCCGACGGCGGCCATCACCGCCAAGGAGGCTCGAAATGAACTCGAAATTTGGTGGGCCCGGATGGATTCGAACCATCGACCAGACGATTATGAGTCGCCCGCTCTAACCAGCTGAGCTACGGGCCCGCGGGCTGAGTCTATCCGGCGCCCGGCGTGCTGGGTGCACGCCCCCCAACCATCCGGCGAATACAAATCAATACGATTCAGTTGGGGGATACAGACTCATGCTCGCTCTCGGTTTGCTGATCCTTCGGGTCGTGATCGGCCTCATCGTGGCCGCCCACGGAGCGCAAAAGCTCTTCGGATGGTGGGGCGGTCCAGGCATGGCCGGCTGGACGGCCGCCATGACCCGCATGCGCATCCGGCCCGCCGCGCCCTGGGCGTGGCTGTCCGCGCTTTCGGAGTTCCTCGGCGGCCTCGGCCTCACGCTGGGGCTCCTGACGCCGCTGCCCAGCTTCGGCATCGTGGCGGCGATGCTGGTGGCGATCGCGCTGGTCCACTGGCCGAACGGGTTCTGGAACGGCAAGCGCGGTTACGAGTTCAACCTCTCGCTGGTGGCTCCGGCGGTCGCGATCGCGCTCACGGGATCGGGCGCCTATTCGCTCGACTCTGTGATCGGAATCCACCTCCCCGAACCTCTCACCTTCATCGTCGTCGCGGTGGCCACGCTGGCCGGGGTGGGCGTGGCGCTCGGAACCCGGGGCAAGCCGGTCGCCGAGGCCAAGCCGGGAGCGGGCTGAGACCCTGACCGAACCAGCCTCACCCGGCAGCTATCAGTTCAACCTCATTACCGTCCGGGTCGTCAACGTAGAAGGTGCGTGCGCCCCTCAGCACGGGATGAACGCCGGACCGAACCTCAAGGCCCGCAGCTTCGAAGCGCTGCATCAGCGCGTCATAGTCACCGGCCTCCACACGAAACGCCATGTGATGCAGCACGCGCTTCGTCTTCTCCCGCGGGAACTCGTGCGAGGGATCCGGATGAGGGACCAGGACGACCATCTCGGGCACCCCGCCTCCTGGATCGGCGGCCCGCAGGAACTTGTTCGGCAGCGCCGGAGGAGAGATCACCTCGAGGCCGAGCAGGTCGCGGTAGAAATTCAGCGCTGCCTCCATGTCGTGCACCCACAGCACGATCTCGGCCAGGCCGGCTACGCGGGTCATGCCGCGACGGCGGTCACCATGGCCGCGAGGTTGATGTCCTTGGCGCGCGGCGGCACCGAGCATCCGGGCGCCAGCACGAGGCCTCGTCCGCCCGTCTCGGCGACGGCGCGCCGAGCGTCGGCCTCGACCTCTGGCGGCGGGCCGTAAAGGAGGCTTGCGCGCTGTCCGAGGCCGCCCATAACGGCGCGCCCGACGATCTCGCGGCCCTCGGCCAGCGACGGGTTGCCCTGGTTGTGGATCGACCAGCTCACCACCTGCGACGGCAGGTCGCGCGCAAGGCCGAAGTTGAGCTTCGATCCGCATAGATGCAGCACGTTGAACCACGCTTGCTTGGGCAGGCGCTTGAGCACGCTCAGGTCGTACGGCAGCACGAGCTCCCGATATGCGGCTTCGGGCATGACGTCGCGACCGGCGTAGCCGGAGACCGCGTAGAAGATTCCGGCGGCACCGGCCTCGACCGACCTGCGGCTGAAATCGGCCATGGCGTCCGCGATCCTGTCCAGCGCGGGGCGCACCAGCTCGGGATTCTTGCGCAGCTCGCGCAGCACGCGCGCCTGGGACTTGCCGACCAGGTAGCCGCCCACCGTGATCGGGCTGAACACGGTCTGGATCACGGGAACGTCTCGGCCCAGCTCCTTCGCCACGAGCCCGATCGATTCGACCTGGTCGTCCAGAGCCTTCGGATTGACCAGCTCCACGTTCTTCCAGGACTCGAGGTCGGACACGGCAGCGCGGACGAGCACCGGCGACCGCATCCTGTGGCCTGACGGCTTGTACTCCGAGCCGAACGCCTCCGCGAAGCAGCTCGCCCGCGGTTGGAACTTGACGAAATCCCAGCCGAACTGGCGGGCGCGCTCGACGGTGATCGCGGCCAGCGCTTCAGGCGACCACTCCTCCCGGTAAGTGTGGCCCCATGCTCCGACCGGGGGCCTATCCGCCACTCCCATCGCGATCGCCGCCTCGACGCGTTCCCTGCCGGTCATCGGTTTGAGTTTAAGCTCGACTCGATGACGGACATCGAGACGGAGGCGGCGCGACTGCGTGCCGCGGCGGAGGCGAAGCCCTTGAAGCTCCCGGTCAACCGCCGGGTCGACGAGACCCATCACACCATCACCGAAGACGGCCTGTCGATCTGGTACACGATCCAGGTCTCGCGCCACAGCAGGATCCAGGAGGCGATCTTCGAGCGCATGGACGGTATGCCGTCGGACGAGGAGTGCCGACGCTGGGTCGACCTGCTCATCGTCGGGGCTCACGCGGTCGAAGCGCCCGGGCTTCCCGACGCGATGACCCGCCGCTTCGAGGCCTTCGAGCGAAGCCCGGACGGCGAGGCGCCGATCACCTGATGGCGCTTCCCAAGGGGGCGGCCGAAGAGCTGCGCGGCATCGTCGGCCGCGAGTCGGTGATCGATTCCGCCAACGACCTCCGCATCTTCGAGCGCGACGCATCGATCGAGGGCGCCCTGCCCGACGCTGTGGTCCTCGCGTCGACCACCCAACACGTCAGCGACGTGATCAAAGTCGCGGCGAGGCACAGGATCCCGGTCGTCCCGCGCGGAGCCGGCACGGGCCTCTCCGGTGGCGCCGTCACCATCCGTGGGGGCATCGCCCTGCAGGTGTCACGCATGCGCGGCATCCAGATCGATCCCATCGCCCAGACTGCGATGGTCGAGCCCGGGGTCGTCAACAAGGAGCTCACCCTGGTCGCGGCCCGGCACGGCCTCTTCTACGCTCCGGACCCTTCGAGCCAGAACGCCTGCACCATCGGCGGCAACGCCGCCGAGAACTCAGGAGGCCCTCACTGCCTTTACTACGGAGTGACGACCAACCACGTCCTCGGGATGGAGGTCGTCTTCGCCGACGGCAGCGTGCACTGGGTGAGCGGGGACTCGCCGGAGCGGATCGGCCTGGACCTGTGCGGCGTGCTGGTCGGCTCCGAAGGAACGCTGTGTGCCATCACCAAGATCAAGGTGCGGCTGCTG
>DATLRQ010000061.1:0-22873 GCA_035534555.1 Candidatus Micrarchaeaceae archaeon
CTGCGCTGTGGCAAAGGGAAAAGGAAAGGGACGCAGGCCAGACGTCGACGCGGCTGTGCGCGGCGGTGATTGGAGCCAGGGGATGGATGGCGAGGGTGCCCCTGCACACGCCACAATCGAGCAAGCGCTGTTTTGGATCCAGATCTACACCGAGATCCTGGCGATGGAAGAGGAGGTGCTAGGACACATTCGGCAGCTGATGAGCACTCAATCAGATCAGGCTCGACGAGAGGTCGAACTCACCAACGTCCCTGTGGTCGCTGCCCAGGCCGAGAGGTTCCGCCAACGACTCGGCTACTGGGAGGTTCGCCGGCGCGAACTTGAAGGGAGCGCTCCCCGATAAGGCTGGTGAACCGGGCATTGCCGATTCGCCCGCGGCGATAACCTGGCCGAAAGGCCGATGGCGGCCGTGTGGCGTTCAACACGTACGTCGAATTCGTTCCAACCCTTGGCGGCGGTGGCCTGATTGCGGGACAACCTCGGCCGGCTGAGATTTCGCGCGAGGCCCGGAAGGTGCAGGCACCCGGGTGACGGCCCGCCATGGGGCAGTGGTTGGTTGCCGGTTCCGGTGTCGCTGACAGCCAAGAAAACAGCCGAGCCGATGAATGACTGTTTGCGGACACCAGATACCGGAGTCCGTGTCCCTCAGATCCCTGGATGCTACCGATAACCCGTCGCCGCGTTCACCAGTGCCCACTGCCAAGAACAACTCTCGGGGCCGACTGGAAGGCCCCTCACGGGGCGTTGGGTCATCCCCTATTTTCGTGACCGCAGGTCTATGCTGAGGTGCAGCGGACCGCTGCCCAGCCCGTGACAACTCTGAGCTGCAAGGCGGATATTGCCGAGCGGCCCGCTTCTCGGCCGCGCACAACAGCCATGGGGACAGGTCGTTGCCGAGCGTTTCGTACCTGGCCCCTCCACTGTCGCGTCGCTCACCGCTGACGACCCGGATTGGGCGTGCGCCCCCGTTTGAGATTATCGATAGTTAGAAAAGCCAGCCCGGGCCCTGGCGAACTGGAGGAAATCGACCATCGCCTACGAACCCATCCGCCGCCGGCCGTTACGAAGGGCGCGTTCACGATTGGGATGCTGACCGCCGGTCCTGAGATTCCACGCGTTGCCAAGACGGCGAACAAGACCAGAAGCCGGCGCGGCAGCAAGGCCCGGGAGAGGCCGGAGCGCAAGTTCGAGGACGAGCTGATGTCAATGGCCGAGCAGCTCATCACCAAGGGCAAGGAGCAGGGCTACCTCACGCCCGACGACATCCTCCAGGGCTTCCCCGAGATCGACGCTGAGCCTGACCAGATCTTCCGCATCTTCGCCGCGTTTAAAGAGATCGGCATCGAGGTCACGGATGGCGAGAAGGATTTCGAAGAGGTCGAGCAGATCGACGACGAGATGCTCCTCGACATCGAGATGATGGACTCGGTCTCCCTCGACGACCCAGTGCGCATGTACCTCAAGGAGATCGGTCGAGTCAGCCTGCTCACCGCCAACGATGAGGTGGAGCTCGCGCAGGCCATCGAGGCGAAGCCACTGCACGATGCGCTGAAGGCGCTGAACGTGGTCGAGGAGATCGACAGCCGCCAGCGCTCAGTGGAGGAGATGCTGCCTGACGTCATCGAGCGGCTCGCAACTGTCAAGCGCAAGGGTCAGCAGGCGCACATCGCGCAGGAGCTCTTGGGCCTGCTGGACCTGGGCAAGCTGCAGAACCTGCTCGACGCCGCGGCTGCCGAGCGCCGGCGCGTGGCGACCAACGGGTCGGCCAAGCCGCGGGTGCGAGCCGAAGCCGTGGAGTCGTACAGGATCGCGCGGTACCGGCTGACCGAGAGGTACGAGCGCGCCTACGAAGCGAAGCAGCGGTTGACCGAGGCCAACCTGCGGTTGGTGGTGTCGATCGCCAAGAAGTACATCGGCCGCGGCATGTCGTTCCTCGACCTGATCCAGGAAGGCAACATGGGCCTGATCCGTGCGGTCGAGAAGTTCGACTACCACAAGGGCTACAAGTTCTCGACGTATGCGACGTGGTGGATCCGGCAGGCCATCACGCGCGCCATCGCCGACCAGGCGCGGACGATCCGCATCCCGGTCCACATGGTGGAGACGATCAACAAGCTGGTCCGCGTCTCGCGGCGTCTGCTCCAGGAGCTGGGGCGAGAGCCAAGCGATGAGGAGATCGGCGAGGAGATGGGGATCACGCCGGAGAAGGTCCGGGAGATCGTGAAGGTCTCGCAGGATCCGGTGTCGCTGGAGACGCCGATCGGCGAGGAGGAGGATTCCCACCTCGGCGACTTCGTCGAGGACCGCGAGGCGGTGTCGCCATCGGATGCGGCGTCGCTGACCATGCTGCACTCCGAGGTGGAGGACGTGCTGGACACGCTGACACCCCGGGAGCGGCGCGTGCTGCAGCTGCGCTTTGGCCTGATCGACGGCCACCAGCGCACGCTGGAAGAGGTGGGGAAGAGGTTCGGTGTGACGCGAGAGCGAATCCGCCAGATCGAAGCCAAAGCCCTACGAAAGCTGCGGCACCCGTCGCGATCGAAGAAGCTGCGCGACTACCTCGAATAGATAGATCGTCTTCCCAAACGCCGGGGCGTGGCCCGAGGGGCCCGCAGGGGACGTCGAGGCTCGCTGAAACCGAACAAGCCTCACGAGCGTCTTCATTGACGACGGTGCCGCCATGCAACACCTCGCAATGAGCCGCAGCCAGAGCGGCGAGACGGACTCGGAGGCCTTGAAAGGGCGCTGTGGGCGGCGCTCCATTGGCCCGCCCTCTATGCACTCCTTCACCGACTCGCCTCGCCTTCGTGCCGGTGCGATCGTGGAGATAATCCATGCCGACGGCTCGGCCACCATCATCCCGGGCGGCTACATGCCGGCGTGGTGAAGTAGATTTGACAGGAGATGCCGGTCATCACGATCGGGCGCCAGTTCGGGGCCGGGGGCAGGACCGTAGGCGAGAGGCTCGCCAAGCGGTTGAAGGTTGACGTTCTCGATTCCCAGATAATCGACGAGGTCGCCCACCGGCTACAGCTCCCGAAAGAAGAGGTCGAGGCCGAAGACGAGCAGCCGGGTTCGCTGCTCCACCGTCTCCTCATCGCGCTTGGCTCCGCCAGCGGTGAGCCCATGATCCCGCCCGAGACCACCGCGTGGAACCCGCCTAACGTCGACCCCGTTTTCGACACCCGCCGCGCCGTTCTCGCGATCACCCAGCACGTGATCCGGGAAGGGGCGCGCGCAGGCAACGTGGTCATCGTCGGCCGAGGCGGCGCCTATATCCTCCACGACTTCGAGAGCGCACTCCACGTATTTTTGCGCGCTACTGAAGCCGTACGGGTCAAGGTGGTGATGGCGAGGTTCAGCCTCACAGAAGAGGAAGCCAAGCGCCGTCTCAAGCATGCGGACGAAAACTGGACCGCCTACATCAAACAGGTCTACGGGCACGACAGAAATCTGGCCTCGCACTACGACATGGTCCTCGACACGGGACGGCTCGGGTACGACGCGACAGTCGAGGCGATCCTGACGGCGCTGGATCACCGTAAGCCGCTAACCTAGCGGCGTGACCCACGCCCTCGGCTCGCGCACGTCGGGAGTCGACGGCTCCAGCGAAGGCGGCCGGATCAATACGATCAACCTGCCAGGCGCCCTGGTGCTCTTCGGTGTCGCCCTCGTCCAAGAGCTGCAGCGCCGCGGCGTCAAAACCAAGTTAAACGTCGCGCCCATGAAAGTCGATGGCACGTGGTGCCTGGAGCTGAGCTACACCGGCGACGACACGCCGGCGGGCGTGCCCGACCACTGGCACGGCCACCGCGTGATCCTGCGCAAGATCGAGCCGCCGCCAAGTGCCTGAAGCTTTCGGACCCGGCAGCAAGGTCCGCGAAGTACTCGAGCGGCTGGGGGACAAGGGTCGGGAGCTGCTGCGACGGCATGGCTACGACGTCGGGGAAGGGTTTGTCGACGTGCTGTCTCAGTATCAGACGCTCGAGCACGCGGCGCGTACGGAGCGCTTGCGCGACCTCGGCCAGCTGGTGGCGGAGCTGAATTCCGCCGGTTAGCGCCTATCTGTAGAGATAACGGGATGCAAACCCCGGTCCTGCGGTGTAGCATCCGCGCAACGAAACTGCAATCTGGTTCGTTATACAGGTCAAGGATTACGTCATTGCAAAAGTCAAAGCTGGAACCAGACAAGGGCAAATGCGCCTGTGGGCGGCGCCTACAGGAGGCGTCGGTCTACCTCTACCGCTCGCATACGGATCGGTACCTGTTTCACCGATGCGAGTGCGGGACAGAGTGGACCGAGCACCAGACGTCGGTCGACCCGACGGAGCCGATCAGCTCCGACGAGGTGATCGAGGTCCACAAACAGTTGTCCAAATTCGAAGGTTCAATCGCGGAGCTGCTCGAAAAACACTCGGTCTGACCGGGGGTTTGTCTTCCTCGCTTTCCTTCGGGGGCCCCGCACGAAGCGCAGGAGGGACCAGGGCCGAAGGGGAGGTCTAGGTTTGCACTGCGGTATCACTTCCGCCTATGCATGGCATCGGAAGAATTGATTGGATCTATCGGTGGAACGCGCCTAGTCTGGCGTTACCTGAACAGATGGACTACGAAGCAGTTCTTTATGGCTCGGACGAATCGGGAGAGTCGACCGCGATGGTCGAGCTTCTGAATGAGCTTGGCGTGCAGTTCACCTACCGCAGGGTGAACCGGGACCCGTCCGCCATGCGCGAGTGGGAAGAGCTCGACGGTGAGCAGGTTCCTCTCCTGCGGATGGGCAAGAACTCGATAGTGCGAGGGTTCGACCGCATCAAGGTGCAGCAGCTGATCGGCTGGGTGGGCTGCTAGCGCTTCGTACCTGTCGGGTCGGCCGGGTATATCGCTTCGTCGTGGGCGTTTCCATCTAGAGGGGCGGTTGCTGCATTTGTTACGAGCAACCGGCCATTGTGACTTTGTAACCGTCCTCGTGCGAATTGGAGATACAGATATGAAGCGTTTGGCCGTTGGTGCGGCGTTGGGCGGTCTGACCGCCTACTTCTACGATCCCAACCAAGGCGCGGACCGACGGGAGCGCCTTTATTCACTGTGGAAGGACAAGCGAGACACGGCCATGCAGGCCGGCGAGAAGGCATCGCGAATGCTGGACTCGGCACGTCCCGTGGCGAGCCGAGTCACGAAGGCGGTCAGTAGTCGTGATCTGGCGAAGTTGCTCGAGCGTCGGCGCCGATCTGGCACCCTGCCAAAGCTCATCGGTGCCGCCGCGGTGGGCGGCGCGCTGATGTACTTCCTGGACCCTGTCCGCGGACCGGAGCGCAGGCGCTCAACGGTCGTGGCCGGTCGGCGAGTGGTGAACAGAGTCGTCGACAGCGCAACGACTGCTCGCGATCGTGTCGGCAGAGCGTCCGCTGACTCAGGACACCACGCCAAGTCTGAGGTCGGTTAAGGGTGATCCATCTGCTGATCGTTGCCGCGGTCATCCTGTTCGTTCTGTGGCTTCTGTTCCACGCAGCGGGCGCGATCGTCAACCTTCTGTGGATCGTGATCATTGTGCTTGCGATCATCTGGCTGGTCGGACTGGTACGCGGCCGTCGGGCTTGAGGTGGCGCGCCCCCATCAATCCGGCGCGGGGCTCGTCACGGCTTAGACCGGACGCTAAGCCGTTTCGTCGGGACTCAATTGCTCCGTAACCCCGTGTCCCGTTAGCGCTGGTTAGTCAACTCGATTTCGGGAGCTGAGCGGGGATAGCGCCAGCCTGAGATCATGCCGAACCATGCTTGCAAGCCTGCTTTACTCGATCGTCCGGCTCCTGGTCGACCTGGTGAGTAATCGCGATCGGGAGCAGGCCGAGCTCCAAGCCGAAGCTCTGGCCCTGCGCCATCAGCTGCGGGTGCTGCCGGCTTGATCTTCAAGCGGCCGTCTAAGCCGAAAGGGCTAAACGCGGCCTGAGCCAGAGCCGACTTCCGGCCACCGCTGGCTGAGGCGGTCAAGTGAGCTGATCGCCCGAATGGCGCAAGAGAATCCGCGTTGGTACTCCTGTTGGGGCGTGGAGCGCCTCCGGCTGACACTCCAGATGCTTGAAAGAGAGTACCTTTCGCATTCCACTTCCACCAGTAATTGCCACCATCGAAATTCAGGTTGCATCCTTGGGCGAGACGGACGAGAGGGTTTGGAAGAGTGAGCTGTGGGTGAGACGGTTCTTTTGAAGAAAATTCTTTGGGCTGCAACAGTGGCAGCATCGAGTCTGGTTATTGTTGGATGTGGTGGCGGCAGCCCAACAGGATCTCCGAGTGGGGGACCTACTTCGGGGCAACCGTCGTTGAGTCCAACTCCCACGCCAGCGGGAGTCAGTATTGGTTGTGCATTAGCACCCGCATCTGAGGTTTCGGCGGCGCTTGGTATCAGCGCTTCGAATCCGACCACTACCAACAATTCGCCAGTGACGATTTGTACTTACCCTGGAGGGGCGCTCGTACGATTTCAGACGGGTGAAGATGCCGCCAGTTTTGCCCTAGGTAAGGCGGGTTTTGGGCAACACGGAGAATCGGTAAGCGATGTTTTGGGGCTTGGCGATGCGGCCTATTCATCGAGTATCGCGGGGACCAATACTTTGGTGGCCCTAAAAGGCAGTATCGAGATTTTGATTACTTCTTCTGCCAGCCTGTCCAACGAGCGAGTTCTGATGCAAGAACTGCTGGCGAAAGTCTGATCGCAGTATCTAGGAGACCACCCAGACGCCGTTGATCCAAACCTGGCAGTGCGCACCCGGATGTGCCAGACCGCCCGGGCAATTGCTCGCGCACATGACATAAGAGTCGTAGCAGGCGGCGGTGTAGTTACAGCATGCCTTCCAGCGTCGCATCTCACACGGCGGCACATACCATGTCACCTAGCCCGTCGGTGAGCCCGTCGATCGGCGCGTTCACCAGGCCCGCGGGTGTGGGGTGCTTTTATTCGGTGTGTGGGCGGCATAGACTCCGATCCAATGAAGCGCTGGAGCCGCTGGCCTGTTGTGCTGGGAGTGGCCGTGGTCATGGCCATCGCCGTCTTCGTACCAGCCTCAGTTACCGTTGCGGCGTATACCGGCGGCATGCAGTTGCCGACCCCGATCTCCAAACAACAGGCCATCACCGATGCTTTGGCCGACCTTCCGAACGGCGGCGCCGGCTTCACAGTCGTCGCGTCCCAATACGAGCCGAGTAGCAAACATTACGTGGCCACATTTGACGGAGGCGGATCTTTTGGCGGCGATCAGGCTCCTGACTGCTTCGTCCTCACCGCATTGCCGTTCGTCAGATTTGGTCCTTGCCACTATCACCCGGTCTGGGTTGTCGAGATGACCATGTCCGACTGCCAGCTCGAGATCGCCATCAATGCCTTTACGGGTGATTTCGGAGGCATGGGGGCTAGTGGGGCATGCCCCCAACCGAACCCGCAAGTGCGCGACAACGGTTGGTTCACTTGGCAATGAACCGATAGGCAGAGCAAGGTACTACGCCGGCGGCTTCCTGATCATGTCGCACTGGCGGACTCGGCCTGCCACGATCACACGACGGTGTGGCGCCGCCGAGCCGGAGCCACAGCTCACGGTCTCACCCCTGTCCGTGCGCGTCTTGATGCCTTTTGGTGTGCGTCGGCGCGCGCTCCCCGTATTCAAACCGCAGGTCTCGGAGAACGGGTCCGAGTTGGGGGCGTCCAGCCGGCGGCGAGCGGAGTTCTCGAGCAACGGGCCGGAGAGTCCCTGAGCTTCAGTTCCCTACACCTATAGGAAATACGGGGCATGCAGTGACGTCGGGGTCATGGCTGAACATGGTCGAGATCTTGTCCGCGATCATCACCCGCCAAGCCATCCGCCGCAGCACCCATCGCTCCGTGCGCGAACTGGTCGATGCCATCGGCCGATTCATCGACGGATGGAACGATCGCTGCGAGCCCTTCGTGTGGACCAAAAGCGCCGACGAGATCCTCACCCACGCCCGCTCAGGTCCAAGAAACCTCCTTCACGCGACGCCAGCCCCATCGGCAACCAGATGAAAGCACGGCCTCCAGGGCAGAGTGCAGGACGCTCGCGGCCGCCTTCGAAAACGCTGGCTCTCGCCGCTGCGCCTCTCGCGAGAAGGTCGGATGACAACACATGAAGAGCAGGAACCAGGCGATCATCGACGAACCGGCTTGAACGAGGGCAAATCAAAAACCGAGGGCATCCGTTGTCTGAAGCGCTATGTCGCCCGCGAGATCTACCAGTCCTGACCGCGGCTCGCGAACGGCCTTGACGTCCATAGGAGGATCCTTAAGAAAATACGGGGTATGCGGCAGTGACCTGGGCTCCGCACGGTCGGGATCGGATCGATCAGGGTGCAGCGATTTGCTCGCGGATGGCGTCCCTGCAACGGGGGTTGGGATGAGGTCGGGCGCCGCTGATGGACTTTGTGAACTCCACACCCTGAAATCGCACACCTCGCCCCCGACCAGGAATCGGCGACGATGAACACATTCGCTAGAAGGTTGGGAGCTGAGCCATGAGTCTTGACGTTCTCTTGTGGGCCTTCCTCGCGTCGTATGTGATCCATATCGTCGACGAGACAACGATGAACGGGGGTTTCATCCGATGGTTTCAGGCGAGTTTCTGGCCGACCTACACCGCGCGGATGAACTTCTGGTTCAACGGCGGCGCCGTCTTGGCGATCACCGGCAGCAATCTGCTCTATGACCTGTTCGGCGGTCATTGGATCATCCTGGCGCTGATTTGGCCCTTCGGGTTGCCCTCCACGGCATCACGCTTCACGTCTTCTGGACCATCCGGCAGAGGAATCTCTCCCCAGGACTTGCGACCAGCGTGATCTATTGGATCATCGCCTACTTCTTCGTGAGGTACGGCTTGGCGGCCGGGCAGGTCTCCTCCTCCGATTTCTGGACCGGCGCAATTCTTGGTGTGATGACCGTTGGAGCTTTTCTCACCTTCGTCCCGACTTTGGTCCCACCGAGATTGATGCGCACTCGAATGCAAGGAGTGACTCGGTAAGCGCAAAGTGTGCTAGCTAGCCACCAGAGTTTGCGAGGGATAAGTGTCCGACATCACTTCACGGCACCGTGCACTCGTAGCGCGAGTGCTCGAGGGCCATGGCAAGGCGTCGCTCGCCGTTCGCCGCTCGGCTTTCGACAACAGCGGTCTTGATGAGCCGACTAGCACCCTGGTGGATAAGGTCGCCCGCCACGCCAACACGATCACAGACGCGGACATCGCCGCAGTACGGGCTGCGGGCCTAAGCGAGGACCAGATCTTCGAGATCGTCGTGTGCGCTGCAATCGGCCAAGCCAATCGTCAGTACAGCAGCGCGCTCGCGGCCTTCGATGCGGCGACGGGCGGGACGTAGCCATGCGCCTTGGCATCCTGGATCATGGGCATGGCATCCGCGCGAAGGCGGTGTTCGCGCTTATCCGCATATTCTCGCGTCACCAGGTGGTCGACGCAGTCAAGTTGGCCCTCTATCGGCCAGACTTCTACCGTGGAGGAGGGGTTACCCACGAGGCGATGCGCGGACCTTCGGAGTGGTCGGTCGCTGACCGTGAGCTCATGGCCGCATTCGTCTCGAAAGTGAACCAGACCGAGTTCTGCATCCTGGCGCACTCGGCGACATCTGCGATGGCGTACAACGACGGTGCGAAAGTAACCGCGACGCTCGCCGACCTCGAAACGGCTCCTGTCCCGGAGCCGCTTCGGGCGACGCTGCGCATGTTGGGCCGGCTAACGCGCGAGAACAGCTTGGGTGCCGACGACATGCGCGAGGTCCTGGCCGCGGGCGTGTCACACCAGCAGATCAAGGACGCGCTGGCGGTCTCTTTCGCGTTCAACGTCACCGATCGCTTAGCCGACGCGTTCGACTTCGCGGTTAACGATCCCGCAGCAATCAACGCCGGCGCCAGTTATCTGTTGTCGCGGGGCTACCGTTGAGCGCAGCGAATCGTTGAACCCAGGCTCTGTTCAGTTTTCTGAAATACAGCTGGTTGGCTTCAAGCAGCGCCGGGACCCTTGAAGAAGGCGATCGCGATGGCGTTCCTGCAGTGGGGTGGGGAAGAGGCAGAGCGCCGCTGATGGTCATTTCGAACCCCGCACCCGCTTCGCAGCCAAAGCGCCAGCGGGTCACGCACCCGCGTATGCGTGCTGCAAATCGGCGAGATCGAACTTCTTCATCTTGAGGAAGGCCTGAGTCACCCGGGCGATCTGCTCGGGGGAGCCCTTCGTCATCATCTCGTCCATCGCGGCCGGGACGATCTGCCAGGACAGGCCGAACCTGTCCTTCAGCCACCCGCACTGCTCAGCTTCTGGAACAGCCGAGAGCGCCTCCCAGTAGCGGTCGATCTCGGCCTGATCAGTGCAGCTGACCAAGAACGAGACCGCCTCGTTGAACGTGAAGTCGTGTGGGCCCGCCGAGTCCATCGCTGCGAGGCGGTGGCCGTCGAGCGTGAAGTCGCAATGCCTGAACGTCCCCTCCCGTTCCGGCTGCTCTCCCGGTCCGTAACGCATCGGGTCCCCGACGGCGGACCTGGGAAAGATCGAGGTATAGAGGTCAACTGCCTCCTCGGCGTGGCCGCTCACGTCCCCGACGAACATGAGGGTGGGCGTGATGCGCTGCAGAATCTCCGGCTCGCGAGCGAGCATGACCTGCCAGGAGAGCCCATAGCGGTCGTTGGTCCAGCCAAAGCGATCGCTGAACGGATAGGAGTCGAGGGGCATCAGCGCCCGGCCCCCGGCACCGAGGCGAGCCCAGAGCCAGTCGACCTCGTCGCGGGTCGAACACGAGACCAGGAACGAGACGGCGGGGGTGAACTTGAACAGCGGTCCCGCGCTGATGGCCATGAAACCCTGTCCAAGAAGCTCGAAGGAGACGATCTCCGAGTCTCCAGAGGGCGTGTCGTGGATGGTGGTGGTGTTCGTGATCTTCGAGGAGGGGAAGGTCTCCACGTAGAACCTGGCTGCCCTGCGGGCCTCGGTGTCGAACCACAGATGCGGTCGGATTCGGTTGGCCGTCGCTCTCATTATCGTGACCGTGGGCGGCTCGACCCAGGCCGCCCGCGGGTGCTCTGACCGCCTCTTACGCCCCGCTTATTGTTCCGCCCTGATGCCCACCAAGCGGGACGATGACGGTCGGCTCGCTCCGTGGCCGGCAGCAGGGTGAGTAAGCGTGCCGACGCCTCGCCATCAGGTTAGGCGCACACCCTCCAGGCCTCGGCGATAGCAGCCTTGAGTACGCTTCGCTTGACGAGGTTGAGCTTGATCAGCACGGCCGGGTAGCCGCTGAAGTGCTCAATGTCGAAGAAGCCTTCGGGCGGATCCATCATCAGCAGTTCCTTCTCGTCCAGGTTTGCGACCCGGACCGCGAGCAGCGGACCCTCCGGCGGAGGCTGATCACGCAGGCGCCTCAGGTCCGCCTTGCTAAGCGGCCGCTCCCACGCGAATCCCTTACCCGCGACGAACCAGGTGCGGTTGCCCCAGCGCCTACCCTCGGAGACTTCCGGTAGCTCCAGGGCGATCTTCGCCGCGTCATTCACGTTCAACTGGAGCGAGAGCGGCGTCGGCGTGCTCGTGCCAGGCGCGCGTGGCTTTCCGCGATGAGCGGCTTGACCTGCTCCTCGAAGGTTTGCCGGCTCGGGTTCAGGATGCAGACCCAGAGCTCTTTCGCGTATACGGGGTGCGGAAGGATCCGGTCGAGGGCGGCATAGTCGGGGTTATTCACGCCACCGACCAGTCGCTGGAAGGTCTCCTTACGGGTGGCGATGTTCAGTCGAAACACGCCCGGCCGCGACAACCTTGAGGGTTCGCCTAGGTCGTGCTCGTCGGTGGTGACGATGGTGGCGAAGTTCGGCCAGTGGCTCTCATCGAGGGAGAAGAAGGTGGCGTCCAACGCCGAGGCGGTCAAGGTGTCCGGGTAGGTGGCCTTGATCCAATCGGCGATCTCCTCCGGGCTCGGATCTTCGGCTTCTGAATCCATCGCCCGCCAATTCTGACCTGACAATCGGGGCGAGCTCGGTGGGATCGCTGATCGACGACCGCGTGTTGGAGGCGCGGGCGCTGCCCACGGCAGCGCGTATCGCCCGGGTCACGCTTACACCTTTGGCCTGGAGCGTGTCCTGGCCGGCTTATCTCAGCTCGCCTTTTGAGACTCGGGCGGTTGCGCTTTGACGGGCGATGCGACGGCGCCTGTGTACCCGCCACCTCTCGTTTCAGTTGGAGTCGATAAGGTTTCGCTCGACATCCGAGAAGGCGAGATCTTCGGCTTTCTTGGCCCAAATGGGGCCGGAAAGACAACCACGATCTGCGTGGAACATGGGACTGTCAGCACAGGGTACGTAATCCTTCGCGTGAAGGAGGGCTCCGGGGGCCTGAAGGTGGGAGGAGGGTAGCTCCTGTCGGTGAACTGCCCGTGGGCCTCGTGCCTATCCGTACACTTAACGAAACACGGGGCAGGCAGCGGTGCCTTGGTTCAGCGTGGCACGCCGTCCACCGTGACGTTGGTCGTCGTCGTCAACCTCATGTTCCCCCCCCAAGCAAACGTACCGAATGCTGGTACGCCTGCCGCTGCTGACCCCCGGTCCCCTGGTCGTCACGATCGCCTTGAATTGGCATCCGTCATCCGGAGTGGGCACCGATTTGTTGCATTAGCCCCAGCTGGTCAGAAATTTCCCACTCATCAACGACCTGGCCGCGCTCCAGGCGATAGATCGCAATCTGCCTAACCGATATTGTCCTCCCGGTGGGCCCGACGCCAAATAGATGGCCTGTGTGCGTTCCAGTGAAAGTGAACACGCCAACCACTTTGTCTCCAACCGCCAGCAACTGGTCAATGGAGATATGGAGGTCCGGGAATCCATCCAGGTACGCGGCAATATAGGCCTTGATCGCCTCTCGTCCGGAAGGCGCTCCATGTTCGGCCGTGCGTAGCGTGTAGGCCGGTGAGACGTACCGATCGACGGCGGTTATGTCTCGACGATTGAAAAGGTCTTCCTCCATGTTGCGGACGAATGCAAGGTTGTCATCGATCATTTTCCAGTTCCTCCTGCGAGTTATTGCACAGCCGGGTCGATCACTGGACAGCGTACTACGTACAACGTACATAGTGCGAGAATTGTTCCATGCCTGGCGAACGGACGAGCGGCGGTGACCCAGCGCGGACCTTGGCTCTGCTGTGGCGTGACCCTGCGGTCGTGTCGCGGCACGGCCCTCGCCAGGGTCTGAGCATCGACGCCGTTGTGGCGGCGGCGACTCAGCTGGCGGACACAGAGGGGCTGGAAGCGGTGACGATGCGTCGGGTGGCTAAGGCGCTCGGGGTGGCGCCGATGACCCTGTACACCTACGTGCCGGGCAAGGCCGAGTTGCTCGACCTGATGCTCGACGCCGCCTACACAAGCATGCCCAGGCTCGACACCTCCGGCCAGCCGTGGCAGCAGCGGTTGGCCGCGATCGCCGACGAGAACAAGTCGTTGTTCGAGAACCATCCCTGGGCGGCAACCATCTCGACTATTCGGCCGCCACTCGGTCCGGGAATGATGGCCAAGTATGAGCACGAACTACTAGCGCTCGAAGGTCTCGGGCTCGACGATACCCTGATGGACGCTTCGCTCACTTACCTACTTGGCTTCGTGCAGGCCTGGGCGCGTGCAGCGGCCGACGCAACGGCCGTCCAGCAGGACAGCGCGATGGACGAAAACGAATGGTGGGCGACTAGCGGTCCCCTTCTCGCCCGCGTGCTCGACGAGACGGCTTACCCCGTCGCTGCTCGCGTCGGGTCAGCGGCGGGCGCTGCCCACGGCAGCGCGTATAGCCCCGGCCACGCTTACACCTTTGGTCTGCAGCGGGTACTTGACGGCCTGTCGGCACTCATCGGCTCTGGGGAGAGTTGATGGTGGTCCAGGCACGACGGCGGTCGCGGCGCACCATGAACGAGCGAGGGCAATTGGCTGCGGTCGGCAAATTTGTCCGGACGGACCCTCTCACTCTCTTTTAGCTCTTTGCGACTCCGATCAAGGAGAGCCGAACAGTGACTCGCTTGCTGAGACAGCGGTCGGCGAGCGCGCACCAAAGGGGGTGTCGCTCAAGCATCCCGGCGCCGAAGCAGAACATGGCCGGCTATCAAGGCTGCTGCGGCCCAGGCCAACATCACGGCGAATCCCGCGACCGAACTCAGTTGGTCGCTACTGCCGACGCTAACTGCGAGCATCCGCATGCCGGCCTGGTCAGGGAGAAAGCGAGCAATGGCCGCGGTAGCTCCAATGGCCGATAGGATCTGTGAGCCCGCCAACACCAGCGGAAGCAACGTGGCCAACGGCACGATCGGATTGCGGGCCATCACAGCTATGCCAGCAGCGAAAACGGACATCAAGGTCATGTAGCCCACCGCGCCGAGCATGGCGTGCGGTACTCCCGATGCGAACGGTGAGGAACCGTACGGCCCGAGGGCAAATTCGGTCGCCGTGTAAGCCAGGACGATTGCCGGAATCGACACAACCGCAGCCGTCAAACCCACCACGATCATCTTGGCTGCGTAGAAATGGCCGCGTCCGGGAATTGCGAGCAGGGACAGCCCGATCATGCGGGACCCGTACTCGCTAGTGACCAGGAGAACGCTGAACACGATCAACGCAAGCTGCCCGTACAGAACGCCGTCGAAACCAGCTTGTGCCGCACTAAAGTCGGACCGAAGCATCGGGCTGTGCGATGCAATAGCACCCCGGACTGACCAGCCCTCGAGCGCACCGATACCGATACTGATGGGGAAGAAGAGCGACAGTGCGACCAATGTCGAGCGCATCGAACGCAGCTTGGTAAATTCCGCACGTGAGGCAGCGACCACGGTGCGCATCAGGGTGCCGACTCGTTAGTGGGATTCGTGAGGCGGAGGAACGCCTCCTCGAGGGAGGCTGATTCGGTACTCAGTTCGTCAAGAAGAATGTGGTTGGCGGCCGCCAGCCGATTGACTTCGGCCGCGCTTGCACCGCTAACCTCGATACTGCCGTCTTGAGCGAGCACGGCGACAATCCCCGCCGCCGACAACTGCCGACGAAACCGTTCCGGCTCCTGCGTTCTGACTCGGACAAAGGTCCTGGCATTGCGCTTGATAAATTCAGCGGTGCTGGTATCTGCCAGTAGACGGCCCTGGTTGATCACGATCAGGTGATCCGCCGTCACAGCCATCTCAGCCACCAGATGACTGGACACGAATACGGTCCGGCCGTCGGCGGCCAATCGGCGTAGGAATTGGCGGAGCCAGCGAATGCCTTCGGGGTCAAGGCCGTTGGAAGGTTCGTCGAGCACCAAAACCGCCGGGTCGCCAAGCAGCGCGACGGCAAGGCCGAGACGCTGGCCCATGCCTAGGGAGAACTCACCAACTCGTCGATGGCCGACGCCCGCCAAGCCAACCAGCTCAAGCACTTCCATGACTCGGTGTCGCTCAATTCGATTGGTCTGCGCCACCCACAGCAGATGGTTGAAGGCCTTGAGGCCACGATTGGGGCCGAAGCCTTCGAGCATCGCGCCAACGTGCGTCAGCGGTTGACGCAACTGCGAATACGCAAGCCCGTCGATGCGGGCAAATCCATTGTCGGCTCGGGCAAGCCCTAGGAGGATTCGCATCGTTGTTGACTTGCCCGCTCCGTTTGGGCCAAGGAAGGCCGTGACTTGGCCGGGGCGGATCGCGAAGGTCAGTTTGTCGACGGCGACGGTTCGCCCGAACTGCCTGGTTAGATCTTGAACTTCGATCACAGCGCACTTCAGAATGAGCGGCGCAATTCAGCCTGTCGTCATCCTTTGGTGCCGTTCGCCATCGATCTGAGAGCGGAAATTTGGGTGGGCGTCGTCCCGCCGTACCATCCGAGTGGATCTACAGGATGACTCGGACCTAGAACCTGAGGGCTAGAGTGCCTTTTGTGGCGGGGACTGCGGATTTGCGGGACGGGCTGAGGGATTGGATCGACCGGCGCGGCGATATAGCGCTTGCTGCCGCGCTGACCGCGGCTGGGATCGTTGAGATCTGGCTCGAGCCGCACACCCCACAAACGACTCGAACTGCCCCGCTCATTCTCCTGGTGACTATCCCGCTCATTTGGCGGCGGCGGTGGCCGCTGCTCGTGATGGCTGCTGTTTTCATGGGTACGGCGATCTCCAGGGAAGCCCCTTACGTTGACAGCACCTGCGCCGTCATCGCCGCATACTCGGTCGGCACGCATGAAAGGCGCCGGCTCGTCGGTCTGCTGGAGCTGGCGATTCTTGGCCTGGTCGTGATCGCCGCCTTCGGGGGCGTAATACCGTCCATCCCCACCTTCATAGCGCCCTTCGCGGTCCTTTTTGCCTTCTGGACTGTGGGTGCGTTGATACGGCAGAGCCGAGCCAAAGCCGACGCGATGGCCGAACGCGCCCGCCGGTTGGAGACAGAACAGCGGCTATCTCTGGCGATAGCTCAGGCGGAGGAGCGCGCTCGTATTGCTCGGGAGCTCCACGACGTCGTCGCCCACAGCGTGAGCCTGATGGTCGTCCAGGCTGGAGCTGCACGCCAGGTAGTTGAGCGAACTCCCGATCGCGCAATTGGTGCCCTGGAGGCTGTCGGGGAGACCGGTCGGCGGGCAATGCAGGAGTTGCGAACGATCCTTGGAGTATTGGGTGACAGCGGCGGTGATCGAGATCCCCAGCCCACCCTCGCCGAAGTAGCCGCCATCGTGGAAGCGATTAAAGAAGCTGGATTGCCAGTCAGCCTCGAGGTCAGGGGAACCCATCGCTTTCTCACGGCGGACCTGGAACTCACCGGCTACCGTGTAATTCAAGAAGCCCTGACGAACGCGCTCAGGCACTCACGTTTGGCGCCCACGCATGTGTTGGTCGAATACCGGCCCCATGAAGTCATGATCGAGGTCTTGTGCGATGGACCCGCCACCGCGATTGGCTCGTCTGGTCGCGGCATCGCGGGCATGAAGGAGCGGGTTGGCTTGGTCGGTGGTCGTCTTGAAGTGGGACCCGGCGTCGAGCGAGGGTTCACCGTTCGCGCCTGGTTGCCCCTTGAGCTGGAGTCGGCTGGTGAGAAGACAGCGTGAAGGTCGTGATCGCCGATGACCAGGCTCTTGTTCGGGCCGGCCTCCGAATGATCCTGGAGTCGCAAGAAGACATCGAGGTAGTGGCGGAGGCAGGCGATGGGGAAGAGGCTCTGGCCGCGTGCACGCTGCACCATCCGGATGTCGTCCTGATGGACGTCAAGATGCCAAGGCTGAACGGGCTTGAAGCCTTGCGCCGCCTCGCGGGCCTCGGTGATTCCCCCAAGGTGTTGATTCTCACAACCTTTGATCTAGATGAATACGTCTACGAAGCACTTCGCGATGGAGCGAGTGGGCTCCTCTTGAAAGACGTGAGACCCGGCCAGTTGATCGAGGCCGTCAGGGGAGTCATGGATGGCGACGCCCTGCTTGCCCCGAGCGTCACCAGACGCCTAATCGAGAAGTTCATGCAAGCGTCTCGGTTACCCGCAGCCACAGCCTCTCTCCTGGGCCGATTGACGCCTCGCGAATCAGAGGTTCTCAAGTTGGTCGCGCGGGGGCTCAAGAACTCGGAAATCGCCGAGGCACTCTTCTTGAGCGAGTCAACGGTCAAAACCCATGTGGCGAGGCTCCTGTCAAAGCTCGAAGCTCGCGATCGCGCGCAGGCAGTGGTGCTGGCTTACGAGTCTGGCCTCGTGGCGGCGGGGGACAACAGCTGAAGCGATCGGCGCGCAACCACGCTGCTCGTTCCGCCGTTACAAAGGCTGCTGGCTCATCTATTCGGTCGAGCCCGGAGCCGGCTATGCGCTATATATCCAGTCGGAGGCACGTCAAGGCGTGGCCGCGCACCTCGGGCCCGTTGAGTCCGTCTTAAGGAAATCCAGGGCACGCTGGAGGCTTCTGGTTCGAGTCCTCGGTGGCCCACCAGAGTTTTGAAGTTCGCGCCAAAGAGTAACCTCAAGACCCGGTGAGACGGTTCCCCGCAACGATCAACCGGGCCGTAACGATTGGCGGAGTTTTGTGGTCGGCTTCAATCGTGTTCTTTGTAGGTCAGGCGATCGTCCAGGCGGCGTCCGTGAGTTCGTACAGCATTGCGACCAATCTCATCAGCGACCTGGGCAACACGGCGTGCGGGCGCGATGTCTGCTCCCCATGGCACACGTTGATGAACGCGACTTTCGTTTTTGTCGGCTTGTGCCATTGCTTCGGCTCCATCGCAACTCGACAAACATGGCCTCATACATCCGGCACGGTCGGGGTTGGCCTTATCGCACTGGCTGGTGCGGGCTTGATCGTCGCGGGCCTGGCGCCGGAGAACGTGAACGTCGAGGCTCATAGTGTTGGGGCACTCGTTGGCCTGGTCAGCCTCAACCTAGCCGTGATTCTGCTGGGGTCGGTCATCGTGAACGTCGAGCGATGGCTTGGAGTCATGGCAATAACGGCTGGATCTGTTGGCTTCATCGGCCTGGGCCTTTTTCTGAATCAGGCGCGGCCCGTCCCGCTGGGCCTGGCGGAGCGGATTGCAGACTACCCGGGCACCGCCATGGTTGTGGTGTTCGGGGTCTTTTTGCTCGTCTCGGTCCGACGGGCCGCAAGCATCCAGACCACATAACACCCTGCCCTACTCGCGGCCTTCCGATCTGAAAGCACAGCGCTCAGGGTAAATTACCGTATTAACTTGAGCCGCGCTCCCCGGGGCGCGCCCGATGATCTGTCTCCCCGAAAGAGGACTCGATTTGGTGCCCGCCGAGTTTGTACACCTTTAGGAAATACTGGGCACCCGGCCTTGGCCGAGTCGCTGCCGCTTTAGTTCCGCCGATCCTGAATCCAACGCTGTAGCGCTCGCTCCGCAGCTGTCACTCGGCTTGTTGCTCTTCCGAGGACCGTCGTGCTCAGGTCATCGCCTTGCGATAGCTCCCGGTACCCCACCACAGTGCTGCAACCACGGCAGCACACATAACTAGGAATCCTTCACTGACCACTATCGATGCCGTCGTCCCGGCAGCAAGGTCACGAGCTGCCTCCACCGCGTAATACATCGGATTCAGATGCGCTAGCACGCGCAGCCAGTCGGGCCCCAGTGACAACGGGAGCAGTACTCCTGACAGCAAAGTCAACGGAAGCTGCAGTCCGGTCACCACGGCGGCCAGGCTACCGATCTCTTTGAGGGTGATGCCGAGAGCGGAAGAGGTTGCGGAGACGCTGGCGGTGAGGAGAGCCAGCAATCCCAGGAGCACGAAGATGCCGGTCCAGTGCGGATGGAAGCCAAACGGGATCGCCACCACGATCACAACGAGCGCCGGCACGATAAACATCACCACGTCACGCATTACACCCCCCAGCAGGAGGGCGAAGCGGCTTGCAGGTGTAACCCGGAGCCGCTCGATGACCCCGGACTGCAATTCCCAGATCACGATCCAACCGGCACCCATACCGGCGCCAAACGCCATCAACGCCAGGATTCCAGGCAAGAAGGTGTCGAGCACCCTTCCCGACGGGAAACCTGGACCGCCGGCGAGAGGCTTCAGCAGCGGCGCGAACAAGGCCATGTAGAGGAGCGGCACGCTGATTCCCATGAAGACCCAGACTGGTTGGCGCAACGTCTCCAGCATCTTGCGGCGGAAGAAGAGCGCGATCTGAAGCAGGAACATCATGCCGCCTCCTTTGCCACGGGCTCGCCGCTATCTCGAAGCGAGCGCCCGGTCTCCTGGAGAAACACGTCATCGAGGGATGGCTCAGTGAGCGAAACCGTGCGGAGTTCTATGCCGAGATTTCGGAGCCGACCGAAGATCGCGGCCAATGCCTCTGTGGTATCGGTGACGCGCAGCTGGACTGAGCCGTCTTTGACCTGAAGACCGCTGACGAAAGTCTCATGGGCGAATTCCCTACCAAGCTGCTCCAGGCTAACCGCGCCGGGCTTGGGCACAAGCCTGATGGTGCTGGCGGCGAACCTCTGCTTCAGTTCGTGCGGCGTGCCCTCGGCGATGATGCGGCCGTGGTCGATGATAGCCAGCCGGTCGCTGAGCTGATCGGCTTCCTCGAGGTAATGGGTGGTCAGACAGATGGTGGTCCCCGTCTCGCGCAGCAGGCGCAGCTGATCCCAGAGATTGTTGCGGTTCTGTGGATCCAGCCCGGTTGTAGGCTCGTCGAGGAACAGGACCTCTGGGCGATGCATGATGCCGAGTGCAACCTCGAGCCGGCGGCGCTGTCCGCCCGAATAGGTGCGAACGATGCGGTCGCTGAAAGCTTTGAGGTCGAGAGATTCCGCCAGCTCGTTAACTCGACGCGCGGTCTCCGCGCTGGTCATCCCATACAGGCGACCCTGAAGAGAAAGGTTCTCACGCCCGGTCGCAGACAGGTCGGCGCCTCCGATCTGACCGACGTAACCAATTCGGCGCCGGACATCCTGGGGTCGCCGGCGTACGTCGGCTCCGGCCACGAATGCCTCGCCGGCGTCGGCCGGAAGCAGCGTTGTCAGGATCCGCAAGGCGGTCGTCTTGCCGGCTCCGTTGGGGCCAAGGAAGCCGAAGATCTGACCCCGCGTCACCTCGAGGTCGAGGCCCTTCAACGCCTCGATCTGCTGTTTGTTGGCGCGGAACGCCTTCCGTAAAGCCGTGGTTCGAACCGCGTAGTCGCTCGATGAACGCGTCACCGGCATGCTGGTACTCCTTTTGTTTTCAAGGAGCGGAGCGCAGCCGTCTATCCTGAGGCTGGATGGCTTGGGCGGCGGCTTTGCTGCGCGCTCGGGTTGTTTGCGGTTCTCCGGGTTGCCGCCCGGGGGACCGCTTGTTCAATCACTCAGGTCGGCTGGACCTGTTTCATTACCTCCTCGACTGAAGGCCACGGCAGCGATCCATCGCGAAGCTCCGCCACGATCCGCCGCACCCAATCGAGCTCGGCCCTGCGCATGGCCTGCGCGTACTCCTCTTCAACGCCGAAGATCCTCGGAAAGTTGGGCACGTTCGCCAGAATGGCGCGCCGTAGAGCATCCGACTTTGAAATTTCGGCTTCCAGGAGAGCGCCCCTTTGATGGAGCGCTCCGATCGCACCCTCACGGCCCAGCGCATAGATGAACATCAGCGGGGCGGCAAATGGCGGGTACTCGCCGGGCGGCTCGCTGGTCAGCTCGCGCATCCAGACCAGCAGCTCATCGCGGCCGGATTCTGTGATTGCGTAGACGGTCCGCTCCGGACGGCGACCCTCACGACTCACCTCGACCTGTTCGATGTACTCCCGCCTTGCCAGCTGGTCGACCGTGTCGTAGACGGACGACTCCTTGAACCGAAAGGCACGGTCGTGCCCTCGCTCGCGCATCTTCAAGCGCATCTCGTAGGTATGCATCGGCTCTTCGTTCAGAAGGTTCAGTACTGAGAGCGCGATCGGCGTCCTGGGCAGCGGCCGAGGGGCGCGTTTTCGGTCGGCGCGGGGACCAGGGAAGGGAACAGCCATCGGGGTACTCATTTACGATTACTCGATACCGAGTATATCCCGGATGGCGCGCCACGAGGTTTGGGCCGGCCGAATATCAACCCGCAGGATGTCAGCGCAGAAGTCGATCGGCTACGCAGTCGTTGAGCCTTCAGGAGGTCTTGAACGCGCCTTCGGGTTCAACCCGGGAGTTCAAATACCGTCCCGTCCCCCCGACTTTTCAGACCAAAGGTGTCCCTTACGTGATCACGGTACGGAGGGAGAAGTGCGATGCCAACGTATAGAAGCTGGCTGGACTTCCGTCGGGCGTTGGCAATCGACCGTGGACGTCGTAGACGATGTCGGCCCCGGGAGTCTCAAGCTTCTTTGTCGTCATGGCAGCTATCCACGCCTCCTTGGTTGAAACGCATTGGCCTCACGCCCGAGCGTGATTGCGTCAGATGGCTCAATCCGCACGGCGGCGGTCAAGGATGCGACCGTTCTGACTCGATGGGGAAGATCTCGAAGACGGGCTTGCCCACTGCGGTCGCCTCCGGATGATCTAGATCAATTCTGTCGATGTTCCGGACGAACCAGTCGCCCAGCTTCGACTCGGCGGCGATCGGAGCGATGACTTCATTGATGAATCGAACGGCCCCCTCTTGGTCGAGTTCGACCGCACGGATCTCTTCGCGCCGGCGTCCGAACCGGATCGTGCCCCGACCAGCGGCGCGCAGGTTGCGAGCCCAGTTGGTCTCGCCGAATGGGCTGATGAAGCCGCGACGTCCGCCATGCTCGCAGATCGTGACCGGCGTTGTCCGCGGCACCCCCGACCGTCTGCCGCGCACGGTCAGGAGGATGTCAGGACCCATTGGCACGCCGAGTGCGAGAAGCGGCTTCGCCACCGCGTTGAAGTAGGGCACCCACCTGGGCAACTTCGAGCGACGAGGTGGAGTCGTACGCGGTTGGGCCATCTCCTGAATCTAGCGTTCCCGCGACGTTATCGTCAGAGGATAGACGCGATGCCCCCGGACGGATCCATCATGCCGCCGGCCAGCACGCCGTTGCGACGGGCTCGTCTTGTCACAATGGTTACAAATCAATGGAGATCAAAGATGACAGCAACCCTGAGGCTGACGCATAAAGCAATCGGAGTTGAAGTCCGACGTGGCACGTACGACATCGTGGTTGACGGTCAGCGTGCCGGATCGCTCGAAATGAACGACACGATCGAGATACCAGTCGAACCTGGACGTCACACCCTGCAAATTCGCAGTGGACGAAACTCCAGCCGAACTCAGACCTTCGAGGCCGCCGAGAGCCAAACCGTCGCCTTCCGATGCACCGGAAAGAGCTTTCTGCCGATCTTCCTCGCGTCCTTCGTCGTCCCCAGCCTGGCGCTCCAGCTCCGCCGTGAAGCCGATCATCGGTCTCTGTGACGACATCGTCGCAGGCC
>DATLRQ010000062.1:0-4546 GCA_035534555.1 Candidatus Micrarchaeaceae archaeon
GTGCCGACAAAAGTGCCGGTGGTGCCGAGGCCCGCGATGAAGGCGGTGATGTGCCCGCCCGTCTGCTGCAGGATCTCGACCGCGGTGCCCTGGTAGTGGGCGCGCACGTTCGCGGGGTTGGAATACTGATCGGGATAGAAATAGAGCTCGGGGTGCTCGGCGACCAGCTCGCGGACTTTGACGATGGCGCCATCAGACCCCTCGAGCGGATCGCTATAGACGATCTCGGCGCCGTAAGCCGTGACCAGCGCCTTACGCTCCGCGCTCACGTTGGCGGGCATGACGAGCTTCACCTTGTAGCCCTTGGCGGCGCCCACCAGCGAGTAGGCGATGCCGGTATTGCCCGACGTGGAATCGATGATCGTCTTGCCGTGCGTCAGCGCTCCGCTGTGCTCGCCGTCCTCGATCATGGCCAGCGCCGCACGGTCCTTCACCGAGCCGCCGGGGTTGAACCATTCCGCCTTCGCGTAAACCTCGACGTTGGGAAACTCGCGCTCGAACATGCGGATGCGCAGCAACGGCGTGTTGCCGATCAACCGCGTGATCCCGGCGCTCACCAGGCCCTGAGCCATCTCACCCAAGGATAGGAACCGGTGACGGTTGGACGTTTACTCCCTAGCTCGTGAAGTGGATCGCGATCACGCCGATGAGCACGAAGACGCCGCCGACGAAATAGCCGATCAGCGACCGCCGGTACACCGATCCTCCCTCGGGCGCAAGGATGTTGAGGATCGCCTTGCCCATCAGGAATCCGCCGCCGAGGACAGCGATCGTGGCCGAGTGGGACAGCACCCCGAACAGCAGCACGGCGCTGGCGACCAGCACTTCGACCAGCTGCAGCAGCGTGTAGGCGGACATCAGGAGAGCGCCTGCGTGAAGTCGGCCACTATGTCCTCGGACGCCTCGATGCCCACCGACACCCTCACCGTCCCCGGCCCGACCCCCAGCTCTTTCCGCTCCTCGGGAGACAGGCCGCGGTGCGAGGTGATCTCGGGGTACGAGATGGTGGTCTCCACCCCGCCGAGGCTGGCCGCAAATGCCACGAGCTGAAAGCGCGACATCATGCGCTGCACCGCCTCGCGCCCGCCCTCGAGGTCGAAGGCCATCATCCCGCCCGACCCATTGGCCAGCAGTCGCGAGGCGACAGGGTAGGACGGCGATTCCTCGAGCAGCGGGTGGTACACCTTGGCGACACCGGGCAGCGTTCGCATGGCGCGGGCGAGGGCGAGGGCATTGTCGCTGTGCCGGCGCATCCGGACATCCAGCGTGCGCATGCCGCGCAGCGCCAGCCACGACTCGAAAGGACCCAGCGGCGTCCCCGTCCGCACCGACTTCGTGCGCGCCGCGGACATCAGCGCATGGCTGCCCACCATGACGCCCGCGAGCAGGTCGGAGTGGCCGCCGAGGTACTTGGTCACGCTGTGCATCACCACGGTGGCGCCCAGCTCCAGCGGCCGGCAGAAGACCGGGCTCGCGAATGTGTTGTCGACGAGCACCGGCACGTCGCGCTTGCGCGCCATCGCGATGATCGCCTCGAGGTCCGGCACCCGGCAAAGCGGATTGGTGATCGTCTCCAGAAGCACCACGCCAGCGCCATCCATGCCGTGCCGGACCGACTCGAGGTCTGCAATGTCGACCAGGTTGGCCTCATAGCCGGCAGGCTCGAGATCCAGGCGCAGCAGCGCCAGCGTGCCACCGTACAGCTCCCGCCCCGTCAGGATCGTCACCGGCTTGGGCGCCAACGCAAGGATCGCGAGGTGCAAGGCGGCCATGCCGGACCCGGTGGCCACCCCGGCCTCGGCGCCCTCGAGCTCAGCCACCGCCGCCTCGAGCATCGTCCGGTTGGCGTTCGAGTTGCGGCCGTAGTAGTGCCCGGGTCGCTCGCCGCGAGCGACGGCGTCGTAATCGTCGAGGTCCGTATAGACGTGCACGGCCGCGGGACTGATGTCAGGGGCGAGCGGCACCCCGCTCATGCCGCCCTTCCCGCCGCGGCCGGCGTGCACCGCCCGCGACGCCGGCTTCACGGCAGGCTCGAGGCCTGCGCGTAGTACGCGCCGCCGGCCAGCTCGCGCTCGATGGCAAGCAGGCGGTTGTACTTGGCCACGCGCTCGGCGCGAGCGGGTGCGCCGGTCTTGATCATGCCGACCCCGGTCGCGACCACGAGGTCGGCGATCGTCGTGTCCTCGGTCTCGCCGGAGCGGTGGGAGATGACAGCCGAGTAGTGCGCCGAGCGTGCGACCTCGATCGCCTGCAGCGTCTCGCTGAGCGTGCCGATCTGGTTGACCTTGATGAGGATCGAGTTGGCGACGCCCTTGTCGATGCCCTCGGTGAGGCGCTCGACGTTGGTGACGAAAAGGTCGTCGCCGACCAGCTGCACGCGATCGCCGAGCCGGTCGGTCAGGAGCTTCCACCCCGCCCAATCGTCCTCGGCCATGCCGTCCTCGATGCTGACGATGGGGTAGCGCTTGATCCAGTCCTCATAAAGGTCCACCATCTGCGCGGCGGTGAGCGTCTTGCCCTCACCCGCGAGGACATAGCTCGCGCCCTTGAACAGCTCGCTGGCGGCGACATCGATCGCCAGCGCCACGTCATCGCCCGGCTTGTAGCCGGCGGCGCCGATGGCCTCGACGATGAGCTCGAGCGCTTCCTCATTCGATGTCAGGTTCGGCGCGAAGCCACCTTCGTCGCCCACCCCGGTCGCGAGCTTTCGCACCTTCAACACATTTTTCAGCGCGTGGTAAACCTCGGCCACCGCGCGGATCGCTTCGGTGAACGACGGCGCTCCGACCGGGCAGACCATGAACTCCTGCAGGTCGACGGAGGTATCCGCGTGCACGCCGCCGTTGAGGATGTTGGCCATCGGCAGCGGCAGAAGGTGGGCTTGGGCGCCGCCGAGATATCGATACAGCGGCGTCTCCATCGCTGCGGCCGCCGCGCGAGCGGCGGCAAGCGACACGCCGAGGATCGCGTTGGCGCCCAGCTTCGATTTGTCGCGGGTGCCGTCCAGCGCGATCAACGCCGCATCCAGCCCGGCCTGGTCCGAGATGTCCATGCCGATCACCTTGTCGGCGATGTCGTTCTCGACGTTCCAGACCGCTTTCTGGACCCCTTTGCCGCCATAGCGGGTCATGTCGCCGTCGCGCAGCTCCACCGCCTCGTGCTTGCCGGTCGACGCACCCGATGGCACGATCGCGGTGCCGCTGCCTGAATCGGTGTAAGCAGTGACCGAGATCGTCGGATTGCCGCGCGAATCCAAGACCTCGAGCGCGCTTAATCCTTGGAGGCGAACCACGAACCGGAAGTCTAGGGTTTTACTGAGCGGCTAACGGGACCGGCCACAGGGGCAAGGTCGGGTGAACGCTGAACCCGTAGTTCAGGAGCACCGTGGCGTCTAAGGCCGAGAGGCCAGTCGCGTTGAGGACGACCACGATCAGGTGGCGGCCGTTGCGCGTGGCGGTCGTCAGCATGCAGCCACCCGCGTTGTCGGTGAGGCCGGTCTTGAGCCCGGTCGCGCCGGGGTAGGACCACAGCATGGGGTTCAGGTTGTGGGGGTAGAAAGCCTTGTGCGTGCTCGAGGCTGGGATGACGATGTCCTTGGTGGCCGCGATCGCGGCGAGCTGGGGATAGTACTTGTCCAGGTAGGCGGCGACGTGCACCAGGTCGTGGGCCGACATGCCGTGTCCCGCGGCATCCAGGCCGCTGGGGTTGACGAAATGGCTCGCGGTGAGCCCGATGCTCGCCGCCTTCAGATTCATCTGGCGGATGAAACGATCGCGCGGCACGATGCCTTGGGCGAGGGCCTCCGCGGCGTCGTTGCCGGAGTCGAGAAACAGGCCATAGAGCAGCTGCCTCACCGTCAATTTCTCGCCCGGTGAGAGGCCCATCACGCTGGGCGAGATCTCCGTCGCCGCTGTCGTGACTGTGACCATCTGGTTCAACGATGTCGAGTCGTCCACGGCGACCATCGCGGTCATGAGCTTGGTCAGACTGGCGGGCGCGCGGGAGGTTTCGGGGTCGCGTGCCCACAGCACCATGCGGGTGTCGAGATCGACGAGGTAAGCAGCCTGGCCGTGAATCGGCAGCTTGGGTTGCGGGTTGGTGGCCAGCCAGAGGTTCGAGAAGTCGAAGTGGTCGAAGGTGGCAGGGACGGGAGCGGCGACGCGGCTCGTGTCGAACCTGGTGGCGGCCGCGGCGGGTCGCTTGACTGCGAGGAACCCGCTGGTCAGCGCGGCGGCGCCAATCATCGCGACGGCGGAAAAAAAGACGAACCTGTCGCGTCGCCGTCGGTAGCGACCGCGCGTCCTTGGGTTGCCGTTTAGTGGAACGTAAGCTGCGACGTTGGGAACCCCCTGGGCTAAGTTGGCGAAATTCTAACCGCTCGCGCTCCCTTGAGAGCGGGTCCTCGGGGGCCGCACCCGACCAAGTAGGCACTTTTGGCCCTCCAAATTCGACCGATAGACGCCGGCCATTTGTGCTCGAAAGCCCGGTTGCCAGACGTTACGCTGGCGCGCACTCCCCTACGCTCGTGCCGCCCACTCCCCACGGG
>DATLRQ010000063.1:0-5198 GCA_035534555.1 Candidatus Micrarchaeaceae archaeon
GCAGTCTACGGCTGGACGCACCGTCGTGGACGTTTGGTGCTCATCCTGGTCTTGCCCGACGGCTCGAAGAGTTTGGTGCCGGCGGACTGGACCGACCTCGCCCAAGGGATAACTTCGGCAAGCGAGGTTGAGGCCTCGGGCAGTCTGGCCTCGGTGAGCCAGCTGCTGCGAGTGAGGGCGGTGGTGGACGCGCTGCTGGTTCGACAACAAGGAAAGGAAAAGTCCGAGGCGCACGATTCCGCCCCATGAGTGATGACGCACACGATGTTCCACGCACCACGCCGACCCACCGGTTGTCGCTGTACAAACTCGAATCGCAACTCGACCTCGACTTCGGCGAACTTCCAATTGCCTCCGCGCCCGACTGGGAATCGTTGCCGCAGGCGTCTCGCGAGGAAGCGATGACCGCGCTCGCCCGCCTCCTCGCCAAGGCCGGTATGCCAGAGGACGAGTCCGGTGTCTGAGTCCTCGAAGGTGACGCCGTTTCATCTTCAACGCCAGGCGGTCGTGTACGTGCGGCAGTCGACAGCCTCGCAGGTGGAGAACAACCAGGAGTCGACTCAGAGGCAGTACGCGTTGGCGGTCAGAGCTGAACAACTGGGCTGGGCGAAGGACCAGGTCACAATCATCGATGAGGATCTGGGTCTGTCCGGATCCGGCAGCGCCAATCGCGCCGGCTTCGCCCGGCTCACGACCGAGGTTGCTCTCGGGCAGGTCGGCATCGTCCTCGGGCTTGAAGTCTCCAGGCTGGCGAGGAACAATGCCGACTGGTACCGGCTGCTCGACCTCTGCGGAATCACTGACACCTTGATTGGGGATGGCGACGGTCTGTATCACCCGTCCTCTTTCAATGACCGCTTGGTGCTCGGGCTCAAGGGCACCATGTCGGAGGCGGAGCTGCACGTCTTGCGTGCGCGCTTGAACGGCGGTATCCGCAACAAGGCAGAGCGTGGTGAATTGCGACGAGGATTGCCGGTCGGTTTCATCTGGGGAGACGGCGACGGAGAGATACTCTTGGACGCCGATGAGTCGGTGGTCAACGCCATCCGCAACGTCTTCCAACGCTTCCTCGAATTCGGTTCTGCGCGCAGGACGTGGCTCTGGTTCTTGGAGCAGGAAATGTGCCTGCCCAACCGTCGCTTTCCAACCTCCGATGTCCAATGGGTGACCGCGACCTATCACGCCATCCACATGGTGCTCACCAACCCGACCTACGCCGGCGCGTACGCGTACGGCCGGACCAAGCGCGAGCGCTATGTCGATGACGGCGGCAGGATCCGTCAGCGAATGCGCCACCAACCCCGGGAACAATGGAGTGTGCTCATCCATGATCACCATCCCGGCTACGTCGACTGGGACACCTACCTGGACATCCAGACCCGCCTCGCCACCAACACGCGGCCGAAGGCGCATGAAGCCGGTGGCGCGGTGAGAGAAGGCTCGGCTCTTCTGCAGGGCCTGGCGTCGTGCGGAACCTGTGGGCGGCGTCTTCACGTCGCATACCAGGGCGACAACTCCGTCGCCCGCTATTACTGCGGCGCCGGTCATGTGGTCAACGGCAGAGGCGCTCGCTGTCTCAGCATCGGTGGAGCGCGCATTGAGAAGGCTGTCGCGAAGAGCTTCCTCGCCGCCATGACGCCGGCCGGTATGGAGGCCGCGGTGATGGCAATTGAGCAAATCGAGACCGACTTCGAGTCCTCCCTCAAGACCTGGCGTCTCGAGGTTGAGCGTGCTCGATACGAGGCCCAGCGGGCTGAGCGTCGATATCGTGCTGTCGACCCGGACAACCGCCTCGTCGCGCGCGGTCTCGAGAGTGAGTGGGAACAGCATCTGCGCCAGCTGGCCAAGGCCGAGGCGGCGCTGGCCGAGCGTGAGCAGCGAAGGCCACGGTCTCTCACCCAAAGTGAGCGCGATCTTCTTGCCACTCTTGGCCGTGATCTGGCGCTTGCCTGGGATGCGCCCACCACAACGAACCGTGACCGTAAGGAACTCATGCGGCTGCTCATCGAGGAGATCGTTATCAAGCTGAGCGAAGACAAGACCAACGGCCACTTGGTCATCCGCTGGAAGGGCGGCGCAACAACAGAGCTCGATGTCGACACCGCATACCGACCCCAACCCACCATCAAGACCGACGAGGACACCATCGACTTGCTGCGTCGTCTTGCCATTCATTACAAAGACGAGCAAATCGCGGGCATCCTCAACCGGCAAGGCCGGCTCAGTGCCAGGGGCGAGCGATTCACCGCCGTCAAGGTGCAAGGTCTGCGTTATCACCGCGGCATTCCGCCCTACGAACCCAACGGCTCGAATCACGAGGATGGGGAACTCCTGCCACTTGCCAAAGCCGCCAAAGTCTTAGGTATCGCCACCTCGACTCTGCATCGCTGGATCGGCGACGGCTTCGTCCCCGCCGAGCAGCCGACGCCCGGGGCTCCTTGGCACATCCGCGTCACCGACGAGCTGAAGTCGCAGTTCGTGGAGGAGGCGCCGGCTGGGTGGGTGACAATGTGGGAGGCGATGAAGGCGCTGCGGGTGTCTCGACAGACGGTGTTGCAGCGTGTAAAGCGCGGAGAGCTGCGTGCTCTGCATCTGCGCATCGGCCGGCGCAAAGGCCTTCGAATCGAATTGCCGGAACAGGATTCGGGCATGGATTCGCTCTTCTCGGGCGAACTCCATGAACGGCATGGGTAGTCTGTCGATGCCTCCAAGCACGCCTTGATGTCGCCCTCCACAATCCACTCGTACGAGCGGGTGCAGAGATACTGAATCTCGGCGATGGCGTCGTGCGCTCGTCGCCCCGGGCGGAAGCCGTAACTGCACGGCTTGAAGTCCGCCTCGAAGATCGGCTCGAGCACCAGCTTGAGCGCGGCCTGCACCACCCGGTCCCGAACGGTCGCGATGCCCAGCCGGCGGGACTTCCCGCTCGGCTTCGGAATCATTTGCTCGCGCACGGGCAATGGGTGAAACGTCCGAGCCCGGAGTTGGTCTCGGAGATCGGAGAGGAACTTCTCCTCTCCCAGTTCGCGCGAGACGTAGAAGGCGTTCTGCCCGTCCACGCCCGCGGTGCGTGCCCCTCGGTTGCCCCTGACGCGCGTCCATGCCGTCATCAGGAAGGCTGGGTCGCTGACGAGGTTGTCGAGGTCGTCGAACCGACGATGGGGGCCGTCGGTAGCCCATCGGTGCAGCTTGGTCTGGATCTCCAGTACCCGGACGGCGGCCTCTTTGGCCGTCGGCCACGGCGCCGCGGTATTCACCACGGGCCTCCCGGCATTCCGGCGACTTCGCTGCGAACTTGCTGTCCCCCTTTGCCATGTGGACGGCTTTCCCGTCCTCGGACTACTACGGGGACTCCGCCCCTCCGTGGAGCCATCGGACGACGACGATCCTGCCCTTCACCGACCTGGCGGGTCGGCGGGAGGGCGGCTCCGCGGAGGTTCCCACGTTCGTCACGTGACCGGTTGGCGGGGTGGGAGCCCAACTTTTCCCCGGCGGCCTCGCCACGAGTACGCCGCAGGCTTTCCTCGTGGCCTCCGGGCCGGTCCAACTTTGACCTGACCAGGAGTCGCCGACCGGAACTTTCGGTCAGGCGTGCACCGCTGCCCAGCCCATATCCGCCAGGTTGGAGCTGGTTTAAAGCTTTCGGGGGTTTCACCGCTGGTTTCTCCGTTCGTACTCCTATCCGCCTTGCTTGCCGGACCCGGACCGTCTGGCAGTGCCGGTCCGTCCCGTCGTTGTCGGGGCTGCTCCTGCCCTCACCTGCGTCTCCAGGCTCGGACTGCCCCCAGCTTCGCCGTCCTGCTGCGACAGGCCGGTGGTGAACATTCCAGTTCACCCGGTCGACGTGCGCTTCGTGGCGCACGAGCTGCTCCTTCATCAAGTAGGCCTGGTAGAGGGGAAGGTTGGTCTTCTCGATCCAGCCGAGTCGTCCCCGCTGCTTGTCGGTGAGATTCTCGGCTCCCTTCCAGAGCGCCCAACGAGCCTTCTTGAGATCGGTGGCGAGCTGCTTGTGGCCACCCCGCCGGGCGGCGTTCCAGACCTCGCGACGAACCTGGTCGAGGGCCTCGGTGGCCCACTGGATGACGTGGAAGTTGTCCATGCAGCGGACCGCGTTGGGGCAGCGCAGGGCGACCAGTGGCGCGATCCAGTTGCCGGCGTCGGCGCTGACGTGGGTGATGAGTTGGCGTCGCTCTTCGCCGAGCTCGAAGAAGAAGCGGTCGAGGGTCTTCTCATCGCGACCTTCGGCCGCCCAGACCAGGCGATTGGTGTCGTGGTCGAGAACCACGATCAGATACCTGTGGCCGCGGCGAAACGAGATTTCGTCGATCCCGATCCGGCGCAGGCCGGCCAGGCTGTCGGTTCCCTTCCTCAGCCTCCCGGTCACCCTGGCCACGATCCAGCCCACCGTTCGCCAGCTGATCCGCATCAACTCGGAGACCGCGCTCGCGTCGCTGTGCACCGCCAACCAGGCGACCTGGTCGTCGAAGGAGCGGGTCGAGCGGGTGTCGTGGTCCGCCCAGGGCACCTGGACCACCGTCGGCCCGTGTTGGGGGCAGCTCACCCGCGGCGCCGCTGCCTCCAGGTAGCAGCGGGTGCTGCCCAGATCGAGAGCACGCCAGCGACGCGCTCCCCCACCGGGGTCGTACAACGGTCCCCGCTTCCCGCACTTCCCGCATCGCCGTCGCTGCCGACGGCGGAGGCGGACTCGGACGACGAGGTCATCGCCCTCCAACTCGACCCTCTCCACGATCGCGCCTGCGATACCCAGCAGGCGCGCCCATACTCTGGCTTGGCGCACGCTGTCTCCTCCGCGAACCCGGACCGCTTGAACTCGATCAGGGATCGTATTCGGACCGGCGTGCGTCGCTATTCGATCAGGCGGTCAGGTCACCCACGAAAGGTGCAGGAGACCCCTTTTTCGCCAACCGCGCGTCGGGGTCAGTTCGCGACTCGTGCGTCTCGTTCGAGCGCTTCTCGCCGTGCCAGTTCACCTCTGGGTGTACTGCAGCTGCTCGCAGAACTGGCGCTCCGAGCGAATCGAGTAGAGCGCCATCAACAAGCTCGCCTTCAAGAGCTGCTCGGGCGGGATCGAGGGCCGGCCGAGCTTGGCGTACATCGCCTCGAAGGCTGGCTCCAGCCGCTCCAGGGCCGCATCCACGAAAGGACGGATGCGTCGGATGGGGTGCTGGCTGGGGATC
>DATLRQ010000064.1:0-11313 GCA_035534555.1 Candidatus Micrarchaeaceae archaeon
CGCGGATGCTCAGCACGTCGACCAGAAGCCGGACGATCGAGTAAAGCAGGCTTGCAAGCATGGTTCGGCATGATCTCAGGCCGGCGCTGTCCCCCGCTCAGCTCCCGAAATCGAGTTGACTAGCCAGCGCTAACGGGACAGCCTTATCGATAGCATCAGGAGCGTACCGGTCGGTTAAAAGAGCAGCCGCCGCTGGAGCTAGCGTCGTGCGGGGCAATCGGAGACTATCAAGCGAAGTGGCATGCCGCGCGGTGCTGGGGCTCGACCTGACGCAGTTTGGGCCGTTCCGTAAAACAGCGGTCCTGCCGCGTCGGACAGCGGTCTGTGAACGGGCAGCGGACCCCGCGCGCCGAGGTGATTGAGGCAACGCTTGGGGCAGTAGTGACGTCCTCTGGCAGCGGCGCAGAGCGCCCCAAGAGGACTTGGGTGTACGGATGGCGAGGCTTGCGGTACAGGTCGCCCGCAGGTGCGTCCTCCATGACGGCACCCCGGTACATTACGATCACACGGTCGCTGACGTGTCGCACGACCTCGAGGTCGTGGGAGATGAACATCATGGCCAGGTTGCGGCTCGCCTGAAGATCGAGGAGAAGGTTAAGCACTCCGGCCTGGACCGAGACGTCTAGAGCCGAAAGTGGCTCGTCACAGATCAGGTATCTAGGGTCAAGGGCGAGTGCGCGCGCGATCGCGACTCGCTGCAGCTGTCCACCGCTGACGTCCGAGGTCTGGCGCTTAAGAATGTGCGTCGGCAGCCGCACCTGCTCGAGCAGGACCAGCGAGCGCTCGGCTCGCTGCTTGGGCGACTGACCAAAGTTCTGCAGGGGCTCCGTGATGATTCGCTCGATGCTGTGACGCCAATTGAGACTCGAACGTGGGTCCTGGAAGATCGGCTGCACCGCCTGTCGGAAGCTGCGCCATTCACCTGGCCCGAAGCTGGCTACCGACTTCCCTTCGAACTCGATGTGGCCGGCGCTCGGCGTCAGCAGCCCAAGCATGAGCCGCGCCAATGTCGACTTACCCGAGCCGCTCTCCCCCACCACCCCGAGCGTTTGGCCCGGAAGGACCTCGCAAGTCACCGCGTCGACTCCGACCGTGTACTCGGTTTTCAGCGGCCAGCGCCTACCGAGCAAGAAGCGTTTGGAGGTATCGATCGCGGTCAAGCTCATGCGGTCGGCTCCGGGTTGTAGCAAGCCCATTGATGACTCGGCTGGCCTTCGAGCGGCGGGAAGGCCACCGAGCACTCAGTCTCCGCTCTATGGCAGCGCGGCCGGAACGGGCATCCCGGTTCGCGATCGACCTCGAGAGGGTTCGGCGGATACCCCGCGAGCGATGCGAGCTTCGCCTTGTGCCCCAGCTCGGCGGTCAACGTGCTGCGCAGGAGACCTCGGGTGTACGGATGACGTGGAGCATTGACCATTGAAGCCGTCGGACCGATCTCCGCCGCGCGGCCGCCGTAGAGCACGAGTATTCGGTCGGCGACATGGCTGACCACGGCAAGGTCATGGCTGATGAGGACGACTGCCAGCTGATATTCGATCTGGACCTGCTTGATCAGCTCCAGGATCTGACGCTGGATCGTGACGTCGAGAGCCGAAGTCGGCTCGTCAGCGATGAGCAGCCGCGGCTGGCAGATCATCGCCGAAGCGATCATCGCCCGTTGAAGCATTCCCCCGCTGAGCTCGTGCGGATATGAACGCATTACCCGATCTACCTCGTGGATCCCCATCTCGCGCAGGCGCTGAGCAGCCTTTGGCGCAGCCGCCCGGTAGCTGAGGCTGCGGTGGATAACCAGGGGCTCGGCAACCTGGCGCCCCACGGTCATGGTCGGGTTGAACGCAGACATAGGCTGCTGCGGCACATAGGCGATGTCCTGGCCGCGCAGCCGACGCATTGCGCGATCCGACAAGCCGAGCAGATCCTCGCCCGCGAACCGAACGCTCCCGGATACGACGCGACCGTTCCGCGGCAGCATGCGAATCATCGCCGAGGCGGTCGTCGATTTGCCGCTCCCAGTCTCGCCGACGATCGCCAGTATCTCGCCGGTTCGGATTTGGAATGAGACGTCTCGGACGACTTGGAGCCAGGAATCGCCAGAGTGGTAAGCGACTGTCAAGCCGCGGACGTCCGCAATGGTGGCCGTGCTCACCGCGCTCACCGCGCGAACTGGCCTTTCGTCCGGTTCTCCAGCCAGTCGCTGACGACCATCGACGAGATCACTGCGGCAAGGACGAAGAGCCCAGGCAGCGTCGTGTACCACCACGCCTCGAGGAGGTGGGAGCGAGCGTCCGCGATTATCGCGCCGAGCTCCGGGGTGGGTGGCTGCGCCCCGAGCCCCAGGAAACTGAGTCCGGTCAGAGCCAGCACCGCATAGCCGACGTCCATTGAGACTCGGGCTGACAGCTGCGGCAACAGGTGCGGCAGGAGGTGACGCACGAGGATCATCAACGTGGAGGTCCCGGCCGCGCGGGCTCCCTCGACAAAGGCGAGCTCCTTCAGGGCGAGGACTTGACCGCGGACCATCCGCGCATAGCCCGGCCACCAGACTGCAGTCATGGCTACGACCACGGTCGTGAGGCCCGGCCCGACGGCGCTCGCGATCGCAATCGCGAGAATCAAGTAGGGGAACGCGAGGAAGACGTCGGTGGTCCTCATGAGCAGGGAGTCGATCCAGCCCCGCATCAATCCAGCCAGGCCTCCGATCAGGGTCCCGATCGCGGCGGCGCTGAAGACGATCACGATGCTTATCCCGAGCGAGTAGCGAACACCCCACACGCACCGCGACCAGAGATCGCGCCCTGCCTCGTCCGTGCCGAACCAGTTCTGCGCCGAAGGCGCGCCAAGCGTGTTGGAGAGGTTCAGCGTGAGAGGGTTCTGGGGAGCGATCAGCCCGGGCACTGCAATTACCAGCAGCCAGATTGCAATCAACCCCAGTGGCCACCATCGGACCGCGGAGCCGAGCCACGAAAGCGCGGCAGTTCGAGATACGGCGCCTGGAACCGCCGGAGCCGCCATCAGGTCACCCGGATTCGGGGGTCGACAAGTGGGTAGATGAGGTCCACGACCAGATTGACCACCACAAATCCCAGGGTGATGATCACGGTCACGGCCATGATCGCGGGGAAGTCGAAGGTCTGGAGTGCGTTGAACATGTAGGTGCCGATGCCGGGCCAAGAAAACACGACCTCGACAAGCACGGTGCCGCCAAGCAGCCAGCCGAACTGGAGTCCAAGCATCGTTATCACGGGATTGATGGCGTTCCGGAAGACGTGGCGCAGCAGGATCCGGCGAGTTCCGGCTCCTTTCGCGATGGCCGTCCGGACATAAGGCATCTGCATCTCTTCAAGCACCGACTTCTGCGTCAGTCGTGTCGCTACCGCGAACAGCCACATCACAAGCGCGGTGACGGGAAGGACGAGGTGCCAGGCGGCGTTGGTGAACGCGGGCAGATTTCCGTTGAGCAGGGCGTCAATCGTGTAGAAACCGGTGACGTTCGGGGGTGCATCCATGTCGAGCCGTCCTGTGATGGGGAACCATCCCAGCCGGCTTCCGAGCCACAGCTGCAGCACCATCGCGAACCAGAACACCGGAAGAGCCGTACCGAGCATCGAGAACAGCCTGATCAGCCAGGACTCGGGTCGGTTTGCGCGCCAGGCCCACACCAGGCCAAGCGCCACGCCGAGCATGGCATAGATGACAAAGCTGTACACGACAAGTTCAAGGGTCGCCGGAAGATATGTAAGGATTGCCGGCCCGATGGGCTGGCGGCTCGCGTACGAGATGCCGAAGTCGCCATGCACCAGTCCTGATATGTATGTCAGATACTGCTGCCAGACCGGACGGTCCAGCCCGAGGGCGTGCGCAGTCGCCGCGATCTGCGCTGGACCTGCTCGCAGCCCGGCCACGGCGCAGGCTGGGCAAGATGGGACAACGTGCGATAGCACGAACGTCCCTGTGACCACACCGAACAGGACCGCTACCGCTCCGACCAGGCGCCGGAGCAGGTAGTAGGCCATTTAGCGACCCTGCTCGGTCAGGCTCCCTTCGACCAGTAGAACCACCTCACGATCCCATCCTGGAAGAAGGGGTCGTATTTGACATGCGCCCACTCCTTGCGGACCGGAACGACCAGGTCCGGCGCGATGCAGAAGATGGTGTTGGCCGCGTCGACAATCTGCTTCTGCATCTGCGACAAGAGTGTGTTGCGCTGGCTTGCATCCTGGATCTGCACCACCTTGTCCAGGTTCGCATCCAGAGTCGGGTCGGCATAGTTGGCCCAGTTGTAGCCGCCCTTGCTCGGCAGGTTCGACGAGTCGTAGGACACCCTGATGACAAGCGCTGGGTCAGGAGTATTCGGGAAGACGTTCAAGAAGGTCATCGGCGGTGAGATTGAGTTGTTCGCCATCTGTGGCGGGATCTGCGGCCACGGCGGCGCCTCGACCTTCAGGTCGATGCCAATCTTGGCCAGAGCAGCCTGGAAGATCGTGCCCGCAAAAGACTCGTAGTTCAGCCCCTGCACCGTGACCATCCTCATCTGGGTGCCGGCAGGCACACCGGCCGCCGTCAGCAACTGCTTGGCCGTAGCGAGGTCTTGCTTGGCGTAAGGAAGAGTCGAGTCCCACCCGGGGAACTGAGGCGGGATCGGGCTGTTGGCAGGCCGGCCGAAGCCCTTGTAAAAGTTGGTGTAGCCGTCGTAGTCGAACGCCGCTATCAGAGCTTGGCGGACCCTGATGTCGGTTAGCGGGGTCCGGATCATGTTTAGCGGGATCGTGCGCAGCTGGATGGCCGGCTGCCTGATCACGGCGAGGTTGGATAGAGTCTTGGCCTCGGCCGCATTGTCCGGGCCGATGTTGATCAGAAAGTCCGACTGCCCGCTCTGCAGCAGTTCGAGCTGGGTCGTCGTGTTGGCGTTCTGGGTCATCGACGCGGCGATGGGAACCCCGGCATTGAACGTGCGCCAGTAGTGCTTGTTCTGGGTTAGGTCGATGCGGAGGTTCGGTTGGAAGCTCTGGAGCATGTAAGGCCCGGTGCCGGCCGAGTTGCTCGCAAACCAGTTCTTGGCCAACGTGTCGCTGCTCGACTTGTTCGTACTGACGGCGTTGGGGCTGGTGATCAGGAACCACGGAACCGTACCCGGGAAGAGCGAGTAAGGGGCGCTGAGCTTGATAACGAAAGTCGACGGATCTGGGGCCTCGAACCCGGCGATGTTGATCAGGTAAGACGCTGGGCCCTGGTTGATCTCCTGCAGGCGCTGAAAGCTCGTGAGAACCGCCTGCGAGTCCAGCTTCGCGCCATCGTGGAAGGTGATCCCTTGGCGGATCTTGAATGTGTAGGCGAGACCGTCTGATGAGACCGAGTACGACTCGGCGAGCAGGGGCCGAACATCGAGTCCGCCCGGCGTGTACTCGAGTAGGGCCTCGTAGACGTTCTGCGTGAATTGCAGCGTATCGGTGTCGAAGCCGATATGCGGGTCGAGGTTCTCGGGGATGACTACGTTGGTCCAGGTGACCTTGACGTTGCCCGCAGCAGGCGTTGGGGTGGTTCCGCCGCAGGCTTCTAGAAACTCGAAGAGGCTCCCGGCGCTGAGGAGGGCAGCACTTCCGAGGCCGGCGCGCTTCAGGAATTGGCGTCGATTCCACATGGTGTCGAAAGGCGTCTGTGTGCGTACAGCCATGCGCTTTTCCTCCGCAGAAGACAAAAACCAAATACCGGAGACCCGAGTCTATTAAACGAACTAGCGTTTGTCTAGACCCAATTATGGGAGCCGCTCGAGGACTGGCCCGGAAGCGTGCCCGCCTGCGGGTTCCAAAGACCCCGCAGGACCATCGCGCTGTAGATGCCGGCGATCTGCTCGAGCGAGAGGCGGCCCCGCGGCGAATAGAAAGCCGAAACAGAGGTGGCCAATGCCAGAATCCCGTAGGAGGTGACCTGAACATCTGACGGCAGGAACTTTCCTTGCCGGATACCCGCGTCGAGCTCCTTTCGAAAGACCATCTCATACTCGTGCCGAAGCTCGATGATTCGCGTGCGGCGAACGAGGCTCAGGCTTCGCAGCTCGCTATTGCCAACGAAGACCTCACGTGAACGCCGGCCGTGGAACATCACGTGGCGCTCCACGAGAAGCCTCATTCGCTCCACGATGTCCGGGGTCGCGACCGCCTCTTGTTGATCCGCGAGCAGATCGAGCATCACCCCTTCCATGATCTCGAAGAGGAGATCGCTCTTCGATCCGATGTGGTTGTAAAGGCTCCCCACCTGAATGCCCACCTTGGCCGCGACACCGCGCAGCGTGCTGGCCTGGAATCCACGCCTGTAGAACAGCTCGAGCGCTGCCAAGCGAATCTCCTCAGCCCTCCTTTCGCCGCGCCGGGCGACCGCCATCAACCCGCGTCTCCGAGCTTGTCGCCGGCCGACCAGACTTCCATGAACTCGCGAAGCAGGCGCAGGTGGTCGAGAGGTCTGGTGATTCCGCGATCCATCGTGATGATGGAGAGGTGGGATACGCCGGTCCGAGCCCATGCGTGAGCCTTCGTCAGGGTCCCCGTCACATCACCGGGTTCGAGCTGGAGCCTCGCTGCAAATCCGAACCCGGCGGCATCCCGGTCGTTTGCCTTCAGCATCTCCCTCACCAGGCTCATCACTTTCGGAGCCTCAGAGACCGAATGCTCGAGCATGAGACCGTCGGCGATGGCAGCTGCCCTCCTCAGTGCGACCTGCGCATGGCCGCCGATCCAGACCGGTATCGAGTGGTCGGGTCGTGGGTTGATGCCGCCCGGTGGAATGTCGTGGAACGTGCCGTTCAACGAGATCGAATCGGATGCCCAAAGTCTGCGCATCGTCGCCACCTGCTCGACAACCCGGGCGCCGCGATTCTGGAAATCCATGCCAAGGGCACGAAACTCCTGCGGGTTCCACCCCACTCCAATGCCCAGTCGCAGACGACCACCAGACAGCAGATCGAGCTCGGCCGCCTGCTTGGCCACCAGCACCGTCTGTCGCTGTGGCAGGACAAGGACCTCGGTGGCGAACTCGATCCGCGTCGTGATCGCGGCCAAGTGGCTGAACAGCACGAAGACCTCATGAAATTGATGCGCATCCGTGTACGGGCCGAGCTCGGCCCAAGCCGCGGGGTCGGCAGGGCGATGGCCGAACACGTGGTCGTACGCGACGATGTGGTCGTAGCCGGCGTCCTCGACCCCTGTGGCGTAGGCGCGGATCGTCGCCGGATCGATCCCGATCTCCGTCTGCGGAAATACGACGCCGAGCTTCAATCGGTTCGCCGTCGAGCACCGTATGGAAACGACTCCGGCGTGGACAAAGCACCACCGCGCGGGTCGACGATGAAACGACCATAGGCCATCACTCCACGTGGCTTCTGCAGAACTGAGAGGTCGTCCAGAGGATTGGCAGCCAGCAGGATGAGGTCCGCAGCAGAGCCCGGATTCGGAGCAGTCTCTCCGCCGAGGCCGTTAAGCTCGCGGCTGCTAGCAGTCGCCGCGCGTAGAACGTCCAGACGGCTCATTCCGATCTGCTCAAGCAGCCTCAGCTCGGCGTGGAGGCGCGGCCCGATCGGATTGAGATCTGCGCCGGTGGCGATCTTGACGCCCGCAGCAATGCAGGCTCTAACCGCGCCAGCGTGTTTCCCGGCCGAGGCTATGGCTCGACTCATCGCGTGATCCGGCCAGCCGTCCGCTTTCATCATCTCGACGTCGTGCGTCACCCCGATCGTCGGCGTGAGCCATGCACCGTTGGCGGCGATCGCCGCCGCCGCCTTCTCGTCGAGCGCATAGCCGTGCTCGACGGATCTGCCGCCCAACTCGACGAACCGCTCAGCCAGCCGGGCGCTGCCGCAGTGTGCGAAAACCGGGAGACCTCGCTGCTTCGCGGTGGCCATCACCATCCCGAGCTCATCGTCTGACAGCTGGCCGCTGTCGACCGCCTCGTGGACGCTGTACAGGCCGCCGGTGAGCAGGATCTTCACCCAGTCGGCGCCCTGTTCGGCAAGCGTGCGCACCGCGACACGCATCTGGGTTGGACCGTCGGCAATGAGGAAGGGGCTCGTGTTGACGTACTCTCGCGGATACGCTGTTCCGTGGCCGCCGGTCGTCCTGATAGCAGGTCCTGAGCACATCACGCGCGGGCCCGGCCACCGACTCGCGAACGCATCCCGCCAGGCAGTGTCGATCCCGTCGGCCTCCGCCGCCGTGCGAATCCCGGTGATGCCCATGGTCGCCGCTTGGAGCAGATTCGCGCCGGCTCGGACGCTGTGCTGTGACACCCGCTCGAAATAGCCCGCGGCGGGCGGGTCGTACATCAGGCCCCCCGGATGCGCATGCACGTCCCAGAGGCCGAACATGATCGTGAGCCCGTCCACGTCGATGCGAACGCCGTCCTCGGCCTCCACACGATCGACCACCTGGCCGGCGGTGATCGCGAGGTCGCGCCTGGCCAACTCACCCGTGCCAACGTCGAGCACGTGACCACCGGCTAGAAGCATGAGCTTTCCTTCCGAGCTAGACCGTGACCAGCTCGTTCCTGGCCTTGTTCAGCCGCACGCCTCCATTGCCGGTGACGACATACACGTCCTCGATCCGGGTACCGAACTCGCCGGTGATGAAGATGCTCGGCTCGATCGTGAACGTCATGCCCGCCTTGAGCGGCGTCGTGTCGACGACGTCCAGGTAGGGCGCCTCGTGCACGTCCTTGCCGATCGCGTGCCCGAGCCGGTGGCGGAAGTGATCGCCGAAGCCCGCGTCGGCGATGACTTTCCGCGCGGCGGCATCAACGTCGCAGGCTCGCGCGCCTGGCTGGAGCGCGGCCGCACCGGCCGCCTGCGACCCGACAACCGCGTCATGTGCGGCGCGAAACCTTGCGCTCGGCTTGCCGATGTAGATGGTCCGGCCAAAATCGGAGCAGTAACCCGCGAGCGCGGCGCCGAAGTCGTAGCTCACTGAGATGTCATGGCCGAGCGGGCGCCGGCTGAGACGCTCGCTGGCGGGTCGGGACTCCTGGGCGCCCATTGCGAAGATCGCGGTGTCGAAGGACTGGTCGACCGCGCCCAACTCCTTCATGCGCTTGACGATCCAGGCCGCCAGGTCGAACTCGGTCAGCTCGGGACGAACCTGCTCAAGCGACTCATCGAAAACCGTGTCGGCGATATGGCACGCCTCTCGCATGGCATCCAGCTCGGCTTCCGATTTGACCGCGCGCACGCGGGCGAGCAGGTCCGCGGCCAGGGACACGGGCGTCTTCGGGAACAGGTCCTGCAGCGCAAGCACCAGCTCCGCCGGCGCATCCAGATTGACTCCAATCGACGAGGGAGCGACCCCGAACGCCTCTCGCATCACGACCTTGGGGTCCTCCATCTCAGTGAAGACCCGCATTTTCGGGGGGTCACCGCTGACGTCGAAGTGAAACTCGGCCATGTGCCTCGGCACCAGGAGCAGCGGGTCCCCGTCGGCCCTGATCACTGCGCCAACGGCCCATTCGCCGAAGAAGTGCGTTGCGCCGAAGTAGTGAATCCTGCGGTCCACGCCGAGCAGATACTCGAGGTCAGCGCCGTGGCCGACGAAGAGCGCATCGAGGCGCTCCTTTTTCATCTCCTCACGCACACGGGCGAGCCGAGCGCCGAGCTCGGACCTGGCCAGCGTAGCCGCTCTATCAGCGCTCATAGCCGTATATCTCCCTTGCTTGCGACTCGCTGACGTATCCGTCCGCGAGGTCTGCTTCCACCAGCTCTCGCTCACGTTCCTTAGGGGCTCCGTATCCGCCACCGCCCCCGGTGGTGACGCTTATCCGCGTCTCCTCCGGACACACGATATGGCTTGCCTTCAACGCACGAATCGGCTCGTGTCCCGGCCTCTCGACCTCAACCTTTGGGGTCCCTCCCTGCTGCCCGCCAAAGATCCCCCATGGCCCGGTGACGCTGCGCTCCAGCCAAAGCGAGACGTGGAGGGGCTCCGCGAGCGTCTCGAACTCACGATGGATGGCGAGCCCTCCGCGGCGACGGCCGGCCCCACCCGAATCCTGGGCCAGCGAGTACCCGAGGACGCGGATCGGATACTTCGCTTCCATCACCTCGGCGGGATAGTTCTTCAGGTCGCCGCCGCCGTAGTTCGCGAGGCCGTTCTCGCCGTCCTGGTCGCGTGACGCCCCCCAGCCGAGGGCAACGGCCTCCCCCGCCACCCACGTCTCGCCGGTGGTGGGGTTGGTCCCGTTGAACATTACGTTCATCGGATCCGCGCACTGGGCACCCGTGGCGCGGTCTGGCATGACCTTCGCCATGAGCTTGATGAACAGGTCGATCATCAGGCCTGCGTGGGGGTAGTAGTACTGGCAGGCGGCAGGCTCCTCGGCGGCGAAGATCGAGCGCGGCGGCGCGTACACATGGAGGTTGCGGAAGGTGCCGCCGGTGGGTGGCACGTCCGGGTTGATTAGGAACTTGTAGGCGAGCCTCGCCGCGGAAACCGTCTGCGAGAAGCCCGAGTTCAGGCACCCTCCAGTCTGTTCGGCTGACCCGGTGAGGTCCAGATGGATATCGGAGCCCGTGATGGTAACCTTGAGCTTCACCTTCACGGGCATCCCGAAGTTGGTCCCGTCGCTGTCCATGTAGCCCTCGTCTTCCCAGGACCCGTCGGGCAGGGCAGCCACCACCTCGCGGTCCAGCCGCTCGCACTGCTGGAAGATCTCGTCGATCGCGAGCTGAAACCTCGTCTTGCCGAAGCGCCGCAGGATGTCCTGCAGACGCTGCTCGCCGGCACGGCACGCAGCCACCTGAGCATAGAAATCACCTTGGATGCTGCGCGGCATCCGGCTGTTGAGCATGAAGAATTCGAGCAGTTCCTTGTTCAGCCGGCCTCGCCGCATGATCCGTGTCGGCGCGATCCGGTAGCCCTCCTGGTAGATCGAGGTTGAAGCCATGGTCTGGCTTGGCTCCATGGCGCCGATGTCGATCCAATGGGCCTTGCTCGCGGCGTAACCGACCAGCTTGCCCTCGAAGAAGACTGGCGTGAAAAGCGAGATGTCGTTGAGGTGGCTGCCCACCTCGTATGAGTCGTTGACGAGGTAGACGTCGCCCTCGGCGATGTTCTCCTTGCCGTACTTGGCGACCGTGACCTTGACCGCATCCTCGAGAGCGCCGAGAAAGATGGGCAGCCCGGGCGCCTGGCCGAGGAGCCGGCAGTCCTCGTCGAAAAGAGCGACGCTGTAGTCCTTGATCTCGTAGATGATCGGCGTGTAGGCGCTGCGGGCGAGGTTGACGCCCATCTCGTCCGCTGCGGCGTTGAGTGCGTTGCGGATGATCTCGACGGTGATCGG
>DATLRQ010000065.1:0-61336 GCA_035534555.1 Candidatus Micrarchaeaceae archaeon
GTCATGTCGGTCTCTCGAGGGCTCGGCGACGGACTAATCGGGGCCCGGCGATGCGGCTCGCGATGTATATCACGAAGCTCAGCGTGGCGACCAGGAAGCTAGTGGGATAGAGCGTCAGCAACGAGAGGATGATGCCGCACATCGTGCAGATGAGCGCAATGCCGACACTCACGATTGTTCCCAGCCCTGGCAGCACGGTCAGCTTTTGCGCCGAGGCCGCGGGCGTGATCAGTAATGTCAACACCAGCAGAACCCCGACAACCTGGATCGCTTCTGCGACCGCGATCGCGAGTATGACCAGGAAGAGGATTGAGACGAATCTAACTGGAACTCCTCGGGCCTCCGCCACCTCTGGATCCACGCTGGCGAAAGTCAACGGCCGATTGATCATCGCCAGTGCTCCAACCGTCCCGATGGCGAGCACGACCAGCAAGACGACGTCTTGACGACTGACCCCGGTGATCGTCCCAAACAAGATGGTGAAGGCCTCTGTGGCGTAGCTCGTGTAAAGGGTCAAGAACAGCACGCCGAGACCGAGACCGAAGGCAAGGATGGCTCCGATAGCGACGTCTCGATCGCGGAGGCGAACCCCAAGGGTGCCGATCCCAATGGAAGCGAGCAACGCCCCGGCCAGAAGTCCGAGCACCGGATCGATTCCAAAAAGAATTGCCCCTGCGGTGCCGGTAAAGCCGACCTCAGCGATGCCGTGGACCGCAAAGGACATATTGCGAAGAACGACGAAACGTCCCACTAGCCCCGAGACGATCGCGACCACCAGCCCGGCCAGGATGGCGTTCTGGACGAACTCGTAGCCCAGCAGGTTCACCTCGGCCGCCTACTCCTGTCGGTGCTCGTGATGACCGCCTCCATCGGCCCCGTGCGCGTGATGACCCGCCATCCCTCCGGGCGCCGGCTCATGCGCATGCTCGTGGTGGTCGCCAATTGGCTCGAAAGATTCGGCCACCACTATCACCCTGCCGTGCACCCGGAGAACGTCGACCTGGGAGCCGTAGAGACGCGTCATCGTCTCGGTCTTGAGGACATCGTCGGGCGTCCCCTCTGCCCACTGGCCGCCGACCACGGCCAGAATCCGATCGGTGGTGGCAAGGACCGGGTTGACGTCGTGGGTGACGAAAACTACGGTTCCCCCGGTTCGTTCTCGCCAGCGCGCGATCACATCGCAGATTTCGCGCTGGTGATGCAGGTCGATGCTGAGCAAAGCCTCGTCACAAAGAAGCAGCTCAGGTTCGCCTATCAGCGCCTGGGCAATCCGCAGCCTTTGTTGTTCGCCTCCGGAGAGCTCGCCAACCGGCACATCGGCGAAAGATTGAGCGTGGACTTCTGCCAGCGCCTGCTCCACTTGATCGGCGACGGCACTGGGACGCAGGCGGAAGCCCCATCGCGTACCCTCGATGCCCAGCCCGACCAAGTCGCGGCCGCGAATCGGGAGATCCTGCTCTAGGCCCTTCAGCTGGGGCACATATCCGATCCTGCGATTACCGCGACGTGCCCGATCGCCGAGAACCTCGATCCTTCCCGTCGCCGGGATCAGGCCGAGGATGACCTTGAGCAGCGAAGTCTTGCCAGCACCGTTCGGGCCGATCACGGTCAGGAACTCGCCCCTTGCCACGGACAAGGAGAGGTCCGACCAGATCACGCGACCGCCCAGCCTCAGCGATGAGTCCTCAATCCGGATCGCCGGCACCGTCATGCGGAGAGCCCAAGCGCACCGTCAAGCGAGGCCAGCGTGTCCAGCTGCCACTGCTGGTAGGTCTTTCCGGGCGGCTCGGTCTCTGAAACTCCGAGCACAGGCACGCCGCTTCTGTTGGCCAGATCACGGATCTGGCTCGTGATCTTGGTAATGGTCTGGCTGTTGTAGATGAGGACTTTGACCTGATGGCGGGTGATGAGATCCTCTTCCACCGCAACCTGATTCGGCGCTGGCTCGTTCCCTTCCTCCACCGCCCGCATGAACGCCTCGGGCGAACGGATATCCAGACCCAATGCACCGGCCATGTATTCGAAAACCGGCTCGGTGAAGGCGACAGGCGTGCCCTGAAGCCGCTGCTTCATCTCTGCCACCCGTGATTGGATTAGTTGGAGAGAGGCGACGTAACTCTTCAAATTGGACTCGTAAGTTGTCGCATTTGCCGGGTCGGCCGAGGCAAGTGCGGCGGCTGCAGCGACCGCAACTTTGGGCATGACTGTCGGGTCGTACCAGACATGCGGATTTGAACCATTCGACGCCCCAATCACTTTCTGGACATTGATCACGATGCGCTTGGGATTGGGGGAGGCCCCCAGCAACTTGTCTATGAAAGTGTCATAGCCCAGCCCGTTCTCGATCACGAGTCTGGAATCGGCGACCACCTGTGCGGTCGCGGCACTGCTCTCATACTGGTGGGGGTCGGCGTTAGGGTTGCTGAGAAAGGCATAGATCCGCAGCTTCATCCCTCCCAGCTGGTGCAGCAGATCGCCGTAGAAATTTTCTCCTGCAGAGACTGTGATCGCTTCCGGATCGGACGGGTAGGCCGGGCTGATGGACGCTGGGCCTGCGCACGCGACCATTAGGGCCAAGGCTGGGGCCAAGGCGAATAAAGCGCCTGACCCAGACAGGGCGCCTTTCGTTACCAGACGTCCACCGTTCCCACGGAAAGGTTGCGCGCGTGCCGACGCCATCAGGTCTTCTGGCACTTGGGGCAGAGCCCTGCCAGCAACAGCCGGTGCGACTGCAGCTGGAATCCGGTAGCCCGCTCGATCTTGGTCGATGCCCGGGCCACCACGCAGTCTGTGACAGCGACGACCTCACCGCAACGCACGCACTGGACATGCTCGTGGTGTGCGCCGGCGGGTTCATACCGCGCCTTGCCGTCGCCCAGATCCACCCGCTGGGCTACACCCTGCTCCACCAAACATGTCACGGCTCGGAACACGGAGGAGTAGTCCGCTCTGACCTTGGATCGGTGAAGTTCCTGCTGGAGCTCATCAATCGCCCACCCGTGGCGGCTACTTCGCAAGAGCCGATCCCTCACTGCGTTTCGCACTGGGCTCGGCCTAGCCACGGACGAATCCTAGCAGCTATACGCAACCTACTTGCACATCTCGATTACGGTGCCCAGGCTCCCGGCTTTGCAGACCATATGCGCTTCAAGCGCGGTCGGTCTGACGATTTGCCTGTGCCACCGATCACGATATCCGCGACGAGCGAAAGCCCACATTCGGGGAGCGAAAGCCCAGCGACCACGCTCCGTAGATAGTGACCCCGCGGTGACCTGATCAGTCCGTCCAGACAAAGTCACGTCGGGCCCGGGTCTGATCTTCGTGGCACATCAGCCAACCCGTCCGTCGGGCCGGATGGAAGCAACAACGCTCAAGATGCGCAGCGATGCTGCGCTGTCGCGGGGCCTGCCTTACGGATCTCCATTGTCAGGACTTCTGACTCCTGCTTTGTAGTCGCGGCAAGTGGAGGATGGAGAGTGGACGAACGTTCGACGGCAGAGCGACTGCAGACTTGTCTGTTTGAAGCGCCCTACATGAGGAGGCCGTATGGCATACGAGAGGACCATTGTGGCCCTATTCAAACGCCGGGAGGATGCGGAGCAAGCTATCGCAAGCTTGGTCAAGGCTGGCTTTCGGCCTGAAGAGATCGGTTACCTCGAAGCTACCGATGTGCTGAGGTTGAAGGACTCGACCAAGGGTGCCGTCGAAGGTGCCACGGTCGGCGCGACCTCCGGCGCTGTCATCGGAGGAGTACTCGTTGCAGCTGCGGTAGGCCTCATCCCTGGCGTGGGACCTGCGTTAGCAGCCGGTTCCTTGTTGCCAGTGGTGGCGGGCGCGGTGACCGGAGGCATTGCGGGCGCCGAGATTGGCGGTCTCCTCGGCGCCGAACTCGACGAGGAGGAAGAACTCTACTTTATGGAAGAGGTCCAAGCCGGCCGGATTCTGGTCACCGTGGAAACAGATCGTGACGAGGAGGCAGCTGCTCTACTACGGAATCACGCGCCGTTCGAAGTTGACAGCCTTGGGACGGCCACTCTGCATGCGAGGCTTCGGCACCCTTCGGCACGGTAGAGTCGATCTGAGTGCGGGCGGCTCGGCGACAATGATCACGCTCGCGTTCGTGGTCGATCTCGCGCATCGAGCCGGTGCGGGCCTGGCATTGGACCCGGTAGCGAACAGCTGGCGGCATCGGTTGGCCGGTAGAGACACACTGATGATTCCTGGACAGAGGTCCTGGTGAGTTTGTCCGCCAGCCGGGAGGTTTGACGGTTAGGGTGACCGGCGGCGGGCCACCGTTTCAATTCAAAATCGTGTTAGCCGGCGTAGCTCAGCTTGGTTAGAGCAGCGGTCTTTTAACCTGACTGGAGGTTGTTCGCCGCGCGCCGCCAGCCGCCGCGCGTATTCGGATTCCGTGAGGCCAGTCTCGCGGGGTGCCGCCGCGCGCCGCGATCATTCGTTCGGTAGTCCGTCAGTTTGTCCGTCGCGTCGAGCTGTCACCCGATGAGGGGTTCCAGGTGGGGAGGTCGGTCCAAGATCCTTCAATCGGTACGCCGATTCTCTGCGCAATGCGCTCGAGTCCGCCTGGTTCGAGTCTGTCGCCGCCGCCGAAATGGAGCGATCTCTTCGGATCCTTTGTGACGATGAACAGGACGCCGCGCGGCTTGCTTTCGCCGGTCCATACTTCGGCGGTTCGACGGAAGTGGTCGACCGAGTTGGCCGGGACCGAGCGTGTCATGCCGAGCCAGTTCGTAACGCCCACTTCGCCTTCGCGCATGAACACACTCGCGTTCCAGAATCGCAAGTAGCCGTACAAGACCAGCATCCCGACTATGAAGAGGGCGATCAGGACCTCGAGCATTAGTTGGCCACCTCCTGTCACCGCTTCGCGTACCGCAGCCCCAATCACTACGACGAGACCACTTATGACGCCGCCGAGAGCGAGCCTCGTGTTGACACGTCCCTTCCAGAAGTTAGGGACGTTGACGAGGTGGATAACCAGTTCGTCGGCCGTGACACTCAACGCTGGGGCAGTTTACGTCTCGCTTACTCGGATCGACCCGATTTACGGCTGGTTGGTTTGCGGGTAGGTTTCTTGCGCTCGCGCTTGCGTCGGAGGTAGGCGGCGAAGTCGAGGAGTTCGTCCATTTCATCTTTGGTCAGGTCGAGGAGGTCTCGCAGTGGCCAGCCATGCCAATCGCGCTCGTCCTTCGGATACTCCTCAGGGATGGACCAGCCGGCCCGGTAAAGCAAGTTCCAGTAGTCGAGCCCATAGACGTTGGCGATGGCCGCAAGCAGGTCCGGGTTCGGAGACTTGGTGCGTCCAGACTCGATCTGGCTCAGGTATGCGTTGTGGATCTTGCCGTTCGAAGACTTTTCAACCTTGCGGAGACTCAGGCCTAGTTTCGTTCGGACCTCCTTGAGGTAGGGCCCGAGCTGGTCTCTTCGCTCTGTGGGCGTCGCCACGGGCCAACACCTTAAAGGAAACGCGCTTGCGATAGCAAGCACCTTGCAAAGTGAGGCTTGCGCTGTCTGGCGAGAAGTGCTAGGTTGCGCAAGCATGAAGCAAGGTTCAACAGGCGGCAGATCGGAATCGGATACAGCTGGCATCTCGGCGATGGCGCCAGAGGCGCTACGGGCTCGAGCTGGCACGACCAGGCCGCAAGCGCGCCTGTGCTTGGGCGAGCGCAGCTCCGCTGAGCGCTCGCCTGAGGCTGATAGGTGTGGCTGAGCCGGCGAGGTCGGGCCGGCGCCGGCTGCATGGGCGCCGATTTGGTCGACTTCGACGAGCGGGCCGGACCGAGTATCACAGGCCCGCATAACTGCAGCTGCAGGTCTGGCCGTTGCCGCTGACGATCTGCAGCGCGGGTGTCGATTCGCTCTACGTCTCGTTCGCGGGAACAGTTGATGTCCGGCTGTTGGGGCACTTGGAAGAGTTGAGACTGCAGGCGCAAGCCGATGGAGCGCCTGTCTTACTGCCTGCGGGCGAGCGACGGATGATCGTGCATGCGAACGGGTCCGGCCATTACCGCTACTGGTTGCAGTGCTCGGACTTCCAGGTGCTTGTCGCACAAGGGCGGAAGTTGCCGCCCGTCTACCTGAAGTTGAGCAGCGCGTACCTGCATCAGCTCGGTCCGATCGCGGCGCTGCGTGACGCGGAGACTTTCGTCCGCGCGACGCTCAAAGGCCAGCTCGGACCTTCTCAGGCATCGCGTGTCGACATGTACGCGGACTTCCAGGGCTGGATTCCGAACGAGCTCGACCTTCGCCGGTTTGTTACTCGCGCTCGGCGATCAGCCCAGCACTTCGATGCCGTTCGGGCCTATTTCGATGGCCAGCGTTTCACCGGCTACCAATTTGGCCGGGATCAACTCGTAGCGCGGCTCTACGACAAGGGACGCGAGGCGGCCGAGTCGGGCAAAGAGGCCTGGATGCGAGAGGTCTGGGGACCGCGTCTCGATCCAGCGGCTCCGGTGTGGCGCCTCGAGTTTCAACTCAGGCGTGAAGCGATCGAAACATTCAATGTCCGCACCTCGGAAGAGGCGATCGTGTGCCGTCAGGACATCTGGCGCTACTGCACGCAAGAGTGGCTGTCGCTGCGTGTCCCGACGGGGGATCGGCAGCGCGACCGGTGGCCGGTCAGTCCGGAATGGCTCGAGCTGTCGCGCGTGTCGATAGGGCTCCAGGAGAACGGGCTGATTCGTCGCCGGATCAGGGAAGTGCAGGAGGGACGCCTGGTCGCCGGCGCGACCGGCTATTTCACATCGCTGGCTGCCGTACACGACGTGCGCGAGATGGACGCGGCGTTAGAGCTCCTCGAGGAGCGCGTCGCCGATCACCTGGATCAGCGTGGGTTGACGTTCGCCCAGGCGGTCGCGCGGAAGCAGTCGGGGTCGGTTTGAGCACACAGGAGGTGATGCCAATGGAGTCATTGCTGCTGAGGGTCGACGAGGTGGCACAGCTGATGAATCTGGGTCGCACGCGGACCTTCGAGCTCATCGCCTCGGGTGAGCTACCTGTCGTTCGGATCGGACGGGCGGTGCGCGTGCCCAGGAACGAGCTCGAGCGATGGTTGCGGTCGCGAACGACCGGAGGCTTTACAGGCGAGGTTGAAAGTGGCGCGCCGGTGGATAGGGTCAGCGCGTAGGTGTACGGATGAGCAGACGGGGGAGGGGCGAGGGGTCCATCTGGCGAAGAGGGGATGGTCGCTGGGAGGGTCGCGTCGACTTCGGCTGGTCTGCCGGCAAGCGCAAGCACATGTCCGTCTACGGCAAAACCCGTGCTGAGGTCGCGCGCCAAATGATGGCGCTGCTGCGAGCGAGGGAAGCCGGGATGACGGCTGGCGGCTCATCGCAGCTGCTCGGCGATTATCTAAAGGCCTGGCTGCGCTCGATCGAGGGCTCGGTCAGACCAAAGACCCTGCAGACGATCCAGATGTACGTCCGCCGCCACCTGATCCCCGACCTCGGCAAGGTCCGCCTCGGGAAGCTTCAGCCGCAGCGGGTTCAGGCGTTGCTTGACGCCAAGTTGAAGTCAGGGCTCGCGCCGCAGTCGGTAGTCCATATCCGCGCCATCCTTCGCCGTGCCCTCGGCCGCGCGATGCGCTACGGCTGGTTGTATCGGAACGTTGCCACGCTGACCGATCCGCCTCGTGTTGAGCGATTCGAGATCAAGCCATTCACGCCGCAGGAGGCCCGCGCCTTCTTGGAGGCGGCTCGCCAGGACGACCTCGAGGCGTTGTACAAGCTGGCACTTTCGACGGGGCTTCGCCAGGGAGAGCTGCTGGGACTCAAGTGGGAGGACGTCGACCTGGACAAGGCCGAGCTTCGCGTGAACCACGCCCTGCAGCGGTACGGCGGCGCTCTCCACCTCGTACCGCCAAAGACGCCGAGAAGCCGGCGATCGGTACCGATACCAGCACTGGCCGTTGAGGCGCTCCGGCAGCTGCGCTCAAGACAGCGAGACGCGCGCCTTCTCGCGGGATCCCTGTGGCGGGAGACGGGGCTCGTCTTTACGACCAGGTGGGGGACGCCGATCGAGCCGCGAAACGCGACCCGGTCGTTCAAGCGCCTCCTGGCTCGGGCGGCCTTGAGACCTATGCGGTTCCACGATCTGCGGCACTCGTGCGCGACGTTGTTGCTTGTTCAGGGCGTCTCGCCGCGAGTGGTAATGGAGATCCTGGGCCACAGCCAGATCAACGTGACCATGAACACCTACAGCCACGTCCTGCCGGCCATGCAACGCGAGGCGGCTGCGCGGCTGGACGAGCTGCTGACCGGCGAGGCCGCCCCATAGCAAAAATGCGATGACTTGGGGTACAGTTGAGCTTGAGCCGGAGGTGACTCGCTGGCTTGAAGGACTTAGTAATGACGATTTTGGCCGGGCAGCCTTCTACGTCGACCTTCTCGAACGAGAGGGTGTCCACCTGGGCGAGCCGTACACGCGGCAGCTACGAAGTAAGCTCCGGGAGCTGCGGTTCTACCTCGGCCGGGAGCGGATGCGAGTGAGCTACTTCGTAGCGAGTGGGCGTCGGATCATTCTGCTTACCGTCTTCCGCAAGACGCGGCAGCGCGAGGAAGGCGAAGTCGAGCGTGCAGAGGCAGCGATGAGGCGATGCATCGCCGAGGAACACACCGCCGAGGAGGAGTCATGAGCAAACGCAAGACCTGGGGAGAGCTGCGCCGCCGACGACTCGAGGAGCCTGCTGCTCGAGTTGGCTACCAGCAGGCACAGCTGGCGTACGAGCTCGGGCGTCAGGTTCGAGAGTTGCGCGAAGCCAATGGGCTCAGCCAACGCGAGCTAGCGGAACGCATGCACACGACTCAATCTGTGATCGCTCGGCTCGAAGCAGGGGGCAGCAAGCCAAGCCTCTCCACGCTCGAACGGGTAGCTATGGCATTGGGAACGTCTGTCGACATACGTTTCCGAACCGCCCTTGCTGGATAGGCGACACTGCGCCGTAACCTGCTCGTTGCCGACCTCGTGACCCCCAGGTGAAGCGGCCGAATTCGGACAGGGCGCTTGAGGGGACGCCGTGTGAAGCGGCTATCAGGCGATCGATCGATGTGGCGCGAGCGATCGTGGACGGAAAGGTGCCTCCCATAGATGGAGCCTCGGAAATTGCGAACCTTGGAACCGCGGACTGCTACGACTTCCTCCAGGAAGGAGTGGATGCCGTCGACGAGATGGCTGGATTCACCCCGCTCGTGGATGACTGGGAGTTGCGTCAGGACGACAGCGCAGCGAGATTGGTGATCTCCGAGGAGATTAAGGAGGCTGCGGCCGCGTTCTGGAAGAAGCATGGTTAGGTGGGCAGCCGGGCGTCGTAAGGTCCTTTGTCCGTCAGTTAGTCCGTCAGCTGCCTACTTTGACGGTCTGCCCTCCCGCGCCGGGACATCAATTCAATTCAAAATCGTGTTAGCCGGCGTAGCTCAGCTTGGTTAGAGCAGCGGTCTTTTAATCCCGTGCTCCGACTTTGAACTCGAATTGGCCCCCAAACGACCCTATTAGCAGCGGATTTCAATCCGCTGCGCCGCCGCCCCTTTTTTCGCGATGGCGCAGCGGATTTTACGCCAGTCTCATCGGTCGGAAAGAGCGGTCCCACTCGTCGCCGCGATGAACACTCGCCACGCGGCGTGGACCTGTCCAATCTGGTGTTCGAGCCTCCGGCCAGCCGCGGCTTTGCGATCCAGACCGACTCTTGCCGTCCTTCAACCCCAACGAGCAGGTGCCCGGTCGTCCCACAGTCAAAATAATCAGGCGCGACGTCAAAGCCATCCCGTCCCGTCCCGCTTTCGCCCCCAACCACACATCGGTTCGTCTCGGGAGGCAGCGAGAATCTTCAGCCCTGCGACGTCGGCGCGGCCAATCGACCACCAGCGTAAACTGCACCCCTGAACCGAGTTTGTTTCCCCCACAGTCTGATCATTCAGGAAGGTCCTCGGCCACTCTACCCAGCAGCACCTGGCAGCGATTCAGCATTCAGGCAGCAATTTGCCTGGGTTGAGGATGCCTTTCGGATCGAAAAGTTCTTTCAGCTGCGTCATGACGTCCAGCGCCTCGGGATCGTTCCCCAGCCTCAAGACATCCCGTTTCAACAAGCCGATCCCGTACTCACCAGAGATCGAGCCCCCCAGCTCTAAAGCGTCGTGCACGATCTGGGATCGCAGACCGCTTGCTCGTTGACCATCCTCATTGCCCAGCAGAACGCGGGGATGGAGGCAACCATCGCCGGCGTGGCCGCCGGTGACAATAGTGAGCTTCTCCCTTTGCGCCAATGCCTGAAGTTTCGCGAGCATGTCTGCGATACGACCCGGGGGAACCGCAACGTCCTCCACTAATGAGACGGGGGAGGCCTGCTTGACCGCCTGGGGGAGACTCTGCACGATGGCCCATAGCCGCTGGCGCTCCTCCTCCGACTGAGCGACCCAGTTCTCGTGTCCACCCAACCGCTCGAGCATGGATGCCAGTTCGCTGAGGACCAATTCGCGATCGTGACCGTCTTGTTCGACCAGAAGTACTGCCGCCGCATCGCGAGGAAGACCGCTCGGCAGCCGGTCTGAGACCAGGGTCAGGGCAGCCCGATCCAGGATCTCCAGGGCGCAGGGAAGGGGCCCGGTCCTGAGCAGGGCCGAAACCGCCTCTCCGACCTCGGCCAGGTTCTTGTATGCGACTAGGGCGGCGGCGCGCGAGGTGACGAGTGGAAGCAGCTTCAGAGTCACCTCGGTGATCACGCCGAGTGTTCCCTCTGATCCGATGAAGAGTTGCAGCAGCCGATAGCCGCCCGCGCCCCGACCTGCCCGGCCGCCCAACCTGAGCACCCTGCCATCAGCAAGGGCAACCACCATGCCGAGCACATGGTCAGCCGTGATTCCATATTTCAGCCCTCGTGCTCCGCCTGCGTTTGTGGCAACGTTGCCGCCGATCGTGGAGAACTCCGCGCTAGCCGGGTCGGGCGGGTACATCAGCTTGACCTCAGCCGCGCGGGCCTGAAGCTGGGAGGTCAATGCCCCGGCGCCAACTCTTGCGCAGGCATTAGGGGCGTCGATCTCGATCTCGCCCAGGCGTTCGAGGCTGAGCACAACGTCTCCTTGGGCGATGGCCACCCCACCGGTGAGGCTGCTGCCATGGCCTCTGGCAACCACCGGCACGCCGGACTCAGAGCATTGCTTCAGGATCGCTGCCACCTCAGCGGATGAGCCCGGCCTGACCACAGCAACCGGCTCAAACCGGCTGGCGCCAGTACTCTGCCAATATGGCTCAGCGTCAGGCCCGGAAAGGACGTGAACAGCTCCCACCATCTGTCGCAGAGCGGCACGCAGCTGGGCTGAATCGATTCCGACTGGCGCAGCCAATGCCCCTAGCCCGCCTCCATGTCAGCTCGTCCACCCTTCGCAAGGTCATCGAGCCCGCTTTTCGCGGCCGCCAAGTTCTGGACCGAAGTCGAATCGATCTGCGCCATCAGGCTCGGCCGGATGTCCGCCCAGATGGCATGGAGCTGGCAAGGCATGCGTTCGGCGCACTCATCGCTGAAAAAGACACTGCGCTCAAGAAAGCGGGGTCCCTCGATCGCCTCGACAACGCTCCTCACCGAGACCTGAGGGGTGGCGGGAGTGCTCGAATGGGTTGCTTGCAAGTGAGTCTGGGGGGATTGCCGGTAGGCAGACGGGTGTGTGGCGGCAAAAAGAGTCCGGCCGCAGTGGGCCGGATCGAGTTTTGCCCTCGTACAGGCTCTTCTTTACCAATGCCAGCGCGGACCAAGCACCGATGGTCATCGACTTGGGGCTGTCCCCGCAATGCACTTGCTGACCAGCACCTGACGCGGTCCGTCAGTCCGTTCTCTCGTCCAGAAGCCTCTCGCCAATGCGGCGCATCTCCTCTCCGCGTTCTAGGATCCAGCGGATGCGGGGCAAGGTGACGAGGTCGAGCTTCTCAATAGGGGAACCGGCGCCGTCCACGAACGGGTTCGAGGGGTCCCCTGGCAGCACCATCTCCCGCATCGTCGTCAGGAACCTGAGGACAGTCAGCTCACGATCGCTGATCGCGCTTACTGAGACACTGCCGAACCCGACCACAACGCCGTCGCAAACCTTCTCCACTGCGACGGTCACCGGCACTCGGGCGGCCGGCATGCGGACTCGGAAAACGGCTCCCTCACCCTCCGCGGGATCGGCTCCAACGGCCTTCCAGCGGTAGGTCGCCGGCTTGCCGCTGCCCAACATCTCGGCTTCAGTGTGGAACTCGGCGTAGCCTCCCTCGACCACCACCGGGTAGCCATGCTCGGCCGGCAGAGGACCGGCGATAGCGATGCTGTGACAGCTAAGCCGGTCGATGACGATGCGCGTAATCTGGTCCACCGCTGGGTACCGCGCCAGCAGCTTGGGCCAGTCGGTCGTTGCGGCCGTGAAGACGATGCCGCCGCCCGCCGACGTGTACGTCCCCATGGTGGCCGCGTGACGTCCGCTCCGATTTGGAACGCAAGACCAGCCCGGGCCCAGATCGGCGGTTCCGAGGATCAGGAAATTCGGAGGAGTCCCACTCTCTCCCGTCGCCATCGCCCGCCCGTTCACCAGCTCGAATTCAGCACCGTCAACCTCGTACCCGATCAGTGGGAACTCCTCGGAGTCACCGAACATGTCACCGTCGCGGAGACCGCTGCCCTCGAAAACCCAGTGTCCGGTGTTCTGGACGGTGTAGCCGAGCGTCTCCCGGGGTCCGTTCCACCAGCCGCCGCCGTTGCGGTAGCTGACTCCGGTTAGCGAGTTCTCCGGTCGGCTGGCGAACCACATGTCGGTCCTTACCGAGCGCGTCCCCGGCGGCCGACTGGCCTTGTCGCAGGTAAACGCGGTGTCACCTTCCGTGAAGTGGATCCGCCACCAGCAGGTGTTGGCGCTGAAGAAGGCGACGTTCCCACCCGTTTCGATGAACCCCTCGACACGGCGACGCATGTCCTCGCTCCAGTACTCGTCGTGGCCGACGCTGAGCAGAAGGCGGTAAGAAGCCAGGAGGCGGTCTTCCCTGTGCAGATCGACATCGGTGCAGTAATCGAACTTATAACCGGCGCCCTCGAGATGAGCAATGAAGGGACGGTCCCAGTGGTCGAACGTCTGCCGCCGCGAGCTCGGATCGTAGGCGTCAGGTGCATCGCCCGGCATCACTGGACCGCCCACACCTCCGCCCGGCCGGCGCAACGAGACCTTGTAGCCGGGCGAACGGACGTCGCGTGCCCAGACGGCCTGCGTGTAGAGGCTGCCGTGACCCGCGACATTGTAAGCGTGGAAGGTCGCCAGCGAGATCTTGTAGAGAACCGCGGGCCCCGAGCCGGGCTCCGGATTGCGGACTACGAACAGCACCTTTCCCGAATCACCGCCGACTAGCGCAGAGTCAGGCGCGGTCAACACCGCACGCTCATCGACCTCGCTGAGTTGCGCGATGTAGGCGCCTGAGGGCCAGCTGTGAGGCACCTCGAACTCATAGGCCGGCCAGCGCCAATCCTGGTCAGGCGGGCCTTCCTGAACGTCGACCGCGGGGAGCTCATCGTCCGCGATGCCTCCCATCCGCTCGGCGGTCGCGCCAATCCGGAAGAAGCTCACGCGAAATTTGGGAGAGCTCGCCGAGACGTGCAGGGTGAGGCGGCCACCCGGCCAAACGCTCGCCTCCCGGGGGTAGCCGCGGATCACGCTCGGCCTTGAGTGGATCGTTCCATATCTGGCTCCTGGTATTGTACGGTTCTCACGCGGGCGTCAATGGCTTGACATCCCACAGGCCGACGAATACAGTGTGTGGAACGTTCCAGCCAAGTGGTAGGGCTTTTGCCTAGGGTTCGAGTGACTTCACGATGGCTGACTGAGGAGGTTGAGCGATGATCCGCGGGTATCCACGCTGGCCGACGGTTTCACCGGGCGAGAAGGTGACGCTGCACGTGGCGACCGACGCGCCCCGCTTCCGAGTCGAGTTCTGGCGGCAAGGCGAACGCCTGGAGAGGGTGGAGGGGCCGGTGGCGGAGCCGTTCCCGGGTTACGATTTCGCCGAGGGACCGCCCGACCGGGACTGGGGCTGGCCGGGCTACGAGCTCGCCATCCCGGGCAGCTGGCGACCGGGAGTCTACGTGTCCAGCCTGATCGAGATCGACGAGCGCGGCCGCGAGACAGCGCCTGATATGACGACCGCCGACGGGACCAGCGCAAAGGCCATCTTTGTCCTCCGCAACCCGCGCCCGGGGACCTCCACCAGCATTCTCTACAAGCTCTCCTGGGCGACCTGGCACGCGTACAACGGGACGGGCTACGGCAGCCTCTACGCGGAGGCCGTCTGGTCCAAAGAGGACGAGCCCCCCGGGTACAAGGTGACCTGGCGGCGCCCGGGCGGGGGCACCGGCGGCCAAGTCATGTTCGGAGACTCGCTCGACGATTACGAGCCGGAGGTGAGGCGGCAGACCTTCCAGAAGTGGGACGCGCCGCTAATCTCCTGGCTGGAGGCGAACGGGATAGAGGTCGACTACTGCACCGACCTCGACCTGCAGCGGGAGGAGAGGCTCCTAGAGCCCTACCAGCTGCTGCTAAGCGTCGGCCACGACGAGTACTGGAGCGACCAGATGCGGGAGCGGGTGGAGCGCTTCATCGCTCGCGGTGGCAACGTGGCCTGGTTCAGCGGCAATATCAGCTCGGGCCGGATCCACTTCGCCGACGGCGCCACCGCGATCACCTGCGCCAAGGTGCCGCCCGGGCCGAAAGAGCGGGTGCAGTGGCTGGACGACCACTGGCAGGAGGTCCGCCCGGAGAATACCATGACCGGCGTCGCCAGCCGGCATGCAGGGGGCTGGTGGGACGGCAAGCGTGACACCTTGGGCTACACCGTCCAGCACTCCGGTCACTGGGTCTTCGAAGGCACCGGCCTCCAGGACGGCGATGTCTTCGGCGACGACTCCGACTACCCGCTGATCGGCTATGAGGTCGACGGCGCCGCCTTCGTCCGGCGCAAGGGCCTCGCCCTGGCCACCGGCGAGAACGGCACTCCCGACAGCTTCTTCATCCTGGGAATGGCCGAGCTCACCGCTGGCTTCGTCATGTCGAGCCCTCACAACGCCGCCACCATGGGCGTCTACACGTCGCGCGGCGGGGGCATCGTCTTTCAGGGCGCCTGCACCGACTGGCCGATCCTGGTGCCCCGCAACAGGAAGGTGGCCCAAATCACTCGCAACGTGATCGACCGCCTCCGCCTGCGCTCGCTGCGGATCCTCGGTCCCCTCCCCCACATCGGGGGCCGGACGCTGGCCGTGACCTCACAGACAGCCCGCTTCCAGGCCGATGCCGCTGGCCTGGGGCCGCTCGACTCGCTGAAGTTCGAATGGCGAGTGGCGGGGGCCAGCCCGGAGCGGACCGAAGGCCCGCTGATCGAGATCGCGGTGCCGAAGCAGGCGGGCGCCATCACTGTCTCGGTGACGGCTTCCAGGGCCGGACAGCCGATCGCCTTCGGCAGCATTTCTACCGTCTCTCTGACTCGCGAGGAGCAGCTCAAGCTGGAGACGCTGGTCGCTCTGCGCGAGGCTGTGATGCCCGGCAACCCGCACATGGGCCTCGTCCATTCCTACATCGAGCCACTGGCCCGAATCGGATTGCTCTATAGCAAGCACAGTGTCCGCATCCCCTGGCTGCGGGAGAAGGCGGCTCGCATCGTGAAGAGCACCGAAGCGCTCCTCGAGCTGCCAGACGAGCCCGACCGATGATCCGCGACAGCCGACAATAACGGGAGTATTGGTCCGCAGCTCAGGCCGTGGGTCGTCTGCGTGTGGGGCCAATTCTCACCTGATCGAGCGCGGCATGGTCAAGCCCGAAACAGCGCTCCAGCTCACGGGCGATGGTGGGGGTCATGGGAAAAAACCCCAAGCGCGGTGGCCTTATGGCCGGGTTCGACGCCAGCCTGGTTTCGCGTCCACCATGATGTCGATGCGATCGCCGACCGCGGCCCGTACCGCCTCCACGACCTTCAAGTCTTGGCGCGGGTCGGGGCAGGTGAAAGCGAAACTTGACAGGCGGAACCCCTGCTCGAGCATCCTGTGCACGTCTTCCATTCTCTGCTCCGGCGAGCGCACCGGGGCGTCGCAGCGTAGGCGGCACACTGTCGGAATGTCCTCCCCAGAGTGGGGGGGCGGAGAGTCCGGCGCTCTTGCCCGTGAGGTCCCACAGCGGGACCTCCCTGCATGAAATTAATGGGGGTATCCATCTAAGCGGAGTCCGGCCACATCTTGTGTCTGAACCATCACGTGATCTCAAGGGGTCAGTGCACCACCACCTTGGACTAAGAGGACGCTAAGGCGAACCAAGGAGGTGTTCGATGGGAGGACCAGTCGTCACAGAGGCCGAGAAGGCTGAGATCTGGGACCGGCGATGCAAGGGCGAGTCGCTGTCTGCGATAGCTCGACATCTAGACCGTGGCCTGGAGACGATTCGGCGGTTGGTGTTGTTGACTGGTGGGGTTCGACCGCGGCCACGAACGAGGTCCCGGCGTGACCTGACACTGGTGGAGCGAGAGGAGATTTCTCGAGGTCTGGCCGCCGCGATGGCGTCAGCGTTGTTGGGGATGCCATCAGCCGCGCGGTGGTCGGGCTTGCAGGGCGGAGCGGAGGCACGCCGACTTGAGGACCGATTCCTCGATCCCGACGAAGGGATCCGCGTACTCGACGGAGATCGTGCCGTTGAAACCCTGGCTGCGTAGGCACTCGATGAAGACAGCCCACCATGCCTTGCCGTGGCCCCTCCCAACGGTCGCGAAGTTCCAGGGTACCTCCGCGGCCGGGGTCGGCCAGCGGTTGTCGAGGACCCCGTTCAGCGCCAGGCGTTCTAAGTTCAGCGCGATGTCTTTGCCGTGGACGTGCCCGGTCCGATCGCCGATCGCCTCCACGAGCCGCAGCGGATCCATCGACTGCCCGAAGAAGTGGCTGGGTCGAAGTTGATGCCGCGGTTGGACCCTGGCTCGCGGATGAGGCTGTACGTTTCGAAGTTGAACACGACGGTGCCGGGTGAAGCTCGACGCAGATGAGCAGGCCGGGGTGCTCCCGGCGGCCGAACTCAGCCATCTAGGTCCAATAAGAATGACGTGCTATCCCCACTGCCACTCGGCTATGCGCTCGAAGGTCCGGCAGCCAGCCGCCGCCCGAGAAATGGGGCGTCGATCGGTCAGATGCGGCAGCTCTGGGGCATCGGGACGTCGCGACCCCCACGGTCGACCCCAGCTCGCCGGCCAGCAGGATCGCTCTTCGGAGGTCGGCGTCATGACGCGCGGCGACCTCGGGGTCGGGGTGGACCGGATTGCCGGAAACTTGAGGGCGGAGATTCCCAGGCAGGTCTCATCCAATTTGCGCTGCCACTTCCGCCTGGCGTCGGCGCCGGCAGGTAGGCGGGCGGCGTCGCCTAGCTCCAGGTCCTGTATCAGCCTGCTGCTCGTCGACCAGTCGACGACCTCGTCCAGGCTTCGATCCCGCATGGCATCGGTGAGAAACTGATTCGAAGTGGCGAATTGGAGCGTTCCACAACCACCTCACCTTATTGACTGTGCCAGCTCCTTGTCAACCGGCCCCGGGGCGGGGCGGGAACCCGGTGTTCAGCCGAAGTGCGCCACCGTGTAGCGCTCGATCAACTCCTCATCGGGCGTGAAGCCGAAGCCAGGTCGATCCGGAAGGCCAGGCATCCGTCCGTATCGATCGCGGGCTTGTCGAGCGGCATCTGGCTGAACGCCGACGCGGGCTATCCAACTCGAACCAGGAATGGTTGGGGATGGCCGCCAAGAGACTGAAGGTTGGCAAGCATGCCGATGCCGTGCGCCCGTCAGCCACGCCACCCGGTCCACGATTGCGACCTCGCCTACGGCAAGGAGTCGGGGCCCGAGGCGCCAGGCTCGGTTATCACTAGCGTTGCCGAGACGGCCGCGACAACCGAAGGTGGCGCGATCGCCGAACGCGTGGTCGGGACCCTTCGCTTGGAGTGCGCCTAGATGTAGTTCGGACAGAGATCCATGTTCGACTGTCGTTCCTTGAGTGAACCCCCGTGTGACTCGGATGATGCCGACCCACGTCCTGCCATCGGAGCCCGAGGGCCTCGCCTTGGCTGTTCGGCCTGAATGGAGCCGCCGCCACGTTACTCGAGCATTCAAAGTCAGAGCCCGAAGCGCATGAGGATCATGGCGCTGAAGATGACCAGGAATCCAGAAAGCTCTATCAGGAACAGCCCGAAGGCACGGTGCAGGACCAGGGGCCCCTTCTCTTCGCCGGGAACCCAGGAGCGGTCGTCCTCGAGCACCCGCTCCACTTGGCGGTCGAGGACTAGGGGGTCCCAGAGTGCGACGCCGACGGCGACGATGAAAGAGACCAGCCAGGTGACGCCGTACAGGGTACCGAAGAGCACTTCGCCGCTGCGGACGGGGCCGAACACCGTTCCGCTCACGACGCCGAGGGCAATTGTGGCCAATGCGATGGGGAAGATGACCCGCTCGCCGCGCTCCCTAAGAAGGTGGCCAACGCGCCGCTGCTGCTGCGGCGGTAGGGTCGCCAGCACAGGTGTCACGACCAGGTTAGCGTAAACGTCGCCACCGAACCAAAGAATGCCACCCAACACGTGAAGCCAAAGCGTGCCGATCTGCAGCCAGGCCATCTCTTATGCCGGCCCTGGCGCCGCCAGGGCCGGCGCCGTCACATTCGCCTCGCGAACGGACACGGTTGAAGGCAGTGGTGGTGGCGGAGTCCTGCCGCGCTCAATAAGCGGCCGGTGTAGGTAGTTGGGGTAGTAGATCGTCAGTGCGGTGGTCGGGACACTGACGAAGAACGACGCCGCGACTAGGCGCCGCGGGGTGATCGACTCTTGCCGCCACCCCCCGACGCTAGCCGATGCCAGCCTAGAAGTCGACGTAGGTCTGGGCGCCGAGGCCGTAGTTGTCGAAGTGCCCGAAGATCGGTGAGTAAGCGCCCGAGAGGGCTTCCAGGTCGAGCGGGCCCGCTGCCGGCGTACGGTACTCTGGGCGCTCCTGGTCGAACACGATGTCACTGCCGCCGACAACGCGGGAGACGGCGGGCAGCGCCGTTTCGGGAGCGAGCGTGCCGGTGCTGACTATGGCGTTCGCCTCCGGCACGCTGAACAGTAGGGGCGGCTCGTCGGTTCCGGTCTCCGCCAGCTCGGGGGCCAGCCGGACGACCTTGATGTCGGACTCGATCGTGAGGAAGACCGATTTGATGCCCGCCTTCTCGAGGCCCTGGATTGTCAGCATTACCTCCAGCAAATCGTTGCCGCCGTGGTTCCACGTGACCAGCGCCGCTTCGGATCCCAGCATCTGAGCCAGCTTGACCGTTTGATAGGCGCTCAGCTCCTTCTCGGCGGCCGCACCCCACCGGGTCCTGGACACAATGCAACCGAGCCAGTCGAAGTCGACGCCATGACGGTCGTAAAGGGCCGTGAGCACCGGGTTGTTGACCTGGATCCAGGTACAGCTGCCCGGATAGGTGACCACCGCATCGCCGGCGATCGCGCCGTCCAGGATCTCGTTAGGATGCAGGAGGAGCGGCAGTGCGTGCCGTGCGTAACCGTAAATGCTGGTGCCGATGCCGGGGACCATCGATGCGTTCAGCGTGTGCACGTGAACGACCTTGGGCAGACCGGCGGCGGGTGGCAGCGCGAAACGCCTACTGCTCGTGGGGGTCTGACCGGCCGTGGTCGACGCTAGGTGATCGGCCACGCGATGGGCTGCCTCTCGAAGCGCGTCGTTCCATGAGGATAGGGGTAGGTCGGGCATCGTCTCGATCGTCAGGACCAGGTACCGCAGACGGCTGTAGACGGTCACGGCTCCGGGACCGGTCATGTCGACAAGGCTGTCGGCAGCCGCGCTCACCTCACGCCGGATCTGAGGCGGGACGTCGGCGCAGATCATCACGGCGAAGCCTTCAAGGCAGTCGGTGGCTCCGCCGCCCACCGTTTCCGGTGAATGCCCGGCGATCGCCGGATAGGCGTGGCCGCGGCCGGCCGTCTTGGCCCGCGGCTGGATCACGTCCCTGACGTGCACGATCCTGACGTCTTCACCGGGATTGACCAGGTCGAGGTCGACGCGCACGACGCGAGAATCGGCCAGCACGAGGCCTGCCACCGTCTCTCGATCGATGACGAGCTGGCCATCATGCCACGAGGAGCGATCTCCGAAGTTTGCGCCGGACACCGCGAAGGAGCGCAGCTCCAGCTCGAAATCGGACACTCAGCGCACCTCGAAAAGGGTCGGCTGCGTCACGTCCGATTGCAGAGCGGCGAGAGCAGTCTCCACGATCCGGCGCCGAAGCCTCCGATCGCCCTCAGGCGGAAGCGTCGGATCGCCGCACACGTGCTCGATCTTGACCCCCTGGACCACCCGGTTGGCGCCGGCCTGCATGGCGAGCTTGGGCAGGGCGCTGATCACCGCGACGGGAATGCCTGCCTTCTCGATCTCCTTGCTGATCGTTGCACCGCAACGATTACAGGACCCTCAAGTCGCTACCAGCAGGACACCATCCACTCTGTCGCGCTTCAGGGTAGCGGCCATCTCGCCTCCGTTCCTACGGCAGTCGAGCAGTCTCATGTCGTTGCCGGTCGTGGTCAGGTAGTAGGGGAGAAGCTCGCCGAAGGCAGACTCGCGCTGGAGGGCGCGGACCGCGTCGAGCGGCAGCACGAGGTTCGGGTTCTGACTGGCGGGGACGTTGAAGAATCCACCGTGGACACACTCGAACTCGCTGCCGTCGAGACGGTCGCGGTCGTCCAACGAATAGGTGACCCAGCGGGTCTCACTGCAGCGCTTGAGACGGTCCGGGTTGCCCAGGGGGACGATCGCCCCGGTTGTGACCAGGGCCAGGCGGGCATCACCGAGAAGGCGGATGGGCGGTGCCGGCGTTACTCTGTCATAAGAGTCGATCGGGATCTCCGACTCGAACGGCTCTCCGCGCAGCTTGGCGACCAGCATGCGGGCCGCCCGCTCCGCGCCCGGTGTATCAGCCATCCAGGGCCGCCGCCGCCCGCGCGGCAGATAACCCTCCTCCCGCGCGGGACCGAGCGGCGCTCCAGAGGCCAGCTTGACACCCAGCTTGACGATCGCCTTAACCGCTGGCGTCATCCCGGCGGCCGTCCGCGGCGTGGGAACGACGTAGGCGGCGGCGTTCATGACCAGGCCCGGGTTTTCCGGATGCATTCCGGTCACCGCCGGCAACCCCAGTTCGCCGGCGATCGCGCAGACGCGCGCGCAGGCGACGCCGTAGCGGCCGGCCATGAATGCCGGGCCCGCGACAATCAGGTCTGGACTCACCTGTTTCAGCCAGCCGCGGACCGCAGACTCACTCTCTTCCGCGCGCTCGTTGAAGAAGTTGTCGCCGCAGATCATCGTCGAGACGACGGCGCCCGTCTCCCCGAGGGCCTGCGCGATCGCTCGCCCCGGGCCTATCGCTTCCCCTCGCACCTCGCAGGCGAGGTCCGCGGCCGCCTCGCCTCCCAGGCCGCCAAAGAACTGGTTCAGGTAATGCGCGACGCGGATCACTCGGCCACTAGTCTATTCCGGACTGGAACGTTACACAAGGGGGGCTAACCTCGCCGCGGCGTGGGAGGGAGGTGCTTCAGATGCCCGATTGGTTCTTGACAAGATGGTCCGAACACCGTACGGTAGCGGTACGAGAGTGGAACGTTCCAGTTTCAGTACCGAGCCCTCCTGTGTGCGCAAAAGGCCAAGGAATCGAGAGTTAGATCGGCAGCATGAATTAATGCGCCGGGCGGAGATCGATGCCGGCACCGATCGTTGGGGCCTGCCGAGTGATCGGTTGACTCCGTGAGGAGGGCGGCGGTCCTGGCGGCGGCGGTGACTCTTCAGCACGCTCCCCAGCTCGTCCGCTACGGGTCGAAGCCGGCCCGGGAAGTCGAACGTCTGCCCGCCCTCACGGCTTCCCTGCGCTCCTTCTCGGAGGCGGTCGCCTACCCACCTCACCAGGTCTTCATCGGTAATCGCCGGCCCGAGGAACTCTGGGAGATGGCGAGGCCTTGGTGGGACTCGGCGGCGTCGGCCGCGACGCCAGCCGGCCGCAATGGCGAGATCCTTCCGCAGTCCGGACTCTACGCCCTAATGGAGGAGGTCGACCAGTTCGGGCTGATCCGGCTGGGCGACACCCGGGAGCTTGGCGAGGGTGAGCTGCCGCTGTTCGCGGGCGAGGAGAGGGTCGGCGTGTTCGGCCGCGCGCACGATCTCGACGCTGAGCTGCAGGCGCCAGTACTTCTCGAGAACCTGGCTTGCAAGGCTGGCGGAGTCCATGCCCTGCGCTGGCTCCTAGCGCGCAAGGACCTCGACCCGACCTCAATCGACTATACGATCGGGTGCGGGGAAGAGGCGGTGGGAGACCGCTACCAGAGGGGTGGCGGGGCCTTGGGCAAGGCGATTGCAGAGGCTTCTGGCCTCGTCAACTCGGGGGGGTCAGATATCAAGGCCTTCTGCGCCGCGCCGGTCCACGCCCTCGTCCAAGCCGGCGCACTCGTTCAGTCTGGGGTGTACGAACGAGTGGCGGTCGTGGCCGGAGGATCGCTGGCCAAGCTGGGCATGAAGTTCTTGGGTGCACTCGAGCACGGCGCCCCCGTTCTTGAGGACGTGCTGGCCGGGCTGGCGGTAATCGTGGGCGCCGAGCGAGACGATGGCCCGGTGCTCCGTCTGGACGCCGTCGGCCGGCATCGAACCGGCTCCGGCTCCTCGCAGCAGGCGCTGCTCGAGGATATCGTCGTGCGGCCGCTGGAACGGATGGGGCGCCGGTTCACGGACATCGACCGCTACGCCACCGAGCTGCACGACCCGGAGATCACGGAACCGGCGGGCGGCGGCGATGTGCCCGACCGCAACTACCGGATGCTAGCCGGGATGGCGGTCCTCCGCGGCGAGATCAGCCGGGAGGAGATCGGCGCCTTCGTCCGCGAGCACGGTCTGCCCGGCTTCGCGCCCACCCAAGGGCACATGGCTTCGGCCGTCCCTTGGCTACCGCACGCTCTCGACCGGTTCCGCTCAGGTGAGCTGCGTTCGACCATGCTGCTGGCCAAGGGCAGCCTTTTCCTAGGGCGCATGACACGGCTGTGGGATGGCGTTTCTGTGACGATGGAGGTGTAGATGGCGATCGACGCGACAACTGAGAACTTCGCGGCTCTAATAGGCGGCGGAAGGGTGATGGTCGACTTCTGGGGACCTCGCTGCGCTCCCTGCCTGGCGCTGATGCCGGCCGTCGAGCGGATGGCCAAGGAGCGAGAGGACAAGGTTCGCCTGGTCAAGGTGAACGCGACGGAGAACCGCGAGATTTGCCGTCAGCTTCGAGTGATCGGCTTGCCGAGTTACGTGTTCTTCAACAAGGGCGTGGAGGTTGAGCGGCTGACGGGAAATCCCAGCAAAGAAGCGATAGAAGCCGCGCTCGATCGGCTCATTCAAGGAGGTGACAATTGATGGACTTGCGTGGGAAAAAGGTCATAGCGCTCGGCGAGCGAGACGGCGTGCCCGGGGAGGCAATCGCGAAATGCCTCAAGTCGGCCGGGGCCGAAGTCGTGTTCGTGCAGACCGAGTGTTACGTTTGAACTGCTGCGGGAGCCATGGACCCCGAGAATCAGGACCGGATTCGCGAGATCGCGGGGCGCCAGAGCGCCGGCGACCTCGTCGTGGTCCTGGGCGCGGTGGATGCCGATTCGTTGCAGGTCGCAACCGAGACTGTGACAGTCGGGGATCCGAGCTACGTGGGTTCGCTGGCAGGAGTCTCGTTGGGACTCCCGGTTGTGCACATCTTCGAAGACGAGGTGAAGAGGCAGGTCGATCAGAGCGTATATCAGGAGCAAGTAGGCTTGCTCGAACTGTCCCTCGATACGGACGCAGTCAAAGCGGCGATGGCTAAGTTGCGTGGCCAGAGCTAACTACGCGTCGGATCCCGAGTTCGCGCCGCCCGTGGCTTGCATTTGCCAGAGTGGGCAAGGGCCGCCGGGCGAGAACGAGGGCTTGGCCTCCATCGGCGCTCTGTCCCGCGGCAAGGGCAGCGTCGGGTTCGGTACGCGCTACCGCTATCGAACCGACGGTTCGTTGGGCGACGACGCCGGGGATTACGAGGGCCAAGCCCTGCCGGTCGACCTTGCCATTAACGCCCAGGGGCTCGGCGCTTATCTGATCCGAGTTCGCAACGTCGAGGAGTTTCCGGGACGCCCTCGGCGCCGCACGCACGATCGAGCATACGGTCGTGATCCATGTGCCGACAGACCGGTACGAGGGCGTGCCCAGCTACGAGAGCTGGTGGCAAGCAACGGTTGCGGAGGTCTCGGAGTCCGGCGATGTGGAGCCGGCGTGAGCATCAGCTGGGTCTCAGCAGCCGCCGGCGCTGGGCGCCTGTGAGCGTACGCAGCTCCCGATTCCCAGCGGCGTTTTGGCAGCGGTCGTCCCCGCATTGCCGGTCCTTGTGCACGCGCTTGATCGTGGCGGTCTGCAAACCGCCATCCCCAATCGGGCCGGCTCGGGGTAGCGTAGGATCATGCGTCGAGCGCCTGATGTGGACGGCACCATGACCGGCGCCGGCCCGATCGTCACGTACAAGAGCCGGCTCCATCAGATGACGCAGACCACGCCGTCCTGCCTGTGGAACGACTCCGCGGATATCGACGAGCTCAGCTACGCGATCGAAAACGGAGCTGTCGGAGCCACCTGCAATCCGGTGATCGCCCTGGGCATCCTCAAGAAGAACATTGCCGCCTGGCGGCCGCGCATCGAGGACTTGCTTCGTGAGTTCCCCGCGGCGACCGAGGATCAGATCGGGTGGAAACTCGTCGAAGAGCTGTCCGTGAGGGCCGCGAAACTCCTCGAGCCAGCGTTTGTCGAGCACAGTGGGCGGAACGGCCGCCTGTCGATCCAGACGGACCCGAGGCATTTCCGCGACACCGCCGCGATTGTCGAGAATGCAATGGCCTTCAGCCGGCTCGCGCCGAACGTGATCGTAAAGATCCCAGCGACACGCGCCGGCATTCCGGCAATCGAGGAGGCGACCTATCGCGGTCTAAGCATCAATGCGACGGTCTGCTTCACGCTACCTCAGTGCGTTGCTGTTGCCGAAGCCGTTGAGCAAGCCCTCCGGCGGCGCGAGGCGGAGGGCAAAGACATAAGTTCGATGGGCCCGGTTTGCACGATCATGGTCGGCCGGCTCGACGACTGGTTGAAAGTCTTGTTGGAGAAGCGCGAAATTGCCATCGACCCGGGTTTCATCGAGTGGGCGGGCGTCGCCGTTTTCAAAAAGACGTATCGTCTATATCGCGAACGCGGCTACAGGCTCCGGCTGCTCTCCGCGGCGTTCCGCAACCACATGCAATGGAGCGAGCTCATTGGGGCGGACGCGGTCATCTCGCCTCCGTCAGCGTGGCAGAAGCGATTCAATGCGAGCGACATCGAGGTTAAGCCTCGGATCGACGAGCCAGTCGACCGCAAGGTGGTGGATCAACTGCTCGCTCATTTCCCGGACTTCCGTAGGGCCTATTCAGATGACGGCCTGGCCATAGAAGAATTCGACTCCTACGGGCCGACGGTGCGGACGCTTCGCCAGTTCATCGCAGCTTGCAGCGATCTTGCGAGCTTGGTACGCGACGTGATGCTTCCAGACCCAGCCTAGAAGAACGCTACGATTGGGGCAAGTCACGGCTGAGGGCTGGTAAGCATCCAAACGTCGGTGCTGGGAGTTGGGGCATCGCCGGAAGGTGGGAGCTTGCGTGGCGCGGTGAGGGCCCCGAGACTGGGGTGTTCTCGTCCAACCCAGTCAGGAGGCTCCCGTGCCGCAGTCTAACGTCACACTCCACGTCACCCTCGATCTCCAGCACTCGGAGCCGCCTCCCTCGAGGGTCAGATCAGTGGTGCCGTGGCCGAGGTCGGCCGGCAGTTGTGGACAGTGGTGCTCGAGCAGTTGAAGGCGGTGGTCGAGGCAGAACGCCCTAGCTGCACGAGTAATGCCCCAACGCATGGTTTTACGCGCCAACATCGTGCTGGCACCGGCGGACGGCGTGCCGGTGCGACGGATTGCGAGCCAGTTGAAGTGCGCTGAGCCGACCGTACGGCTTTGGCGACGACGCTTTGTCGAGGCCGGCCTCGAAGGACTTGAAGAAGGCGAAGGGCGAGGCCGGCGAGCGATCTATGGCCGGGAGGGTGTGGAGCGGGTGCTGAGCACGACCATTTCGAAGCCGCTGCAAGGGATGACGCATTGGAGTACGTGGACCTTGGCCGAACACCTTGGTCTCGGCCACAGCACCGTGCAACGGATCTGGAAGGAGTACCGGCTGCAGCCCCACCGCTCTCGCAGCTTCAAATTTAGCAAGGATCCTGAACTGGACAAGGCCTGGTCGAAGCGGGGTCACGGCAGGTTGGGGCGTTACGCCGACGATGGAGTGGTCTTGTGGAGGAGCCGGGAGGAGGCCGGAGGCGGCCCTGGAACTGATGAGGGAAGTCCTCACCGAACTAGGGCTGGAGCTGCGCCCGGAAAAGACGCGGATCGTGGATCTCAGAGAAGGCCGGGAGGGCTTCGACTTACTCGGTTGCCACTTCCATGCCCGGCAAACGGCTTGCTCGGCTTGAAAGGGGAATGCGGAAACGGGCTCGCCGGGCGAGCACCGCGCCGCTGACTACCAATGCCCTAGGTGGTGGGAGCCGTCACCTCGGCAAGCTCGACCCAGCGCCGCTCCGCGGCGGCGCGCTCGATGGCCTCGCAGACCGCCTGTACCGCCGCGCCCTGTCTGAAATCAGGCTCCCAGGGCCCCGCCGGCCAGCGCTCCAGCAGGTCGCCCAGGTGGTTGACGAAGCTCGCGCCGTAGCCGACGCCCTGGCCGATCGGCCACCAGTTGCGCGCATAGGGATGCGTGTTGTGCTCGGCGCGGATCCTGCGCATGCCGTACATGCCGGGTGAGTCGGCGCCTTCGCCATAGAGCAGCTCGTTCAGCCGCGCGTACTCGAAGACCAGGGTCCCGCTCTCGCCGTTGACCTCGACCATGAAGTCGCACGGCCGGCGAACTGCGGTGCGCGCCATCTCGAGCACTCCCCGCGCTCCCGACTCGAATCGTATCAAGGCCGAGGAGGCGTCATCGACCGTCACGGCGAGTGAGCCGGCGCCTCCAGGGTTGGCGCGCTCGCGCACAAATGTCTCCGACTGGGCGCAAACCTCAGCCACCCCGCCGACCATCCAAAGAGCCAGGTCGACCAGGTGGCTGCCGAGGTCCGCGATGGTGGAGCCACCGACCGCCCGGTCGAATCGCCAGTCGAACGGGATGGCGGGGTCGACAAACTCGTCGGAAAGCCAGGTCGCCCGCAAGAGCCGGACCTTACCCACCGCGCCCTCATCCACCATTCGTTTCATCAGCGACACGGCAGGGAGTCGCCGATAGTTGAAGCCGACCGAATTCAAAACGCCCGCGCGCTGCACCGACGCTGTCGCGTCCATTGCTTGCGCGTACGACACCGCCAACGGCTTCTCGCAGATCACGGCCTTGCCTGCTGCGGCGGCAGCCGAGGCGATCTCGGCATGCGTGCCCGGGGGCGTGCAGATGTCCACGATGTCGACGTCGGGCCGCTTGACCAGTTCCCGCCAGTCGGCCACCCAATGCTCGAACCCATAGGCGGCAGCCGCACGCGAAACCTTGTCCTGGTCGCGCCCGCTGATGACGCGAAGCCGAGGCCGGCATGGAAGCGTGCGCATCACCGGCGCCACCGTGTATGCGTACGCGTGGGCCCTGCCCATCATCCCGTAGCCGGTGATCCCGATCCCCACCTCCGGCAATGCCATCTAGATGGCGGCTCCGCCCTTGGCGCAGGCGGATGCGGCTCGCTCGGCGGCCTCCAGCGCAGCCACTGCATCGTCACCGCCCGCCCCCTCCCGAGGCCCTCCGCGCGCGTGGCGGGCGAAGGATTCGGCCTGCACTCTCAGCGCTTCGAAGAACGTCGCATCCGCGGTGGGCGGCCACAGGAACCGGCACTCCTCCCAATCCTTGGTCCCGAACACCTCCACCTTGCAGACGTCCCCGAGCGGAAAGCGCCGCCCGAGGGAGATCAGGGCCGTTGTGCCGCCTGACAGCTCGGCGAGAGCGTGTGCGCTCTCAGGATCGCCAGACAATGGCTCCGCCGCGACGCCGGATGCCAGCGAGCTGGTGGAACCGAACTCCTGGCCGCTCAGCCACCTCGCTTGGTCGAACTCGTGGACGCCCATGTCGACGAAGATCCCGCCGCTGTGGGTTCGGAAGTAGGCACCGGGAGGTTGCCCATCCCACTGAAAGCAGGCGATGGCGTAGACAGAGCCGAACTCGCCCGCGGCGATGCGTTGCCGCAGGCGCTTCAGCATCGGGACGAAGCGGCGCCAGAAGCCGATCTGGAGGGGCAGGGAGGCGTCGGTTGCGAGCTTCGCGGCTTCACGTGCCTCCGACGCCGTGATGCCGAGCGGCTTCTCACACAGGATTGGCAGCCCCGCCGCGACCAGGCGGCGGACGGTGTCGAGATGGAGGTCGCTGGGAGCGCAGACCAGGACTCCGTCGAGGCCGCCAGCGGCAAGCATCGAATCGATACTGGGGTGGAGCACTGCGCCGGACGACGGGAGGGCGGCGCGCGTCGCCTCGATCGGATCAGCGATGGCCGTCACCCGCACAACCTCAGAGTCGGCAAGCGCCTTCAGGTGGTTCTGTCCCATCCTGCCGGCACCCACCAGTCCGAGCTTGAAGATCGCCATCAGAAGCCGCGCGCGGCCAGAAAAGCGCGGTTCGCCCGCTGATCCGCGGCTGGGCGGCCACCCTCGCGGTCGGGGTCCGGCAGCACGTCCTGCTCGACGACCAGCCAGCCGGTGTAGTGGTCGCGCAGATTCTCGAGCACCGCGTCCACCATCAGGTCGCCATCGCCAAGCCTGCAGAACGCGCGCCGGCGCCAGATCTCGGCCACCGGCGCCGCCTCGCGGACGATCTCGTCCACGACCGCCTGGCGTGCGTCCTTCAGATGAACGTGTTTGATGCGGTTGCCCCACTCGCGCAGCGCGCGCATCGGATCGCCACCACCCAGCAGCAGATGTCCGGTGTCGAGGCAGAGACCGATCGACGTGTGTTCGAGCGCCGCCGATATCTCCCACGGCGCCTCGATGTGCGTACCGGTCTCGTGGTGCAGCGTCGCCTCGTAGCCGCGGTCCCGGCACTCGGCGGCGGCCATCTCCACGCCGTCTGCAAAACGCTTCCAGCCTTCCGCGTCGAAGCCGAGGCTGCGATCGTGGACCGCTTGGCAGGGTCGGGCGCGGCGCAGGTCGCTGCCGGCATCAGCGAGCGTGGGCTTGGGCTTGAGGCCAGCGCCCGGCGGCGGCGCCGCATCGAACACGTCTAGGAGCTCGCCGAGGCCGCGCATGGCGGCGGGCATGGCAGCCGGGTCGCTGAACGGCAGCTCGAAGAATCCGCCACAAAGCATTAGTCCACGGGACGCCAGCGCGCTCGCGAGGCTGTCGCGATCACCGAGGTATCCGACCGGTCCGAGGTCGATGCCCGCGTACCCTGCTCCCGCCACCTCGTCGAGCACCATCGATGCCTCAGGGACGTTGGGATCGATGCCTACGGTCAGCTCAAAGGCGCCATAGCTGACGGGGGCGTTGGCGACCAGGATGCCTGCCGGGTTGCGACTCATTCGGCTATCGCGCCGCGGTCAGCACCGGCTCGGAGGGCCGCTCGCGTGGCGCCCGCGATCGATGCACGCCGACGATCGCCTCGCACAGTGCGATGTCATGAATCGTGTCGCGGCCCGACGTGACCGGTTCGCGCCCGCTGGTGACGCAGTCGTGGAAATGGATCAGCTCCTCTTTGAAGCTCTCGTTGAACGATGTGATCTCCTCGGTCCGCGAAGAACGCGGCGATTTCGCCTCGCCTGTCTCCGAGACCAGCAGGGTCGGCATGCTGCGAAGAAAGGGCGAGGGAAATGACAGCGTGAGCCGCCGATCTGGGGAATATAGGGCGAACTCCATCTCGTAGCGCGCGATCCCGGGGAGGTCGACCCACGCGAGGATGCACTGCGTGTCGCCGTACTTGAAGATCGCGGTCAGGCCGGTTTCGCGGATGTCGGAAAATTCGAGGCGCTCCGGCTCGCCCATGACTCCGCGCATCGCGTTCAGCTCGTGGACGAGACTGTCGAGCAGCACGAGGTGATACGCCCATCGCGACAGGGGGTCGGCCTCGCCGATCGCCGCGGTGATTCGCGACTGGTTGTCGTCGGCCAACGTTTGAGTGAGGTCGTTGGGGAGCGGGCCACCTCGGCGCAGGTTGTAGTGCTTGACGTAAGGCTCGAGCGGTGACTCAAGCGTCGTGATCCGGAGCAGCCGCAAGTCCCGCAGCGACGCAGATTCTTCGACGAGTCGTAGGTAGGCAGGGTCGTAACGCTTGTTGTAGGCGACCATCAGCGTCACGCCGGCCTGGGCAGCGGCATCGACCATGGCCTTGCCCTCGGCGACGGAGAAGCACATTGGCTTTTCGACCAGTACGTGCAGACCAGCCTTGGCCGCGGCGATCGCAGCCGGAGCGTGGCTACCAGAGGTCAGGACGAGGACGGCATCGATGGGTTGCGCGATCAATTGCTGCCAGGTGTCGAACTGATTTGGCACGGCGTACTCGTGAGCAACGGCGGCGCGGGCCTCAGCCGAGAGATCGCAGATGGCGGCGATCTCGAACCGGTCGGACAGCTCGCGGAGATAGTGGAGGTGCATGACCTGCGCAATCAGGCCGCATCCGATCACGCCAACTTTGAGTCGCTTACCCACTCCACCACCCTGGAACAAGGCTGGAACGTTCCATCGGACGATATACGAAACTCGTGGCCCCTGTCAACGGTCCACGCAAGCGGCGGGTCGGTCAGGGCCTGACGGCTGGCGAGTCCGATTCCAAGACCGCGGACGACAGGAGGGCGGCTGCTTCGGTTATCCCCGCCTCGGGTGCCACGAAGGGGTCCTCATGCTCGATGGCAATGGTATGAACGCGCCCGCCTGCTGCGAGATCGGCGATAAAGCTGGTCCACCATTCCCGGTCCTTGCCACGTCCCACGACGGCGAAGTTCCACGGCATGGCTTCCGCCGGACGCGGCCACCGGCGGTCGAGCAGCCCGTTGATCGCCAGGTTGTCAGGCGAGAAGACGACATCCTTGCCATGGCAATGCCCCGCGCGTGCGCCCAGCGCGGCGACGACGGCCCTAGCGTCCATGCCCATCCAGAAGAAGTGACTGGGGTCAATGTTCGCCGCAATCGCATCGCCCAAGCCGGCGAGCCGGTTGAAGCTTTCGACGTTGTAGACGACTGTGCCGGGATGGAGCTCCAGGCAGATGAGCAGCTCTTCATGCTCGCGCCTGGCGAAATCAGCGATAGCAGACCAGTACGGCTCGACGCTCGATTCCCATTGCGCCCGGTAAACGTCCTCGAGGTAAGGAAGCCAGCCACCCCCCGAAAAGTGTGGGGTCTGATCGCCAGGCGCGCCGGCGGGGCAGCCCGCCAGCGCGACCACGCGATCGACGCCCAGCGCAGCCGCAAGGCGAATGGTATCGCGCAGGTCCGCGTCGTGCTTCGACCCCAGTTGCGAATCCGGATGCAGCGGGTTTCCCCAGACATTCAGCGCGCCGATCCTCAATCCGCGCGTCGTGATCTCATGTAGCCAGGCCGTGCGTGCAGCGGTGTCATGCAGCAAGACCGGCATGTCGCAATGAGTGGTTGGTGCGTACCCACCGGTACCGATCTCGAGATCGGTGACCTCCGGCACCTCGCGCGTCAGCCAGTCCATGACGTTGACCAGGGGCCGGTTGGCCAGAGGTTCGGTCACCACCCCGATGCGTAGGATGCCCTGCTTGCGCTCTTTGTTGCTATCCAGGGTCACGGCGACGCAATTGTGTCGCGATCGCGTCGTTCAGTGCAGTCCCGCACTCGGCGACCGCGATCCTGGCTCCGTCGACGCGGCCGAGGTAGCTCATGAATCCATGGATCATGCCGTCATAACGCACGGCTCGGGTCGGCACGCCCGCAGCCCGAAGCCGCTCGCCATAGCGTTCGCCGTCGTCGACTAGCGGATCGAACTCGGCCCTCAGGATCATGGCCGGCGCGACGGCTCTCAATGTGTCCGCGCGCAGCGGCGACGCATATGGATGATCGGCGTCTTTCGCGGTCTTGAGGCAGGCGCCCCAGAAGAATTGCATATCCGACCTCGTTAGCCCGTATCCGTTCGCCAACCACTCGAACGAGGGCTCCGACAGCTCGGGGTCGAGCGCCGATAGACGAGGACTTGAAGCGTCGGCGTCACAATGGGACCGATGTTGGGAGATCTCACGTGGTCAGTTGCAGGGATCCAGAGCGCCATCTACACATACGCTGCGGCCGCGCTGCTGGCGGCCGTCATCGCGGCGGTGTTGGTGGACAGGCGCACGGCAACCTCGGTTGGTCTCTCGTCAGCAGCAAGCAACGTAGGAGATCGCGGGCGGCCATGATCCCCAATCTGATCGGATCGGAGTGGCGTCCCCCCGCGGACGGAACCGGATCGCTGCCGGTTTATAACCCGGCCACCGGACAGGTGATCGAGCAGGTCCCTCTCTCGGGCAGCGGCGACGTCGACGCCGCCGTGCGCGCGGCAAAGGCGGCATTCGCCGGCTGGTCGCGCACGGCGGTGATGGACCGCGTGCGACTGATGTTCAGCTTCAAGTCTGTACTCGAAGACCACGTGGAGGAGCTCGCGGCGATCATCACACGCCACCACGGCAAGACGTTGGACGAGTCGCGCGGCGAGGTGCGTCGTGGAATTGAGGTGGTCGACTTCGCATGTGGGGCGCCCACGTTGCTGCAGGGCCGGACATTGCGCGACGTCTCCGCCGGAGTCGACCAGGATCTGTATCGATACCCCGTCGGGGTCTGTGCCGGGATCCCGCCCTTCAACTTCCCGGTGATGATCCCGCTCTGGATGTTCCCGCTGGCGGTCGTGGCGGGCAACACGTTCATCCTCAAGCCATCCGAACGCACGCCGCTCGGCAGCGCGCGGCTCGCGGAGCTCTTCCTCGAGGCGGGATTTCCGGGGGGCGTGCTCAATATCGTCCACGGAGCTCGCGAGGCGGTCGATGCGCTCCTGGTGCACCCGGACGTGCAGGCGATCTCGTTCGTGGGCTCGGCACCGGTCGCTCGGTACATCTATCAGACGGCCGCGGCGAACGGTAAGCGAGTGCAGGCGCTGGGCGGGGCAAAGAACCACATTGTCGTCATGCCGGACGCCGATCCCGAGGTCACGGTGCCCGCGATTCTGAACTCTGCGTTTGGCAATGCCGGCGAGCGCTGCCTGTCCGGGTCGGTGGCGGTCGCGGTGGGGTCTGCCGCCGATCGGCTGCTCAATCCGCTCAGGGATGCCGCCTCGAAGATGGTGGTGGGGCCCGGCGACCAGCCAGGCGTTCAGGTCGGCCCGCTCATCCGCGCCGACCACCGCGACCGCGTTGCGAGCTACGTCGACAGGGGTGTCAGCGAAGGCGCTCAGCTTCTGGTCGACGGGCGAGGCGAGATGTCGCGCCCGGGCTTCTTTCTCGGTCCGACCATCCTGGACCGCGTCACTGCGGATATGGCCGTGGGCCACGAAGAGATCTTCGGGCCGGTGCTCTCGGTCGCCAGGGCGGCGACCCTTGACGAAGCCATCGGCCGGGCCAACCGGATGGCCCTCGGCAACATGGCGACGATCTTCACGCAGTCAGGGCGCTCGGCAAGGGAGTTTCGCGAGCGGGTCGAGGCCGGCATGACGGGTATCAACGTGCCGATCGCCCAGCCCTTCGCTTTCTTCCCGTTCAGCGGCTGGAAGGGCTCCTTCTACGGAGACCTTCACGTTCACGGCACGGACGGGATCGAGTTCTACACGCGCAAGAAGGTAGTCGTCACCCGGTGGTGAGCAAGCCTGCCCCAGCCGAGTGGGAGAAAGCGATGGCGTGGCCTCAGGTGATCGGCCTGGTGGCGGGTCGCGCGTTTCTTTATCCGCCGGAGGGGAATGTACAACGCGCAGTCGACGAAGCCGCTGGGATCATCTCCGGGCGTTCGGGTGTCGCCGGATGAAGACCGTCCGCCTGACGATGGCTCAGGCGCTGGTGCGCTTCCTCTCCGCCCAAAGAGTCGAGCGTGACGGCCTCGAGCATCGATTCTTCGAAGGCTGCTTTGGGATCTTCGGCCACGGCAACGTGACGGGCATCGGCCAGGCCTTGGCGGAGCATCCCGAACTCCTGACCTACTACCAGGCTCGCAACGAGCAGGGCATGGTTCACACCGCCGCGGGTTTCGCCAAGATGCGAAACCGCCTGGCTACGCTGGCCTGCACGACCTCGATCGGTCCGGGCGCCACCAACATGCTGACGGGCGCGGCCGCCGCCACAATCAATCGGATACCGGTGCTGCTCCTCCCAGGGGACGTGTTTGCGTCGCGGCGGCCCGACCCGGTCCTGCAGCAGCTGGAGACTGCCTGGCGAGGTGAGCTGAGCGTCAACGATTGCTTCCAGCCCGTGTGCAGGTACTGGGATCGGATCCAGCGGCCGGAACAGCTGGTGCCGGCGGCTCTCGCCGCCATGCGCGTGCTCACGAGCCAGGCCGAGACAGGGGCGGTGATGCTTGCCCTGCCGCAGGACGTACAGGCCGAGGCGTACGACTACCCGATAGAGTTCCTTGAGAACCGCGTCTGGCGTATCGGCCGTCCGCTACCCGACGCCAATGCGCTCGATCGAGCCGTGCAGATGATCCGCGCCGCCAAGCGACCACTGGTCGTCGCCGGCGGTGGGGTCATCTACTCGGAGGCGACGGCAGCCTTGCGACTGCTGGTCGAGCGCACCGGAATCCCGGTGGGGGAGACCCAGGCGGGTAAGGGCTCACTGCCGTTCGACCACGCCGGTGCGATGGGCGGCATTGGAGCGACCGGCAGCCTTGCCGCCAACCGCGTGGCCGCCGAGGCCGACCTGGTCATCGGCGTGGGCACGCGCTACAGCGACTTCACGACCGCTTCGAAGACCGCCTTCCAGGCCGTGGACGTGCGCTTTGTCAACATCAACGTCGCCGAGGCCGACAGCCACAAGTTGGGCGGCCTTGCGCTGACCGGTGATGCCCGCGCGACACTCGAGGCGTTGGTCGAACGACTGAACGGGTGGGCGGTCGCTGCTCAGTACCGACAGCGGTGCGCGCAGCTGCAGGCGGAATGGGACGAGGAGGTGTCACGCCTCTATCACCTCGGACACGCCGGCTTGCCCGCTCAGTCGGAGGTGCTTGGCGCAGTGAACGAGCTTTCGGGGCCGCGCGACGTCGTCGTTTGTGCTGCTGGTTCGATGCCCGGCGACCTTCATAAGCTATGGCGGACCCGCGACGCCAAGGGCTATCACGTCGAGTACGGCTACTCCACCATGGGCTACGAGATCGCGGGCGGTCTGGGCGTCAAGCTGGCCGACCCCGAGCGCGAGGTGTACGTGCTGGTCGGTGACGGCTCATATCTGATGATGGCGCAAGAGCTGGTCACCTCGGTCCAGGAGGGAATCAAGCTCACCGTGGTCTTGGTCGACAACCAGGGCTTTGCGTCCATCGGCGGGCTGTCGCGATCGAAGGGCATGGCCGGCTTTGGAACGCGGTACCGCTACCGCAACGATGGATCCCTGGGCGACGATTCTGGCCGACGCGAGGGCAAGCCCCTGCCAGTCGACCTGGCAATGAGTGCTCAAGGCCTGGGTGCGCACGTGATCCGCGCCCGCAACATCGAGGAGCTGCGAGATGCACTGGTCGATGCGAAAGCGATCGACCGAACGGTCGTGATCCACGTACCCGCCGACCGCTACGAGGGCGTCCCCAGCTACGAGAGCTGGTGGGAGGTCCCAGTGGCCGAGGTCTCGGAGTCCGGCGACGTTCAGAAGGCCAGAGAGGAATACGAACGCGAGGTGACCCGCCGGCGCTGGTACCTATGAGCGCGCTCAATTTGCTGGTGACGAGCCGGCCGACGCCCGGCCCGGACGGGCTGCTGGTCTCGGTCACACCGCAGACGGCGGGCTGGGCATACGTCGGGTTCGATGTGTATCGGCTCCCTCGCGGGGCGACCATCGACCGAGCGACGGAGGGTCGTGAGGCATGCGTGGTCATGCTGTCGGGTCGCGCAGACATCACCTACGGCGAGCGCGAATGGCGAGGAGTCGGCTCGAGGCAGACTGTTTTCGGCGGTCCGCCGGATGCGGTGTACGCACCGCCTGGCGGTACCCTCGCAATCACTGGCGCGAGCGACGTGTGCGAGGTCGCCCTGTGCTGGGCACCGGCGGTGCGAGGCGTCGAACCCGCGCTGATCAGGGCCGGGGACGTCCGTTCATTCAAGCGCGGCTCCGGCCGGACTGAGCGGACGATACACAACATCCTGATGGAGGACCGGCCGGCAGAATCGTTGCTCGTCACCGAGGTGCTCACGTCCGGCGGCAACTGGTCGAGCTACCCGCCCCACAAGCACGACACAGACAACCTGCCGAGCGAGAGCTACCTGGAAGAGACTTACTACCATCGCACCGCGCGTCGAGAAGGCTTCGCCGTGCAGATGGTGTACACGGATGACCGCTCCTTGAACGAGGCGCTGCAGGTGCGCGATGGGGACGTGGTCCTGGTGCCTCGTGGCTACCACCCGGTGGTTGCCGGACCGGGCTACGATCTCTACTATCTGAACGTGATGGCGGGCCCGCACCGGCGCTGGCTGGTGACCACCGACCCGGACCATCGCTGGCAAGTGGACTAGGCCGAAAATCCTGTAACGTTCCAATCCACCGGCCTACACCTCCAACAAGGAGATTGGAAATGAGTCCCAACCCGTGAACGCGACGGTCCGCGCCGCTGTGATGAAGGCGCCCGGCCGCCTGGAGGTCCAACGTTTCCCCCGGCCTGAGCCTGAGGCGGGGGCGGTGCTGCTGAAGGTCACCTATTCGGGCATCTGCGGCACCGACAAGCACACCTACCGGGGAGAGTCAAAGCAGTACGCCGGCACCGACCATGAGCGGGAGCTCGTATATCCGCTCATCTGTGGACACGAGACCGTGGGCGTCATCGAAGCGATAGGAGGCGCCGATTCCATACCCGACAGCGAAGGCCGGCCGCTGCGGGTCGGTGACCGCATCGTGCCCGCCGCCAATGTACCCTGCGGGCGGTGCACCTTCTGCCTGAACGACTTTCCGTACTACTTCTGCGAACAGCTGCAGGATTACGGCAACAGCCTTCACTGCGGCGCCGCGCCACACCTGTTCGGTGGATGGGCCGAATACATGTACCTGCTGCCCGGAACACCGCTCTTCAGGGTGCCGGACGACCTGCCCGACGAGGTCGCAGTACTGACCGAGATCATGGCTGTGACCCATGGCTTCGATCGCGCGCGGATGCTGAACGCGGGCTGGGGTGGCAGCGCTTTTGGGGAATCGGTGGCTGTGGTCGGCGTGGGGCCGCTCGGATTCTGCCACCTGGTCAAGGCCCGGCTGCTGGGCTGTGGAAAGCTGATCGCCGTCGACCGGCTCGAGTCGAGGCTGGAGATGGCACGCCGCTTCGGCGCGACATTAACCATCAACGTGAACCAGACCGACGAGAAGGAGCGCGTCGCGCTTATCCGCCAGCACACCCATACCGGCGCCGACATCGTCATCGACTGCACCGGAATCGCGCAGTCATTCCCGGAGTGCCTGCACCTGGTCCGCTACGGCGGAACGGTGGTCGAGGCCGGCACCTTCGTCGACATGGGCCCCGTGGGCATCAATCCCAACGCCGACATCTGCACCAAGAACGTGAGTGTGATCGGAGTGGGAGGAGAGACGGCGACGTCATACGTCCCGGCGATGAATCTTCTGGCTCGCAATCTCGACCGCCTGCCTCTCACTGAGATCGTCACCCATCGGATGCCGCTTGAGCGTGCGGCGGAGGCGGTTGAGCTGGCGCAAAAAGAGGGGACGATGAAGGTAGTCATGGACCCGGCGATGAAGGGGTGAGCGAGCTACGAGCCGAATAACATTGCCTCCGATGGACGCGAGCCAGGACTCACTTCCGGCGGTGCGCAGGCCCCCGACGATTCTCGACGTCGCCTATCACGCCGGGGTCTCTAAATCCACCGTCTCGAACGTCGTCCGCGGGCTCCCCGGCGTCTCGGAATCGACGCGGCGACGCGTGCAGACGGTGATCGACCAGCTCGGTTATCGCCCCAATGTCCTTGCTCGGCAGCTCGTCCAGCAGCGCACCAACATCCTCGGCGTGGTCGTAGGGGACCTCGCGAACCCGTTCTTCGCGGAGATGGCCAAGCTGGTCGAGAGGCACGCCGCCGCGCGAGGCTATACGGCCATGTTCTGTAATACGGAAGGCGATAGCCAGGGCGAGGTCGCGGGCGTGGAAACCCTCCTCGAGTACCAGGTCGCGGGCATCGTGTTCCTGACTTTCTCGGGTGACTCGCGCACGATGCGTGAAACCCTCCAGCACCAGGTGCCGGTAGTGTTCGTGGGCTGCCACGAGGACTGGGGTGACGTCGTATCGGTCGACGACGCTCGCGGAGGGAAGCTAGGCACCAAGCACCTCATCGACGCCGGCCACCGGCGCATCGCCTACGTCTTGATTCCCGAGCTGGAGGACAGGTCTGATGTGTCCCGCTGCCAGGGCTACGGCGAAGCCTTGGCCCAGGCGGATCTCGGCCCTGTCGTTCGGATCCTTTGGTCGCCTCCGTCCGACCACGCGCTGGTGGACGGAATCGATCGAAAGTTGGTGGACGTTTTCAGCGGGCCCGAGCGTTTCACCGCCGTCTTCGCGTCGAACGACGTGGCCGCGATCGCCCTTCAGGAGTTCGCGGACCGCGTGGATCTTCGAGTGCCGGGAGACTTGTCGATAGTCGGCTTCGACGACGTGCCGATGGCGGGGCTGGCCCGCATCTCTCTCACCACCGTCGCGCAACCCCGAGACGAGTTGGCCCGGCTAGGAATCGCGACCATCGCCGATCGCATCGAGCGCAAGCTGAAGGGGCCGCCGCGCACCACGCTTGTGGGCGTGAACCTGGTGACGCGGATGTCGACGGCGCCGCTTTAGATCGGATCCGTGCCGCCCCTGACACGCCGCTCTTCGACGGCGCCGGGCGCGGATGTGGGGAAGAACTCCCACAAGAAAAACCCAGAGACTTGACTCATCACCCCGGTTGCGGGGAGAATGATCGGAACGTTCCAAACGGAACGTTCCGAAGCGTAGCGCTGCGGCCGTACTTCCCGGAGGAGTTGAGATTGGCAGCCACCGCCAGGTTGGGATCGCAACTGGACCGTGCACGGTTCCAGTGGGGCAGCCTTGTGATGCTCGGCCCTGCGCTCGCGCTGCTCGGCCTGCTGTTCGTGTTCCAGATCCTGTACGCGGCCTATCTGGGCTTCACGAATCTCGAGCTGGTCGGTTCCCGCTCCCACGACCACACGTTCACCGGCATGGACAACATCGTGCGCATGCTGGGCGAGCACGTCTTCGTGGAGTCCCAGCCGACCCTCATCTTCGTTGCCGGCTGGGCCAGCGCGACGTCCAAGATCACCGAGCACCCGCAGCTCTCGTGGGGGCTTATCAAGATCATGGAGAGCGCCGCCAACCAGACCTACATCGCTAACCCCGCGGGCTTCTCTCCGCGCCGCCAGACCGTCGCCGAGTCTGACGGCTTCCTGAACTTCGCGTCGCCGTTCAACAGAGCATTCGGCGCTGCGCTCCTGAACTCCAACCAGGTACCCTCCGAGCAAGAGAGCTACTCGGCCTGGGCGCAAGGGATGGGCCAGGCTACCGGCCAGATCGCGGCCGACCCGACCACATCGGTCGATGCAGCGATTACTCTGGTTTGAATCAAGAGATCACACTCAAGCGATGTACTCCGGACCCGTAATAGACGGCGACGTCCATCACGCTCGGAACAATGACGCCGAGCTGATCGAATACCTGTCGCGCGGGTGGCGCGAGTACGTCACCGGTCGCGGCCGCGCCGGAATGGTCCCGCTCACCGTGCAGGACGGCATGCCAAACCCGCACGGATTCATGCGCGCGAACACGTACCCGGAAGGAGGCGGCGAGCCCGGCTCCGATTACCCTACCCTGCGCGCGCAGCTTCTGGACGCCTCCGACCTGCGCAGGGCCATCCTCACCTTCGGGGACGACAGCCACCTCGCAGGTCACCACAATCCGTACTTCGCCAATGAGCTGGCTCGTGCTTGCAATGACTGGAGCATCGAACGCTGGCTCACGCGCGACCCCCGGCTGGCCTCTTCCATCATGGTCGCCAGCCAGATGCCGGAGGTGGCGGCGGCAGAGGTGCGCCGGCACGCGACGAACCCCCGGATGGTCCAGGTCATGCTCGTTGACAACCCACTCGGCTACGGCTTTGGACACCCGGTCTTCCATCCCATCTATGCAGCCGCCGAAGAGACCGGTCGGCCGGTTGCGATTCATGGCGGCGCGGGTGGCTGGGCGAACCCACCGAGCACCGGTGGTGGGAGTGTGAACACGTACTTCGAAGCGCACACCCTGTGGCCGCAGGCGATTCAGACCCACCTCGTAAGCTTCATCGCCCACGGAGTCTTCGAGAAATACCCGCGTCTCCGCCTGGTCCTCATTGAGGGGGGATCGGCCTGGATACCGAGCCTGCTGTGGCGCTTTGACACCGAATACAAGGGGCTGCGTCGCGAGGTGCCATGGGTCAAGCGGCTGCCGAGCGAGTATTTCGCCGAGCATGTGTGGGTCAGCAGCCAGCCGCTCGAGATATCGCCAAAGCGCGACCAGGTGATAGAGCTCATCCGCTCGATGCACCTAGAGGACAAGCTCATCTACGCCTCGGACTACCCGCACTGGGACGCCGACGAGATCGACTATCTCTCGACGCGGCTGCCAGCCGAGTGGCACAGCCGCGTGTTCTTCGACAACGCTTGCCGGTTGTACGGGTGGAAGCCTGAAGAGCTCAAAAAGCGCGTCCCGGTGGAAGAAAGGGTCACTTGAGCATTGACGTCGGCCCCGTCGCCGACTTCGAGGAGCGGCGCTTTCGGATCGTCAACGCGGGCGGCCACGAACTTGGCGTGCTCAGGTGGCAAGACCGTTTTTTCGCGGTCCACAACCGCTGCCCACATCAGAAGGGTCCGCTCTGCCTCGGCATCGTCAGCGGGCGTCTCGTTGGCCGCGCACCCGGCTCGATGGAGGTCGATGACGACGTTCCGGTCATCGCCTGTCCCTGGCACGGGTGGGAGTTCGACCTCGAGCGCGGCCGGGCACTCTGGGAAGAGGGTTACGCGGCCAAGGTGGTGCCGGTACGTGTGGAGAGAGGACGCGTCCTGGTCGACGTTGGGAGAAGCGCGCGAGACCCGGCCGTCTAGGCTCCGGCGCGCACCACGTGCGTGCTGACCGTGTAGCGCACGATCCGCTCCTCGTCCAGAACCAGGCCAAACCCGGGCCGGTCAGGCACGCGCACACATCCGTCCTGGTCGATCGTCAGCGGCTCAGCCAGCATCTGGTCGCGCGCGCCCGCGGTCCAGCCGCTGGGCGGGTCGTGGGGGAACTCGAGGAATGGGCAGTTGGAGATCGCTGCCGAGAGGTGGAGGTTGGCCATCAGCCCGATCCCGTTGCCCCACGTATGCGGCGCGACCTCGAGCCCGGCCAGCTCAGCGAGTGCGGCTATCTTGCGCATCTGCCCGACGCCCTCAGAGAGAAGCGCGTCCGGCTGCAGGATGTCGTAGCAGCCGCGGTCGATCAGTAGCTTGAACTCGTGCAGCCCATGGTTGTCCTCACCACCGGCGATGGGGAGCCGGTCGAGGCGTTCGCGCAGCCTGCGCAGGCCGTCATAGTCGTATCGCGGAAGAGGCTCCTCCAGCCATCGCACTCCCATCTGTTCGAGCTCGCGCGCAATCGTGAGTGTCATCGGGAAGCCCCAACTTTGATGGCCGCCGTGACCCGGCTCGACACCGGCCTGGTTCGCATCGACCATGATGTCGATCCGGTCGCCAACGGCAGCTCGAACCGCCTCTACCACCTTGAGGTCCTGTCTCGGATCGGGCAGGTGGAAGCGGAACTTGACCGCTCGATAACCCTCTCCGAGCATGCGCCGCACGTCCTCAACGCGCTCGGCCGGCGAGCGCACCTCGGCCGTCGCGCAGTAGGCAGTGACCCGGTCTGAATAACCGCCCCAGAGCCGGGCGACGGGGAGTCCCGCCATTTTCCCGACCAGGTCCCATAGAGGAATCTCCATGCAGTAGACCGGTGCTCCGAGGATCTCGGTGTCGCGGAGCACCGGCATCAGCCGCTCGATGTAAGTCGGGTCCTGGCCGATGAAGTAGGGTGCGACGAACCGCTCAATTGCGATCGCTGCCTCCTCCCCGGCGTGTGCTGCGCCGATTCCTTTCAGCCCTTCATCGGTTTCGACCTCGATGAGCACCATCAGCAGGTTGGGCTGGTTGCGTCCACGGGCCCACGCCGGATGGAACTGGTGCTCGAGCGGGAAATCGACGACGCGGCAGGTGATGCTTTCGATCTTCATAAGCCCGCCAGCGTTGACAGCAGGCGTGCGGATTCGAGCACCGATTCTTCGACCGAGATGAACGGGTTTTCGTACTCGATGCTGATCGTTCTCTGGAAATCCACGTCGCGTAGGAGACCGATGAACGTGCGCCACCATTCCTGGTCATGCGCTCGCCCGACCGTGACGAAATTCCTGGGCACTTCGTTTGGCGGATGCGGCCAGCGGTTGTCGAGCGACTGCCGCCACCATTTCGAGCCGCCGGGCTGCGCCAGCAGCCCTTGTGGCGACGGGGAATACTCTCCGGTACCGATCTCCAGGTCCTGGATCAGGCCGGTTTGCTGCGCCCGCCGCACCACGTCCTCGAGGCTCCGGCCGGGCATGGCATCAGTGAGCAGGCCGATGCGGAGGGCTGGATTGGAGCGTTCCAAAGCTATGCCTCACCGTATGTTTTTGATCGGGCCCTTGTCAACGGGCGCGTCAGCCGACGCGCGACCGTGTACCGCTCGATGAGCTCCTCGTCGAGGTCGAAGCCCAACTCGGGTCGGTCGGGCACCGCCAGGCAACCGTCGGCGTGGATCGAATGCTTCTTGACGAGCATCTGGCTCAGTGCGGAGGCAGGCCATCCAGGCGGCTCATGGCGAAACTCGAACCAGGAATGGTTGGGCACCGATGCCGCCAGGCGGTTGTTCTCACCGCCGGCGAGTTGCAATGTTCCGAGGCGGTCTCGAAGTCGCCGCAGGCCGGCATAGTCATGCCTCGGCAGAGGTTCTTCCAGCCCAACCTCGAGCGCGACATGAAAGTTCCACTGCCGGTGGCCGCCCAACCCAGGGAGAACGCCGGCCTGGTTGGCGTCCACCAGGATGGCTAGCCGGTCTCCGACCTCGGCCCTCAAGGTCTCGACCACCCACACATCCTGGCGGGGATCGTCGGAATGGACCGCAGCTTGACCGCCTTGAAGCCCTCCTCCATGATCCGTTGACGGTCCTCGATTCGCTGCTCCGCCGATCGCACCTCGCCGGTGGCGCAGTACGCATGCAGCCTGGCGGCTGCTGCGCCCCAGTGCTTTGCGCACCGGCAGGCCGGCCACCTTGCCGGCGATGTCCCATAGGGCGATCTCGACGCAGTACACGGGCGCGCCGACAATCTCGCTGTCCTTCAGCACACCGGTCAGGGGTTCCGGCGCGGCCGCGTCCTGGCCGATGAGGTGGGGCGCCACAAATCGGTCGATCGAGATCGCCGACTCCGGTCCCGCCTCCGCTGCGGAGATGCCTGTGATGCCGGACTCGGTCTCCACCTGGACGATGGTGGTGAAGAAGCTCCGCTGGATCTCATTGCGGCCCCATGCCGGCCTGAAGTCGTCCGGCAGGGGCAGGTCAAGGACACTCGACCGCACTCTCGTTATCCGCGTGTCGCGTCCCGTGGAGGTTCGCACCGAAAACATCCTATCTCGCACAATCCCTTATCAAATCCTCGCCACGGTCTTATAAGTCGGTGGGTATGACCGCCTCCTGGATCCTCGTCGTCGAAGACGACCGCCGGCTCCCGGCGACATCGGAGCGCGTGCTCTCTGCGGAAGGCCACCCTCGCGAGCGCGCTGCAGCGCCTCCATCCCAACGGTTCCGGCTTGAATCGCTCTCTTATCCGAACTCCTGACTCGTGACCGCACCAAAGCTCGGAACCACAACCAATTCAAAGTTGGCTCACGAAGTCTTAACTTGGAGCCGCCATCCCCAAAATCCGGAAAGAGCGGGGCCAGCATCTGCGTTCGACCAGTCTTATCCCGAAGTTCCGGACCATGGTCGCATTCGTGTCGCCAGCGCGAGCCGTATCGGACGCTGCATCGTTTCTGCACTGAGGAGGGCCTCGCCCCCGTTCCTCGACAGCGATTGCAACCATCGACTTCGAAGTTCATTTGGCGACTGCCCAAGCCTTCCTCAACACCACCGATCCAAGCCTCGTCCGTTTCTACCCGGCCCTGCAACCTGTCCCGGTCCGGCCGCACCATGGCGGCTCGCAACTTGTGGAGCTAGACCCAGGATGTCTCATAGCTGCCAAGGCCGAGGTTCTGTCTCAAGGAGAGCGCCCTGGCTCCCTGTTCGTCATTGCCGAGCGATTGAGCCTACGACGGGTCGGGCAGGCGGTGGGCTTGCCGACGACGACGGTGTTCGACTACGTTGTAGCGCGCCGCGGCGGCCGGCCTCGCGGCGTGGCCGTTGCCGTGGGAGATGGACGACGGCGAGCTCGACGTGTGCGTGGCGGTTGTTCGCCAAGGCTGCCCTCCTCTGGCCTGGACGTTGAACTGCGTCCAGACCTCTCCTTAATCCTCAATCGTCTCCCCTTCTTCTCCAAGCCGTCCGCGGGTGGGACAGCTACGGTCAGATTCTTTGGTGAGGGAACGATGGGCCGATGGTCAGATTCTTTGGTGAGGGAATGCGCCCTCTTGACAATTCGAGCAAAAGCTGCGTATCATGTCTTAACGCATTGGAACGTTCCAGTCGGAGCGCCCCAGTGCCTTTTATATTTGGGAGGGCCGCGAGCATGCCGCTTAGTAGACGGGAGTTCCTCACCAAGGCAACGTTCATTGTTGTAGCTGGTTCGTCTTTGCCAGCGGTACTCGAGGCCTGTGCGCCTGGGGGGAATAGCTCGGCAGCCTCAAAGGTGAACCAAACCCTCACGGTTGGTACAACAGCTGCGTTCACCACCCTCGACCCGAACCAGATAGACACGTCGATGTTTCCGTTTCGCAATGCCGTCTTTGACCCCCTAATCGACATTCCAGTCGTCGACATCCCAACATACAAGCTGGGGTCGATTCAGGATTGGCTGGCTACGGCACATTCGGCGAACTCCGACTACACGCAGATCACACTGCCGATACGCACGGGCGTCAAGTTCCACGACGGCAAAACAATGACAGTGGACGACGTCGTCAACGCGTTCCAACATGCCCTAGACCCAAAGACTGGACGCACGATGGCCGGGACGCTTGGTGCTGTCGCCAAAGTGGAAGCCAAGGGTGATAGCGTCGTCCTCACCACCTCAGGACCGAGTGTCGACGCGCTCTATCGGCTGACGCTCTTCCGAATGCAATCGCCGACCAACTATGCGAACGCTACCAATCATCCGATCGGTACCGGGCCCTTCAAGTTCGTTGAGTATGTGCCGGGAGACCACCTCACCCTAGAACGAAACACGGATTATTGGAAGCCGATCGCCTCAAACGTGAAGCAGCTCATCTTCCGCTTCTACAGCACGGCTGAGGCGATGGTGAATGCGGCTCTCGGCGGCCAGATCGACATACTCCAATTTGGCAATTTGAAGGACGCGTCCACGTTGCAGAAGCAGGGATGGTCTGGGTACGCAGCGCCAATTGCCGATTTTGAGATGATGGTGCTTAATTACGCCGACAACAATGATGCCCTAAAGAACCAACAGATCAGGCAAGCGATCTCCCTGTCTATTGATCGCGACTCTATTGTCAAGAACGTCTACTACAATCTCGTTAAGCCAATCATTATTCCGATGCCGCCCAGCAACCACGACTATGATCCGTCGACCATCCAAGAGTGGCAATTTAATTTGAGCAAAGCCGCTCAACTCGTCAAGGCATCGGGTATTAGTAATCCGACGTTCCAGATGGGTGCCGCTTCGAATGATCCCAACGCGGGGCAAATTGCTCAAATCATCGCCAGCGACCTTGCGAAGGTGGGCATTACAGCGCAGATTCAGTTGATGGACAGCACCACCCAGGTGACCAACGCACTGAAGGGCGATTTTCAGTCGAACGTGTACGCGTGCTCTGTGGGCGTACCGAACGTGCAAGATTTCGAGGACTGCAGCGTCTATCGCCCCAACGTCGGCCCCTTTTCCGGGCCAAAGGCGTTGCCGAACTACGTCACCGCCTATCAGGCGGCTGCTGTTACCGTCAATCCTGCAGACCGTACAGCCGCGTTTAAGAAGGTATTTGAGGCTCTCTTGGAGGACGCTTGGGCGATCCCCATCTGCACACGAGGACTACTGTGCGGGCAAGCCTCTCATGTGTCAGGGGTGAGCTACGATGCCAAGACTCACTTGGTTTACCAAAACATCGTAAAGGGCTGAAATTGGGGGGTCATCTGGCCCCGGCCGCGCAGAGTTGATTGGATGTGGGAGTTCGTCGGGCGCCGGCTCTTAGCTGCGGTTCCGGTACTAGTGGGCGCCTCCGTGGTGTTATTCGCACTTCTGTATGTCCTGCCAGGGGACCCCGCGGCATTCGCGCTGGGCGATAACGCCAGCCCGGCGGCAATCGCAGCGTTTCGGCATCAGTTAGGCCTTGACCTGCCATGGTACGTGCAGTACTTCGACTGGCTAGGTCGGATGGTGACCGGGCAATTCGGGAAGTCCTTTTTCAACGAGTTTCCTGTGGTCACGCTAATGGATGAGCGACTGCCGGTGACTCTCGAGTTGACCTTAGGCGCCTTGGTGGTCGGTACATTGATTGGCGTCCCTGTCGGGGTCTATTCGGGCTTGAATCCGAGCACCATGCTCGGACGTGCTATTGACCTACTCAATGCCGTCTTCATAGCTGTCCCGGTGTTCTGGCTCGGTATTCTTCTTCAGCTCGGGGTCGCTCTCAGACTAGGCTGGCTACCGCCCGGCGGCTATGTTCCGGTCGGTATCGACTTTGGAGCAAACATTCGGTCGATGGTGCTGCCTTGGCTCACCTTGGGCGTCGGCACCGCGGCCGTACTCGCAAGATTTCTGCAGGCTGGAGTGAGAGACGCTGTGACCAGCGAGTACGTTCTTGCGGCAGAGGCGAGGGGCTTGACGAGGATTCGCATTGTTGGCAAGCACGTAATGCGGAACGCCGTCGTGCCAGCGATTACAGCTTTCGGAATCCAAGTGGGACGCCTCATCGGCGGGGCCGTGCTGACGGAGTCGGTGTTCACGTTGCCTGGTCTGGGGACGCTCCTTTGGACGGCGCTTGTCCAGCGGGACTATTTCGTGATCCAGGCTGTCACTCTGTTTGCGGTGGCCGCGTTCATCCTCGTTAACCTGCTTACCGACATCGCTTATGGAGTGGTCGATGCTCGCATACGAGAGGGTTATTGAGTTGTGAGCAAAGCCGCGCTGGCGATGCTCGATGCGGCGGCGACGAACGCGAAAGGTCGGGGCTCCTTTGAGCGCCTTCGCGCCCCGGCTCTAGCCCTGCCGGGCCTGTTCCTAGCTTTGCTCGTCTTAATATCGGTGATCACTCCTCTGGTCTTGCCGGATGCGCCCTTCCAACAACACCTATCGGAGGCCTTGGCTGGACCCTCGAGCGCCCACCCTCTCGGCACTGATGAACTTGGTCGAGATCTCCTGAGCCGGCTCATATTGGGGACACGAATCTCCTTTGAGGTGGGGTTTGGTTCAACGGCCGTCGCACTGGCCATCGGTGGACTGCTAGGACTATGGTCCGGTTATTCAGAGAATCCGGTGGGCGCAGTCATCATGCGATTGTCAGACGTACTGTTAGCCTTCCCGTCAATCCTCCTCGCGATGCTCGTTGTCACAGTGATGCGGACAGATCTGCCGGGCGTGATCGTAGCGGTAGCGCTGGTCAACATACCGGTTTTTGTGCGGCTTAACCGAGCCCTGATGCTTTCCCAGAGGCGCCTGGAGTATGTTGAGGCGGCTAAGGCCTTGGGAGGATCTACCTCGTACGTGATCCTTCGCGCGGTGTTGCCGAACGTCCTAGCGCCACTAGCAGTTCAGTCTGCGCTCGCAATTGCCAATGCTGTGCTACTCGAAGCCGGTCTAAGTTTCTTGGGGTTAGGGGTTCAACCTCCCACTCCATCTCTAGGGCTGGAATTACAGGAGGCGGCAGCGTACCTCCGGCAAGACGCGTGGTTCGGGATCTTCCCAGGGCTACTGCTGATCCTGATCGTTCTCGCCCTGAATAAGTTGGCAGATGAGGGCGCTCGCTGGTACGGGCGTACTGATCTAAAGGTCGAGTGAATCAGAGTTGATGTCGCAACGATCAGACTTCGACAGCGAATTGCTTCGTATCGAGCACCTCACAGTATCCTTTGCTACATCCGGTGGCCGCCGGCTCGTCGCCATCGACGATATTGAGTTGACTCTAAGTCGAGGCTCGATCCTAGGTTTGGTAGGTGAATCCGGCTGCGGCAAGAGCGTGACGGCTCGTTCCATCCTGCAACTGGTCAAACCCCCGGGGCGGATAGGGGCTGCCAGCCGCATTTGGCTTGATGGTCGCGACCTGACACGATTGTCGCCCGATGAATTAAGGCGCGTGCGCGGACCGATCGCTGGCATGATTTTCCAAGAACCGAGCACGGCGATTAACCCAATGTACACCGTTGGCAATCAGATATCCGAGACGATCCGTGCGCATGAACGGGTAAGCGGAAGGGTGGCGCGGACTCGAGCACTTGAATTAATGTCGTTAGTCCGTATCCCAGCGCCGAATCGCCGATATGATGACTTCCCGCACCAGATGTCAGGCGGCATGCGCCAAAGGGTCATGATCGCGATCGCGATCGCGTGTCACCCCAAGCTCCTGATCGCCGATGAGCCAACCACCGCATTGGATGTGACCATTCAAGCGCAAATCCTGGAACTCTTGACGAATCTCAGATCTCAACTGGGTATGGCAATACTCATCATCACACATGATCTCGGTATCGTCGCGGGCATGGCCGACCGGGTCGCGATAATGTATGCGGGGAGGATTGTCGAGCAGGGACGCACCGAGGAGGTGCTTCAGGATCCAAAGCACCCTTACACGCAGGGATTGCTCAAGTCTGTTCCCGTACTTGGAATGGACCGCGGAGCGCGATTGCCGTCCATACCGGGTACCGTCCCCAATCTCATCGACCTGCCGCCCGGCTGCCGTTTTGCCCCGCGTTGCGCCTCTGCGTTTGAGAAATGTCGGATCGAGGAGCCGAGGCTGATCCAACTTAGCGACAGAGGCGCGGCCTGCTGGCTATGTGAGCTACCTACCCGTCCCGGTACGGCAGTTTTAGGATGACGTCCCCAGTCACGAACGTCCCACTCCTTGAGGCGCGGTCGGTGTACAAGCACTTCCCAGTTCGCCGAGGCCTGTTGCAGAGAGTGGTGGCAAAAGTCCGCGCGGTCGATGGGGTCGATCTTGAGATTCTGCCGCTCGAAACCTTTGGGCTGGTTGGAGAGTCCGGGTGTGGGAAGTCGACACTCGGCCGCACGTTGGTTCGACTGCTAGAGCCGACGAGCGGGGAAATCCGGTTTCAGGGCGAGGCGATCACGCGGCTGCAAGGGAGAGAAACAAAGAGAATCCGACGCGATATGCAGTTCATCTTTCAGGATTCGGCAACCTCCCTAAATCCCCGAAAGACGATCGGCGAAATAGTGGCCGAAGGCCTGCTTATACACAATATTGGAACGGCTCGAGAAAGACACAGTCGGGCACTGGAGATCATGAATCGTGTCGGTCTAGGCCCAGCATTAGCAGATCGCTATCCACAAGAGTGTAGCGGTGGCCAGAGGCAGCGCGTCGGGATCGCTCGCGCTCTCGTATTGGAGCCGAAGTTAGTTATCGCAGACGAGCCCGTATCTTCGCTAGATGTCTCCATCCAGTCGCAAGTCCTCAACTTGCTTGTAGATCTCAGGCAGCGGTTTGGGCTTACTTATCTGTTTATCGCACACAATTTGGCTGTCGTAACCTACATCGCCGACCGAGTGGCCGTAATGTACTTGGGAAAGGTCGTCGAGCTTGCCACAAGCGAGGACCTCCTCCTCAATCCGCTCCACCCGTACACGGTATCGTTGCTTTCTGCGATACCGGATGTGATGGCGGCTCGCCGACGAAAGCGAGTGATCCTTGCAGGCGAAATCCCGAGCCCGATGTCCCCCCCATCTGGCTGTCACTTCCGGACTCGGTGTCCCATCGCACAACCCATCTGTGCGGAAGTGGAGCCAACTCTGGTCAGTGGCGGCCGTGGACATAGCGTTGCGTGCCACTTTCCGGGGACATTTTCGGGTTGAGGCGCGGCCGCGAGCACGGAGTAGCCCGAAGCGGGCATTAGGATGTTGTCCCGTAGTTCGGTCGGGTCGCGTCCCGAGACTCTCGGGACGCGTCCGCCTGCTGAAGCGGGGGGCTCCACGGCACCTGTGTCAGTGTCGAGCCTTTTCATCTGTTCCGCTACCTGGACGAGCGCGTGTTCACGTACAACATGCGCGATCTACCTCGGTCGCTTCATAGCCGTGCTCGGATTGGTGTCGGGTCGACGCCTCACTTACTCCGAACTGATCGGGCACGACTAGTCCTTTTCGGCCCGCCGCTTCTCGTCAAGTTCTGCCTTGGGCACGCCCATCAATTTTCGCGTTAGGTCTTGGAATCGCGCGAACTCATCGGGTTCCATCGCGGCATCCTGGGTAGCACCCCCCAGTGTGACTTCCTGAGTAAGTTCATCTTCGATTGCCCTTCTCCGTCTCGCCAATTTCTCATCCTCCAGAATCGCAGCGATCTTCCATGCGGGATCGACACAGGCGATTCCCGAATTGTCTTTGACGTACAGCCCCTTGACCGGCTTGTCATCTGGCCCAAAGACCTTCCTTTTATAGGGAGGATGCCCCCAATCGAGGCTGCAATGGCGTGAAGTAGGCTTTGATGAGTTCGGGCCGGGACCTTGACTGCCTCGGCGAGTGCAGAGTCTCCTGCCACTGTCCGATGCTTGTGCCGATCGGTGCGGACCATGGACTGAATCGCGCTGCGACGAACTTCCAGATCAAACCGGATGTGGATTCTCGAACCGGACACTCTTCGCATGGGTCGAGTGATGGACCCTTTCGGCCAGCCACCATTGGTAGATCGCCAAGCCAGTGAAGCCACCGAAGCAATGGGGCCTGCACGTCAGAAACACACGGGCTGTTGGAGAGAACGTGTGGCGGCCGGACGTGCGGATCATCCCGTGGCTGGTCACGAGGTCTGCATCTGCCGGAAAATTAGCCGTCGGCATTCTTTCAGGGACGCAGACAACAGACCTTAGAATCGGTGGTCTGATGGCCGACCGGTCGAACAGCCCGGCGAAGGTGTTCGTGTCTTATGCCACCGCCGATTTGGCGACGGTTGACATGGTGAAGAAATGGTCGACGGATCCAAAGGTTGAAGTGTTCGTTGCCGAGCATTCCGCGCCAGCTGGCACCGCTCTCAACGATCGGATTGTCGCGGAAATTCAGGGATGCGACCTCTTCCTGCTCATGTGGAGCGCGGAAGCTGCAAGGTCGGCGTATGTGCTCCAAGAAGTCGGCGTCGCCGTCGGCGCGCGACGGCCGATTCTCCCAGTGGTGCTTGAATTGGGCGTACCGCTACCCGCACTTATCGCGCACCTGAAGTATCTCGATGCGCCGCGCTACCCATCGGAATGGCTTGTCGAAGTCCAGCAACACCTGGGCGACATGGCACAAACGAAGAACACAGCGGCGGCACAAGCGGCCAGCGAATCGAAAACAACCCAGCCGGTTCCATTGACATTCACCCCCACCGAAGGTTTCCTCGTTGCGGCGGTTATCGTCCTTGTGATCGTTCTTCTTACGACGAAAGGTGGCCCGGGACCGCCTGGCTAGGGACCGTCCTAATTTCCGCTACCCGGCATCCGCTTCGCTTTGCCAAATCTTGAGTAGCTCGAACGCATTCAGATCCTCCAGGGGTTTCCAAGCAACCGTTCTCCAAGTTCATCGTTCGAAGTCGGCGAGCGAGTTCTCTACACCCAAGGCGCCGCGCTTAAGAAGCTCATCGAGCAGATCGAGGTAGATGCTCTGCTCTTTTCGGTCCTCTGTAGTGCTGTAGATTCTGACAATCAACTCGGCTGCGGTTTGTGCTTGGCCGGCCTCCGCGAACCGAATATCAGTTAGCTTTTCTCCAGCATCTCGCAGCAGAGTCCGGCCTATTGCCTCGATCACCCGGGGCATAAGTGCCCGGGACCGGTCCATTTCATGGAGGAGAACGCCGAGCTGATCATCGCCGCTGGCGCTCTCCAAAAAGCCAATGCAGATGTCTTCCATGCGCTCTAGCTGCTCGGCATCGAGATTCCAAAAGGCTTGAGCCGCCGCTTCCCTAATCTTCATGTCGGGGTCTGAGAACGCACGCATGAGGTGGGGCGTGCAGCGCTCTGCGAAGTCCAGGTATCGCGCCTGGCGAGCGATTACATATATGGCGCCAGCGCGGGCACCCGTTTCTCCGCTTGTCCAGAGTTCGGTTGGTTCGAGTCTCAGGAGCCACGCGACGGCCGCCAGTTGCCCGCCGGCCAAGGCGACTGGTTCGCTCGCTGATGCAACCATCCGTCGGACCAGCGGCACAACTACATCGGGTCGGCGCCTCAGGATATGGTCAAGGCAAGCGACCATCCCACGACCGCCCAGCAACTCATCTGGCCCTCCTGACACGATGCGCTCGAGGAGGCTAATTGCGCGACCCTGATTCGAATCCAGAATAGGCAGGACGAAGTGCGCGGCAGCGGCCCGGACGGCAATGATCGGGTCTGAGGCGATGCTGTCGAGGTGATGCGCGAGCTGCTCTGCGAGGGCAGGGTCCGTGCGAAGTGCCGCTGCCAATGCAAGAGCGCCAGACCCGCGTGTCGAATTCATCGCGGCAGTGTCCGGGCTCCCACCGAACACGCGCTGGCCAGAGTAGGGGTCCGCGTCAAGCCAAGCATCGTGGTCAGGATCAGTCGCGCCAGTGGCTACCCGAACGACAACCGTAAGGACATCGTCCGGCACGCCGCCACTGAATCCCCGCTCCGCTAGGCGGACCAGGTATTTCTCAACTTCCGGATCCGCAATGTCTTGGTAGCGCCTGAAGACCTGCCAGGTCATCGCCATGGGCACTCGGTCGATTACCTCAGTTGAGCCCCAGAGAGCCGCAAGGTAATACGACTTGTTCAGGCCGTCTGGCAAACTCGCAGCCAGGCTCACAAAGCGCTCAGGCTGTCCTTTGAATTGGGCCTGAAATAGATGTGCGAGCTCCATTGCGCCGCCCTTTAAAGGCTGTCTTGCGTCAAAGCTCATTGGTCCGCGATGCTTCTGCATCGCACGCATCCAATCCTTGTCGCTCATATGGACGGCCGCCTGATCAGGTATGGGCGACTGGACAGAGCCAGTCGTGATGGCTTCTTCCACAGGCTCCGTGTGCGGGCCGAACTTGCGCTCGAGTTCGGCCCGCCGATTCCTGCCACCCTGCGATAGGCGGCTTGTTGCAAAAGCGGTGAGCAGCCGAAACTGCTCCTCGCCCGAGCGGCCAGGTGTGGGGTTCGCCCGTTCGTAATCGCTGCGGAACGTCAAAAGGGTCGCCTCCAACTCGTGGCACGCCGCGTCAGAGCAGTGGGGCGTGACGTTCGCGATCACGTCACGCGCGGACTTTCCAAGCTTCAATCGACGTGCGCTGTCCTCAAGGAGAATCTCGACCCCCTGGTCGGCTGCATCGGGCGGAACGCCCGCATACGCCGCTAGCAGCAGGCTGTCGGCCGTGGACGTCTTAATCGAGCGGATCTGTTCGATGATCGCTCCGAACTGCTCCGAGGGAGTCCCGGCCCACTTGTGAAGGGCACGCTCGGCTGCAGTGCGTACAGCCTCCCGAATAGTGAACAGGTCGCTACCGAAACGATATCGCCAGATTGCATCGTGGTAGTCGTCGTCAACGAGGTTGTCCAGGCTGAGGGTAAGCATGACTGGTACCAACCCTGAAGCAGTTACGTCAGGAGCTCCATCCGCGGCGGAAATTAGAATCCTCGGGCCTTGTTGACTTTCAGGCAACAAACCCAATGCGGCAGCAAATGGATTTGGCTCGCCAATTGCTTTGGCCCGCGCGGTCTGCCTCTCCAAGTGATGGATTGACAGTTCGGCGGCCCAAATGGGTCGCCTCTCACTAAGTCCATAGCCGAGGTCCCAGAAGTCGGCGTTAACGGCGATTCCAGCGGTAAGCCCGTCTAGCACGCCTTCGTCGATGAGGTCGAGTACGAATTCAAAGAAGTCGCGGTCAAGCCCCAAGTCGGCACCCTGGACGATGAACCGCAGCCGGTTGACCCATGCCTCGTCCCGCCCGGCGCTTTCACGAAGAACACGAGCCACTACGCTCGGACATTGACGTTGTTGGCTGAAGAGGATTTCGGCAATCCGGTCTTGGCGGGTTGGCTCGCCGGACTTAAGCCAGCCTAGGATGAACCCATCATCGACAGCCAATAGGAACCACTGCGCTCTGGCGCGTAGAAGACCCAAAAGGCGCCGTCGAATCTCCGGTGTGCCATTTTCAACGAGCTCTGACAGCATGGACCACTCAGTAGGCGTTGGATCTGAAATCTGGCCAAGAAGCTCGACAGCTACGACCTTCAGATGGAACCGGATGTCGGGTGATTCAAGGAGCTCGTTGAGTTGCGCGCGAAAGCGCTCAGGTCGGGTCGATCTGAAGTAGTCGAGCACCTGTCGGACCTGTGATCGTCGAAATAGGTCTTGGTCTCTGCTCAGCAGGTAGCCAACCAGCCTCTCATGTTTCTGGCTAAAGACACGCGCGAAAACGTAGTCAAAGAAGGCTTCGTGGAAGAAGGAGATATTGCCTTCGTTCTGACGGAGGACGCCAGCCGAGATCATGGCAAGTGCGTCAGCTCGGTGGCGGTCAACCACATCTGAAGGTACCCAGAGGGCACGCTGCTCCTCAATAGCGCCAGAGACGGATTCCAAGACCTCGACCCAATGCACTGGCTGCCCAACCGCCTCGCGCACCGCCTGCTCCTTGAAATCCCAATAGGCGTCGAACAACTCGGCGGAACTCGCGACGCTTGTAGCCAATTCAGGCCGTCGGGTCGCTAGGTCTGCATAAAGCGCGAGGTGCAGGGGAGTCTCAAGCAGTTTGAGTAGGGACGGCCGGGAAGGCACGGGCACTCCAAGCGAATCGAGTACGCCTCGGATGCGCGCCTCATCCCACCTGGAGATCGGCACCGACTCCACGGTGAACCGCGAGTCGGAGGCGAGCTTGCGGAGACGTCGGTCGGACTCGAGATCGAATTGACGACATGCCATCAAGACCCTGACACCATCAACATCTGCCAACTCGTCAAAGAGTTCTTCTAGAGCAACCAACAGATCCGTACGTCGCCCTGACGCAGAGCTGACCGCGTCAAGTTGGTCCAGTATCAGCAGCCTGTCGCGGTCCGAAGGTAATGCGGCGAGGACAATCGCTGGTGACGTGGGAATCCTTATGTCTGATACCAACTGCGCGCTTGTCCGTGACGGCGGCATCCAGTCGGCGCGAAGCGCGAGCATTGGCCAGCCCTCATCCTTTAGGCGGTCGAACGCCTCCCGCAGTACTCCGCTCTTTCCTGCGCCGCCAGAGCCGCTCACCAATACGGCTTTGGGGCCGTTCCTGTCCCTCAGAAGCTCGAGCACGGTGGCGACCTCCGAAGGCGGAAAGAAAGTGCCAACAATCGTGAGGTCATCCAAGGACTTGCGAAAGCGCAGATTCTGCTGCTCAATCGCTGATGCTGTCGATGGGTCTCGACCGAGGTCAGCCTGGCGCCAACCCTGCTGGCCGATCTGTTGCCACACATCGTATGCATAAAGGGTCTTGGAAGCGTTGTCCTCCAAAAGGTCGCCGAGAAAGCCAATTACCGCCTCTGGGGAAGCCGCGGCCAAGAGCCGGGATTCAGCCTTGAGCAAACGCAGCAACTGCGCCTCGGAAACCACCTCGACGCTTATTCGCTTGAGCAAGGGCCACAGGTCAGATTGCGAGCCGGACTTCAGCTGACCAGCGATCTGAGCGGCAGCCTGGACCATCTCTTTACTCTCGGCAACCACACCTTCGAACTCAGCAAGCGACTCGGTCCTCTTCGCTCGGTCACAGATTTCTTGGAGCTCTCTGGCGGGTTCGGTCGTCACAAATGTGCAGCGCACAGCCGGGTTTCGGAGGTGGGTTGAGAACCCAGTGAGAACCTCAGCCAACGCTGAGATCGTCCATCGACCCTCGGCCCGTTGGCGCTTAACCTGGTGGAACTCCTCCGTTTCGCCGCAGCCAAGCGCGAACTCGGCAGCGTCCACTCCGGGCACCTCGACGCGGATCCAATCTGCCTCTCCCCTGAGCACGCGGAAGAGCTGTAACAAAGTCCAGCGTCCCTCGTACCGTTCTCCGTACTTGGATGCAATACCGCCGGCCGTAGGCATAGAAGTACTGAAAGTCTACGTACGACCATCCAGCGCCGATAATGCCGTCGACCAGTCAGATCAACAGGGACGTCCGAATCGCTATTGACCTCAGTCACTACTTGCCGAAGTCGTGGGCGACCCACACTTGGCGCCTGCTGAAACGCCCGCGTGTTTGGGGCTTCCTACGCGGATGCGATCGTCCCATAGCAACTCTTCCGGGTCGCCTTGTTGATCAGTCACCGAACGAGCCGCCTTCCGCATGCGATCCCCTCTGGGGTATTTAATGCTCGGCGATGGGCCATAAGAGAGCGCATAACTCGCGGCGAAGACTTTTCAGCATGAAGTCGATACCCTCATTGCGCCGCGGGGCGCTATGCGCCAGCCCTACCCAAAATATCCATCGAATCAGGCTGTCATCTCCTCCCCCGGTTCGCTAACCACACTTACCTGAGGTAAGGGTTGCGGTCCACGACTGCGGCTCGAATCTTCTCCCGCAGCTTCTCAGTCAAATCCGTTTCAGCTTCGAGCGCTAAGACGATTTCCTCTAGGTCCATCAGCACCACAACCTTGTGCGCGAGTGCATCCGCCGCCGCCGCTCGTGCCGCTGAGGTGAAGCCGCTGCCTGAGATGATGAGCCCTCGGGCCTCGGCGCGACTGAAGAGCCTTGAAACGTGTCGGTCAACCGCCAGTCGTTCGAGGCGCTCCGAGTACGCCTTCACCTCCACGAGGTAGATCTCGCCGTCGACTTCGATGACGCTGTCGATTTGCTCGACGGTCCCGCCGGCCTCGCCGGAAATGGCGAATGCCTCTCGTACGCTGATCTCGTGGTGGTGGAAGATTGAGTTCAGCACCTTCTCCAAGGCTCGCCCTCTCCCGGCCGGATCCTTCATGGCGAGTACTCGACCGAGTTCCGTACGCAGCTCCTGCAGCTGCCTTCGGCGAGCCGCCTGCCTCTCTATCACCGCGCGCCGAGCGGCTTGGGCAATTGTGCGTTCTCGTTCCCGCTCCTGATCCATCCGCGTGAAGGCGTCCTTCTTGTTGACCCTTGCGCGGACACGAGCTACCAGGCCCTCGGCCTTCAGACGATCGTTCGGCCAGCAGCCTTCAAAATCCTCGAATTCAACAATCCGCTTGATAACCTCGCGCCGCTGTCGAAGTAGGCGGTCGCCACCCTCGTTCAGCTCAACCAGAACGGATCGGGCAATCTCGTACTTCGAGACTAAGCTAGGGTCCCGCGTCAGCGCCTCGGACCACCGCGCCGTAATCGCCGACTGGACGCCCGCGCCCGTGAAGAACAGGACCACGTCCCTTTTTGACTTGCAGATCATCGGCACGGTCTCAACAAGAAGGTTGAGCAGATCCGGTGGGTACTGATACGCCTCGTCGGGCATATCAAGATTCTCGTCCGAAGGGCAGGCTTCGGTGCCGGCCATGGCCTACGCCGAGGAGGAGGGCATCGATTTCGGCAGAAGGGCTAGCCAACCTCATCACAGCCAACGCGCCCTAAGCTGTGTGCGCCGCAAGCGGTTAAGTGAGAGGTTTCTCGATGCAACAGGTCGCCGAGAAGACCCGTCTATCGAACCATTGCAGACGACGTTCGACGTTATCGTTGGCGGCCTGATCGCGGCGATCGGAGGCTTTCTGGCGGTCCTGTTTGTCCGCTTGGGATCGACAACTCCAACGTGTGCGTGAACGTTAGGCCGCCAATCTGATCCCGCTTGTTCGCGGTTGGTGCGCGGACCTTGCTATGAGCGAGGCTTCGCGCCAGACCGAGCCAGGAGGTAGTCCGATCAGGTTGCTCAGGTAAGCGCACCAGGGGCCGGTTAGAAAGAGCTCGGCTTCACGGCAGCGGTTCCTTGTGGTGAATTTCATGGGAACGGGTTCATCGTGCCCGTAGGCGATGCCGATGTAGTCCGTCACCGCGAGTCGCAAAATGGCCAACACAAGGTCACGCGAGCACTCGATTTGCCGGTCCATTAACCATCAGACTCCAAACTCATTTCCTAAGCCCACAGGTGCTTCGGCATGAGCTAAGGCGCGCTTGATCTTCCAAGCCGTCCTCGGCCGCACCGCATGACCGCGAAGAGCCTGGGTCAGTGTCGGCCGTGAGAGGCCTGCGCGCCGGCCGAGCTCCGCCAGGCTCCAACCTCGGGCGGCGCATGCGGCGATTACGAGGGGTGGTTCGAGAGTGACGACCATGCCACCCGGGCCGATGACGATCGATTCATTGGAGCTCATGCTTTTCTCCCCTGACGTGTATTCGGCTGCTGTCATTTCTCTTGCCTCGATCCGGAGTCGAGTGAAACAAAGCCCATGCGGTCGAGCGATCGGATGAACAACTCGTCGGACGCGACGTTGATCGTCTCGGGCTGGTCGCTATCGCGGACGGTCACTTTCCGGCCTTCGACTTGAGCAATTAGTGCGATATCGTCTGCGAGCCGAAGGCGACTCACCAGCCTGGTCTCGGCATCGCTCGTTTCGTAGTCCGGCTCATCGAGCATTGCTGCCACCAGGCCTCGGAAGCTGTCCGCCTCGCATGCCCGGTAGAAGAGTCCTTCCCCCGTGGGTTGGAAAAGCATCCTGAGCGGCAGCTCTTGGCGGCTGGTCGGATTGATTCGGCGGTACAAAGCTCAGCCTGCCTCCTGCCGTGGAAATTGGCCGGGGCATCTCAGGATGGGAACGCGACTCAACCTCATGCGGCGGCTCCACGACCTGGTTGCCAAGCCGACCGTTCGTAGAGCCAGTAGAGCTTCAGCTTGTCTTTAGGCCTCACGAACATCAGGTCGGCGAACCGGCGGAGCAATCCGTCGCCTTGCTCTGCGGCCGCACCACTGGCATGGGTGCCTAGCCGGACCCGTTCTTGTGGGATGGCCGAGTTGGGCAGGGTCGAGGCACGCTTGGTGACCCAGCAAGCGAGCTTGATATTGGCCTGCAGGCGGGCGGGATCGAGGCTGGAGTCGAAGTATCGGTACTCGATCGTGCGCCGGCTATCGAGAACGTTCCCGTAGTTGAGCCCGAAGCTGTGGCTCGATCCGACGCGCGTCGCGAGGTCGCTCAGGCTCTGCGCCTGCTCGAACTGGCCCGAACCCATGGGTCCGCACCACCGGTAACCGCTGCCGGCGCCGCGATGCCGCTTTCCACCGCGGCCAGTCGCGGAGGCGAGCCTGTACATGAGGTCCTCCGCCCAGGCACAGGCGTTTGCGACCTTGCGGAAGCGGTCGACGTCATGGTCCATGTTTGCCGAGTCGGCACCGACATGGACATGGCCGCCGGTTCGGGTGGTGGTTCGCGCGCCGTGAGCCCGCAGGATCGAGCAGACGCGCTCTAGCTGCTCCCAGGTCTCCGGCGTGTCCTTGAGGACGGGACTCACGATCTCGCCGGTCACGGTGCTGTCGTGCTCAAGCACCCATTTGCCGGGGACGCGATTCTGGGAGTGGTAGGACTGTTGGTTGGGCGAAGCGGCGAGGCCAGCCTCGTAGAGAGCTCGGGCCACCACATTCGGATCAGCTCCGTCGAATTCGATCTCGATGCCAAAGGTCTGGTTGGGGTCTCCTATCACGTTCTCCCTCTCGTACTCGGCCGCCGCCGCGGTGCGGGCGAGGCGCCGGAGTTGTTCGTGCAGCTCATCGTTGGCGACCAGCGAGCGCTCGCCTTCCGGCACCTCCTGGCCCTGGGTGCGGAGGAACTCGTCCCACAGGATCTGGGCCTGACCGGCCTCGCGATCGACGCGTTCGCGCTCTTCGCGGCGGCGAACCACGGCTCGCGCGTAGAGATTGGCCCACTCTGGGCTGCCGGTCGCCGGGTCTTCCTCCAGCTCGGGGACGAAGGCGAGTTGTTCGACCTCGAGCTCGTCCGCAACGACCGCTGATGTGCGGACCAATCCTGCCGAGGCGAGCGCGGGCGCGACCACGCCTGCCACTGCCGATGGCGTGCTGGCTGTGGCGGTGCGGCGGCTGCCGCCCTTGCTCGGCATTTAGCTGGCACGGGCGAGCCGCCCGCGAAGCGTGTTCTGGATATGGCCATACAGGCTCCTCAGCGTGTCCTCCGACATCCCGGGCGCGGCGTTGGCCTCCAGGCAGTACACGCGCCCGGTGCGCGTGTCCTCGATCACGTCCACACCTGCGTAGTCGAGCCCGATCCGCCGCGCGGCCTCGCGCGCCACTGTGGCGACCGCACGCGGCATGGTGCGAGTCCGCTCGAAGCTCCAGCCCGGATGCAGATTCTCGGGTGAGACGCCTTCGGGCGGCTGCTTCAGATAGGCAGACACCACGCGGCCGGAGAGAACTGACACCCGGTACTCGCGACGATCGGGAATGAACTCCTGAAACATGTCGTACTGGACGCGCTGGCTCCAAGCCGCGTCGGAAGGGATGACTGTCTTTCCGATTCCACGCGCACCGTGTCGACGCTTCGCCACCGCGCGTTGGGAGCCCAGCAGGTCGAGCTGGTCGGGCCGGGCGACCGTGCGCGGGGCCAGATCGCCGAGCCGTCGGATTGACTCCACCTGGTCCGAGGAGATCCGTACTGCCTCCGGCCGGTTGATGACGACGAGGTCGGCCGGCATGGCGTCCGAGCCGCCCCAGTTGATGACCAGCGGCGGGGCTTCGGCGTCGCGCGGGATATCAGCGGGATCATGAACGAGACGGAGTTGGGCACCCTGCCCTGCGACCGAGTTGACGTTGCGCGCG
>DATLRQ010000066.1:0-3802 GCA_035534555.1 Candidatus Micrarchaeaceae archaeon
GGTCTTCAAAACCGTTTGCGGGGCGCTGCTGAGGCGTCCTGGGTGGGTTCGATTCCCATCCATCCCCGCCAATTTTGTCGGTCGTGGCCGCCAACATGACAGCCACTGCAGTGGACCTCATGGCGGACCTCCTTGGACAACTCAGCGTTCTCCGTTCGCTCCACACTCCTACCTCTCCCCCTGCGGGGGAGAGGTAGGGAAGGCTTCTGCCTACTTATAAAAGTACGGGTCCAGGACGCTGACCTGGGTGATCCGGTCGACCGGCAGGGAGTTCTTGCCGGCGGTCTTGCGAATAGCCTCCGGGTTCGGGCCGTCATAGATGCAAAACGTCTTCTTTTTGTCATCAGTGACGTACGAATGGATCCAGGTCACGCCTTCGTCACCGTTGCGATCCACGACCTGCAGGCATACCGCCGCGCCCTCCGCGTTGACCGGGATATGGAGACCGTCCGTGAACGTCCTCTCCACGAGATACCTGGGCATATGTGTGCCCCCCTTCGATGAATTTCGCGATTTCGCGATGGGTGAAACCTAGGCCTGGGAGAGGCGGCCGGAATCGGGAGACCTCCCCAACTTGGGCCGGGCAACCACCCATGTTGTGGACTTGATCCAGGGGTGAGATTGGGCGCAGGATGGTGTCCCGATGGCTCGATCGATGGTTGATGTAGCGAGTCTGCCCCCGCTTCTCGAGCGATCTCAGGAGCTCGGACGGCTGGGACGCCTCCTCGAGGCGGTCCACGCTTCGGGATCGGGCGTTCTCTGCCTAATCGGCGGCGAATCCGGCGTCGGCAAGACCGCCCTGGTGCGGCGTTTCTGCAACCAGCACGGCGCCACCCGTGTCCTGTGGGGCGCCTGCGACCCGCTCTTCACGCCACAGCCCCTGGGCCCGTTGATGGACATCGCGTCCAAGGTCGGAGGCGAGCTGCTGCGGCTCGGCGGGAGCCGGGCTCGGCCATATGAGGTCGCGTCGGCGCTGCTCAAGGAGCTGCGTGACGCCCCGCCCGCGATCGTGGTCCTGGAGGACTTGCAGTGGGCTGACGAGGCAACCCTCGATGCCATGCGCCTGCTGAGCGGTCGCGTGGAATCGACATCAGCGTTTCTGATCGCGACCTACCGGGACGACGAGCTCGGGCGGGTCCACCCCCTGCGGTTTCTGCTTGGCGAGATGCCCCGGCACGAGTCGGTATCGCGGATGAAGCTGCGACCCCTTTCAGCCGCCGCGGTGGCTGCCCTGGCGGGCGGCGCTGGCGTCGATGTCGGGGAGCTCTACCGCAAGACGGGTGGCAACCCCTTCTTCGTCACCGAGGCACTGGCCTCGGCGGACCAGGAGCAGATCCCAGCCACGGTGCGCGACGCTGTCCTGGCCCGTGCAGCGCGGCTGACGCCGGAGGCCCGCGCGCTAATCGATATAGTCGCGGTCGTCCCGCAGCAGGTGCAGCTCTGGCTGCTCGAGGCGGTTAGCCCGGAGCAATTAGCTGCCCTCGGCGAGTGCCTCAATTCCGGAATGCTGGCCACCCAAAACGGAGCGGTCGCCTTCCGTCACGAGCTCGCTCGAATGGCCATCCACGAGTCCATCCCGCCCGATCGCGCTCTTCAGCTCCACCGGAGAACGCTGGAGGCGCTAGCCAACCCATTGCACGGTGCGCCGGACGTTACACGCCTGGCTCACCATGCCGAGGCGGCCAACGACCACCCGGCAATGGTGCGCTTCGGACGTGCCGCAGGCGAGCGCGCTTCGGCGCTCGGCGCCCACCGCGAGGCGGCGGCGCAGTTCTCGCGAGCGCTGCGAGTCGCGGAAATCCTGCCGCCGAGCCAGCACGCGGACCTCCTTCAGCTGCTCGCGCACGAACGGCTCCACACCAACCAGGCCGAACTGGCCATCGAAGCGCAAGCACGCGCGATCGACCTCTACAAAGAGGCCGAGGACTCCCTGAACTTGGCGGACGCGCTACGCCGCCAGTCGAGGCTCTATATGTGCGGCGGCCGAGGCGCCGAGGCTGAAGCGCCGATCCGCAGGGCGATCGAGCTTCTGGAAACGCTGCCTCCAGGTCGCGAACTCGCGCTCGCCTATTCAGGGCTGGTGATGTTCTACATGAACCACGACAACGCCGACGGCGTTACCCTCACCGCGGCCCTGGCGCTCGACCTCGCCGAACAGGTCGGAGACTCTGAGACCGTCCTCCACACCTTGAATTCGTTAGGGACCACGGAGATCCTCATGGGCGATCTGCGCGGTAAGGACAAGGTCCTCCGAAGCCTCGACATGGCCTTGGAGCTGGGCCTGGACGAGGACGTCGGACGTGCCTACATCAATGTAGCAAACGCTTCTGTGCAGGCGCGAATGTACGACGGCCTCGTTGAGGTGATCAGCCGGGGTGTCGACTTCACTCGCGAACACGGCCTCGAGCTTTGGAGGATGTGGCTGCTTTCATCGCTGGCCGAGGTTTACCTGGACCACGGCGACTGGTCGCGAGCAGTGGAGGTCGCGGAGAGCGTGCTGAACGGCGAGAAGGGCCAGCTGCCTCGTGTCAGCGTGCTGCCGATTCTGGCTGTGGTCCGAGCGCGTCGCGGTGACCCCGACGTCTGGCCGCTGCTCGACGAAGCCAAAGGGATGGCCGAACGCGAAGGCGAACTTCAATACGCAGTGCCGGTATGTACTTCGAGAGCGGAGGCAGCGTGGCTCGAAGGCTGTGTTGACGCAATCGCCGGCGAGACGGATGCCGCATTTCACAAGGCCATGGCCCTCGGTGCCTGGTGGCAGCTCGGCGAGATGCTGTGCTGGCGCCGGCGGGCGGGGCTTCGGGACGAGGTGCATCCCATGGTTCCGGAGCGCTACAAGGCCGAGCTTCAGGGCGATTGGTCGCGGGCTGCGGAGCTCTGGAGCGCGCTTGGATGCGAATACGACGCCGCGCTTGCTCTGGCCGGAGCCGACGATGACGAGCTGCTCAGGCACTCTCTCATGAAGCTGCAGAGACTCGGAGCTCGGACGGCGGCTGCGGTCGTCGCACGTAAGCTGCGTACGCGCGGCGCGCACGGAATCTCGCGTGGGCCGCGTGCGTCGACGCAGCGCAATGCGGCGCAGTTGACAGCACGTGAGCTGGAGGTGCTCGACCTCGTGAGGTCCGGCATGCGTAACGCCGAGATCGCAAACCGTCTCTTCCTAACATCGAAAACCGTCGACCACCACGTCTCGGCGATCCTTCGCAAGCTGTCGGTCGGATCCAGGTCTCAGGCGGCGCGCGAAGCGACGCGGATGGGCCTTCTCAGCTAACGCATCGATTGGAGAAAGCGGACAACCGACGCGCGTTGGCCCCAGTCAGTAACCATGCAAAAGGTGTTCGCGCTGCCGGCCAACGATGGCATCAGCCTCGTGCCGGCAGGCTTCTGCCGCTAGGCAGACGCTAAGACCGGCTGGCCGCCTCGATCGCCTACGACGCCGGTGTCGGTCGGGCTCTCCATCGATCGGACCGTCACCGCGCGGACCTTCCCCATGGTAGGGATCGCGCAGCCAGCCTCGGACGAAGACACAGGTTGTGACAGCCAAGAAGATGACAGCCAACGGGGCGGTTGACAGCGTACGAAGGCGGACGGCCGTGGCAAGTCGCCTCGGCTTGCGGAACTTGAGTGGACGACGATGGACGGCTGCGTATGTGACCCTCGCGGTCTTCAAAACCGTTTGCGGGGCGCTGCGAGGCGTCCTGGGTGGGTTCGATTCCCATCCATCCCCGCCACGCTTTCTGGAAGGCCTCTTCCGAGGTAAGTTGAATACGGAAACCGGTCCTCGGGCCGGTTTTCGTCGTTT
>DATLRQ010000067.1:0-26553 GCA_035534555.1 Candidatus Micrarchaeaceae archaeon
TCGTGTCACCGACCTTCTTGCGCTCCAACGCGAACCGGTCAGCAGAGACGAGGCCGGCGCCGTCGTCAAGCATGATCGTCTCCTGCGGCGCCATGTGCGTCACCAGCCAGTCCGCCGTGCCAGCGGGCGCTCTGGCGGGGACGTATATGAACCGGCTGTCGAGGCGGGCCTTGCGAGTGGTGGCCTCCGCCTTGGCGAAGACCTCCTGAGCGGCGGCATCATCGCGGTACGAGTCAACAATCTCGTACACCGCGGGATCCCTCGTGGCGGCCGTGTCCGGGTGCGCGATGTAGAGGAAGGCGACCGGCCGGGCAGAGGTGTCGGCGGCGGCAAGATTGGCCACCTGCGCCGCCTGCGCGACGTCATGAGGGAGCAGAGCCAGGACTCTGGATGCCGGCAACCGGCGACCCTTGGACATGAAGACGACGGGCTCCTCGTGGTAGTGCACCAGCGGAAATATGACCGAGGGGCCGCGACGCCGGGCGTGGCGATAGGTGACGAACGCGATGCCGATTCCCAGGAGCGTCAGACAGCCGCCGAACAGAGTCGCCAGCGGCTTGGCGAAGAGGTTCGTGATCCAGGCGCTGCTAACGAGCACGGTGGTGATCACGCCGAGGATGAACTTCGCTCGGCCCACGTTGACGGCCTCGTTGCCCATCCGTTGGACATGCCGCTCGTGGAAGCGCACGAGGTCGAGCGCGATGCAGGTCACGGAGAATGCTCCCAGCAACCCGAACGCGTAGAGGTCACCCAACAATCCGACATTGCCCCCAGAGAGAACGACGATTCCTACCGGGACGGCGGTCGCCACGAGGATCGCCACGTGGGGAGTCTTCCGCCAGCGGTTGGTGACGGTCAGCGCGCGTGGAAGGAAGCGCATCCTGGCCAGCGCTAGGAAGACGTTGTAGGTCCCGATCAAAGCGGTGTTGCTGGCAAAAACGAGCAGCAGCGCGGCGCTGATGGCGACCGAGACCTGGAGCACCGCGCCTGCGGCAAAGCCCCCCAGCAGCGACACGAACTGGTTGGGGTCATTCCGGGCCGGGTCCAGGAGCGTGGTAGACCATAGCGTCAGCAGCGGGCTGGTGACCACCACTGTAATGACCACGAGTCCCATCGCTATAGGGGCAACTTTCTTTCGAGATTCCGCCATCGCCGGCGCGAGCTGGGCGATGCTTTCGAGCCCCGAGAAAGCTAGGAAGGCTCCCGAAAAACCTGTCAGCACACCCAGCGGGCTCAGCCGAGGGCCGGAAAGCAAGTGCGAGAGGGAGTTGACGAGACCGCCGGGCCCCAGGTGCACGCTCACGCCGACGACGACGGCGAGCTGGCCCAACGCGGCCACGGTCGCGAAGATGGCGGTCACCTGCGCACTGGTCTTGACGCCGATCAGATTGAGGAGGCCGAGAAGAATCAGGGCCGCAACCGTTACGACCAGGACAAGGGGCTTCAACGGCCCGGCGACAACGGTGAGGTAGATGACGCCGGACAGCGCGCTGAGCGCGGCGGTCAGGAAGTAGTCGACGAGGATCAAAAGGCCGCCGACCAATCCGGCAAAGGGATGGATGGCGCGAGTTGCGACGGTCACCACTCCACCGCCCTCCGGGTAGCGGATGGCGACCTCTGCGTACTTGATCGACAGAAGGACGAAGACGGCGAGGGTCATGGTGACGAACAAAGCCGCGTGGACGCCGACCTGGCGGTAAAGGATGCCAGGCGTGTAATAGACGGAGGTTCCGATATCGGCGAAGACGACCGCCCAGCACAGAAACGGGCCGAGCCGGCGGCCGGGCTGGGGGCGTGTCATGGCCACGCGAGCCGGATCCTTCGCGGTGGTTCGGTCCGCGGATCCGGCCACCGACTGAACCTAACAGACGCTTGTCCGCGCCGCCCGCATGGTCTACAAAACGGTGGTGAGGCGCTGGCGGCGGAAATCCCGTCCAGCGACGCTCGGGTCGCTCGGCTGGTCCGTTTTGCTGGCCCCAGGCTTTGATGTCTGGATCATCTCGCCGCCCGCGTCATGGATGATGGTCGTAGCCTTGGGGGTCGCTGCCCGGTTCAGCGCCGGCTCTGTCACCACCAGCGTCGCCCGCGCGCGTTTCAACATCGACTTCCCATCGTGGCGCATTGCCTGGGTCGGGAAACCTAAGAAGGCGCCCATAAAGAAGCCGATCGGGGGCACATCCACCCTCACGCCGGGAACTGACGCTCGAATCGGTCTGCGATGATGCTTGGATCAATTTCGGCGGGTAGGAGGAGGTCATATGTCCGGATTCAAGAAGGCCTACTCGGTTGTCGGCGTGGTCCTGCTGGTTGAACTGGCGCTGCAGTTCTATCTGATCGCAGCCGCGGCCCTGGCGGTTTGGGGCGCCAAGGACAACGCCACGGATGTCTACTCGGCCTTCAAGGTCGGGGATCAGTTCGCAGCTCTCCATGCAGTGGTGGGTACCTTCGTGATTCCGCTCACGATCCTCATCCTGATCGCCTTGTCCTTCGGCGCGCGATTGCCCGCGCGGACCAAGGGTCAGACGGCCGGCTTGCTCGGCCTGATGGTGGTGCAGTTCCTGCTTGGGGTTGTGGGCTCTGGTGGCGGCACAGGCTTGGCCGTCATCGGGGGGCTCCACGGCCTCACTGCGTTGGTCATCGTCGGGCTCGCCGGCTCCCTCGTCTTTCGCAACTGGGCGTTTGGTGTCGGCCGCGCCAATCCGCCACTTGGCGTCGGCTCCGCCTAAGCCGGTCGGGCGCGAACGGCGCGGCGAGTATGGCTCTGCGGTGAAGATATGCGAGGTCGGTGGCCTCGAGATCGAACGCGCAGGCGCCGGCTGCCAAGTTGTCTTTGACCAGTTTCGTATTCGCGAGACGTCGAGCCGGCGGCTTCCAGCCCGTAGACCCGGTTGACCGTCGACATCTATTGTCTTCAGTACCCGGATCGCTATTGTGGTTCAGCCAAGTCGTTGGCTATATATAGCTGTGCTCGAAGGCTGGGTGCGGTCCTGGGCAGCCTATGCGTCCCTCCATGAGCTGGCACCGGGCTGGGTCGACGAGGCGATCCAACTCCGTTGAGAGCCGAGTACCGCTGTAGACATGTCGAATCGCCGAGAGTATTCGAAATTCGCTAAATGGCGTAAACTGCTGCAGATGATCAGTCGAACCGAGATGGTTTGGCGCCATCTTCTAGTCGGCGCCCTTGACCTGGGCGTCAGGCGCACCTCGCTAACTCAGTTGAGCGAGGAGTTGAACCTACCTGTCTCAACGATCCACAAGGGACTCGTGCGACCCCGAGAAATCGGAGCCGTGCGCGGCAGCGCCAGCGGCCTGCGCGTATTGGATCCCAAGCGGCTCTTGCTGCTGTGGGCCGCGCTACGCGACCTTAACGCCGACGTCGTTTACAGCACGAGGGTGCCGATGTCGGTAAACGAGATTGAAGCCCGACTTCCATCGTCTGCGGTCCCAACTGCATACACGGCTTTCGTTCAACACGAGGGGCGCAATGTGGTCGCGGACTATGAGCAAGTACTCGTGTACGCCAAGGTGAATGAAGTCAGGCGCCGATTCCCATTTCGCCGCGGCGACGCCAATCTGCTTGTTCTCGAGCCGGATCCACTGCTGAGTCGATACGGAAAGGTCGCGCCCCGCTGCCAGGTCTACGTTGACCTTTTCAACCTGCCCACCTGGCAGGCCCAGCGATTCCTCGAGGCCATGGATCGCAGTCTGATGCGCGATGTCGCCTGAAGGTAGGACGAAACCGAACGAGGACGATGTGCAGGCGGTAATGCGCAGGTTCGTTCGCGAATTTCCTGAGGCAGTTCTCATCGGCGGCTGGGCCACCTACCTGCGGGCCAGTGTTGCCAAGAGCCACGACCTCGACGTGATCGTCGACCACGCGACGCTGGCAAAGCTCGGTGCAAAGTTCCAGCTCGCACCCAGCCGCCACATCAGCGGGCGAAAGTTTGCATTTGAAATCGACGGCGTCGGGATTGATGTGTATCCGGTGTATCAATCCAAGCTGGGTCGAAAATTGCAGATTCCTGTCGAGGTCCTGATTGAGCACACCGAGAGAATTGACCGCACCCGAGTGCTCACGGCGGAGGCCCACTTCGTGGCCAAGCTGGCTGGCCTGCTCGACCGCCCCGACACGCTGCCAGGAGAAAAAGATCGGCGCGAAATGTGGGCGCTCATGAACTCCGGCTCGGGTCTCGACTTCAAGGCCATTGCCGAGATCCTGCTGCGTGCGGGCTGGAAGGGCTCGCGCCAAACGCAACTGATTGACCAGACATTTGATCTTCTTGGCGAGACGGCCGATCTGAGCAAGCAGGATCGGGCAAAGCTGAAGCTGAGTCGGGTTCGTGCTCGTCAAGCCACGCTTGCGGTTGAGGGGCGCGATCAAGGGCTGGAGCGGTGAGCTCAGAGCGCGTCAGGTGGGGCCGACCTAGTCGCAAGGTATCCCGGCGTCGCACCGGCGTCCGGCGAGCACGGCCGTCCGCGCAAGGACTTGACGTCGCACGATGCCGCAGCTTCGTCGCGCGTCCTTGTTGTCCTACGCTGGTGAGCCCGATCTGATGTCTAGCTCGCCACCCACCACCCCCGCTGGTCCACCCAGGCCCGCCAAGCCTGGGCAGCAGAACCCGTCGGCGCGCGTGCCACAGAACCCCCTTCGCTCGGGTCGCTTTTGGATCACCCTGCTAGTACTGCTGGTGATCAACATCTTCGTGACCAATGTCCTGTTTGCGCCGGCGCAACCGACCACGGTAACCCTGCCCTATGACATATTCAAACAGCAGGTTGCCGCCGGCAACGTGATCAGCGTGACCGCGACCGGCGATGCAATCACGGGAGTCACCAAGACTCCGATCAAAGCGTCGCCTACCAGCACGGTCAGCGCGACCCACTTCTCCACGCAGCGGCCCTCATTCGCCGATGACAGCCTGGAGCCTCTTCTGGAGCAGCACGGGGTCACCATCAACGCCCAGCCCGAGAACCCTCCGCCTCCGCTCTGGCAGACGCTGCTCCTGAGCTTCGGACCAACCCTGTTGATCGTGGTCGTCGTCCTCTACTTTATTCGCCGCGCCGCCACTGTTGGTGGCGCCGGTGGCTTGCTCGGCGCGTTTGGTCAGAGCCGGGCGCGGCTGTATGACCCCGAGCGGCCCGGGACGACGTTCGCCGACGTGGCAGGGATTGATGAGGTCAAGCAAGAGCTCGAAGAGCTCGTCGACTTCTTGCGCGAGCCGCAGAAATACGAACGCCTTGGCGGCATGGTCCCGAAGGGCGTTCTTCTTATCGGGCCGCCGGGCACCGGCAAGACGTTGCTGGCTCGAGCCGTCGCGGGCGAGGCCAAGGTACCCTTCTTCAGCCAATCCGCATCGGAATTCGTGGAAGCAATTGTTGGCGTCGGCGCCTCGCGCGTGCGCGATCTGTTTACAAAGGCGCGCCAGGCCGCGCCGGCGATTATTTTCCTGGACGAGCTTGACGCCGTCGGCCGTAGCCGCAGCTCCGGCTTTCGCATCGGCGGCAACGATGAACAGGAACAGACACTCAACCAGATCCTTACGGAGATGGACGGGTTCGAGCCAGGAAAAGGAGTCATCGTCCTGGCAGCAACCAACCGGGCGGATGTTCTCGACCAGGCCCTCCTCCGGCCTGGTCGTTTCGATCGCCGTGTCACGCTGCAGCCGCCCGACCGGCGCGGCCGTGCCGCGATTCTGAAAATACACACGGCAAAGGTGCCGCTGGGCCCAGACGTCGACCTCGACGCGATCGCTGGTGCCACCCCCGGGCTGGTGGGTGCCGATCTCCGCAACCTCGCCAACGAGGCGGCGCTCGGCGCCGCCCGCAAGGGCGAGACTGCGGTCACCTCCGCTGACTTTTTCCAGGCCATCGACAGGATCCTGCTCGGAACTGAGCGTCACCTGATGCTGACCCCAGGCGACCGCGAGCGTATCGCCTACCACGAGTCGGGGCATGCCCTCCTCGGCCTGCTGATACCTGGTGCGGACCCGGTGCGGAAAGTGACCATAATTCCGCACGGCGGAGCCCTCGGAGTCACCGTCCAGAGCCCTGTCGACGATCGCTTCAACTATGGCGAGGATTACGTGCGCGCCCGAATCGTCGGCGCCCTCGGCGGCAGAGCGGCGGAGCAGTTGGTCTACAACACACTGACCACCGGCGCGGCGAGCGACCTGCAGCAGGTCACGATGATCGCTCACGAGATGGTGGTGAGGTGGGGAATGAGCCCGAAAATAGGACCGCTCGCGTTTCGGGAGGACGGTTCGGGCGATGGTTTCGGACTGTCGCGACCCTACAGCGAAGCCACGGCGCGGGAAGTTGACACCGAGGTCAAGCGCATCGCCGACGAATGTTTTGCCGAGGCGGTGCGACTCTTGTCTGAACATCGAGACCAATTGGAAGCACTGGTCCAGGCCCTTTTGAAGGAGGACTCCTTAGGCGAGGAGCAAATCCTCGCCGTCACTGGTCTGAAAGCAGTCGCCCCTGATGGCAACCGCTCCAGCTGACGCCTGCCGTGAGCCAGCTCAACGACGGCATTACGTATCGAATGCTTGATAGCTGACCGGAGCATCCCGGTACCCCAGGGACGGAATCGGCAGGTAAGCTAGCGACCGAGATGTCGGCCAGATGACCGCCGCGGTCCTCGCCAACAACCTGTGGGTTCTTCTCAGCGGTCTGTTCGTTTTCATGATGACGATCGCCGTGGGGCGGTTGGAGGTCGGCGATGAATTCGAGCTGACCGATCGCACCCGGATCGGGATGCTTGACGAGGAATCCGACGGCGAGGTGCTCGACGAAACTCGCCAAACGCTGTCGAGCCTCAAGACGTCCCAACAGTTCATTTATGCCTTCGACTTCGGTGACGACTGGGTACACCTCTGCACCGTCGTCGATGCGAACATTGATCCGCTTGACGCCCTCGGCCTGATCCCAAAGGCGCCGTTGCCATTCTTCGGTTGGGGCAATATCCCCGATCAATATGGGCGGACATGGGCCGAAGAGGGTTCAGAGAATGCGGTTCCCGCGGATCCAGAGCTGAGGGACCTGGCGCCCCTCCGTCCCGGGTGGGGCGCCGACAGCTAGAGGCTGCTCGGTCAGGCGCAGGGCCCATGGGGCCGTGTGGGACGAGCGCCTCCGAGGAATAAGTTGCACGCGCAACTGGTTCCCACTGAGGCGACCACATCGGTCTGGTCCTGCGGGTCTACCGGCAAGGACCATTGCAACCTCCGACCTTGTATAGGAGAGCTCATATGGGCAACTGGAAGTTCGATCCGTTCCACACTCAGGTCGAGTTCTCGGCCAAGCATCTCGGGATGATGACCGTTCGCGGTCACTTTGCCGACGTGACGGCGACCGGCGAGATCCACCCGGACAAGCCCGACAGCACCAAGATCGAGGCAACGATCAAGACCGAGAGCATCCGAACCCACAACGAGCAGCGCGACAAGGACCTGCGCTCGTCCAACTTCCTCGAGATCGACAAGTTCCCGACGATGTCCTTCAAGAGCACCAAGATCGAATCCGCCGGCGGCAACCACTACAAGGTGACAGGCGATCTGACCATCAAGGGCAACACCAAGCCGTTTACCCTCAACGTCACCAATCTGGGCGAGTTCAATGACCCGAACATGGGCCACCGCATCGGCTACTCGGCCGAGGGCGAGATCAACCGAAAGGACTTCGGCATGAACTTCGAGATGATGCTGGACGGCAAGTTCATCGTCAGCAACGAGATCAAGATCAACATCGAAGGCGAGCTCGTCGAAGCCAAGGAGTAGCGCTACCTCGGCCGGCCCGACGGGAGCCGGCCGCCGCTTGGTCTAAACGCCGGTTCCCGGAGCCTGGGTTCGGTCCCCATCCGAATCCATGGCACCGTGCCATGCCAGCTTGGGGCGCGCTTTTGAGGCGTCTCCGGTAGAACACTTGCATGGCGACACCAAGCCTTGTCCTTCCCATGCTCGCCGCCACCCGGTGAGCGTCCAGAAGCGGGCCACGATCTTCCTGCTGGTGCTGGTGAGCGCCGTGCTGGTGGGGAATGTCAGCGGCACCATCATCCAGAGCCGTGCGAACGAGGCCCAGGCGCGTGCGCAAGCCGCCCAGCTCCTGCAAACCAACGAAAAGCAGTTCGCGATCGGCCTGCTCAATCAGGAGACGAGCGAGCGCGGATTCGAGCTCACCGGCCAGACCCAGTACTTGCAGCCCTACGACCTCGGCACTGGGCAGGTGGCGGCCGCCCGGCAGTTCCTCGATTCGGCAGCCACCGATTCCGCGACAAGGGCCAAGTTGGTCAACATGGAAAGCGCCGCAAGCTCTTGGCAGACCTTCGCCGCCGCACGTTTGGCAGCGGTGGCGGCATCTGGTCCGCAGGCCAACCCCGCAACAGATATCGAAGGCAAGGGGCTCTTCGACGCTTTTCGACAATCGGAATCGAACCTGAGCAGCTCACTGGCTGGGACTGTCAAGCAGGAGCTTGCCGCGGCAAGGGACCTTACTGCCGCGGGCATCATCGCTTCAATCGTTGCAGTGGCTGCCATCCTGATTCTCATAGCGATCCTCGCGTGGATCGTGTTCCGCTCCATGCTGCACCCGGTGAGGCAGCTCATCTTGGCTGCCAACGCGCTGTCGGCCGGCGAGCCGGTGACGATCCCTTCGACCGACCGTGCAGACGAGATCGGGCAGCTCGCCAAGTCGCTCCTGACTTGGGAGGAAGCGACTCGAGAGCGCCTCGAATTGGCCCAGGCGATGGTCGACGTCGGCGCCACAACCGACCTGGACGATCTGGTCGCGCTCGGCCTGCGAAAGACCGCAGCTGCAGTTGCCGCCTCGGAGGTCGCGGTATCGCTCGACAGCGGGCTGGTGTTCGTCCTCAGCGGCGGCGAGCACCGGCGCATCGATAGTCCTGAAGGCGCCCTCCTTCCCGACGGCTCGCCCGCGGCCGAGGTCTTGCGCACGGGCCAGCCCCTTCTTGGAGACCTGCGAGATGCAGGTTGGGCAAACTCCATCCACGAATGGGCCGTCAAAGACGACCTTGGCCCTGTCATCACGCTTCCGATGGTCAGCGGAGGAGTGGTGGTGGGCGCGCTGACCGCCGTCCGTCATACCGCGGGCGCCGCGTTCAGCCAAACCGATCTGGTCCGCGCCCAGATGATCGCGGCCCCGCTCGCGGCGGCGGTTCGAGTAGCTCGGCTATTTGAGGGTCTTCGCCAAGCCAACAGCGAGTTGCTGGAGTCGAATCAGCACAAGAGCACGTTCATGACGAACATGAGCCACGAGCTGCGGACACCATTGACTTCGATCCTCGGTTTCTCGGAGATTCTTCGGGATGACAAGACCGATCGCTTTGACGCCGCTACCAAACATCGCTTTTTTGAGCAGATCCATACGAGTGGTCAACATCTGCTCGGGCTGATCAACGACCTGCTCGACCTTTCAAAAGTCGAAGCCGGCCAGATGAACCTTTATCCGGAGCGGATAAACCTGGCCGACAGCGTGCAGACCGCCTTGTCGGCCCTGGAGCCGCTGGCGCGGACCAAGGGAATTACCATCGACAGCGATTCAGGGCCGGGCCTCCACCTGGTCGCAGACCCGACAAAGCTGAAGCAGATGCTGCTCAACCTTCTGTCCAACGCCGTCAAATTCACGCCACAGGGTGGACGGGTTTCGATCCGCACTCGCCAGGTCAAATCGTGGATCGAGATTGCGGTGACCGACACCGGCATCGGGATCGCTGAGGCCGACCTGAGCCGGCTCTTCAGGGAGTTCCAACAGCTCGATGCCGGGCACGGACGCCAGCAAGAGGGAACCGGCCTGGGCCTGGCGTTGACGAAGCGTTTCGCGGAGCTTCACGGCGGCGAGGTCAGGGTCCAAAGCGTGTCGGGCGAGGGCAGCACCTTCACGTTGCGGTTGCCGGTCTCAGCAATGCCCTCAACCCAGACGGGGATGTACGAGCCGTTGCGGATTGGGCCGTCCGACGAGCACCTGCCACTGATTCTCGTCGTCGAGGACAATGCCGAAGCTGCGGAGATACTCGCGCGGCACCTGGAGGCAGGTGGATTTCGAATGAGGATCGCCCGCACCGGAAATGAGGCGCTGACCATGGCCCGGGAGCTGAAACCTGCGGCGATAACCCTGGATATCCTGCTTCCTGAGATCGACGGCTGGGAAGTGCTGAGACGTCTCAAGGCGGATCAGCTGACCTGGAATATCCCTGTCGTCGTCGTCAGCGTGAGCGACAATCCCTCGCTGGGTCACGCTCTGGGCGCAACTGATTACTTCGTCAAGCCAGTGGACCGGGAGGCCCTCCTATCGCGCCTGAATCAGTATGCCTTCGCCCCTAAAGCCCAGCCCGGGGAGATCCGAGTTTTGGTGGTCGATGACGAACCCGCCCACCTTGATTTGCTTCAGACGTTGCTCGAGCCGGAGGGCTTTCACGTTCTGAAAGCAGCGGGCGGCAAGGAAGGCATCGATATCGCCCACGCACAGCATCCGCACCTGATTCTGCTCGACCTAATGATGCCCGAGGTGACCGGATTCGACGTCGTCGAGGCACTCCGAACCGACGTCTCAACCCGATCGATTCCGATCATGGTATTGACCGCGAAGGAGCTCACGACCGACGACAAGGCGGCGCTCAACGGCCACGTTGCGGCCATATTCCAGCGCAACTCGCTCGCCGGTCCCGAGCTCATCGCCTGGCTCCGGGGATTCGTTGCCAAGGAGCACGCCGCGGCATGAGCTCGGCAGCTGGGCCACAGGTGGTGCTGGTGGTCGAGGACAACCCGGCGAGCCAGATGCTGGTCGGAGCCATCCTCCAGGGCTACGGCTATTCATTATTTTTCGCGGCCTCCGCGCCAGAAGCACTCGCCAGCATTGAACGGCAGCGTCCCGATCTCATCCTCATGGATATCCAGCTCCCGGGGCAGGACGGTCTCTCGTTGACGCGGCAGCTGAAGGCGGATCCTGCGTACGCCTCAATCCCGGTAGTCGCAGTTACGGCTCACGCGATGGCCAGTGATCGCCAGCTCAGTCTCGATGCGGGCTGCGTCGGGCACATCACTAAACCCTATGACACACAATTCTTGGCGGAGCAGGTCGCGGCCTATCTTCGAGCGTCGCCGGTCGGAACCTGACGTTCCTGACCAGCGCAAATAACAACTCTCTTGACGTTAATGTCCCGTCCCCCTAAGCTCGACCGACAATTCAAATCTTCCGCACCGCCCCCGCGCCACCTTTAAGCGCCAATCGGCACACAAACCCGTCGGTGGCGGCTGGGATCGAGGTGCGGCCAGGGAATGCGCGGCGGGTGTACAGCCTCTGAACAGCGCTGAGCGGCTGGGCCGGCTCGAGTCGGCGGTGATGGCCGCGGTCGACAGTGAAGCGGTCCACATCCAGGAGATCCTCAAAGACCTGATCCGCTCGGAAAGCCCATCGGGTGGCGAAGGCACAGCCGACGATGCCAACAGCATGGTGGGCAAGGTGCATGCTGCGGCGGCACCTCACGGAACCAAGGTCACGTCGCAGGCGGTTGGGCCTAACAGCGAGAACGTGATCGAGGTTCTCGAGGGTGTTGGTTCGCGCGCCTTCGTAATCGAAGCGCATACCGACGCAGTGCCGCCGGGTGGACGGCGGAGGTGGGCCGACGGCGATCCGTACTCGGCGGCTGAAGGCTGGGTCGAGTACCTGGGCGGAGATCGGGTCGCAGTTGAAGTGGGCTCCCATCGATTCGAGGCTGGCATCCGGCCGCGCATGTCGAAGATCTGGGAGAAACATCGAACCCAACGCCGCCGGCGGATCCTGTACGGCCGAGGCAGCTTCGACAACAAGGGGTGTGTGGCTTCGGCGCTGCTGGCGATGGGCGCGCTGGCGCGGGCGTGCAAAGACTTGGACGTCAAGCTCGGCGGAACTGTGGTGGCTGCCTACACGGTCGATGAGGAAGAGTCGGGGAGCGGGATCAAGCGGTTTGCGTGCACACCAGACTCGTGGCTCGGCACGCATGGATTCCTGTCTGGGCCACGCGATAGGGAAGGCATGCTGACCGATGTCAGCGCGGTAGCGTTGGACGGCTCATATGGCTGGGTCCCGATCGTCGGCCATCGAGGAGCGGTACAGCTCGCTGTCACAACTCGGGGTCGCGCGGCACATGCAGCCACACCGGAGCTGGGCGTGAACGCGGTGACGGCGATGGCGCGAATCATCGTCGCGCTGACCGATGGGGCAGAGGAGGTGGAGGAGCGCGTCGGCAAAGCGCTAAACCCGGCCTTGCTGGGACCGATGACCATGGCAGTGGGCACGACCATCGCCGGTGGTGGCGTCCGCGCGGTTCATATGGACGGTGCGCCGTCCGTGGAGCGTGCAGGCATCAACGCCATCCCGGACTGGTGCGAAGCGACTATCGATATCCGCTTCCCGCAGGGCCCCCGGTATCCGTCAGATGTTCGCGAAACCAAAGATGCCGTCGTTGCGGCGGTCCGCGAGTACATCGAAGGCACTGTGGACCGTGGCGGGTGGAGCTATGAGATCAGGGAGCTGAACTCGGTGCCCCCCGTCGCGTTGGCGCCCTCGTTTGAGGCAGCCGCCGCACTCCCGCTCGTACACCAGGAAAGGCGAAGGGCGGGCCAGGTTCTTGGCTTTGAGCCCGACCTGGAGACGGCGCCGGGAGGCACGGACGCCACGTTCATGATCCACCAGGCACGGATCCCGACCATCGTGGAGCTGGGGCCGGCCGGCGGCCTGTCGCATGACGTGCACGAGTTCGTGGAGGTGGACGGCGTCATCGAGGGCGGCAAGATCCTGGCCCTGCTCGCTATCGACCGCCTCGGCCTCGCCGAGTAGGCGAATGTAGCTACTGACCGATTAGCGTCGGCACTCCGCCGGCGCTGATCTCGAGGTCAGCCCACATGCCGCTGGCCTCGTTGCCGTCGACGAGTGACGCGATGCGGTAGCTGCCCGTCGCCGTCGGGGTGAAGGCGAAGCTCGCCGACTGGCCGGGATCCAGGCCGCGCCGAGGGTTGGGGGTGGTCCAACCAGGCTGCAGCGGTGTAGTAGAACTGTCGTCGGCGACGACGGCGCACGAGTTCGGCACCGTGCCGTTATTCACGCATTGAATGGTCAGCTGCCACCCGGTCGGGACAGTGAGCACTAAAGAGCCGTTGCCATAGCCGTCGTAGTTGAACTGGATGTCGGTGGCCGGATGGCCGGCGATCAAGGTGACAACGGCAGACTGCGTAGCGGCGTCGACATGGATGAATGTCTTTGGATCGGGCGGCGTACCGGCTCCGGTTCCAGCCAAGGGGTCGCAGGAGAACAAGCCGAGCAGGAAGAATGTCGCGACCAGAACGCCTGCTCCCCAACCACCACCGAGGTTCGCTGTCCTCATGACCCAGTGACCTGCGGCTCTACCGAAGTGCCTCGAACTCCGCATCGGTGAGCTCGATCGACAAGGCCGCAAGGTTCTGTTTCAAGTGGTCGAGCGATAGCGTGCCCGGAATCGGCAACATCGCCGGCGAGCGCCGAAGGAGCCAGGCAAGTGTTATCTGTTGCGATGTCATCCCGTGGCGTCGGGCGATTTCGGTGAGCGCGGCGCCACCCTCGCCGCGAAGGGGAATGAAGGGCACGAACACGATGCCCTCGGCAGCGCAGTAATCGACGACTGCGTCGTACTTGCGCTCCGAGAGGTTGTAGCGATTTTGCACCGCGGCGATGGGCACCACTCGCCTGGCGCGCTCGATCTGATCAATGTCGACCTCGGAAATGCCGACGTCGCGAACGCTGCCGCGATCTCGGTACACCTTGATCGCGGCGAGGCTTTCTTCGATTGGAGTCTTGGGATCGACGCGATGCAGGTAATACAGGGGGATCCGCTCAGTCCGCAGCCGGCCAAGGCTTTGCTCCAACTCGGCGCCCAGCACTTCGGGCCGCCCCGACGCGGCGCTGCCACCGCCGCCTTTGGTGGCCACAATGCAGCCGTCGGGGAACGGCGAGAGCGCATCGCCGATAGTCTCTTCACTTTGGCCGCCGGTGTAAGAATGGGCGGAGTCAATCATCTGCACACCAGCAGCAACCGCCGCCCTGATGAGCTCGAGGTTGCCGGGCGTCTTCGTCAACCGGTTCGTCCCCAGTCCGATTCGAGTTACATCGATATCGCCTAGCTTGACGACTTTTCCCACCATCAGATGCCGTAGATCAGCCGCGCGTTGTCGGCGAGGATCATGCGGGCGGCGTTTCGTGCCGCCTCCAGCGAGAGGTTACCCGCGTCGACCGCGGCGCCAAGGCACGAGCTCAGGGCTGCGCGGCCTTTCTTGCCCGCGATCCATTGGAGCTCGGGCGAACCGAAAGCGTCCGACGAGTAGACGACCTTGGTGAATGGCGCCTGCTCGAGGATGGTACTGATCACCCGGTCCACGCCCGGCCCGATCATGGGGTTGAACTCAGAGAGGTCGAGATACACGTTAGGAAATACGGTGGCAAGATATGCCCCCTCCTCGTAGAACGGGTAGGCGCCATGGAGAAGAATGATCTTGGCGTGGCGAAGCCTCTCGTCACGAAAGACCGCCGCCAGCAGCCCCGGCCGGGCCGTCCTGATGTCGAGGTCCTGGTCGCCCATGCCGGAGTGGATCTGAAAAGGCAGATTCAGCTCGATGCTCAGCTCCAGCGCCCGCCACAGGATGTAGTCCCGCACTCGCTTTACGTCGTCCCGGGTTGAGCGGGGCACGTGGATCCTCGCGAACAAGCCGGCAGATTCAGGACCGCGCTTGAGTCTGTCCATTGACGTCGATACCTCCTGGGCCGAGAGCGGCTGGAGGTCCAAACCTGTCCGGTAGGCGATGACTGTTTTGAGCGAGATGATCTTGGGGTCCGACGCGACCTTCCTGATCCGTTCGTCGAACGCTTTCTCGAGGTCTGCCAGGCTGTCGTGCTGGTCCCAGAGCTCGCCGATCAGGATTTCGATCCGAAAGAGCCCATAAGCGGGCACCCCGGTGAGCGCTTCGAATTCCCCAAGGTTGACGTTCTTGGGATTGCCGAGGTCGACGATGTTGGACTCGAGATTGATGTCGCGATACATGCCGCGCACATATGCCTGGTAATCGGTGACCTTCGCCGCGCGGGCTGCGATGATCGCTTCCCGGTTCGCTTCGCAACCCAGGTAGCGGGCGATGGCGTGCATCGCCTCGTGATAGATCATCGTCTGCTGCTGGTTGATGGTTAGCTGTCGCTTCTCGTGGTCGGTTGGCGCATGGCCGCCGGATTCGAGGAACTCGATCCAGTCTCCACCAAGCGAGAAGGTGGCCAGGGGATCGAAGGAAGGTTGATTCGACTCCCTCTTGAATATGTGGACGTGCTGGTCGATCAGCGGCAGGTCGCTCAGTTCAAGCATGTGCTCAGCTCCTAAAACCAGCCAGGTCCAGGGTGTCTGAAGTGGACCGCCGGCTCAGGGCCACTCCAGATAGGTGGCGCGCTCCCAGTCGCCAACCTCGAGTGAGTACGCGGCCGCCTCTGATCGCCGGAGCCGCAGAAAGCCGGGGCCGATGACCGGCCCCAGCGCATCCATGAGGATCGTATCCGCCTCGAGGGCGTCGAGCGCTTCCGGCGCCGAGCGCGGCAGCAGCTCGAGTCCCCGAGCCGACAATTCGGCCTCGCTGAGGTGGCCGATGTCGTCCAAGGTGGGTTCACCGGGGAGGAGGCCCTGCTCGATGCCATCCAGGCCCGCGGCAAGAAGACCGATGAGCGTGAGATAGGGGTTTCCAGTGCCGTCGCCGGCGCGGAACTCGACATGCCTGCTGCCCGAATCAGGGACACGAACGAGTACCGCGCGGTTGCTGGCGCCATAACAGATGTGACTTGGCGCCCATGACCCGGGCAGGAGCCGTTTGTATGAGTTCACCGTCGGCGCCGCGAGACCGCTGAGGCCGCGAGCGTGCCTGAGAAGGCCGGCGACGAAGGAGGCACCAAGACGGCTGAGACCGACCGGCCCATCGCCTTCCATGGCGTTGCCTCCATCCAATGACACCGCGCCAATGTGAACATGGAGTCCTGAGCCGGGCATGTCAGCGAAGAGCTTGGGCATGAAGCTCGCAATGAACCCGGCGGCGCGCGCCAGTGCCCGTAACTCTTCCTTCACCGTCATCAAGTCATCGGCGGCTCGGAGCGGGGGCTGAGGCGCGATGTTGATCTCGTACTGCCCGGGACCAAATTCCGGAGCCACTTGCTCCAGCTCGACTCCCATCTCCGCCAGGGAGGTCATGAGCAGCGACATCAGCGGGCGCTGGCTCTCGAGCGCATTCAGTGAGAACATCCCGGCTCGCGCGGTCGGCCTGTGGTTTTCATCGGTCCTGGCCAGCAGGTAACACTCGGGTTCGAAGGCCGCCCGCAAGGCCAGGCCTCGTTTCGCGTACCGAGCGTCCATCGCATTCAGGGCGCCCCGGGCACAGCCCGCCCAGGGCTTGCCGTCGACGGCGTGCAGGAATGAGTAGGTTCGCGCCGCACTCGGATGATGGGGCACCCGCGCATACGTAGCCGGGTCCGGGACCGCCAGGAACTCGCCTGTCTCGGCACCGAAGACAAAGTCGGGCACCTGGTGATCCAGAACGTTGAACTCGATATTCGCTCTCGCGAACGACACTCCGCCGGTGAGGATCCGATCCAGACGCTGGTGGGGAACGCTCCTCACCTGGGCGCGGCCACTGAGGTCGTGACAGATGACCCACACCTCGGAGATGCCATCCTCCTTGGCCCGGGCGACGAGGGCCGCCCTAGCGTCCACGGGGCTCGGGATCGATTTCACGGTCGCGTGGATCGTAGGTAACCGACGGATGAGGGTCAAGCATGCTCAAGCCCGCAGGGCGCGGGCCATCTCGGCAAAGTTGTCGACATAGCGCTGGACGTCCGACTCGCTGTGCTGGACCGACAGCGTCCAGTTCTCTTCCGCGCCGGGAGCCATTAGCACGCCTCGGTTGCACTGGTAGAGCCAGGCGAGGTAGGCGGCCGGTTTGTCCATATCAAGGTAGTCGCGATAATTGCGAACCCGTTCCGTCCGATAGCCGACGCCCCCTCGCGCCGCCATCGTCGTCACGTGGAAGGGCAGGCGGTGCTCGGCGATCACTGCCTCGAGCCCGCCCTGAAGGACCTCGGCCAGCGCATCGAAATGGGCATAGGCTTTCGGCGTCAGTATGTCTTCCAGGGTGACTTTGGCGGCCGCGATGGTGAGCGGGTTGCCGTTGAAGGTTCCCATCTGGCTCACGCGCTTCTGATCGATCAGCGCCATGACATCTTCGCGGCCGCCGATGGCACCGCACGGCAAGCCGCCGCCGATCGCCTTGGCCAAAGCGACGATGTCCGGTTTGACCCCGAATCGCTCGCTGGCGCCGCCGGCCGCGATGGTGACGCCGGTTTTGACTTCATCGAAGATGAGCAGCGCGCCGTGGCGATGGACGATCTTGCTGGCCGCCTCGAGGTACCCGGCGTCGGGCAACGCGATGCCGACGTTCATCATGGCCGGCTCGACGATCAACGCCGCGACGTCGCCCGGGTGCCGGCCGAATGCCGCCTCGAGCGCAACCAAGTCGTTGAAGGGGACAATCGTTACCAGATCGACCAGGGCGCGCGGAATGCCTTCGCTCTGCGGCACCGAGGCTGGGGCCTCGGGAGGACCCATCAGGTCAGGGTTGGGCTTGACCGAGACCATCAGGGAGTCGTGGTGGCCGTGGTAGGAGGCCTCGATCTTGAGCAGACGCTCCCGGCCGGTGAAGGCGCGGGCGAGGCGGACGGCGTCATTGGTCGACTCGGTCCCGCTGTTGCCGAAGCGCCACCGTGGCTGCCCAAACCGTCGCGCCAGGTTGCGCGCCACCACCGCCACGTCGTGCCCTGGCTGCGCGAAGTGCGAGCCCCTGGCGATCTGCTCGCTGACCGCCTTCACGATCAGCGGGTGGGCGTGGCCGACGACCATGACCCCGAAGCCATTGTGGAAGTCGACGTATTCGTTGCCATCGACGTCCCATACCCGGCTGCCCTTGCCGCGTTCGACGAATATCGGCTGCGGCGCCGCGTCCTGGTGGGAGGAGGGCACACCGCGCGGCTCCACCTGGCGCGCCTCGCGCCACTCTTCGTTGGAGCGTGGCCTGCCAGCACGGAAGGCGTCCTCCTCGCGCGCGATCAGGGCTTTGACGCGATCGGCGCTAAGCGCGACCGCGGCGGTGTTGCTTGCCAAAATCAGCTCCCCTTGTTTGTGACCGCTCGTAAGGGTCTAACGCATCCTAGAACGTGGGGCAGAGTGGCGACGTCCACTTGATCGCATGCGCGAATCGTTTGCGTGCCATGATCTCGGCGACAGACTGATGACGGTCAAAGAGGGATGGCGGGGGCGGTTCTTCGAGGACTTCGAAGTCGGGGACGTGTTCGAGCACGCGCTCGGCAGGACGATCACGACCACAGACAACATCTGGTTCACGCTGCTCACCCAGAACACCGCGCCGATTCATTTCGACCACCAGTACGCGGCGCAGACCGAATTCGGTAAACCACTGGTCAACAGCTGCCTCACGCTCTCGCTGGTGACGGGACAGAGCGTCAGCGACGTATCCCAGAATGTGATGGCGAATCTTGGGTGGGACGAGGTGCGCCTGCCTCACCCGGTGTTCGAGGGCGACACCATCCACTCGCGCTCGGAGGTGCTTGAGATTCGTGAGTCGCGATCGCGGACGAACGTGGGCATCGTGACGGTGCGCACGACCGGCTTCAACCAGGACGGCACGGAGGTGATCTCCTTCAAGCGCACCGCCCTCATCTATCGCAAGTCGGCGCAAAAGTCGGCGCGAAGGCCGGCGGCAGCGCGGCCGGCGCCTCCGGACCGGAAGCCGAGCGCGAAAGCGCCCAAGCGCTAGCCGATGGATTTCGAGCTCTCCGAGCAGCAGGCGGCATTCCGCGATCTGATGCGGGACTTCGCCCGTAAGAGCATCAGCCCCGTCGCCCGCGAGTGGGAGCTGGCCGGCCGCTACCCCGAAGAGATCGTCGAAGAGATGAAGGCGATGGGCCTGTTCGGGATGCTGGTGCCGGAGGAGTACGGGGGCATCGCCATCGACGCGGTCTCGTACTCAGTTGTTTTCGAGGAGATCTCGAAGGCCTGGATGGGCGTCGCCGGGATCCTGGGCTCGCACTCGCTGGCCACGCTGATGCTGTCGAAGTTCGGCACCCCTGAGCAGCGGGCCCGCTGGCTGCCGGACCTCGCCACCGGGAAGCGGCGTTCGGGCATCGCGCTGACCGAGCCGCAGGCGGGCAGTGACCTTCAGGGCATCGCCACGGTGGCCAAACGCGACGGCGACCACTACGTCGTCAACGGTTCCAAGACCTGGATCACCAACGCGCGCCACGCCGACCCACTGCCGGTGCTGGTCAAGACCGATCCCAACGCGCAGCCGCGCCATCGGGGCATGACCGTGTTGATGATCGAGCAGGGGACGCCGGGCTTCACGGTCGGCAAGGACCTGGACAAGCTGGGCTACAAGGGACCCGAGTCCTCGGAGGTTTTCTTCAGCGACTGTCGAGTGCCGGTCGAGAACGTGCTGGGCGGGGAGGAGGGTCACGGGCTGCAGCAGGCGCTGTCGGCGCTCGAGTTCGGCCGCGTCAACATCGCCGGCAGGGCCGTGGGCGTGGCGCAGGCAAGCCTCGACCGCTCGCTCACCTACGCGCGCGAACGCCACGCGTTCGGCCGTCCCATCGCGGAGTTCCAGGCGATCCAGCTGAAGCTGGCGGACATGGCGACCGAGGTCCAGGCGGCGAGGCTGCTCACCTGGTGGGCAGCCTCCGCGCTTGACTCCGGCCGCCGGGCCGACCTCGAGACGGGGATGGCGAAGCTCTACGCGTCCGAGGTCTGCATCACCGCCTCGCTCGAGGCGATGCGGATCCACGGTGGATACGGCTACTCCACCGAATACGAGGTCGAGAGGTTTTACCGCGACGCACCGCTGATGGCGATCGGTGAGGGCACGAATGACATCCTCCGCACCATCATCGCCCGCCAGCTCGTCCGTGACGATCATTAGCCGGGCGCGCGCAGGGCGCCACCATTCCAGACAGGAGGGACCACTTGGAGTATTTGCGTAAGGTCGATTTCGCGCAGTTGACTGCGGTCGACGACCGGGTGAGCCAGCCACTGTTGGACTGGGACTCGGGAGCGACGAGCTGCAGCGTCAACTGCATCAAGACGCCTCCAGGCGAGGGCTCGCCGGCCGGCATGCACACCCACGTCGTCGACCAGATCTTCTACATCCTGAGCGGAACGATGAGCCTGGAGATCGATGGCCGGCCCTACACCGCAGACCCCGGCACGCTTGTGGTGTTTCCGGCCGGCGTCCCGCATCGGAACTGGAATGGCGGCGCAGAGGCGACGGTTCACCTGGCGTTCAACACGCCTCTGCCGTCGCCAGACGAACCGTTCGCGCGCCCGGTCGAGCCGCGTGCCTGAGATAGATCTGCCCCGGAGCTGGCTGTTCGCTCCCGGCCACGACGCCAAGCTTCTTGGCAAGGTCTTCGATGTGGGCGCGGACGCCGTCCTCCTGGACCTCGAGGACGCCGTGCCCGCTGCCCTGAAGGATCGTGCGCGCGACATGGTCGCCGAGGTCGCCGCCAGCAAGCGGTGCTGGGTCCGTGTCAACCGAGCCAAGACCGAAGAATGCGAGCGCGACCTCGCGGCGCTCGCTGGCAAGGTGGCCGGCTTGCGTCTTCCCAAGGTGGAATCGGCCGCCGAGGTCGCTTGGGTTGCGGAGCGCGCGCCGGGCATCCACCTCGATTGCACAGTCGAGTCCGCGCGCGGCGTGCTCATGGCTTTCGAGATCGCCTCCGCGCCGGCCTGCACGTTGCTGTCATTCGGCGCCCTCGACTTGGCGGCTGATCTCGGCAGCTCAGCCGGCGAGCGGGAGACGCTCTATGCGCGCTCGCACCTGGTCATCGCCGCACGCTCCGCCGGCAAGCCCAGACCGAGCGACGGCGTGCACCCGCTGCTCGACGATGACGAAGGCTTGCGCAAGGAGGCCGAAGCAGCAAGGCGCATCGGGTTCTTTGGCAAGTCGGCCATCCACCCGCGCCAGGTGCCGATCATCCACGAGGTTTTCACGCCCACCGCCGAAGAGCTGGCCTGGGCGCAGCAGGTGCTGTGGGCGTTCGAGCAGTCAGGCGGCGCGGCGACGAAGACCGCCACCGGCGAGTTCGTCGACAAGCCGGTGGCCGAGCGCGCCAGGCAGCTGCTGCGCGCGGGCCAAGGCTAGGGTGCTGCGCAACCGGCTGCGGGAGCTGATCGACGAAAAGCCGAGTGCGCTCGGCACCTTCATCACGCTCGGCGACCCGGTCGCGGTTGAGCTGGCCGGCCTGGCTGGTTTCGAGTTCGTCGTCATCGAGTGCGAGCATGCAGGGCTGAGTCTCGAGACAGTCCAGAACCATCTCCGAGCCGCGCACGCTCGTGGGCTGGGCACGCTGGTCCGGGTGCCCGCCGGCGATCACGGTTTCGTCCAGCGCGTCCTCGACATCGGTGCTGACGGCGTGTTGGTCCCGCACATCTCGGACGCCAAGGCGGCCGCTCGCGCCGTGAGCGGCGTGCGCTTCCCGCCGGATGGCGACCGCGGGATGTATCCCAACTCGGCGGCGGCGGATTTCGGCGCCCATGGGCTCCCTGGCGTGGGCGAGCTCACACAAGCTCTCAATCGGAACACCGTGCTGGCGCTCATGATCGAGGAGGCCTCAGCCGTCGACCAGATCGAAGCGATAGCCGCGACCCCCGGCATCGATCTAGTCGTCGTCGGTCCGAGCGATCTGTCGGCGTCTTTGGGTGTGATCGGAGATCCGAAGGATCCACGACTCGCGGCGGCCGTCGGCAAGGTCTTCAAGGCGTGCCGTGAGGCGGGGGTGAAATTCGGAATGCCGGTTGAACACGGCGGCTATCGGCTGACGGCGGCTGAGCTGCGCGATCAAGGGGCCTGGTTTCTCACCGGCGGCAGCGACTCGGGGTTCCTGCTGAATGCCTTCAAGGCGTCGGTGAAGGCACATTCCTGAGTGGCTCCTCGAGGCTGAGGTCGCACGCCGACCCGCTGATGAGCCAGCGCCCAGCAACGCGGCGGAAGCGGTGCGAATAGACGCCCCCGAGCAGGACGCGCTCGCGCTCTGAGGACCCGGGGGCTGAGGCGGCCGGCCGCTGGTCCAGAATCGCGAGCAGGTAGCAAACTCCCGTTGCCGAAACGCCATCGTCCGCGAGCTCAATTCGCGGCGCGAGTAGATAGTGCAGTGTCATCGGCCCCAGGTCTTTTGATGCGCCGGCAAAGAAGGCCCTGATCGCCTCGCGGCCCTCATAACGCCCGAAGTCGACCGACCCGTCTCGCGTGCGGGATGACCACGTCGCGTCCTCGGTGAAGAGGTCGGCCAGGCCATCCGCGTCGTAGGCGGCGTCGCACAGCTCTGCGTAGCGGTGGACGAGCGCATGGATCTCGCGCTCCGACTCCAGCCGGTCGAGCCGGCTTTCAACCGTGCGCCCTGCGCCCGCCCCGCCGGTGGTCCTCGCCTTGGTTGCGCTCATCTCGTTCCTCCGTTTCGGAGCCGCGGTTTCGAGCCGGGTCCGCGCCCGTAAAAATGGAAGTTGACAACGATTCCTGATCAAATATACTGGCCGAGTTTTCGGAAGGGAGATTCGAGGGGGAGCACATGTCTAGCGCACCCGCGGGCGCCCAAGGCGCACGCCTAGAGAAGAACGTACTCAGTGTCTGGAACTGCATCGCGCTCTCGGTGGCCGTCATGGGTCCCGTGCTCGCGGTCGTGCTCAACGCCCCCGCCGCGGGTCCTTCGACGGGCGCAGCCATGCCCCTCGCCTTCCTCGTCGCCCTGATCGTCATCATCTTCGTCGGCAACACCGTCGTCCAGTTCTCAAGAGTGCTGCCGTCGGCAGGCTCCTTCTACACGTTCACCGCGCGCGGCCTCGGCGGCGGAGCCGGCTTCTTCACCGGCTGGATGTTCTTCGGCGCATACGCCCTCTTGATGCCGGGCCTCTTCACAGCCGTGGCCGCCTTCGCCCACGATTACGTCAAGACCACGTTCAACGCCGAGATCCCCTGGTGGATCTACGCGTTCGTCTTCATGGCGATCGTGGTCGTGCTCTCGGTCCGCAGCATCAAGGCCTCGGTCCAAGTTGACCTCACGCTGCTCACTGTCGAGGTGATCGTGTTCTTCATCCTGGCGACCATCGCCATCACAAAGGCTGGAAGTGGAAACACGTTTGCCGCCTTCAACCCGAGCTCAGCGCCCAACGGCCTGTCGGGTGTTGGCCTGGGCGTCGTCTTCGGCATCCTTTCCTTCATCGGCTTTGACGCCGCGGCCGTGCTGGGAGAGGAATCGAGGAACCCCAGCCGAGTCATTCCCTTTGCGGTGGGAGGCTCAGTGATCGGGGTCGGCGTCTTCTACGTCTACGTGATGTACGGGCTGACCGCGGGCTACCACCTCAACGACCCGGCCCATATGTCCGCCTTCCTCAAGGACAGCACGCCGTTTGTCACGCTTGCCCACCAGTACGCGCCCTGGCTTGAGCAGATCGTCGACCTCTGCGCGATCGCCGGCCTGTTCTCGGCCTTTCTCGCCCTGCAGAACACCACGGTCCGCGTCATCTTTTCAATGGGCCGCGAAGGCGCGCTGCCGGCGGCCCTCGGCCGCGTGCACGCTCGCTTCCACTCGCCGCACATCGCGATCTACACCCTGACGGTGTTCACCATCGTCGTCGGCTTGGCGGGCGCCGCGTGGCTTGGACCGGGCGCGACCGGCCTCTACGGCTTCACGGGCACCGTCGGTACGGTTGGAGTCGTGCTCGTCTACATCCTGTGCAACCTCGCCTTGATCCGGTACTTCTCGAAGCGCCCCGATCGAAACGTCTGGCTGCACGTCGTCGCACCGATCCTCGGCTGCCTTGGCCTCCTCTACCCGCTGTGGGTCGTCGCGGTGCCGGGTCAGGCGTACCCCTACAGCCTCGTGCCATACGTCGTCGGCGTATACATAATCGTCGGGTTGGTGGCGTACTTCTACCTCCGGGCGCGCTCCCCGGAAAAGCTGGCGGCATTCGGCTCGGTGGTGGCCGACGAACCCATCACGCATGCCGAGGAGGGTGGGCGCTTCGACGACAGGTCAGCCCACGCCCCGATTAAGTAGGCATGGTCGAGGTCGACGGTAAGCAGGTCTTCTCGACGCTCGAGGAGCTCGTGGATCCGAGCTATACCGCGCTCGTGATCGTGGACATGCAGAACGATTTCTGCAGCGCCGGCTACAACTTCGCGCAGCAGGGAATCGATATCTCGATGTACCCGCCGATGGTGCCGAAGCTCGCGCGCCTGGTCGAGAGCGCGCGGGCGGCATCGGTGCCGGTGATTTACATCATGATGACGAGGCTTCCCGACTCGAAGATCGAGTCGCCTGCACAGCTGCGATTCACCATGCGCCTCCACTTCGCGACCCGCGGCCCGCTCAAGCCGCTCAAGTACACGGTGGAGGGCACCGAGGGCCAGCAGATCATCCCGGAGCTCGCTCCCAAACCTGGCGACGTGATCGTTCGCAAGTACCGCTCCAGCGGATTCTGGGGGACCAACCTCGACATGCTTCTGCGCAGCAACGCCATCAAGAGCATCGTGGTCACCGGGGCGACCACGGAAGGGTGCGTCGAGTCCACCGCGCGCGATGGCCTGTTCAACGACTACTACGTGATCGTGCCGGAGGACTGCGTCGCCAGCGACGACCCTGCCCAGCACGAGGCTTCGCTGCTCTTGATGCGCCATCGCTTCGACGTGGTGCCCTCGTCGGAAATCCTTGAAATGTGGTCTGGCGCGGCGAGCGCCTGAGGAGAACATGGGAAAGCTCGAAAACCAGGTGGCGATCATCACCGGTGGCGCCCGCGGCATCGGCCGGGCGATCGCCGAGGCATTCGTGGCGGAAGGCGCCGATGTTGCCATTGCCGACCAGGCACCGGAGAGCGGGACCGCCGAGCTGCTATCCGTCCTGCGCAAAGGCGGCCGCCGTGCGATCTACGTGCAGACCGACGTCACCAAGGAAGCTGAGGTGAAGGCGATGGTCGAGCGCGTCGAGAAAGAGCTCGGCCCGGTCGAAATCCTGGTCAACGACGCGGGCATAGGCGAGCAGGTGCTCCTGCACGAGATGTCGTCTGCGCAGTGGGACAGGATGCTCAACACCAACCTGCGCAGCGTGTTCCTATGCACCCGGTACGTGCTCCCCCAGATGCTCGAGCGTGGCAGCGGGAAGATCATCAGCGTCGGCTCCCAGCTCGGGCAGATCGGCGGGCACGAGATGGTCCACTACAGCGCCAGCAAGGGCGGGGTGATCGCATTCACGAAAGCCCTGGCCCGCGAGGTGTCGACCAAGGGCGTGCGCGTCAACGCGATCGCGCCAGGCCCGATCCTCACCGACATGATGAAAGACGAGACCGACGAGTGGCGCGACAAGAAGCTCGGCGAGATGCCGATCGGACGCTTCGGCCAGGCGCACGAGGTGGCGCCGACCGCCGTCTTCCTTGCGTCGGACGACGCCTCGTACTACGTTGGCCAGACGCTCGGGCCCAACGGCGGCGACGTGATGCTCTGATTCGGTGTGTGACCTGAAAGGACGCAAAGCCCTGGTCACCGGCGCCGCATCGGGCATCGGCGCGGCGACTGCGATCTCGTTTGCAAACGCCGGCGCCGACGTCGCGCTGGGCTGGCTGCCCAGCGACCCTCACGACATCGGACGCGTCGTGAAGGCCGTCGAAGCGGCCGGGCGCCGGGCCCTCGTGAGCGAGCTAGATGTCACCTCCACCGCGTCGGTGAACTCCTTCGTCGCGGCGGCTTTCAAGGCCTTCGGCCGCATCGACGTCCTCGTCGCCAACGCCGGCATCGCCCGGACCGTTCCGTCGCTGGAGCTGACCGACGAGGCGTGGAACAAGGTCGTCGACGTGAACCTGCTCGGCGTCTGGCGCTGCTTTCGGGCCGCCCTGCCTCACATGCTCGATGCCGGGTACGGCCGGCTCCTCGCCACGTCGTCCGTGGCGGGCACCGCCCAGTCGTGGACCGAGCACGTGCATTACACCGCCTCCAAAGCGGGCATCGTGGGGCTGGTCAAGAGCCTGGCGATCGAGGTCGGCGGTCGCGGCGTGACCGTGAACGCCGTGGCGCCAGGCGTCATCGAGAGTCCGCAGTCCCTGGACCCTGTCAACTCACTCGGCGTCGAGGGGGTGGCGCTGGCCGGCCGCGTCAATCCTGTCGGCCGGGTGGGAAAGCCCGAGGACGTGGCGGCTCTGTATCGCTTTCTGGCCTCTGAGGATGCGGGATTCGTCAACGGCCAGCTGATCACCATCGATGGCGGCCGCTCGCTCCTGATCAAAGACTAGGTGCGATCCCCCCTCGGGCTCAGGGCGCGCTCATTGCAGCCGTCGGCGACCATTGCCGTGGACGCCCGTGCCAAGGCGCTGGTGGCCCAGGGCGTGGACATTGTCAACCTGACCGCTGGCGAACCCGATTTCGACACCCTGAAGGCCGCCCGGGACGGCGGCATCGCTGC
>DATLRQ010000068.1:0-3375 GCA_035534555.1 Candidatus Micrarchaeaceae archaeon
GTCAGCCGATTCGGCCATCCCAGAGCCTGACGCTCGCCGAGCAGGCCCAGGTGAGTGATGCACAAGGACCAAGACACCAATGTCCACCGCCGACTGCCGGTAGCTGCCGCAAGTAGATGGATCGCCGTCACCTCCGCGGCGGCGGTCGGATGTTTCCTAGCCTGTTTCACCGCGCGGAGAAGGCTGCGGGCTATGAAGTCTCCCCATGCGGAAGGGACGAAGCGCCTTGACGCCAACTCGCCAAGAAGGTCATCCACGAACTGGCGGCTTTCCCCAGATCGCTCGATGGCGTCGCGATTGGACAGCCATCGGGCGCGCTGACGGATCACGGTCGGCACCTTAATCCCCGCCGCCGGCGAAAGGGTGATGGACATCACGTTTCGCGGGCGGACGAGGGTCGTAAGGATCGACTCGGGAGCTGCTGGCCACGATCTCCGACCCAGAGCTCGCCTCAACCACGGTTAGCGTTGCCGCCAACACGTCCCGTCCAGCGCACTCCTCCGGCCGCACGAAGCCTCGGCCGGCGGCCAGCGTCAATGCCATCGGCGGCGTGGAGCTGGCGGCCTAGGCCGCCGCTGATTCAATGGAGGCCGCGGTTTGCCACATCACATCGCTCGACAAACTGCTGATCACCGCGATACCTACTGCCGAGTGGACGATCAGCAACTGGTGACCGGATACGTCCCTGGCTTCTACTCCGGAGCCGGCCAAGGCTTGGCCTTCGAGCCAGCTCACCGTAACTCGCACACCCGAGGGCGCGAAATAGACCACCGTAACGATGTCCATTGACCCACTTCGATCCATTCGTGCGCCGACAACCTGCATGCCATCCAACTGGAGCGCGGGAAGCGTCCTTCCTGATGCTTGCAGACACCATCGACCAACCTGAGAGGGATCACTTGACTCGATCTGGAGCGGCTGCGTCGATGCATTGACTGCGGCCTGAACCGGATCGGGACGTGAGAGCACTGACCACCCAACGCCGGCGGCGGCCACCAGAATCAGGACCGCGACACCGGTGACAACCGCAATCAAGCGTGTGGACACCTGTGGAACGAACCGCCGCGTGGGAGCGGCCTGTTCCAACTGTTCCGTGGCCTGCCGAAGCTTCGAAGTGAGCACTTGGTGCGCTCGAACCTCGTCCGCGCAGGCGGCGCAATTTCTCACGTGGTCGAGCGTGGCCGCCGGAACCAGTGCGGTCTCCCCATCGGCAATTGCGGCCACGTACTCGCGATGAGTCGAGCAGGCGTTCAACTCTTGCCTCCAGCCAGTCTGGACATTAGAAGTCGCCGGGCGCGATAGATGCGAGACATCACCGTACCGATGGGAACGTCGAGGATCGACGCGGCCTCGGCGTAGCTGAGCTCTTCAACCGCCGTCAGATAAAGCGGGATTGCGAACGCTGCTGGCAGACTGCGATAGACCTCGGCGATTCGCCTCAAGTCCGCGCGCTCGATCACCCGTGCCTCTACAGGATTCTGATTGGGTTCGTTTGGGCTGATGGGTTCTCCGAGGAGTTCCTCGATCGAGACGAGAGGTGGATGCGTAGCAGCGGCGCGAAGGAGGTTCAGGTGTGTGTTCCGCAAGATTCGAAAGAGCCAGGCCTTGAGGTTCGTGCCAGGCTGAAATCGCCACTGAGAGGCGAGGGCGCGGGCAATCGTCTCCTGGGCCAGGTCTTCAGCCGCCTCCCGGTCGCGAGTTAGTGACCAAGCGAAGCGCACCAGGCGCGGGCGCAGTTCAACGATCTGAGCGGCCAGATTGTCTTCCTCGTCGAGTTTCTTTTCACTCACGGCGGCACCCCACACTCGAGCCGAGAATACCCCTGCCCAGCCGCCATGCAGCCACATCTCTCGGCTTGCAAACGTCGCCATCGCCTGCATAACACGACACAGGAGGCAAACTTCCCGACCGCATCGCGATCTCCTGATCGAACTCCCTCAACCACGAGAGACGTGATCTCATTTGCCAGCCCTGACCACCTCAAGCGACGGAAGGACGGGTCGCCGGGCAATAGCGTCAACCGAAGTAGCCGGGCGATACCAGAGCGATCGGACGGCCGAGTAATCGGCGCGCGGGGAAGACTTCGCCCTCAACCGTCATGGGGTCGACGTTACGGTCGATCCGCACCCGTTCATGATGCGATCATCCGCGCATCGATTTGTGATCCACATCACAGAGAAGCACAGGCTTGAGGAGTTGGAATCTATGGCGCAGATCAGTGCACCAATAGGTGAGGAATTTGTCGGTCCATCAAAAGCAGCAGCGTCTAAGCGCGATGCCGGCCGCATGATGGCACCTCGACAGGTCAATCGCGCTCAGGGAGGATCTCATGAAGATCACCATCCAGTACTTCGACGGTTGCCCCCATTGGAAGCTAGCTGACGAGCACGTTCTAACTGTGCTTCGAGCCCGGGGTAGAAAAGACGTGTTAGTGGAACACCAATTGATCGACTCTCCGGAGCTCGCTGCGCGAGTCGGGTTCCACGGTTCACCCACGATCCTCATCGACGGCCGCGATCCATTCGCCACAGGCGCGGAGCCGGTCGGAATGACCTGCCGCGTGTATCGGACCGACGATGGTCCTCAGGGCGCCCCGACGGTGGCTGAGTTACACGGGCAGCTTTCCCGCGACCTGCATTCCTAAACTTCTGACCTGAGCGTTACCTTCGGGTGGGGGACGAATGGGTCGACTTGGGTTTCACTCGGTCGAACAAAGCTGTGCTCAGGCATCGATAACAAGTAATCTCCGGACAGTCCGGCTCATCACAGAACGCGCATGCCTCCACGACTGTCCCGCACCTCGAACACTTTTTGGATCTGGCCGCCTGGGCGCTCATGCCTTATCACTCTCTCCTGAAACTCGAACCGCATCCTTCTGAAGGAGCAAGCCCACAAGCCGGCCATCCGAGGTCGTCACGGGGGCACTCTCAAGCATGTGCTTGGTCAAGTACTCGGCCATCTCCTTGATTGCGACATAAGGGCGGAACGTACTCGGTCCAGATCTCATGGCCTGCTCGATGCTCAGTTCGGGATCCTTGTCGAGCTCTTTTGACCTCAATAGCCCGAGGACAACCCGCTCCTTGTTGATCGCGACGACTGCGTCCCAGCCGTTTGCCCGAACCCGCTCGCGAACATCGCCGAGCCGTTCGTCCAACAGGGCGGTCGGAACATCTTTGCGGGAGACGTCGCCGGCCCGAGGGTGCGCAGCGTTGGTTCCTTCCGTTCGCAGCCCCGCCGCCATCCAGTCCAGCTTGCCGGCCACGTAGTCGTAGACCTCAGCGAACCCCAGGCTCTCGAGCCGCCACGCGGCCCTCGGAGACATGTCTCAAGCCGTATCCCAGCAGTAGACGATCACAGGTCGCGTGCGGTCGAGGA
>DATLRQ010000069.1:0-6555 GCA_035534555.1 Candidatus Micrarchaeaceae archaeon
CGAGCAGCTCATCGACGATGGGTTCGTCGTCCTCCCGTACGCCAACGACGATCCCGTCCTGGCGCGCCGACTCGAGGACCTCGGCTGCGCCGCCGTGATGCCGCTCGGCGCCCCGATCGGCAGCGGCTCGGGCATCCGCAACCCGTACAACCTGCGCATCATCCGCGACCGCGCCCGAGTGCCCGTCGTCCTCGACGCGGGCGTGGGCACGGCCTCGGATGCGGCCATCGCGATGGAGCTGGGATGCGACGCGGTCCTCGTGGCGACGGCGATCACGCGAGCGGCCGACCCCGTCCTCATGGCCCGCGCCATCCGGTACGGCGTCGAGGCGGGGCGCCTCGCGTTTCGGGCGGGACGGATCCCCCAACGTCTCTACGCCAACGCCTCGACGTCGTGGGGAGGCATCGCCGACTTGGGCGGCAGGCCTGTCGTGACGCCGGCAGTGGGTGATGTCGAGGCTGGGTGACGCCCGACGGGACCGTCTGGCACGCGCTCGCCTCTACCTGGTGACCGACGCCCGCACGGCGCAGGGCGATCTCGCGGCGTTCCTCGACGCGGTCCTCGGCGCCGGGGTGGACGTCGTGCAACTCCGCCAGAAGGACGCCGAGGCGGGCGATCTCCTTCGCTGGAGCACGGGTTTCCGAGCGGCGGCCGATCGCTACGAGGCGCTCTTCATCATCAACGACAGGCCGGACGTCGCAGTGGCGGCGAGAGCCGACGGCGTCCATGTCGGTCAGAACGACCTGCCGGTGACCTGGGCGCGCCGGGTGGTCGGGCCGGATCTGCTGATCGGCCTCTCCACCCACGCGCCGGCCGAGTTCGATGTCGGCGCCACCGAGGCGGACTACCTCTGCGCCGGGCCGGTGTACGAGACGCCCACCAAGGCGGGGCGTCCCCCGACCGGTCTCGAGTATGTACGGCATGCGGCGGCACGGGAGCGCGACGGAATGGAGGAACGACCCTGGTTCGCGATCGGTGGCATCGATACGCAGACGCTTCCGGACGCCATCGAGGCCGGCGCGTCGAGGGTTGCGGTGGTGCGTGCGGTCGGCGGAGCGGGCGATCCCGCGGCAGCGGTCCGGCGCCTCCTCGCCGAGCTGCGGGGTCTTCCCGGCGACTAGTGCGGCGACCCGGCCGGATCGGTGGAAGCGTGCACGTCTGATCCGAGATCGAGCACCACATCTCCCGTCCTGCCGGGCCGGCTCGGGCTCGCGCGTCAGAACGTGTCGGTCGATATCGGCACCGTCGCGACGATGGTCGGCTCGCTGGTCGAGGTTCCGGTCCTCGTCTCACTGACATATGTGGCGCTGTGGGCGTGGCGACGGCGTTTCACGCGGCCGTTGATCGCATCGCTCCCTTCGCCGGCCGCCGCAGCAGGCCACGTCACCGATCAGAACAGCTGAGCTGCGGTGCGTCATTCGAGCCGCGTGATTTCGCTCCCATGCAACGCGGCACGTGTTGGTCCATGCTCGGAGGACCTTGTCCAGCGAGGCCGAACTCGGTCACCGGCGCGCGCGACGACTGATGTTAATCCTTCATTAACCGTCGGTGCCCCCGCTGATAAGAAGCCAGTCTCGATAATCCGGATCGAGTAACTGGTCACACGGGGGAACATCGACAGAGATGAGACAGCCGTTCTCGATTGCCACGTTTTGCGCCGGCGCGGCGATGCTCGTTCTCGCCGCATGCGGGAGCAGCAGCAGTCCCGGCACCACGAGTAACTCCGGGAACCCATCTGGAACGTCCGATCCCGATCTGTCCGGACCATCTGCCAGTCTCACCGGAGCGGGCTCGACCTTCGATCAGCCCTTCTTCACTCGCGCCTTTTACGACTACAACCAGAAGAATTCCGGGGTCACCGTCACCTACGCGTCCGTCGGCAGCGGAGGTGGGATTGCGCAATTTCAGGCACAGACTGTGAACTTCGGTGCCTCGGATGTGCCGATGAAGGCCTCGGAAATTGCTGCGGCAAAAGGAGGCACCGTTCTCCAGGTGCCGGTTGCCTTGGGAGGGGTTTCCATCTCCTACAACCTGTACGGCGTCAAAGGGGGTCTGCATCTCACCGGCGCGGTCCTTGCGCAGATCTATCTGGGACAGATCAAGACGTGGAACGATCCCGCGATCGCTGCGCTCAACTCCGGTGTGACGCTACCCAGCCAGGCGATCACCGTCATCCATCGCTCGGATGGCAGCGGCACCAGTTACATTTTCACCGATTACCTGAGCACGATCAGCCCCGCCTGGCAAAGCGGTCCAGGCACCGGCAAGACGGTGAAGTGGCCGGTGGGACTTGGTGGCAAGGGTAACGAGGGTGTTGCCGGCCTGGTGAAGCAGGTTTCGGGCAGCATTGGGTACGTCGAGCTCGCCTATGCGCTGCAGAACAACTTCACATATGCCGCGATGCAGAATGCCGCGGGAAGCTACGTGGAGCCGAACCTCACGACGGTGGCCGCGGACGCCGCGCAGAAGCCGAATGTCTCGGCGACCGACTTCTCCATCGTCAATCAAATGGGCAGCGACAGCTATCCGATCAGCGGGTACAGCTGGGTGCTCGTCTACCAGACGCAGACCAACACCGACAACGGCACCGCGCTGGTCAAGGTTCTCGACTGGCTGACGCACGCGGGTCAGATCTCGGATGCCAAGCCCCTCGACTACGTGCCGCTGCCGGCGAACATCCAGCAGCTTGCTCGCACCACCCTGCAGATGGTCGTCGACAGCAGCGGAAAGAAGCTGCTGAGCTGACGCTGGTGAGTGTCGGTGATGTGACGGGCGGCCGTGACGTTCGCAGGCCGTCCCGTCACATCCGCCTGGGGGATGGTGCGTACCGGCGGGTACTGCAGGGATTCGGGCTCTTCGTCCTCGCCATCTTCGTGGCCGTGGGAGGGGTTCTTTTCATCCAAGCCTGGCCGGCGTTCCGGCACTCGGGCGCCGGCTTCGTCACCGGGACAAACTGGGATCCGAGCCGAGCGATCTACGGGGCGATCCCCTTTATCGTCGGAACGCTCATCACCTCCGCGATCGGACTGGTGCTCGCAATTCCAATCGGCATCGGGGCGGCCATCTTCCTTGCCGAATACGCTCCCCGTCGTATCAGCGGTGCGCTTGGGATGCTGGTCGAGTTGCTGGCGGCGGTGCCGAGCGTGGTCTATGGGTTGTGGGGTTTCCTGGTGCTCGGCCCCATATTCCAGAACACGATCGAACCTCACATCAACTTCCTGCCGGTCGCGCACGGCCCCCCGCTGCCGGTCGGCGTGCTTCTTGCCGGGCTCATTCTTGCCATCATGGTGCTCCCCACCATCACGGCGGTGACCCGCGACCTGGCCAATGCCGTGCCGGCCACGAGCCGAGAGGCCGTGTACGGTCTCGGGGGGACGCGCTGGCAGATGATTCGCACTGCGGTGCTCCCCGCCATTCGCGTCGGTGTCGTCGGCGCAGTGGTCCTCGGTCTCGGCCGGGCCCTCGGGGAGACGATGGCGGTCACCTTCGTCATCGGCAACACGAACGCGATTCCGAACTCGCTGATCGCTCCGGGTCAGACGATGGCATCCCTGATTGCCAACGAGTTCACTGAAGCGACCGAGCCCTTCCACGCGTCAGCGCTGCTCGGTATCGCGGTCCTGCTGCTGGTCGTTGCGGTGATCGTCAACGTGTTCGCGCGGCTCCTCGTGTGGTCGGTCAGCCGCGAGGTGAGGGAAACCGTGTGACCTCGGTCGCGGTTGCTGATCTCGATCGCCGGAGCTTGATACGCCAGTCGGCGCGTACGTCGCACCGCCGTCGCCAGATCCTCGGGATTGTCGGCGCATGTCTGTGCGGCCTCGCACTCTGCATCGCGCTCCTCCCGCTGGTCTCGATCGTGATCTTCACGATCAGCAAGGGAATCGGCGCCTGGTCGGTCAACTTCTTCACGCATATCCCGACGCCCGCGGGGATCCCGGGCGGCGGCATCGTCAACGCCATCGTCGGGTCCCTGATCATGGACGGGCTCGCGGCGGTGATGGCGCTGCCCATCGGATTCGTCGTGGCGCTCTTCCTCGCGGAGCAGGGGGGGCGCCTCGCAAGCACGGTGCGCTTCGTCGTCGATGTGGCGGCGGGGTTGCCCGCGATCACCATCGGCCTGTTCGCCTACGCGATCGTGGTTCTGCCTGAAGGACACTTCTCCGCCCTGTCTGCGAGCGTGGCGCTCGCTGTCCTGATGCTCCCCATCACCATCCGGGCAGGCGAGACCGCCATCCGCACCGTTCCTCAGGATCTCTGGGAGGCGGGTATAGCGCTTGGCATCGGTCGCGCCCGGGTTGCCCGAAGCATCATCATCACCTCGGCGTTGCCGGGGCTCGTGACCGCCTCCCTCCTGGCAATCTCACGCGCGATCGGCGAGGCGGCGCCGCTGCTGTTCACCGCGATCGGGAGCCAGGTGTTCGCCACGAGTCTGGGCCAGCCCATGGCATCCTTGTCCCTGGTGGTCTACTTCGACGGTATCCAGCCCTATCCCGACATCGTGCGGACGGCATGGGGAGCGGCGCTGACATTGCTTGTGATCGTGATGCTGCTCAACATCTCGGCGCGGCTGCTTGCCCGCCGCATGCGGAGGTTCACCCGATGACCGGGATGCCCCTGAAGGCGATGGTCTCCACCGAGTCGCGGGCAGGGGGGAGCGCGCAGGCGGAGACGCGTCCGGAGCCGGCCGTCACCGTCCGTGGTCTCGGCGTTCGCTTTGGAGCCAAGCTCGCCCTGAGCGGGGTGGACATGGATTTTCCGACCGGCCGGATCACCGCACTCATCGGGCCGTCGGGGTGCGGAAAGACGACCCTCCTGCGCAGTCTCAACCGCCTGCACGAAACGACGCCGGGGGCGCAGGTGCTGGGCTCGGTGCACCTCGGTGACCTCGACATCTACTCGCCGCAGATCAATCCGACTGAGATCAGAGCGCGTATCGGCATGGTTTTCCAGCGCCCCAACCCGTTTCCCACGCTGAGCATCTATGACAACGTCGTGTCCGGCTTGCGCCTCAACGGCATTCGCAAGAAGTCGATCCTCAACGACGCCGCCGAGACTTCACTGCGGTCCGCGGCCCTGTGGGACAGCGTCAGCCACAAGCTCAAGACCTCCGCGATGCGGTTGTCGGGTGGTGAGCAGCAACGCCTCTGCATCGCCCGAGCGCTCGCCGTCGAACCTGACGTGCTGCTGATGGATGAGCCGACCTCGGCGCTCGATCCGATCGCGACGTCGCGCATCGAGTCACTGCTTCGGACTCTCGTGCAACAGGTGACGATCATCATCGTCACTCACAACATGCAGCAGGCCGCGCGCGTCTCGGACTATTGCGCCTTCCTCATGGTCGAAGAAGACCGGGTCGGACATCTCGTCGAGGAGGGGCCGACCCTGCAGATCTTCTCGAAGCCCGCGGATCCGAGGACGGAGGAATATGTCACAGGGCGAATCGGCTAAGCGGGCCCGTCCCCACCGCCGCGATCCGATCGACCATGAGTCGCGGGCGTCGCTGCACCCCTTGACCGCGGATGCCCACGGCACCAGGGGTTCGACGATGTCATCGGACCCGGCCATCGAGCCGCTCGTGGTAGCTGCGCACCACGTCGCGTCCCCCGTGCCACCTGCGCGCCCCGGTCTGGAGGAGGAGCTTGAACAGATCCGGGCGGTGACCCTGACGATGGGCGAGGCCGTCGTGCTGGCGCTCGACCACGCCATCCAGGCCCTCGTGAAGCAGGATGTCGCCCTCGCCAACGAGGTGATCCGCAACGACGCTCGTGTCAACGGACTTCAGAGCGAGGCCCGGCAAGCCTGCTTCAGGGCACTCCTGACCCAGCAGCCCGTCGCTCGAGATCTCCGCGAGGTGCTCGGATTCATGCACATGGCGAGTGAGCTCGAGCGGATGGGCGACCACGCCGTGAACGTGGCGCGCGTAGCCCGAGACGTCGCTGATCTCGCACAGGTTGCAGCGGTTGCCGGGATCGCCCGCCTGGGACGTCAGGCGACCGCGCAGGTGCGCGAGATTCTCGTCGCACTGGTTGTTCACGATGTCGACCAGGCTCGGGCCATCGCCGCACGCGACGACCGGGTCAACAGCATCTTCCGCAGAACGGTCGACGAGCTCATCCGGTTCATCTCAGAGAACCCCGAGAACGCGTACCGCGGGACGAAGCTGATCGGTGTCTCTCAGAACCTCGAACGCGTCGGCGACCGCGTGACCAACCTCGCTGAAGACCTCGTATTCCTCGAGACCGGCGAGACGGAGGAACTCGGCTAGCGCTCCGCCGGCTTAGGAGTTCGCAGCACCTTCACGCCGTGAAGCTGGACGGTTTTCCGGTTCCATGGTAGGGTTGAGAGTAATGGCCGCAACTGCGTCTCGATACTTTGGCCCGCCAGCCGTAAGGCTGCCGGGGGTCTTCTAGACAGACCGCGCAGTTTCTTACCAGGGCTGGTTCATCAGAGATGGGTCAGCCCCGGATCCCGTGAGGTGGCCCATCACCACACGGAGGATCCTTACGGTGACCATAGAGCCGCTGCTCCCGAGCGCGACACATCGTCACGCCACGC
>DATLRQ010000070.1:0-20512 GCA_035534555.1 Candidatus Micrarchaeaceae archaeon
CACGAGGTACACAAGGACCGCCACTCCGGCTCCGGCGGTCAAAAGGGACAGGCCTAGGTTCCACGTCACTGAGGACGCGAATTCTTTCGCCTCGGTCGCCCGTCGCATTCGATTAAAGCTGACTCCAGCAATCAATATGACAAGCAAGCCAGCCACCGCGGCAAACACACCGAGATACCGAGTGGGCAGGCTTTCGATGATTTGGAACTTCGCAACTGCATAACCCATCGCGAGGAGCACGAGGCCGGCCCGAAGCCAGGCGAGAAAGGTGCGGACGTTTGCAAGGTGGTCGCGAATCCGAACCCCCCTCGCCGCCCCCGCGGCCGCCCAGGTCGGTCGAGGGCCAGCTAGTCACCGGTCAGGTGACCAACGGGCACGGCTGAACGTTGAGGCGGCGACGTCACGACTGCCTCAGCGTGTGGGAACCCGGCAGATATGTCCGCGTGTGCGATTCCAGCACTGTCGTCGGATCATCGTGACATCTGCATGCGCAACGAATGTGATGCAGATGAGTGCTCCACCTGTCGCCTCGAGCTCGAAGCAAGCTGTCCGTACACCATCGGGTTTCCAGTGAGATAGGCCCTCTAAGAGGCGAGGTGCGCTGGACGTGGGCAGTCGGACAAAACGAGGGGACCGGGGAATCCCGGCCCCCTTCAGACGGCGTCTTTAGCCGAGTGCGGCCACGACGTTGGAGAACACGTTTTGGATCTGGTTCCCCATAGTCAAAAGAATGACAATGACGACAATTGAAACGAGAACCAGGATCAGGGCGTACTCGACCATCCCCTGACCACGCTGGCGGCGGTCAAACCGGCGACTCATGGCAATTACCTCCTTTCTCGCAAAGCGAGCGTTTTGTACCGTAACTCGTACAACGCTCAATTGAGCCCCTTCTTTCAGGTTTCTCAATTCCGCGCACTGTAACGAGGCTCCAGCACGTCGGCATCAGCCTCCACACCCTGCAGCCTCCATCAAACCCACGGCAGTTCAACGCCCAGCCTTCCGTGTCACAGCCGTGTCACAGATTTTCCGGCGTATGGCATGATGTATGGCGTAAAACGGACCACGATCTACCTGCCCGAAAACTTGAAGAGCAGCCTTGCTCGAGCCGCGCACGAAGCAGGTCGGACCCAGGCGGACCTGATCCGCGAGGGAGTCGAACGCCTACTTCAATCGCGCCACACTGAGCCCAGACTTCCCTTATTCACAAGTGGCAAACCTGATCTGGCGGAGAACGTCGACGAGCTCCTGGCTGGCTTCGGCGAGGAGTGATCCTGCTCGACACCAGTGGTTTGTTGGCTGCTATCGACGGCAGTCAGAACCAGCACACAGAGTCCGCTGCAGCCCTACGTGAAGCGAGCGGACCTCTGCTCTTGTCGCCGTTCGTTCTGGCCGAGCTCGACTATTTACTCGCCACCAGAGTCAGTCGTCGCGCTCAGCAAGCGCTGCTAGGCGAAGTTGCCAGAGGTGCCTACCGGCTGGAGCCTTTCGGCGCCCAGGACGTAGCGTCAGCAGCTTTCGTCCTAAGGCGCTACAGAGACCTTGAAATTGGCTTAGCGGACGCGTCGATCGTGGTGCTCGCCCAGCGCTATGGAGTCCTCGACGTGCTCACACTCGATCATCGGCATTTCCAGGCGTTGCGGGGTCCCGGAGGCAAACGCTTTCGACTTCGCCCGGGCTCTTGAGTTCCAATTACCGGCTTGCTGTGGGATCCCCGACCGGACGCGCCGCGCGGGGCGAGCTGTTGGCGCGCTGCGGTATGGACGCTTCGGCTGGGTGGTCGGGGTAGCGACCCAGACGTTCAGGTGGCGTCAACTGTGCTGACGCCTTCGAGAGTCGCTGACCGGACTGGATCGGAGCTGACCTGGCTCATCGTTGCGAAGGTGAACTCGCTGCCTCCAGCTCCGATCGCCGGCACCGGGATGCTCAGCTTGTGGCCAGCGACAAGGGTTGCGATCTCGTCGCCTTCTTGGAGCATGGACAGGTAGAGGCCGATCGCTCCGCGCCAGTCGTCGGGACGGGAGTAAGTGCGGACGAACTCGTCGGTGTCGGTGATCGCTCCGGGGGTGGCGCTCATGGCCCGAAAGGCGAACTGTCCGAGGAACTCGCGCTCGCGACCGGCGAGGAACTCGGGGATCCCGGGGGCTGCAAGAACGCCGATGTGCCAGGTACCCTGTGTGGGACCGCTTCCCCAACGCAAGGTTCTCGCTGATCGGCGCACCCGAAACGATCGGCGACGTTTTCCGAGCCTTCAGGCGGTACGTCCCGCCGGAAGAGCCGGAGATGGTGACAGGGATGGACCTTGTGACCTGGGACGGAGAGCGAGCCAAGGTCCTCTACGCGTTCCTCAATCCTCCGACCGGCGGCTGATCCGGGTCTGCGCAGGGTCTCTGGAGGTCGCGGCTTCATCGGAGAAATCGATAGTCCAGGTAAAGTCGGTTTGTGGTGTCCCGCCGCCCCATTTGGCTGGTCGCCGGGGCGGTTGGATTCGTGCTCTTGGCGCTAGGGTTGGTGCCTGTCACGACCTGCTAGCGCCGTACTCGAGCCGGCCGATACCAACGGACTGCACGTCAGGTTCGACTCACATATCCGCCGACCGCATCTTGCAGGTACCGGGGATCGGTGCCGCCTGGCTCGTGGCTGCCGACTCTGACGCCGAAGTGATTTTTGGCTCGGGCACCGCCTTCCTCCTCAAATTGCCGGGCCAATCTGTTTTGTGGCAGCAATCATTTGCGAGCGGGAGATCAGCGCAGCGCTCCAGTCCGGAACTGCTTATGTCTTTGATGACAAGATCGGGTACTTCCTGAACACGACCACCGGCGACGGTCAACGACACATTGTCGAGTCGGACAACTATCGAGGTCTTTTCACCTCAGGAAGTGCTCGCCGGGTTCAGACGGACATGGTCTACTCCGCGCTCGGACCAGGCGCGAGCTTGATACTGCACCTCCACCTCGATTTCGCAGTCGTAGCTGATGGCTGCGTCATCGCGTAAGGGCAGTTTCGGCTGCATGAACCCCGCGATTTAGTGGGTCAAGGCGTTCGACTTAGGTGAATTGACCGCCCCTTCGCCGGATCACAGCCGTATCACGTGTGTCCCTTGGTGTCCTCGTGGAGCAAGGAACGTGCTAACGCTCGGTTCTTCTCCTCCAACACGTAAACACGCGGCCGACCTTCTGCGATGCCTACCACAAGACGATCCGCAAGAAGGACGTCAAGCGCTCGCTGACACGAACTTGGCTGCACGCGCAAAACCTAAAGCTCGCGCCACAATTCTTCGACCACCAGGACCTGGTCCGTGCTCGCGAACTAACGGCTCGGCTCAGACGTGAGCTGTCGAGCGGGGAAGTATTGGTGGGTCAACTCGAGCGTTCGATACCTGATCGCAGCGGGCATCGAAAAACTGCAGGTCGGGCGCTTGGCCACGTCAGTCCTACCTTGCATCTCCCTTCAGAGCGCGAGCAACCGTCGAATGTGAGCTTCGAGAGCTTATAGGTGTGCTCCGCGCGCTGGACCTGCCGGAGTTCGCGGACTCCTGAGCCGCCGAACCGGCTGCCGGAATGACTGGTCGACTGCGCCGACTAGCGAGCGCTTACCTGTTGGTGGGGCGGGTGGGTAGCTGTCGATAACGGCCCGCGTATGGAGCGCTTGTCGCGGGCTCCGGATGCTGTCGTTGATGTGACGAAGCCGCCAGAAAAATTACGTTGTATAATTCGACCATGATCATCACCCGCAAGATCCGCAAAGTCGGGAACTCGCTGATGATTCCCTTGCCGCCGGAAACGATCTCTGAGGCAGGCTTTAAGGCGGGTATGGAAGTGGCGATAGGCTCTCGACCTGGCCATGTCGATCTCGACCCCGCCGGCATTCCAGACAAGGGTCTGGTGGAGTTCACCGCCCGTTTCACTGAGCGATACCGAGAAGACCTAGCCGAGCTTGCCGACCTCTGAGAAGGGGCCGCTCGAACCCTTCATCAGCCTTGAAGAGCTGGTGTGGATGCATACCGTTGCTGTGACGGAGTTCGGCGGCTCGCAAGGTATACGAGACCGCGGCTTGCTCGAGTCAGCCATCTCGCGCCCGCTGGCTTCGTTTGGTGGCGAGAATCTATATGACACCCCATTCAAGCGAGCGGCGGCCCTCGCTGAGAGCTTGGTGCTGAACCACGGATTTGTCGATGGAAACAAGCGGACAGCCATGTACGCGATGGCGGCCTGGCTGGAGCGCGAAGGTTATGTGATCGAGGCGGCGCGGGGTGAGTTGCGCGACTTCGCTCTGGCGATAGCGTCACATGAACTCAGCACAGAGCAGATTGCTGTGTGGCTCGTAAAACGCTCGAAGCAGACTTGAATCATGTTTCCCGGGCCGAGTTCGCCTCAGCCCGAGGTCCGAAACGTAATCTCTTACGGCGGAACTCAGGGCCGAGTCGGGTATAGATTCAGGCTGGGATGGCACAGCGAGTAACAGTTCGGGAGCGAATCGACCCGGCGATCACTGCTTCTCTCTTTGCCAACTACCGCTCTTCCGCTGATGCGGTCATGGAGCTGGTCGACAATGCAATCGATTCGCGCATCAAGGGAGGCCAGCTTGAAGTCCTGGTGCAAGTTCACCCTTCGTACTTTGTCATCGAGACACGAGGTGGGGAGGGGATGGGGCCGGCAGAGATCGAGCGCAACTACCTACGCTGGGGAGGCTCACCCAAGCGTGGACGCAAGCTGCTCGGGCAGTACGGTCAGGGCGGCAAGGCAGCCATTGGCCACCTCGGGACCAGCTTCACCGTAGAAGCCAGCCGACCTGGTGACGGGAATGCATGGCGTTTCGCCGACCCCGACTACCGCGACCGCTCCAAGCTCAAGACCTATGAGCTGAAGTCAGTGACCAAGCGCGTGCCCGCGGACCAGGGATATGTCCGGATTCGGATCGACGGCTTCGACAAGCGTCTTGATCCTCGTCGCCTCGGCGCTCGACTCGGTGAAACCTACCGCCCGCTGATCCTGCGTGCTGAGCTGAAAATGTCCGTCAACGGCACTCGCGTCGAACCGCCCTCGATCAATTTCCTGGAAGAGCACCGCTTCGCCGTTCACGCCGCGGGCACCACGCTCAGGGGCTGGTACGGCTTAGCCGAGCCCCATAGCCGCGGGGTCGACTACGTTCCAGGCTTGCGCTGCTACAAGCGTGGCCGCCTCATCATCGGCGGCGAGTTCTTCGGCCATCCCAACGCGGTCCAGGTCTCGGGTATGGCACGCCTCGTCGGCGAGGTTGACCTGGCGCCGGTTCCGCTGACCATGAACAAGAGCGATTTTGCCCGCGACGGGGCGGAGTGGGTCGCAGTCGAGAAACGAATGCATGCATTGCTCGGACCGATCGCTAAACGATTGGCCGAGGATGAGGTGGCTCCGCCTCCGGCGTCCGCTGTCAAGACCGCGGAGCAGGTCCGTCGTCTTCTCAGCCAGGTGCTGAAGCTCACCGAGCGCGAGGAGGTGTTCCCCGGTCTGGCGGCTGCGCGCTCCCACGTTGCAGAGCGGCCGCGCCTGAACGCACACGATGCGAGAAGGGCGGAGAGCATTCGAGCGCCGGCCCGATTGCCGTCCGAGGGCGAGTCGAGGCGTCGCGGGTTTGGACAGGTCATCGTGCGCCCACTTGACCCTTCCATACGCAGCCAAACAGTAATTGAGCACGAGGTCACTACTGTCGTGATCAACTCGCGCCATCCCCTTTTCCTGAAGCGCGGGGGTGACATCTGGTATCAGCTCGAGACGGCAGCGCGCGAAGTCTTCAAGTCGATCGAGGGTATAAGCGCCAGTGACTACGAGAGGCGTGTCAATGAGGTCATCTTGCTGGCGTTCCAACTTCGAGCTCAGCGCCGCGAAGTCCGATCGCGAAAGGCAGCAGCCCAGCTGCCGCTCATAAGCTGCTAACCGGCTCGAGCATCCCTGGTCCTGGCTATCAATAGGAAGCCGACTATCGATAGCCCAAAGCGCATCCGCACTGGACACGTGATCGAATTTGGTGCAGGCGGAGGGGGCGGTCATTGAAGACTGCACCACGGTCCGCCTGACAAAGGTCACGATCGCCCATCGGCCCTAACAAAAGCAGCAACCAGTCTTCTTCGGCGGGCCGCGGCCAGTTTCGGCCACGAACCAGCGCTCGCCCGGCATCCAATGGATCGGAGCCAGGCCGATCGCAACGACGATGCGTTGACGTGTGAGGAGGTGGGCTGCGTGGCCCAGCGCAGGCGCACACCGGGAACGGGGCGGCGTTGCTTCAGAAGAATGCCTAAGCACGAAGCTGCTGCCTAGAGTCGATTCTCTAACGTGCTCTCGTTGAGTCGCACTTGCCGCCGCGTGGTCAGCGGCTTCGCGTTATTTGAAGATCAGCGGTATCAGGAACGAGGCTAACCACAGCGCCAGCCCGACACCGATCAGGCCGACCTTCTTGTAACTCCATCCGATCGCGGCGAGCACGAAGGCGATGAAAGCCAGGATCACGAGGATTACGCTCAGGGACAGGTGCCCGAGATTGCCGATGATGCTTGAAAGCGCCCAAACGCCAAGGCCGATAGCGATAAGGTCGATCTTTTTGTAGCCCCAGCCGATCGCGGCGAGTACGAACGCTATGAAAGCAATGATCAGGAGAATCGTGCTTATGCTCATGGCCGCATTATCCTCGGGCCCTCAAGCCATCTTCAAGTGTGGATGCAGCTTCGTAACCGAACTCAAAAAACCGCTGGCTTGAGAATCCAAGTCGCAGCTCTCTTGACGTGACGAGTGTCTCTTCCAGCAGCACCTCGCCGAGATATCCTCCGGCGCGGTGAGTCTTAGGGACGGTGGTAAGCTGGGCCGCTCGATCATTAGCGGTGAAGGAGTCCGATGCCAGAAACGAACACGATTCCGGATGAACTGCGCGACCTTTTCGACGAGCCTGCTTTAGCTCACGTCTCCTACCTCAATCGCAAAGGCCAGATTGCGACCTACCCGATGTGGGTTGATCTGGACGGTGACAAGATCCTGGTCAGCTCGCCCGTGGGATCCCGCAAGGGACAGTCACTTCGCGAGCGCGACCAAGTCGCGGTCTCAGTCGTCAGCCCTAAGAATGCGTGGCACTGGGTCTCGGTCAGCGGCCGGGTCATCGATATCCAGCCGGACGACAACCTCGTGTTCATCGACCGCATGGCGCAGAAATATCTTGGGAGCAATTACGAACGCCGAACGCCACGCGAGATCTTCACGATCGCGATCGACCGGGTCGGCTCGGCCCGCGCGTGGGGGAGACGTTAGGGTTTCCAACTTTCGGTTTCGTCATAGCGCCAGACATTGAAGGCGCGCACGCGCGGCGCCAGGCCCTGCATTTGTTGGAACATGCGAGCGCTAACCACCGCCGGTGCTACAGCGGCCCTGCGGTGGTTTGAATACCTGGCCACGGGTGTGAAGTCGAGAATCGGAGGCGAGCCTTAGCCGGTCGAGGCTAACGATTCGGCACTCCGATATGCCGCACGATGATGGCCCGCACCGGTGAGCCGTCTAACGAGGCAATTACTCAGTTCGAGGCGCTGTTTACGGCCGGTGCCCGTGCCTTGAACAAACTTCCAGTCCGCTGGCGCGACGGCCAGGAGTACTGTCACTCCAGTCCCATTCAGCTATTTGGGCCGAATGCCTTGCTCAGAAGGCTCAGGAGCTGCTCCTGCTCAGCCGGCGACAGCCGGTTCAGTGACTCGGGAGGGTGGGAGAGACTTTCGTCCAGCGCGCGCACCAACCTCTCGCCCTCGGCCGTCCTCGCCAGCGTCTTGACCCGCCGATCCGAGGGGTCGTGCCTCCTCTCCACCAGGCCCTTGGCCTCGAGTGCGTCGGCCAGTGCGGTGATGTTGGACGGGTCGTAGCCGAGCTGTAGCGCGGCCTCACGTTGGGGCATTGGATGATCCAGCCGCTGAAGCAAGCAGGCCTGCGAGGACGTCAGCCGGTGCTCTGCGTAATGGGCAAGGACGTGACCCTTGAGTAGGTCGAGGACGGGGTCGAGGAACAACCCCCAGATCTCCCGTCCGGGGTCTATCGGCAGTTCGGTCGTGGCCCGTTTCAACTCTCCCGAAATATACGGCACGATTCAATAGTTCAACATCTCAATGATCGAGTCAAGAATCCCGCCACTCATGGAGGTATGCGCATGAACACAGTGGCCTGGGTGCTTCAGATCGTCCTCGCTGTCGTCTTTTTTCTTCACGGCTTGGTCTACACAGTCGCATACGGTGCTTTGGCCAAACGAATGCAAGCGCGGCGGGGGGCTGTGTCGCCCCTGCCGCCTGCTTTTCGCCAATTCATCGGGGTGGCCGAATTGGCCGCTGCGTTCGGCCTGATCGTGCCGCCGGCGCTCCATCTGTTTGTCTGGCTGGCACCATTGGCGGCGGCAGGGCTGGTGGTTGTCATGGTGGGCGCAGCGATCTTCCATGCCAGGAGGAGCGAGTTCCCCGCGCTCGCGGCGACGGTGGTCCTGGGCGTTATGGCGGCAGTCAGCCTCTTTCTGCGCTGGCAGGTGGTACCGCTGTGACCAGCCGCCCTCCGTCGCCACTTGACGTGACAAAGCTATTGGTGATCATCGCCAGCACCCGCCCCGACCGTCTGGGCCTCCCAATTGCCAACTGGGCGATCTCCGAAATCGAGAAGCGGGGCGGGTTCGAGGTCGACATCGCGGACTTGGCGCTCATGGACCTCGCCATGCTCGACGAGCCTCATCACCCCATCCACCGCAACTACACAAAGGCGCACACCATCGCCTGGAGCAAACGAGTCGACGCCGCGGATGCGATCCTCATCGTCACGCCCGAGTTCAACCACGGGATGCCGGGGAGCCTCAAGAACGCGCTCGACTTCCTTACCCACGAGTGGAACTACAAGCCCGTAGCGTTTGTCAGCTACGGCGGAATGTCGGGCGGCATGCGCTCGGTCCAGATGGCCAAACAGGTCGTCACCACCCTGAAGATGGTGCCGCTGGTCGAGGCCGTGAACATTCACATGGTCCCGAAGTACATCCACGACGGCCAGTTCGTCCCCGACGAAACCCACGACAAGAGTCTCGAGAAGGTCTTGGGCGAATTGAACCGGTGGTCGGACACCCTGCGCGCCATGCGAGTGACGCAGCCGGCACTGGCTTAGATCAGGCCCTTCGCGGGACCACAATTTCCAGTATGAAGTCATGCAACCGAGTCTTATAGGCGATGACTGACGTCATCCGACCTGAACTCGGTCGGCCGTGATTGATGCACCGTCCACAGCATCCAAGCGCCGAGCAAGATGAACATCGCGACCCCTTCGACGGCGACCGGGCCTGGTCTTAGCCCGGGCGTAGACCCGAACTCGGCGAGCAGCCCAAGTGCCGAAATCGCGACCGGCGCGAGCAAGAGAGCGAACAACCCGTCACCCGCTCGCCAGCGCCCGATCGCCCAAACCGTCCCGAACACGTACGCCTCCATCAGGTAGTACGGCCAGACCGTCTTGGCCAGCAGGGCGAGGCAGGAGGCGGTCAAGGCCAGCCCGGCGAACAGGCGCTGCTCGGTGAACCCGCCCGGCCGGCTTGCGAGCCAGAGGTTCAGCGCTAACGCCACCGCGAACACGAACACGATGTCGAAGTGCTGACCCACGGTCTCGAGAGGGCCGCCGCGGGTGAGACTCCAGATCGAACCTGCACCCACCTGCAGGCTGCCGCGATACGTGAACAGCGAATGCACAACGTCAGGCGGGTCCGCGATCAAGAAAGGTAGGAGGCCGGCAACACCAGTGGCGGCCGCCGACGAAAGGAAACCCGAAGCCTTCGCGGGACCCTGACGCTGTGCGGTCAGCAGGAGTGGGAGGCAGAGCAGAGCCGCTGAGCTGCGGGCCAGCACCATCAGCCCCACGGCGAACCCGGCCCTCAACGGCCAGCCTCGGCTGAGCAAGCGAGCCGCGAGCAGGCCAAGCCACACCTCCATCGCCTGCTCGATGTGTCCATACCCCGCCATTGACTGCCAGATAGGGCCGCCAAGGGCCAGGGCGCCGTAAGCAATAAGTCGGGGCAGAGCCTGGAGGCGGCTGCCCCGGAGCCGCTCGACCGCCGCCACCCCTTCTCTCGCCATGCCGATGATGAACACGCTGAAGACGGCGAAAGTGACTGCTCGGCGCAAATGAAATGATTGCAACCAACCAAACGCGCGGAGCAGCGCGCCGACGGCTGTCAACGGCGCCAGGGACAGTGGTCCGTTCGCGTTGGGATAAGGCAGGTGGCCGCCCGGGGCATAGACCAGGAGCGGGTGCCCGGACAATGCGATCTGCGCCGAGGGCCAGAAAGAGACGTCCAGGTCGGTTGGCACTACAGGCAGGAAACCCGCCACGAACCACAACGCAATGAATCCGCCGGTCAACAGGACCGGCCACGGGGCGTGGCGAAGACTCATCCCGCCCGCAGGTGCTGCTTGATCAGGCCCCCGCGCGCTCACCCTAGGGCGTCGATGTGAGAGTTAGGCTCTCGTCGATTGAGTGGCGCAGTAACGGTGCGTGATAGCGGCCCACCAGCATAGCCAATGCCGCCTGACTGCCTGCCAGAACTGCTGCCATCAAATCTTCATCGCTACTCTCATACACGGTCGGGGGTTTTAAGGCTCCGTCCCGATTTGCTCGGACTAGCTACGAGCGAGAGCCATCAAAGGTTCGACCGGTGCGGGGACGTTGCAATTCTGCGGGGTTCAAGCAGCCGCCCTCTTCCTTATATATGAGGGCGGGCAGATTACGGTCCGGGAATCGTCATGCTCCCCGGCTCAGCTGGTTGGGCGCATGAGTCCGTGGCTCTCCGCAACCGCCTAGACCGCCTCGAGCAGTTGTTCCGGCGTCTCAATCTGCGGAAGGTGTCCCGTGTCCCGCAGGAGCTGGAAGCGGGCGCCGGGTATCGCTTTCGCGAACGCACGGCCGTAGTCGGCGTCGGCGATGCGGTCGCTGTCACCCCAAACCACCAGGGTTGGTGTCATCACGCCTGCCAGGCGCCCGGCCAGGCCCGCTTCGTTCATCGCCCCGCCGTAAACGGCAAGTGCGGCACGGTTGCCGGCCATCACCTTCAGTGCTTCAGGTGAAAGCTTCGAAGGATCGATACCGAACCGATCCGGGTCGTGGTAGCTGATCTCGGCGATCTGCCTAGGAGTCAGCGAGAAGAAATCGGCAATCGGATGCCCAGGAACCTCGATTCCCACCGCGTCGACGAGCACGAAAGTGCTGATCCGCTTCGTGTCGAGCAGGGCCATCTCGGCTGCGATCCAGCCCCCGATCGAGTTGCCGATCACGATCACGTCGCGCAGGTCGAGCTCGGCCAACAACGCAATGTACAGCGCTGCTAGGCCCGGAACGCCAGCCAGCGAGTCGGGTCGCGGCGTGCCGCCAAACCCCGGATGTGTCGGAGTGATGACGCGGGCCGGCCGCTGGGCGGTGAGCAGGTCGGCGAACAGACTTAATGTCAGAGGCCCTCCGCCGCCATGCAGCAGCAGAAACGGGCGGCCTTCCCCCTTTTCGCTAACGCTGACCTCGACGGTCCCGTAGCCGGCGACCGGAATCCTGTGAGTGCTCGTCATGCCCATCCCTCCATGTGTTAGATCAGTTAATTTATATCAACTAGTTTAGATATGCAAGCTTAGATTGTGAGGTATTGTGGCGTCATGCCCGTCGCCCTCCAGGACCTAGGTCGAGCCGTCAAACAACTCCAGTACCGTCACCACCGTGGCATGGACAGCAAGCTGAGGGAAATCGGTACTTCGCTGGCCCAATGGGACGCTCTTCGCGCGATCGCCAACCGTCCGAACTCTTCAGCGCACGCCCTCGCCGAGATGACGTTCCAAACTGACCAGTCCTTTGGCGCTTTGGCCAATCGCCTTGTCAAAGCCGGCGTGATCGAACGCGTGCCCGGACCAGGGCGGGCGGTACGTCACAGGCTCACCCCGCGGGGCGAGACGACGCTTCGTGCGGGCCATGAGGTCGCTAGGCAGATCCTCGAATCGTCGTTTGCGCCTTTGTCGAGCCGCCAGCGCGAGGACTTCTACCAACTGCTCGGCCTTGCTCTCGTTGAGGGGGATCCTCCGCAGCGCGTAGGGCTTTGATCGCGAGGATCTGACTGGGTCTGCGGGCGTTTCATGTAGTAGTTCATGCAGTAATCCGAGCGCCATCAGTGGCTGAAACTGGCTGGAAAGCGCCCAGATTGCGCCCGTATTGAACTCAAAACCCTCGAAAACGTTCTCGTCTTCTATGTTTTGCTGAACTCGCGTAAGGCTGAAAGGCGGGACCGGGAGTCAAGCTCCGCCGCGCGCACCTGCAGGTCACTTAGGGCCGCTGCGGCATGGAGCGGGAACGGTTCGTCATGGTCCGACTCCATCCAGCGCTCAACGGCGATTGTGAAGGCGAGCATCCCCACTTCCGCCCCCAGGCGGGCGGTCAGCTCGTCGACGCCCCGTTCGCGCAGGGCGGCGTTGATCGACCTGGCGATCCGGGCGTGCTTGAGCAGTCCCCGCTCCTGCAGTTCGCTGTTCGCCGCGACCACCGCCACGCGCTGGGCGGCCTTAGCCCGCTGCTGCGGGGTCATCGCGACCTCGGCGGCCGCGAATGCCGCCTGCAGGCACTCGGTGAGCGTCGCATCCGGTGAGGCAGCCCGGATGGCGTCGGCGAACAGCCCGGCCAGCACGTCTTCACCGCCGAACAACACCTCCCGCTTGTCGGCAAAGTGCCGGAAGAACGTCGCGCGGTTCAAACCGGCGCGATCCGCGATCTGCGCGACGGTCGTTTCCTCGTACCCGTTCTCCACGAACAGATCCAGCGCGGCGGTCTCCAGGCGCTCACGCGCGTTCGGTGCCCATCTGCTCACCGGCACAGACTAAGCGAGGAGACCGGATCGCATCACCTGGTCAAGTGATGCGACAGCGTTGCATGGTGGTGTTAGAATTGACGCGACCGGATCGCATCGGCCTCCGGCCGCGGGGTCTGCGCCGCGCATCTTCATCACCCGAGAGCACGACCAAGGAGAATCTCCCCATGCGCATCTTCGTCACCGGCGCTTCCGGCTGGATCGGCTCGGCCGTCGGCCCCGAACTCATCGGTGCCGGCCACAAGGTCCTCGGGCTAGCCCGCTCGGATGCCTCCGCCAAAGCCGTCGCCGACATGGGCGCCGAGGTGCTGCGCGGCGACCTGAACGACTTCGACGTGCTGCGCGCCGGTGCCCTCGACAGCGACGGCGTCATCCACCTGGCCTTCGTCGTGCCCAGCGTGGGCGAGGCTGCGACGCGGACCGACGCCAGGGCCATCGAGACGTTTGCCACCAGCCTCGCAGGCTCCGGCAAGCCCCTGGTGATCTCTGGCGGAACGCTCGTCAGGCCCGGACGACCCGCGACCGAACGCGACGAACTCATGGCCGTCGGACCTATCGCGGCCCGCCTTACCAACATGCAGGCCGCGCTGGCTGCCGCAGGCAGGGGCGTTCGCTCCTGCCTGGTCATGCTGCCCCGCTCAGTGCATGGCGAGGGGGAACGTCACGGATTCATTCCCCAGCTCATCGCCTTGGCCCGGAGCAAGGGCGTCTCCGGCTACATCGGCGATGGGACCAGCCGCTGGCCCGCCGTCCATGTGAAGGACGCCGCGAGCCTGTACCGGCTGGCCATCGAGCAGGCTCCCGCCGGCGCAGTGCTCAACGCCGTCGGTGACGAAGGCGTGCCCATCCGAGAGATCGCCGAGGCCATCGGTCGGCACCTGAACCTGCCCGCCCGGTCCCTGCCCGCGGAAGAATTCGGCGGCATGCTCGTGCACATCCTCAGCACCGACATGCCCGCTTCTAGCGCCATCACCCAGGAACTCCTGGGCTGGAAGCCCACCCACCCCGGCCTCATCGAGGACATCGAACAGGGCCACTACTTCGCCTGACCCAGCGTCCATGCGCAATCATCGCCGCCGTGATCGCCATCCTCGCCCGGCTCCACCCCGGCAAGCCGCCCATGACCTGCGCGATCAGGCGCGGCTGTTCAACCTCCGCAACCTCGCCCTCCAGCTTGTAGGTTGCCTCGGCGGTAGGCGTCGTGGTACGTCCGGAACGGACCATTCACAGCTTCACTTCCGGCCTGGAGCCCTTCAGCCCACCGCTCTCTTCACAAGCGCAGTGATCTTTGCCTCTTCGGTGGCCGTCACCTTCATGAGCGCGTACGAATTGGGCCACATGGCGCCGTCGTCGAGGTCAGCCTTGTCGCTGAAGCCGAGCGTGTGGTATCTGACTTTGTACTTCCCTGCGTTTTGGAAGAAGCAGATGACCTTGCCGTCCCTGGTGTATGCGGGCATTCCGTACCAGGTCTTCGGTGCGAGGGCCGGCGCAGCGGATTTGATTAAAGCGTGAAGTCTCGTGGCCATTGCGCGATCCGGTTCCTGCATATTGGCGATCACGGCGAGCACTTCAGTTTCCCCGTTCGCGTTGGCTGCCTCGGCTTTTAGTTCCCGGACGCGCTCGCGCATTGAGGCCTTCTCTTCAGCGCTGAATGCTTGCGACATTTTGCCGTTCGTGCTGGTGCGCTTCGCGGAGTTCGGCTTGGTCTTGGTTGCGGTCTTCGTCGGGGCCATGGTTCCGCTCCTGTCAGAGAATTAATGGCTACGACCTTGATTTTATCGAGCCGCCGCCTTGCTGGCCTCTTGCAAAATTGCCCGATTGAGCAACCGCATTCGGCTGCTCTAAGGTTCCGGAATCTCGCGGCTCTGGGTGGCGAGGGTAACTGCGTTCGGCTCGGGCGCGCGCGGAGGAAGGTGGTTCGAGTCCACCGCGACCCACAAGGTCAACGCACTTCGAACGTGTCGACACGGCCCCATGTTCATAAAGAGCGAGGTGGTCGCGAGGCCCGTCTTAATGGCACGCGCCGGGTCACAGATTCCCGGCACCAGGCGGCCCTAGGAGGACACGGACGGACACGGAGGAGCGGCACTTGAGTTCGGGCGGATCTCTGCGGAGCCGCCGGGACACTCGAGAACATGCAACAAAACGGGTCGGGACCGTGGGGCCCCCCGGGCTCAGAATCCCAAGGTTTGTCGGCTCGGGCAAGAATGGAGAAGTACGGTGCGATCGGGTACGACAACGGCAGGCTCCGCGGCGTCGTTGGTGATGCGCCGCAGGGTTGAGGCGACCCACCATGCCAAGTGCACGACCCTCGACGCGGTGTGATTCTAAACCGCCGAGTCTCGAGAAACGTGGGGCGATCACGACGTCGTCGTTGGATATCTTCTGGAGCCCAAACTTGGTAGTCAACTTCATTGCCTCTTGTCGGCGACGGTCACCAGCAGGTCCCACGTATTCCGCACGGCGACGACGAGCAACACCACGACTATCCATACGAGGTCGGTGAAGGCGGTCGACGTAGAGCCCAAGTAAAAGAGAGCGCCGAGTACCCCGACCGCAATGCATCCGAGCATGCTCAGCCCGAATCTCGAAATCAGCAGGCCTAGCCCAAGGGTACGTGCCCGCCGGGCGCGAATACCTCGGACCGACGGCGGCGTAATCAGAGCGAGCGACACACCGGCAATCACCATCAAATCGACGCCGGTCTGCTGGGGCACTCCGGCAGGTGTCAAGAGGAACAGCGATACAAGAAGGACGGCGAAGTAATCCGACAGTGTGATGCGTGCCAGACTCCTAGCCTCCGGATGGGTCACGACTATCTGAAGGTGCAGGGATAAGGCGACGAACAACAGGCCCGCAAATGTTGCTGAGGCCGCAGCACACGCCAAGTAGAAGTCGTGCCAGGTAAGCAGAGTGTCCTGGTAGCTCATGTGCCGCTGATCCTAAGCCGGGCGGCCAAGGGCTGAGATGAAGGGGCCTATCGCCGCGATGTCCGATCGCGAGGATCAGCGGCGTGTCGATTCCTGGCCCCCTGCGACTTCGCCGGCGCCGGCCGAACCGCCAAGCCCGCAGCCAGGGCGGTGAGGCCGAGCTCGAACTGCTCATCGCCGGCAACCCGCGCGAGTTCGTCGAGAACTCCACCGGCGAGAGGGAAGTCGACCGGCGGCAGGCTGGCGAACTCCCGGCGCCAACTCGCCGCATAAGCAGACTGGGGCTGCCGATGCGTGCGAGGGATCTCCCAGGCCACGAAGCCAGTGGTGTAGGTGAGAACCGCGTAGATGGCATGCACACCGACTGCCGGCGGCATTCCAGCCTGGCCAAGGCGCCCAAGTAACCTCTCGACGCCGTAGAAGATCCCAGGTCCGACCACGGCTTGGGTAAGGAAGATCACCGCCATGCTGGGGTGTTCGATTAGCAGCAGGCGGACGCCCCGACCCCAGTGAATGAGGATGCCTTCAATGTCGTTGGGTACCGGCTGGGGTAGCCGCAGGTCGCGGAGGCCCCGTTGTGCAATTGCAACCAGCAAATCCTCCTTACTGTCGATGTAGCCGTAGATCGTCATCACCCCGCACTCTAGGCGGGCGGCCAGGTTCGGCATGGTAAGCGCCTCGAGGCCGTCACGGTCGGCCAGGGCGAGCGCCGCTTCGACCACTTGCTCACGAGTCAACGAGCCCCGAGGCCTCCGCTTGCGATGGGACTTGACAGGGGCCACTACCGGAGTATGGTACTACCTACCGTAGCATCTACGCCAGCCAAGGGGAGCGATCGGATGGAGACTGGGAAGCAAGAACGCAGGTCGGAGACTGACGTGACAAGGTTGAATGACAACTGTCAGCCGCAGAAGGAACCTACGAGTCTTTCGGCGCGGACGGCTCTCGTCGCTTTTTGCTTGGTCGCGGGTCTAACCTACCGAGCAAGCGTCTCCTTGGTACCTTCTGGAATCCTCGAGGACGGCTTCGTGTTGCTTCTCTCCGCTCTATTCCTGTTTCTCGCGGTCCTCGCAAGGAGAGGAGAGAGCCTAGAGAGATACTGGGAGATTCCGTTCGGTTTCTTCGTCTTCACCTTGGCAGCCTTTTTTGGGGACGGCAATATCAGCCCCTTGCAACATCTATTCGTTAAAGACGTTCTGCACGAGACCACAAACACGAATAACCCGCTCGCTTCATCGGTCTCGGGGACAGTTCTCGCTCAGCTGTTTGGTACCGTGCTGCTGGTTACTCCAATCATCGTTCTGACCAAGGCGTCGGGGAGCGACTTGCGCTCCATCTTTATTGCCAGGTCGAGGCATTGGTGGGGTCTTGTTATTGGGGTTGTCTGCTTTCTGGTGCTCTATTTCTTGGCCCTGCGTGGCCGAACCGAATCATTCTTTCCAACCCACGATGCAATTACTGCATCACGTCTTCTTGGTCTAACCCCTGCACTCGTAATTCTTGTGCTGTTAAACGGTCTCAGAGAGGAGATGTGGTTTCGGGCCTTATTTCTCAATAAGTACGGGAGGTTTCTGAGCCCGCTGTCGTCGAACGTGCTCGCAGCCGTCATCTTCACCTCATTTCACGTCCAGGTTCAGTACTCGGCCAGCATCCTGCCTTTTCTGGCGTACACGTTGATCATTGGACTGATCCTGGGCTGGTTGATGCAACGGACCAAAAGCGTATTGGCGCCCGCAATCTTCCACGCGGGCACTGACATTCCGATCTTCTTGGTCTACCTGTCGTACGTTTCACCGTGACCAGCTCGATAGGCACCGAAGTGTCCAACTTCGCGCTCAGCAGAACGTCTGGACCCCCCGCCGGTCACAGATTCTCGGCACCGCGCGGCTCTGGGAGGAGGCTGGAGGATACTCGAGGACGCGCCGAGACGGCGGTTCGGGACCGGGGGGGCCTCGGGTTCAAATCCCGGGCCCACGACCAAAACCTGGTTGAGGTGACCCCAACATCTAGCCGATTGAGGCACGCACGGCCCCAGATATTCGCCCTACAACATCCGCGACTTCCGGACTGGCAACGGGATTTGAACCCCGTGGGAAAATCAAGCCCGAAGCGGAGGCAATGACCAAGCGGATATGAGCATCCCTGGGCATACTGCGGTCGAGGTGGGCCAATTCTCTGATGACGGCCTGTGGTGGTGGGACGGGACGACCTGGATCGCGACAGCTCAGATCGTGCTGCCACAGCTTCCGGTGACCGCGTTCGAGCAGTCGGGAAAACTAAAGGGCGCCCGCAGCTTCATGAGGCGCTGGTCCCTGGTTTTTTGGGGGAACACCAGCATCAATCTGGCCCTCATCTTCCTTTTTCCCTGGATAGCTGCGTTGCGGGACTATAGGTCGTGGAGGCTCGAGCAGCTGGCGCTTGCGACGGCCTACCTGCTTGGTCCTCACGAGGCGATGTTGGCTGGCGAAACCAGCTTGTGGGATTCCCGCATCACTCATGGTTCTGTGAGGTGGGATCTGGCTGTGTCTGTCACGGCTGCCCACATCCTGGTCTTTGGCATCGATTCTCTCGATGGGCAACCGCGATGGGTCGCCCTGGCAGCTCGCGCGACCGACGTGAACATAGAGCTACGCTCCCTGGTGTTCGGCTTATACCCGGCACTCTGGATCAGCTGTGGAAACGGGCAGTGGCGGATCCGTGGAACTTCCGGCGTCTTCAGGCCGGAGCCGGTGCTGGAAGCGTGGCGGCAGGCAGCGACCAGAATGGCATCGAACAAACCATGAAGCATGGGGCGTGAAGGGCGGATCGCAACTCCATTTTCGGTGAAGACACCTCGCCGTTAGGCGCGTAACCGCAATTCCTTTTCATAGTGCGCCGGCCGCTTCATGGCGTCACGCATGACGATCCAGCCAGGCGCGATGAGATCTAACGAGATCGAGAACGCCTTCCTCGAGTCTGATCTGAGAGTTCAAATAGCGTCCCGTCCCTCCGACCACTTCCGCCTAAACTGCGCCGCCGATATGTAGGGGCAGGTGGTGCGCTCAGGCTCAATTTATAGCGGTACCGTTCCTCCTTCTGCCGATGCCTTCAAGGGATTTGAACCGCTACCAATCGCTCGGCGCCGATGACACACCCAGTTGCCGAGACCGGTCATTCCCCACGGGCGATGTCACAAACGACAGGTGGGCGGTGCCAATAAGAGCGGGATGATGACGACAGTCCCGGGCACACCCGCCCTCGCGGTGGGCGATCCGTCTCGAAGGCGCATTGGCCAAGCCGCCGTCATGGCGTTGTGGACCGCCGTCGGGTTCGTCGTATATCTCTGGGTAGCGAAAGAGATTCGTCTCCTCTATGTTCACGAGCCCTGGCAGAACGACCCGTACGATGCGGTTGTTTCCTTCGCATTCTTTTTCGTCCCGATTTTGGCCGCTTTCTGCCTGACACGCGCGGCCTTGTGCAAGAGCGCCGAGCCGTTACCGGTCCGGCGCGTGCGAGAGTTGCTCATCGGCAGCCGCCTGATGCTTGCCGTCGCGGGCGTGACATTGGGGGCCGAGTGGATGAGTTTCGCTCTTGGGGTTCAGCGTGAGCTTTGGGACTCCACGACGGTTGTGATGCTGGTGGCTCTCGGGTTCATGACCGTGGTTGTACTTGTGGCCGGAGTGATGGTCATTGGGGCTCTTCGCAGCACTCCGGCGGCCAGACGGGGCCCGGACTGGTGGTCGGATGCCTCGGCCGTGATCGACGAGTATTGGCGACCTGATCTGCCGCTCGGCGCAGTGCTCCCGCGATTCGCGAAGTGGGTCATCGACCATGCCGCCCTGGCTGCTCGCGGCTGGCCGCTCGCCACGGCGGCGATCGTGTCCATCGTGTTCGGCGGACTGTTGGCCACCTTCCAGGGTCTAGCGGAGGACGGCTTCGCGCCGCCGGTCTTCGTCCTTTATACGTCGGTAGCGGCCGCGAGTATGTTCGCGTTCCTCCTTGCGGCCGGCGCACATCTCCATCTCGCCGGGGAGCGGCAGCCGATGGCCGGCCGATCGCGTAGGTTTGCAGACTCCGCGGCTACGGCCGCGGCGGTCTTCGCAGCTGCGTTGGCATTCCGCCAGGTGCTGCAACCCATCGTGAGGCTCGTTCCGGGCCAGGGCATCGGACATCTCCTGGCCGGATGCTTGCTCGTGGGGTTGGCTGTCGCTATCGGAGTCTTTGCCGTCGAGAGCGGATTGGGCATGCACGGGCCGAGCCAGATCCGCGGCAGTTAGTCGAACGGATGCGCCTCGAGGGGACTGGCAGGGGTGGGCGGCGCGGTCAAACGCCCGGCTTTGGCTCGCCGGGCAAGGCCGTGATGATGCCGGTCAACGAGCTGGTGGCGAGCCTCGGAGAAGCGCCAAGACCGTCGATCCGTCTTCGGATCGGCGGTTCAAATAGTATCCCGTCCCCCCGACCAATTTCTGAATACCGAAGGTTGTGCGGAACTTAGCTCCGGGTTATACCTCGTCCGTGACGCTGGCGTCGTATCCGTGCGCGCGCGGACGGCAGGTAAGGCGCTGATGGGGCAGAAAGTCGTTGGTGATGAGCCGTCCCTAGGTGACGGCATTTACTTAAACCATGTCGGGGTGGCGGTAGTCACGTGGGATCCGCCAGCTCAGGCAGTCCACATCGAATGGCTGGGCTGGGCGGACTCAACCGAGTTCGAAGAGACACACGAAGCGGGCCTTCGTGCCTTAAGGGAG
>DATLRQ010000071.1:0-6089 GCA_035534555.1 Candidatus Micrarchaeaceae archaeon
TCGCAGGGAACTCTGGCATGTCTTTTCGGCACCTCGTGAAGGCAGCGAATGCCTCGTCTTTTGGCTGGCAACTCTCTGGGAGTAGAAGCTATCTGGCAGCACAAGGCCCCGTCGGTATGGAGCCGACGCATCGCCAACCTCGCCCTTTCGACCTGCCGTCACGGACAGATCCCCCGAGCGGGACCTCGACGCCCATAAGAGAAGGAGGGACAGAGGGAATACGTTTCATTGACTGACGCGAAATCGTGGTCGCCGAGGATCGGCTTCCGGCTCCATCGTAGCCAGTCGTCGACTGTTGACAATGCGCTGCGGTGTCTCTGTTAGAACTCGCGACCGGTGACTGAAAGCTTATGAGAAGTCACACGTTCTAGTCAGGCGCTGCACGATCTGCGAGTCGCGCCCTCGCAGCAGCGCCTGCAGCGCGGCGAGAACCGGCGGCGGTTGGGGCGGCAACGGGATCTTGATCGCCGAGGTGGCGCTCGGAGGTGTCGGGCTCACGCCGGCCACACCCTGCCCAGCATCGCAAGCGCTCGCTCCCAGAAGGACGGGACTGAGCAGCAGCCGATACATGGCAGGAGAATTCATTGTACGACCTGCCGGTGCAGGAATCTACTCGGTGACCGCCGCACATCCACTTCCCTGCCGAGCGCCGTTTCTCCTGGTCTTCCGGTCGGCGTGATGGTAGAGTCGCGCGGTCGGGAGCCAGGAGGTGACTGCCACGGAAGCGAAGGGGATCTCGGCTCGAAGAGCCGTTCTCCTGGGTGCTCAAGGCCCCATAGCCGGAAGGTTCGCGATCGCCACGGCTTCACCGGTGGTTGCCGCGAGCCGTCACGGCACGGTTGCCCGCTCCGCAACGTTGAGCTCGACTCCAACGGCCAACGATAGTTCATACCCGCAGTACTGGGCGACGATATTGGGCGGCCATCAGGAGGTGAATACGTGACGAAGACCGTGCTGAGCATCACACTCGCATTGGCGGCACTCTTCGTCGTCACCGTCCCGGTGGCGGCAGAGGGCCAATATGTCAGCGGAACGATCGGGGTCGACGTGAGCTGGCCGAACTGCGGCGTGACCATCCCTAGGGGGGTCACCTTTGGAATCGTTGGCGTGACCGACGGGCTGGGATATTCCACCAGCCCCTGCATCAAGCAGGAGGCTGGTAACTTTTCGAACCTGAGCCTCGACGTCAACACGGGTTGGTACGACCAGTCGGCGTACATCAACCCTACATCTCCTTTGGTGTGCACCGCTAACGACAGCAACTGCCTCGCATACAACTACGGATACAACGCCGGCCTGTATGCGGTCAGCGCGGCAAACGCTGCCGGTGTCGCTCCGAAGACCACCTGGTGGCTGGATGTTGAAACGAGCAACACCTGGAACACCGACGTCATTCAGAATCAGAACAGCTTGCAGGGCGAGTACCAGGCCCTGAAGGACAACGGCGCGACGACCGTCGGGGTCTACAGTACGACGGCGCAATGGAAGACGGTCACCGGGGCGTGGCAGAACAACTGGCCGTCGTGGGGTGCGACGACGTGGCCAACCGCCAAGCAGGCCGAGACGTATTGCACCGGACACCAATTCACGGGGGGCCCGAGCTATCTCATGCAATACCAACCACGGGGCGCCAAGGTCGATTACGACGTCGCGTGCTAGTCGCGCGCGGAGTTGCACAACATTCCTCGGTAGAAACGGCCGACCCCGTGCAACTCCGCCACCGTAAACGGCCACATTTTGAGTATCCGGCGGCACCACGGCGGGTATGGGGCACCATGTCCGTCGGCCCGGTCAATTTCTAATCTGCCCCCTAGGAATCTCCAAACAGAGAGCGCGAACCTCCAAAAGTCGGCTCTCTAGAATGGGGTTCGCGCTGTTATCCCCATGTGGCGAGCAGACTCGACGGACACCCTTCCCAGAAGGCCGTTGTGTCATCGCACACAGTGCGACGCAGCGAGCGCTCGCAGAGCCTTGGGACAACCGTTTCTCGCAAGAAGAGGATATCCCTTTTCAGGAACCTCCGAGACAGGACATTGTGTCTTATTGCGAAGTCGGTTTGGCGACTCCAACCGGGATGGCCCACTGGCAGTTCCCACTGTTGTCGCAGCTTCCAGCGGCGGGGATGAGGTAGTCCTGCTTCAGCGAAGTGACGCTGTAAACGACAAGGCACGTGTATGAGTCGGAACGGCCCGTCTCCGTGCAGTGTGCCGACTTGATTGTGGCGGCCGCACCCAGGTCGGGTGAGGGCGCCGAGAACGGCGCCTGCTGAATGGCAATTTCGAGAGTCGAGGATTGGTCGCCGCCACCTCCGCACCCCACGAGCGCGATTGCCGCCGCTGCTACTCCCACGACCGTCATCGCCTTTGACCTTGCCACGTCGCCGCCTCCGGACCCTTCCGCCGGTCTTGTCCTCACTCTCCCGAGCATCATGCCAGGCTAGCCAGCGAGCTGCACGCCGAGGGGTCAGGCGCTCCGGAGGGGATGATTGGATCGCTCGGAAGCTCTATGCCAACTTGCTCAAGGCCGGGGATTCCAAGCCCGGAAATCGCGGGTAGCGGTAGGCTGAACCGAGGGTCAGGCCGGAGCTGCGTGCGCCCCGTCAGGCGGAACCAGCGCTGAACCGATCTTGTTGCCCTCTGGGCGCGAAGGTGGCGTTGCGGACGCCGTTGGCGTAGGCGTCGCGGTCGGCCGGATGCAGTCCCCGCGCCGCGATCTGGGCGCTGCCGGCTTCGAAGTCCGACCTTCAGAGTGTGACGTTCTGAAGGGGCCATGATGAGCGTCACTTCTGCGTGACCCAACTTGCCGGAGCCTCGAGTGGGCGCCTTCGAAGTACTGAGCGCTTTGGCACATTGTCGCCATTGACGCTGAATGGATCGAATTCGCCACGAAGTGTCAGGCCGCGCTGCGAGAGTTGGTAGAAGGACGGTCCGAGCCCTTCAAGGCGCTGTGGTCACATGCTGATGACGTTGGGATCATGGGCGCGTTTGGCGGCTATGAGTGCGGGTGGGAGCAGGTGAGCGGCCGGCTCGACTAGGCGTCAAAGGGCATCGCAGCAAGAGACCGCCAGGTGGAAGAACGTTGTGACCGTGGTAACCGATGACCTCGCCTACACGGTTGACCTTGAGCACATGAATCGGCACATTCGGGGTCGCCTGCAGCCAAGAACACGCCGCTGCACCCAGATCTACCGACATGAGGACGGTCAGTGGAAGGTCGTACTGCGTCACGCAGACGAACTGCCACAGAAGGACGAACATCAAGGACGTCCGCGCTAAGCCGCGGAAGCCCTGAGGCGATGCCCCCCGATCAGGGGAGCATCTGATCGCGTGAGGTCGCTTCCGCGCTCGACAATTGGCCGCTGAGCCCATATTCCAGACTCGCATGCATGTGCACATGGCTCGCCGGTCGCGAGGCAAGGCGGCTCTGCGTTCCCGCGACAGGCTGCTGTCGCCCGCCCACGACACCCTTCTCCATATGCACCGAATCAGTGAAGTCCTGCGGGATATGTCCGCGAGGTCAAATCCATGAGCCGCCAGACATGGGTGACGCGCGACGCTCACGGCAACGTGACTGGCAGCACCGAGGTGCACTCGTCATCGGGTTGTGCCGGCTGTTTCTGGTTCCTGCTTGGTGCCTTCCTTCTCGCCGCCCCAGCTGCGTGGGCTGGCGACGGCCAGATCCCCGCGGTCGTCGCCGGGTTCATGTACGTGGTCGAGGCCCTCGTCGCTATCGCCGCCCTGCGCCGGTACAGCAAGCGGAAGTGAGCGGCAACAGTGGATCGCTCCCGAGGTTATGACCGGGACTTGCTTAACTGAAGCACACGAGACCGCCGCTGCCGGCGAGCGTGAAGGCACGCGACCAGTCTTCGTAGAGTGACTGGTCGGCCTCGTCGAGCCGCACACGTACTCCGGTGTCGCGACCGTGGGCAAAGTCGGCGGCAAAGTCGGCGGCTGCAAGAGGCCCGATACAGCCTTCCGTGTCCGCGAAATAGATCAGCTCGAAGAACGGCTTGTCACGGAACGGGCCAGGATTGGCGTATATGTCTTTTGCGTCGACGTCGAGAGCGGCGCCGGCGAACATCTGACGGAATTCCGCGTGTCCGCTGTATCGGACACTGAAATAAAGCCCTCTCCAGGACACTGGTAGCATCGCTCCCAGAGGAGTCCTCGGAAACTCTGCTCGAACCCCAGATGGTACGCGGAGATATGGTCCAATTCTGCGCAGGCCCCGACGTTCGGATGCGGCTCGGTCAGGACAGCGGTACCGTATGCAACCACGTCAAGTCCCACGTGTCAGACCTCCGGTCGACGTCGCGTCGACAGACACGCTGTCCTGCCGGCGGGATAGCCACGCTACAGAACCCAGTCAACTGCGCGTGGGCGCCGGCTGCATCCGGAAAGCCTGGAATGACGGGAACGAAGAACTGGATAAGGGATCTTGTGCTCGTCCCCGCGAGGTCTCCCGTGGCAGCTAGATGGCGGTGAGGTCGAATGCGGGAGCAACGACGACTGCCTCGTAACCCGATTCGTTCCATAGCACGCGGACGCCGAACCTGTTGACGTTGACGACGGTCCCTGTCCAGCCTGTCCTGTTCATGCGGACCTGCTGGCCAGGCTTCGCCGCCCTCCACTCAGGCCAGGTGGTTGTGGTGGAATTCATGACTGCAGTGTGGCGGCAGTGGGCCACGGGACGGTGAATAGCTATTTCCATGACCGTCGCGAGCCCGACGGTACTGAGGGTGAACGCGCTCAAACGCTACATATCGAGCACCGGGACCGACCCGATCCATGTCCGCAAAGCTCAGCCGGCAGCAGGCGACTTCTCGTCCGCCTGGCGGGGTTGAATCAGATCCTCGGAGAGGACTTCTGGCAGTGCGTCGAGTGGCCGTTTCGGGTCGGCAAACGGTGGCGTAGCGCGGACCCCGCTTCCTACCACTGGTGGCTAAGGCGTCCGCTGCGAATCCGGATCATCAGGGCCTTCACTTCTTGATCGCGGGTGTGCTCGTCGGTACCTGGGTTCCGAAGCTCAGCGACCACCGCCCGGTAGGCTCGGGCGAGCAAATCATCCTCAGGTTGGTCGTCCAGCATCTCAGCAAGCCGGACGAAGTCCAAACTCAGACCGTCTAACTTCGTACCACCCGGGTGGCTGTTCACTAGAGTGAGCAGCCCATTCAGTCGATGCCGCCTCGGTAGGCACTGCCGACCCTCGCAGAACAGGCGACCGTCGCCGACTCCCCGCTGTCTCTTAGCGGCAACGCAGAACAGGCATGGAGGCCTCTGAGAGTGAGCGCGCGAGCGGCGGTGGCGTCCCGGAGAGCCGACGACGAGGTCGTCGACGCGGCTGAGATCCTCATCATCCGGGGTAAGGAGCAGGGGCGCCTCACACCGGACGACGTCCTCCAGGGCCTTCCCGTCGCCGAAGCTGAACCCGATCAACTGGAGCGCGTCTTCCTGGTGTTCCGGGAGATGGGCATCGAGATCGGCGACAGCGATAGCGACGCCGAAGACGACGACGAGACGGATGACGCGGTGGCTAACACCGAGGCGGTCGACACCTTCTCCATCGATGAGCCGATCCGGATGTACCTCAAGGAGATCGGACGTGTCGCCCTCCTGCGCAGAGAACAGGAGGTCGAGTACGCCCGGCTCATCGAGCTGGGCGACGACGAGGCGCGCGACAAGCTCACCGAGGCCAATCTCCGCTTGGTCGTGTCCATCGCCAAGAAATACATCGGCCGCGGGATGCCCTTCCTCGACCTCATCCAGGAAGGCAACACCGGCTTGATGCGCGCCGTTGTGAAGTTCGACCACCGGAGGGGCTACAAGTTCTCGACCTACGCGACCTGGTGGATTCGCCAGGCAGTCAACCGGGCTCTTGCCGACCAGTCCCGCACCATCCGCATCCCGGTACACGTGGGGGAGGTCATCAACAAGCTCGTCCGTGTCTCGAGGCGTCTGTTTCAGGAGCTCGGTCGCGAGCCCGACGACGAGGAGATCGCGGAGGAGATGGGCCTCACGCCGGCAAAGGTGCGCGAGGTGCTCAGGATCTCCAGGGAGCCCCTTTCACTGTCGAGCCCGATTGGTGACGAG
>DATLRQ010000072.1:0-35997 GCA_035534555.1 Candidatus Micrarchaeaceae archaeon
GCAGCTCGACTCGCGATGCTCCGCCGGCGCCTCGCTGGCGGAGCACTGTTTCTCCTGTCTTGACCCATCATCTTTGCCATCGCAGATCCTGTCCGACAACAACTGACCTTCCGTACGACAAATGACGCCAAATGGCGTAACAAGTTAAGGCGCTGCCGCGCCAGTCCAGGAATCCCAAGGGGGGAAACCTGTTGACTAGTTACCACCGGTTAAGCTATATGAACGACACGAAACGGTCTCAGCCGGCAGTTCGGCTCATCCAGGGCCCATTCCCAAGGACCATGTAGCGATTGATGTCTTCCGGGGCTGAGCCTTCGCGGCTGCGCGATTCCTTGGCGGTTCCACCGCGACCCGCCGACCTTCCTGATTACGAGAATCCGCCATTGGCTGAAGTGGCCCTCGGGGTTCAGTTGGATCCCCTTCCGCAGGTCCGAGCCGCGCATATCGGACTCCTTTGGGAAAGGTTCATTACTGACTTCCCCTCGCTACAGGAACATCCCCCTCTCGACATGTTGGAAGAAGACTTCGGCCCGATACGGACACGGACCATCACTGTCCAGCTGTTGGGTTTGCCTCCCGTCCCAAGGCACTGGTTCTTAAGCCGGGATGGGAGTCGCGTGATACAGGTGCAGCCGGACAGGTTCGTCCTGAACTGGAGGCGCGTCCATCAGGAGGATCCCTATCCCCGTTACGAAACTCTCAGAAGCGAGTTTGAGAATCACTACGCCACCTATTTGGAGTTCTTGTCTGAACAGAAGCTTGGTGTACCAACCATCCGGCACGCAGAGGTGAACTACGTAAATCAGGTTCCAGTTGATTCAGAGACACAGAAGATTGGACTATCTGACGTGCTCCGCACATGGCGCCCGGTGTATGGGCCAGAAGCCCCATTTCTCGGCGCCGCTGAGGAAGTTCGAACTGTCGAACGTCACCTTCTCACCGATCAAGAAGGTCCATACGCACGGCTCTACATATCCGCGGAGCCTGGAGCCGGAAATGGCATTCTTGTCAATTTCACAATGCGGGGCCGTCCCCGCGGAACAGATCTAAGGGCAACACTCGGTTTCTTCGACTTGGCGCGTGATCGGATCGTAAGAGCATTCACAGCCGTCACAACAGATCGCATGCACAAGCTATGGAGAAGAACCAAATGACTCCTCTCGCCACTCTTCCTCGCAATGCAGTAAGCAATCCCTCCGTGGACATTCGCATCACGGAGAGCCCCTTTCCGCCAAGAAGGGTAGATGTCGCCATACAGGTCGCGGAGGGCGAGCCAGAACCGTGGTGGGCGAAGCCTGTCGAGGAGCGCCTCGAGCATTTGTCGCAATTGCAGAACGATTGGAACAGTCACGGCGCGCGACAGCCTCGGGCAGAAGCTGTGCTTATTGGAGTCCGGGTTATTGCGTCGCTTCTTGGCAGCCACGAGAATTGGCCATTACCTCAGATAGTCCCGACTTGGCAGGGAGGTCTCCAGCTGGAGTGGCACTTGCAGGCAGGCGACGTTGAAATCACCGTTGACCCGCGGGACGCGGTATGGGCATACCTTTCTCAGCAGAACATGACGGTCGATGGACCCCTGACCGAATTGGAGTCCCGGGTTAGCGAAGTCTTGGGTCAGGCCGCGCACTAGGCGCCGGTCGTCTTGTCGGCATGAATGACGCCGCGAATTCACCCGCAGTTCCGGACGATGACTCCATAGGCGCCGACGATCATGTGTATCGACGCGTAAAGGACGGCGGTAACATCAACGTTGTCCGGGACAAGGACGGAAACCGCAAAGCATCGAGCGCGGCGTTCGAAGACGACGAGGATGGCATTTCTGTATTCCTCGAATCAGCACTGACCATGGCCGAGCTCGAACCAGCGGCTGTAATCACGGGTTTTGATGGCTATCTACTCGCTCGAATCCAAGTAGGTTTGATTCGCGAAATCGGCATCGGCGTTGTGCGTGACCCGGATCCCCCAGACGCTAAGCCGATGCCTTGCAACATTGCGCATTGCCTTCTGAAACTTCCGTCAGTGTCGAAGGGCGCGAAGCACAGGCTAGCCCAGAACCTTGCCGGCATGGCGGAACTACACGGATGAGGAAGTTGTTCTTTGCGAGGCTTATCGAGGCCCGGCCAGGTTTCTCCTATTACGACATTTGGCAGCGGTTCTTGTCTGGTCCAGCTGTCGATAACTATTTAATAACGACAACGCACCAGCTCGACGCGATGAACACAGGGCAGGAGGCGGTGACCTGGTGCAGCCCGGTCGGGACCTGCTACGCCGGTGCGGACGTGCAGATCGCCTTAATCGTGGAGGTGATCGCCAGGCAAACGCAGCCCTTTATCGGATCGTGATGACCAGGCTGCGATGGCATGACCAGACAAAGGCCTACATGCGACGTAATAGATCGCCCTCGGAATGTTGAAGGCGCTCCATTTCCTATTCCGCCTCCTTGCTTTCGGTGGCTCCGCGAGCGAGGCTGGCGAGGTCGTCGGCAAGCCGGTTGAGCACATCTCGCCCAAACTCCGGAGTCGATCTGGTTGGGTCTCCCATGACGCCATGTGGGTCGAGCACGGCCCAGCCATCGCGCATTGTTTCTGGAAGTGAGCGTCCGAAGCCGCTCGGTCCAAGGTATCCGCGATGTGCATCGGGCATTCGAACTAGGTCTGGGTCAATAGCCAGCATCTCCGACGTTTCAGCGGCACCCGCGTGCCAGCCAGCCTCCTCACTTGTGATCTCGTGTTCGGCCGCAATGGCATTTCGGCTCTCGATCATCGAGGCCACATCCAGACTCGGGATTAGCTTCATGTCGGGGAACTCCATTGCGAGCATCGGACTGAACAGGGCGAGGGTCTGGAAGTTCTCGGCGTGCATTGGAATGAGCACGACAGTGTCGAACCCATCCCTGTGAAGAGCACCGAGGTACGCGCGAAGGACGTCAAGTACCGTCTCGACGGGTATGGATATTGTGCCCGCGAACTGCGTCCGCGGGGCGTGGCCAAAGGGAAGAGTGTGAGCGACGAGCGCTTTTCCCAGTCTCTTCGCAACCAATTCCGATAGGCGCCGAGACACAACCGAATCAGTGTTGATTGGGAGATGCTCGCCGTGAGCTTCGATCGATCCCATCGGGATGATGGCGGTGCGGAACCCGGCCGCGACCCGGTCGCGGATCTCCTTCGAGGTCATTTCCTCCATCAGCACCAGCGGTTCATCTCCCATCTCAGGTTCAGACCTCTCTCGGAGCAGGTTCTTTATCGCTAACGTCCATTCGGTTGCCAGATGGCGCGGGAAGCACTGGCAGGCTCTGCGCGACCTGGTCCACGATTGAGAGTAGGCGGGCGTCGGAGCCTATCTCGCCAACGAGTTGAATGCCAAGCGGTAGGCCGCTGGCTCCTCGGAGGCCTGGAACTGTGGCCGTCGGGTTGCCGAGCAGCGACCACGATCTGCAGAACAACGGATCACCTGTGGATGCGATTGGCGGTGCCTCCCCAATAGTGGCCGCCGTCAGGATCACGTCGTGGTCGGCAAACAGCGCTTTGAGCATGACCCGGCACCGGGACGCGGTTTCAAGGCACGCGTTGTAGTCCCCTTCGTCGGTCCCCAAACCATCCTCAATCGCCTCGATTAGGCTGGGCAGAAGCATGTCGCGGTGCAGCTGGTACTCGGTGCGCAACATGCGTGACAGTTCGAGGTGGAAGATGACTTCCGACGCGTCGATCAAGTCGTCGAATGAGTCTGGAAGACGTACTTCAGTGACTTGAGCGCCGTCTCTGGCGATTAGCCGAGCCGCGGTTTCAACCGCTAGTTTCGTCGCCGGTTCTGCCTGATCCCATCGACTCGTCGGGACGTAGGCGACTCGTAGGCGTGCAGGCGCTGTCACGGTGTTCCGCTCCTTCGACGCGGCATTGTTGGCCGTTGAGCCATTCAGCGGATCGAAGAGAACGGTACTCAGTAAGACGAGATCGTCAACACACCTTGCGAAGATGCCGATGGTATCGAGCGTCGGGCTGATCAGTTTCACGCCGGCGCGTTCGATCGAGCCCATGGTCGGCTTGAATCCGAATATGCCGCAATAGGCGGCGGGTCGAATAACGGAGCCTGCAGTCTGGGTCCCGACCGCCACTGGCACCATGCGATCCGCGACTGCGGCAGCCGAGCCACTCGAGGATCCGCCGGGCGTGCGGCTAGAGAGGTACGGATTCACAGTTCTGGCCGGCTCATAGACAGCGGCGAATTGAGTCATCGTGGTCTTGCCAACTATCAGGGCGCCGGCTTGACGCAAGCGCGCGACACTCAATGCATCGCGCAATGGTCGATTGCCGGAATAGATAGGCGAACCGTATGTCGTTGGCATGTCGAAAGTGTCGAAGTTGTCTTTCACCGCGACCGCTACGCCAGCCAGCGGACCCTTACGGCCGGTTGCCATCGCCTGAGCGACGACTAGGTCACCGTCGAGGAACTCCCACGCATGGAGGGAAGGTTCCCGAAACTGAATATGATCTAGGGTCGCGCTCGCGACATCAGGTACCGTCACTTCCCCGGCGGCGACCAGGCTTGCAATCTCAGTCCCCGATCGTTCATGCAGGTTGTCGAACGTCATCGCGATGTCCTCGGCGGAAGGTGCGGTCTATCATTACCCGCCGCGAATAACACCCTGTCGAGTGATCTGAGGGAGGAAGCCGAATGTTGGATGTGATGCGGATGTTGGCCGAGGACATAGGTCCACGCTTCGCAGGGACTGAATCTGAACACCGAGCCGCAAGAGCGTTGCTGGAAGTCTTTGCTTCGAGAGGAGTGACCGCCCGGTTGCAGAAGTTTGGCTTCATCGGTTGGCGCTTGCTGTCTGCCCCGACCGTCCGTGTCGTCTCCACCACGAGCCGCAACTGCAGCGCCGCTCCCATCATCTACTCGGCATCCACTGGCCCCGCGGGGGTTAGCGGCGAGGTGGTCTATCACGGCCGAAAGTCACTCATCGCAGGTCTCTATGAGATGGACACGTACTCTGTCGTCGATTCGGAAGGCAACTATGTCGCGCAGTTGATCGTCGAGCCGGGCGGGCCCGCCATCCCGCTCCTTAACCCGGACCCAATCTTCCGACTGCCCCTTGTCGTAATTGGGGGTGACGATCATCGCTTCCTTCAGGAGGCGCTGCGGTCGTCGGAGAAACTGACCGCGGAGGTCCGAATCGAGACTGAGCTCTTGCCCGATGCGGTCGGCTACAACGTGATTGCCGAATACCGAGGGGACGCGTCGACCCGGGATTGGGTGATCGTCGACGCCCACTACGACACACAACTTGGTACGCCAGGTGCGTATGACAACGCCTCCGGCACGGCCGGGTTGGTCGGAGTTCTCGACCGCCTTCTCGAGCTGAGGCTTCCGATTAACGCCGACATCGTCGCCGTAAGCGGCGAAGAGATTGGCATGCATGGGTCCACTTACCTTGCTCGCGACCTGCGTGAACGCGGGAAGCTCGAATCGTTGAAGGCGTGCATTTGCCTCGACCAGATAAGCGCCGGTGACACGATGTGGATCTGGGCAACTGACGGCCCATTTCGTGAAACGGCAGTGGCCGCTGCCGAATCGGCTGGGCTGGCGCACCTCGGTGCGATCAGGGTCGATGGCCCCATGCCGGGCTGCGATATGTGGCCATTTCACCTCGAGGGCATCCCAAGCTGCCTTTACATGTGGTGGCGTCTCCCCGACTATCACAAGGCCACGGACACGATGGACAAGCTCGAAGAGCCGAAGCTTGCGGGTGCCGTGCAGGCAACGGTGAACCTGTTGACGACCTTCGCGCAACGACGATCCTCCTCTTGACGCGGCTTATATGTTCTATAGAATACGTCCAATAGCGTTGTGTGGACCTGCCATGAAGGGGTCCGGCGCGATTGAGGAGGTTGCAACGTGAACAGACGGTCAGCCATTCGAGCGATGACGCTGGCGTCGGCGATCGTGCTCGCCGCTTGTGGCGGAACCAGCGGAGGCGGCGGCTCGACTGCTCAGAACGTCAAGATCGCCTACATCGGTGCGCTTACGGGCGACTACAAGACGATCGTCGTCCCCGGTTTTCAAGCTGCCCAGCTTGCATTCAACAATGCCAACGCGGGCAAGTACGGTCAACTGCCGGTGAATATCAGCCTTGTCGGCATGGACACACAGGGGACTTCAGATCAAGCCGTAACGGCGGCGGAGTCGGTCGTCAACGACCCGAGTTACGTTGGCGTCATAGGTCCAGCTTTTTCCAACGAAACCCAGGCTGCAGGGCCTCGCCTTGACCAGGCCGGTATTCCTTTTATGACCCCATCGGCTACCAATCCAGGTCTCGACCAGAATGGCTGGACCCACTGGTTCCGAGGAGTCTCATCAGACGCGTTTGGCGGCCCAATCATCGCTTCCTATATCGCGAATACCGTGAAACCAAACTGCGTTTTCGTCGCCGGCGACGGGACGACCGGCAATACGAGTTGGGACATCTCGGTCAGCCAACAACTGACATCGTTGGGTGTCCAGGTCAAACCGCGCGAGACGTTCACCTCAGGTGCGAAGGACTTCTCCGCCCTCGTAAGCAAGCTGGCAGCGACCCAATGCACCGCGTTCTTCATCGCAGGCTACTCGTCCGATGTGGGCCCGATTCGAAAGCAAATGACCGATGCAGGTTTGGGCAACGTCACTCTCTACGGCACGAGTGCGTTTAAGGATGATCAGTTTCTTTCCACAGCGGGAAACGCTGCGAACGGAACCCTAATCGTCTGCGACTGCTCTGACGTGAACAGCTCCACCGATACAGCTGCCAAGGACTTCGTCTCGCAGTACCAAGCGAAGTATGGTGAGCTCCCCGGGGTCTATGCCGCGGAGGCCTGGGACATAGCGCAGTTCTATATCCAAGCCCTCAAGGCGGGTAAGACGACGCGCGATGCACTCACGTCATACTTTCGCAGCAATAGCCACCAGGGCATCACCAAGGAGCTCAAGTTCCAAGCCAATGGTGAGCTCGACCCGAGTGTTATCGAGGACTACTTCTTCATCGTCAAGAATGGCCAATGGACACTCCAGGGACCGGCAAAGCAGTAGGGCCGCACTCGCGGTCTAAGGGCGCAATGGACGGGTGAAGACCCAGAGGGAAGAGACCGGGACCGCACCGGAGCAATCATGGTGGATCGGGTCCCGGTCGTTCTCTCAATCGAGAGCGCGTGCGCTCCTACCCTGGCTTGGCGGTCTGGGACTCATCGGATTAGCGGCAGCACTTCTCGGATTCGGTATAACGACGAATACCTGCCCGGCCAGCGGCTCAATTTGGATCCGGTTCATCTCGAGCGGCCTGACCCTAGGTTTCATGTACGCGATGATCGCGCTCGGCTACTCCATGGTCTACGGAATCCTCCAACTGCTGAACTTCGCTCATTCCGAGGTCTTCATGATCGGATCGTTCGCTGGCCTATACACCCTAACGGGGGCGTTTGGCATCAATGGTCATGCGTACCCGAGCGGTGTGAACGGAAGTCTGCTGGTGGGTTCGATAGGCGCCGCGTTGCTGGTTGGCGCCATCGCATCTGGGCTTGCAGCCGTTGCCATCGAGCGCATTGCCTACCGGCCGCTTCGCCGTAGGGGCGTATCCAGGCTCGGGTACTTAATCACCGCGATCGGCATGTCCCTGTTCCTGCAGAACCTGTTCCTTCTGCTAGACGGCCAGCCCCACCTTGGGCTTCCCTTCAACTGGCCACGGATTGCAGGTCGGAACGCTGTGCCCTATCCCGACACGCTGCACCTGATGCCCGCCTTCAGGATCATGGGCGTACCAATCAACAACACGCAAATTCTTGTCGTCGTGGTTGCGATCGTGATGCTAGTCGTGCTCGATGTCATTGTCCTGCGGACCCACACTGGCCAGCAGATCCGAGCCGTCGCCGAAGATCCTGAGGCGGCATCGCTCCTCGGCGTGAATATCGATCGGGTGATAGTCATCACGTTTTTCTTGGGCGGTGTGATGGCTGGGATCGCAGGGGGCCTCTACGGGATCTACTACGGCCAAGCTCAATGGAACATGGGGTTTGTACCCGGAATCAAAGCCTTCACAGCTGCTGTTCTCGGTGGGATTGGCAACGTGCGGGGCGCGATGTTGGGCGGCGTACTACTCGGGCTCATCGAGAACCTCGGTGTGGCCTGCACTGGCGTGGAGTGGCAGGGCGTGATCGCCTTCGCGATCCTCATTCTGGTTTTGATGTTCCGGCCAACGGGCCTCCTTGGTGAGCAGGTGAGTCGCTGATATGCCAATCGCCGCATCTCTAGCCTCGAGCTTCCGCCGGCTCAGCAGCGATGACCGGACGCCCTGATGAGTCAACTCTTGAGCGCTGGACGGTCAGCCCGAGTGTGGTACGGATCATTGAGTCGCCGTTATGCGGCCGCGTCCCCACTCGTCCGCTATGCGGTAACTCTTGCCATTTTGATCGCCATTGCTGCGGTGCCCTTGCTCCTCCCCTCGCTGACCCCAGACTCGCTCTACTGGTCGGCGGTCCTTGTCAAGCTCGGCATGGCGGTTCTGCTCGCTTTAGGACTCAACGTCGTTGTCGGGATGGCCGGACTACTCGACCTGGGCTACGTGGCTTTCTTTGCAGTGGGCGCGTACTCGTTTGCGATTCTGTCTGGTGCGGCCAAATTCAACCTCGCTCAGCTCAATCGGGACCCAAATGTGCTGGCCCTTATCCCACATTGGCATATGTACTACTGGCTCTATTTCTTGGTAGGCCTGGCAATCGCGGTAGTTGCCGGCCTCGTCTTTGGCGCTCCGACGCTCAGGCTACGAGGAGACTACCTGGCGATCGTGACCCTCGGGTTCGGGGAAATGGTTCGAATCACGGCCAACAATGCGGACAGCATCACAGTCGGTCCATGGGGTATCACTCAAATCCCGCATCCAGCGCTCGATATCGGTCCGATCCACTACGACTTCGGTCTTCACAACGAGCCTTACTTCTGGCTCCTGCTTGCGATCATTGCGATTTGGATCGTCTTTCTGCGCCGACTGAATCGATCACGGATCGGCCGCGCTTGGATGGCCATACGAGAAGATGAGGTCGCAGCTGCCGCCATGGGCGTTCGGACGGTTCAGATGAAGCTGATGGCGTTCGCAATAGGTGCAGCCGTGGCCTCATTGTCGGGGGCCATTTATGCGACCCAGGTGTCATACGTCAGCCCCGACGAGTTCACGCTTTTCAATACCTCTTTTGGTTCGATCACGATCCTCGCCATGATCGTCCTCGGAGGGATGGGGTCGATCGCAGGGCCCATCCTCGGGGCGGCACTCGTGATCTATCTGCCGGAACTGTTCCGACAGGTAGGCGATGCCAGGCTTCTCATTTTCGGCCTGGCCCTTGTGGTCGTGATGATTCTGCGACCAGAGGGAATACTTGCGAGCCGCAAACGAGCCGCCGAGTTAACCAGCCACGAAGATCACGCGGAGTCGCTGTTTGACGTGCGGGAGGCGACACAGTGACCGTCCTCCTGCAGACCACCAACCTCAGCAAGAGTTTCGGTGGGGTTGCCGCTTTGTCTCAGGTGAACCTCTCGATCGAGGAGGGGGAGATCTTCAGCGTCATTGGGCCGAATGGCGCAGGTAAGACGACGCTGTTCAACCTCATCACTGGGATCTTTCCGCCAAGCGCCGGCGGGATCAATTTGCGTACTTACGACCTGCTCCAGACCTCGCGTTTCTCAGGCGTCCCCATGCCCCTCTGGTTTCGCCGCAGGCGCTCGGTACACGAGCTTACCCGTCTCGGCATTGCGAGGACCTTCCAGAACATTCGACTCTTTCCGGAAATGTCTGCGCTCGAGAACGTCATGGTCGGCGTCGATGCGCACAGTCGAACCGGTCTTGCGGCGACGCTCCTGGCGACCGGCTCTTACCGGCGCGAGTTGCGGGATACGCGGAGTCGAGCTTTGGAGCTCCTCGACTTCGTGGGCATCCGGCGGTACGCCGGCGAGCTGTCAAAGAACCTCGCGTATGGGGACCAACGTCGAGTTGAGATAGCGAGGGCTCTGGGGACCGCGCCACAGCTATTACTGCTCGATGAACCGGCGGCTGGGATGAATCCCGCCGAAGAAGCCGTTCTTATGCAGCTCATCCAGAAGGTCCGCGGCTCGGGCGTCACGATCTTGCTCATCGAGCACGACATGAAAGTTGTGATGGGCATATCGGATCGGATAGCCGTGCTGGATTTTGGCGTGAAAATTGGCGAAGGGTCAGCGCGTGATGTCCAGAACAATCCCGATGTGATCAAGGCTTACCTAGGGTCGGGAATCTCGAATTTGAGGCCACGATCTTCGACCACGAAGCCGATTAGTGCGGATGCGTTGACAGGCCCACTGCTTGAAGTCGACAACCTGCATGTCAACTACGGAGTGATCGAGGCCGTCAAAGGCGTTAGCCTGCGGGTGCATTCCGGAGAGATCGTGGCCCTGATCGGAAGCAACGGCGCCGGCAAGAGCACGATCCTCAAGACGATCTCGGGCCTACGTGCGCCGCGCCGAGGGACGATCTCCCTTGAAGGCAAGCCGATTCAAGGATCTCCGCCTCACCGAATCGTTCGACTTGGCATAGCTCACTCTCCGGAGGGGCGCCGCATCCTTTCGCGGATGACCCTTCTCGAAAACTTGCAGTTGGCCTATCGCGAGGCATCGAAGTCGCGTCCGGGAGGGAGTGATGAGCAGGAGGCGCTTGCTCGTGTTTACGAGTTGTTCCCGGTTCTCAAGGACCGAGCTCGAGAACCAGGTGGCTCGCTCTCGGGTGGTCAGCAGCAAATGCTGGCGATCGGTCGGGCATTGATTGCCAAACCGCGGTTGCTCATGCTGGACGAGCCATCCATGGGGCTCGCCCCGATGATGGTCGATCGGATCTTCGAAATCATCCAGTCGATCAACCAACAAGGGGCGACGATCCTGTTGGTAGAACAGAATGCACAAATGGCGCTTCTTGTCTCCGCACGTGCATATGTCCTCGAGTCGGGCCGGATCGTTGTAACCGACGAGTCGACGAAGCTTCTCGGGAATGATCTTGTCAGACGCGCCTATTTGGGTGAGGCGCTTGAGGGTGCAAATGACCCGTCGACCTGAATCGAAACCAGCTAAGCGTGGCAGTCAGCGTGCGCCCAGCGCTTTGGTCGCGGCCCTGGCCCAGGTGGGCTCGCTTGACGTTGCGGCGCAGTTCGAGGCTCATCCGGAGTGGCCGCGGCTGCCCCTCCGCAGCTATCCCTGGGTCGACCATCCCCCTGAACATGTCGTGGCGGCGGCGGCGGCAGCTGCGAGGGCCCCCGAGTCGGTACCAACCCTCGGATTCCAAGCCCTTCGCGTCTCACTCGCGCACGAGCTTGGCACTGCAGTCGGCGCGCGCGTGGACGTGGACGAAATCGCTGTCACGAACGGTGCGATGGGTGCGCTCAGCGTGTTGTGGTCTGCGTTGCTCGAGCCAGGTGACCAGGTTCTCGTGCCTGCTCCGAATTACTACGTCGAAGGTTCAATCATCCTTGCGGGTGGTCGCTTTCGACCGGTCCAAGCGGTGGAGAGCGATCGGACCGACTGGGAACGCATCGAGCGCTCCATCACTACTGCCACCAAAGTGCTCTTCCTGACGAATCCGAACAACCCAGTGGGGAAGGTTTTGACCCGGCAGGACTTGTCCGTGCTCGCCACATTAGTCGACGCGCACCCTTCGCTCTGGATCGTCGTGGACGAGTCGTACGAGGCGGTACAACACGAGGGCCGTCAGCACCTCGCGGCTTGGCTCGATCCCGCGCTCCGTGATCGCAGCATCATTGTTAGAAGCTTCAGCAAGAGTTTTGCAGTCACTTGGTTGAGACTCGGGTGGCTGGCTGGCCCGACTGCTGTCGTGCAAAGCGTCGCCAAGGTGATCCAGTGGCAGCAACTGTACGGATCGTTCCTGAATCAGCGTGTAGCGCTCGCTGTTTTGGAAGGTGACCGGTCGTGGTTGAGCCCGGCCATGGAAGGCTTTTCTCATGGCCGCAATCTTCTATACGAACAGATTGCCGCCATACCCGGCTGCAGAGTCCACCTTCCGGAGGCGGGCCCATTCCTGTTCCCCGACATCTCGAGAGCTCGCAAGAAGAGTTCGGCAATCATCTCTGACCTCCATCGGCATGGTATTTCAGCGATACCAGGCAGTTACTTTGCGGGATCGGAAACATGCTTTCGCTTCCCGGTCGGCGGCGATCAAGAGACGCAATTAAAGGCTGCAGAGATCCTTGCTCAGGTGTTGTCGGATTGATGAAGATGCCTCCGGACCGAACCCCCGATGACGGACCTAATCAAGGCGGAATTGAACCCACGTACCTAACTCCACTGAAACAATCCAACTTGCGTGAGAGCGCCCGCGAGGCGATCCGCAGCTCGATAGTCATGGGGCAGATCGCAGCCGGCACGATTTACCCAGTCGGGTACTTCGAATCTCAATTGGGCGTATCCGCTACGCCGATCCGCGAGGCCTTGTTCGACCTTGCCAATGAGGGTCTGGTAGAGGTTGTCAAGAACCGGGGCTTCAGGGTTACGAACGTGACTGACAAGGACCTCCTAGAGATCTTCGAGCTTCGCGATCTACTGGAGACCCGTGCCATGGAGTCGCTGGCTGGAACTGTAAGCGACGCGCAAATCAGTAATCTGAGGCAGGTCGCGGCAGAGTCCAAGTCTTTTGCCTTGGCAGGTGACGTACCGGGATTTCTCTCCGTTGACCGGCGTTTTCACCAGAACTTGCTCGCCCTCGTCGACAATCGCCGCCTCGCGACGATGGTCAACCGCCTTCGCGATGCGGCACGCGTGTACGGCCTCCCGCAAGTCTCTGAGACTGGCCAACTGGTCATATCTGCCGAAGAGCACATGGAAATGATCGAAGCGATTGCTGAAGGGGACGCAAAAGAGACAAAAGAGTGGATCAAGCACCACCTCGCACACACGCGGGGTGTCTGGTTTCGGCGACGGACTGAGTCGGATCTCGAGGATAAGAAGGCCCGAAGCCGTAAAGAACAAAGGAGCACAAGTACGTGAGCACGACAATCGAGGAACGTAAGGATCGGTTCGGCAATTCACTCTCGCCTGGACTGCCCTATGCGCGGGGGCGCATCGTGGCAACAGGCGCAGATGAACACATCAAGCTCGCGCGCGCACAGAATTTCATGGCCGAGTGGATATCGCGCGACGGTGAGCAAGGCCTGTTCAATTTGTCTGGGCTCGAGCGCGGAATGGCAGTCGCTGCCGATGAGACATACAACGACGAGACAACGCCAGCGGTGTTTGGCGAGGCTCTTAAAACCAGCGGACTCGAGCACCTAGGTGGCAACGTCGATACTCACGACGTTCTCTTGGCGAACCGCCAATCAGCAGCTCTTTTCGCGGCACTCATGGTGCTCCTTGAGCGTGGTGACCGCGTCGTTGGCATCTCCGCTGACTACACCCATCCCGCGATCACAAGGCCAGCCGCATTGTTGGGTGCAGAGTTTATCGACACGAGGACGGTAGACGAGCTCGAATCGATGTTGGTCCAGCGTTCAACGAAGCTTGTGGTGCTGACTCGGCTGGCGGTCTCGTACCGAGTGTTGCCTATCGATGCCGTTCATAGGGTCATCGAGAAGGCACGCTCCGCCGGCTCGATGATTCTCGTTGATGATGCAGGCGGGGCGAGGGTGGGGCCCGCCATCTTTGATCAGCCACGGATGCTTGAGCTAGACATCGACGTCGGCGCTACGGGGCTCGACAAATACGGAACGGTCGGCCCGCGTTTGGGTCTGTTGGGCGGGATGAAGGCTCTGGTCGCTGAGGTCAGGACTCGTGCATTCGAATATGGGCTCGAAGCACGACCGATGCTGTATCCGGCCGCCGTTCATTCGCTAGACCAGTACCGTCCGGACCGAGTGCGCGCTTTGCGCGACTGCACTGCGACTTTTACCGGCGCCCTGAAGCAGCTCTACGGCGATCGCGTCCAAGAGACCGAAGTCTCAGCCCAGATACGACACGAAGACATCCTCGAAATCGCAATGCAAAGGGCCGGGCTGGAGAAGCCGCCGATCGCGCCATATGAAGCCACAGCCGCTGTTGCGATGCTGCTGCTGCGCGACTACGGAGTTCTGACGGTCCATTTCGCTGGCCTTCCACCCGGAACTTCGGGTCTGCTATTTAAATTCTTATCACCCGAGGTGTTAGCCAGGTTCGGTGGCCCGCAGAAGTTGGCGAGAGCCGTTGACGCGGCAATCGACCAGCTGTCGGAAATGTTGCCCGAACCGGCGCACGTGCGAGAGCTGTTGTTGGGCAGGTCGGAGGTACCGTAGCGACATCGCCGCGCGTCGGGCCGCTGCTCGCGGCATTTGGCCAAGATTATCTTGCACCATCCTGGTTTGCTGTCGATAACTGTCTACTATCGGCAACTCTGCAGGGCGCATGAGCATGAAGTGGTTGCTGGCAGCCCTATCAAAAATGTGATGATCTGAGGGTGATTACTGGCGCGGACCTCAACGTGAATAGGGAGCGCTATGGAGGCCGACCGCTACTGCGATTGCTGGACTGCTTGCGCTTTATCGCACTTGGCGGCTTAGGTCGGTCGGATACTCGTACATTCCGAGCCGGTTTACTGGCCGCCTAGGTGAGGCAGGGTTTCCCGACAATGAGCTACGCATCCTGTCTATTTGAGAATTCCAAGCGAGCGCTGACGGGGGTATAAAGGCAAACGAAGTGGCAGTTACGGATCCAGCCCGAACAGCGTGGACCTAGAACTTCGCGATCGAGTGGCCGTTGTCACGGCAGGCACCCGTGGGCTTGGATACCGCATCGCGCTGGGACTCCAAGCGGAGGGCGCACATGTCGTCGTAGTGGCGCGGACGGAACCTGACGTTATGCGTGTTGCCAAGGAACTCGGAGCGGTCGGCATTGCAGCAGATCTCACTTCGAGCGCTGACAGGAAGCGGGTCGTAGCTGAGGTTCACCGAAGGCTTGGGCCCATCGACATACTCATCAATAACCTCGGACTCAGAGCGGGAAGTTCGTGGAACGATACTGGTCCCCCAGAGTTCAACCGTGCGATGGAAGGCAATCTCCATCCAGCACAAGACCTAGCCGAGCAAACAATGCCGGAAATGCTTGAGCGCAACTGGGGCCGGATAATCGTCATAGCATCGATCTACGGCTTAGAAGCCGGTGGGGCGCCTGCTTACAATGCGGCCAAAGCGGCAGAGTTGGCTTGGGTTACGTCAAGGGCTGCTTCTCTAGCAGGCTCCGGGGTCACATTGAATGCGGTGGCGCCTGGCGCCATGCTCTTTGAGGGCGGGAGTTGGCATAAGCGGATGCAGGAGGACCCTGTTCGAATCGCTGAGTTTGTGAAGAATGAACTGCCGGCAAACAGGTTCGGCACGCCGGAAGAGGTTGCCTCAGTCGTCGTCTTTCTGTCGTCAAAGCAGGCCTCCGGAATAAACGGCGCTTGTGTGGTGGTCGACGGAGCCCAGTCGCGATCGCTGCAGCCGCCGGCCACTCAGCCATAGGAATCGGCGCCGCTGGTCGAAGCCGTCTCCAAAAACCACCGGAGCAGAGCAGCTTCGCGCGGTTCCTCCGTGACGACGCGTTGCCACGCCCTAGCGTCGGCCAAGAACTGAGGCTAGCGAACGGTTAGATAGGTGCCCTCGCTCGATGCCACTTTCCAAGCGAACCTGATGTCAGCCGGCGAGCGATCCCCCATCGATGTTGATCGACTCCCCGGTAATCCAATCGGAAGCCTCGGATATAAGGAACATCACGGCGCTAACCACGTCTGCGACGGTGCCGACCCGCTGGAGAGGAAACGAGGAGGCGCTCCGGCCGAGTATTTCGTCCGGCGATGTACCGAGTCCAAGCGCGACTTTCTGATCCAGAACCCGCTGGCCCATACCAGTCTCAGCCACGGTGCTAGGGCATACGGCGTTGACACGAACGCTGTCTCGGCCGACCTCGGCAGCTATTGCTTGGGTAAAACCGACCACGCCAAACTTCGAAGCGCAGTACGCGGCCATCAGGGCATAGCCCTTCTTGCCAGCATTCGATGCGATATTCACCACGCGGCCCCGGTGAGATTCCTTCAAGTGGGGCATTGCCTCGCGCGTCACGAGGAAAGTGCCTCGCAGGTTGACGTCGAGGATCCAATCCCACTCTTGTGTGGAGATCCCTTCGATGGCTCTGAATTGAATGACGCCTGCGGAATTGACGAGCGTGTCCAAGCCGCCCAGATGCTGCACCACTGAGGTGATGCCGTCCCGAACCGAAGCCTCGTCCGTGACATCCATCGTCACGGGAAAGAATGCAGCTCGTTCGTCGGGAGAAAGACTATCCAGCGGTTCTGCAAGATCCGCGACGGCAACCTGCGCACCAACGCTGAGAAGGGCTTTTGCAACCCCAAGACCCAGGCCGTTGGCACCCCCGGTCACGAGAGCCCTCCGATTCCTTGAGAATGGGAACAGCGATTCGGTCAACTTCAGGTGTCGAGCCTCCGTCCCTCGGTGTCAGGTTGACAGCTTGGCCAGGGCCAACTCATTCGAAGGTGTAGCGCCGGACAGCGCTCTCGTCAACCGAGACTCCCAGTCCGGGCTTGTCTCGCACTTCGATCCAGCCATCGTGCATCAGGATCGGATCGGTGACCAGCTCGTTTTGCATTGGCGAGGGCTCGGGTTTCAGTTCCAGCACTAAAACGTTTGATGAGACAGCCGACAGGTGAAGAGATGCTGCCGTACTCAGGGCGCTTGACCATGAGTGCGCGTTCCAGGACATGCCCGCCTGCGCACTCAACTCCATGACCTTCTTTACGCCCGTGACCCCCTCCACCCGGCCGGGGTCGGTCATCACGATGTCTATCGAGCCGCTGGCGATGAGTCCGCGATAGTAGTTGAAGGTCCAACCCTTCTCGCCAGTGCAGAGTGGCGTGACCGTGGCCGCCCGCAGGCGGGCCCAGCCGGCGAGGTCGGTTTCGGTCAGGGCATCTTCGAGCCAGTAGAGCCGGTACGGTTCGAATGCCCGCGCCATTGTGATGGCGTGGCTTGATGTCCAGCCTGAGCCGGCGGCAACGTCCACGATTATCTCGGCATCCGGACCTACTGCCTCTCGAATCGTTCGAACGATTGCCACATCTCGCTTCGCGTCTCGGCCGAATGCAATAGCGAGGTCGTAGCCCCAGCCACCTTTCAACACCTGATAGCCGCGCGCGTGGAGATCTGCAAACTGACTCCCGATTCGATCCAGATGGGCGGTGTCCAACGCGACCGAAGATGCTGCACGCACTCGTTCGCGCTTCTTCCCACCGAGAAGCTGATGCAAGGGAAGGCTCGACAGGTTGCCTGCTAAGTCCCATAGAGCCATGTCAATGGCACTCAGGACAAATGTCACGATCCCGCCATTGCCGGTCCAGTATGTCGACTCTCGCAGCTGAGCCCAAATCGCTTCGACGTTGCGAGGGTCGCGGCCAATCAGTTGTCTGGCGATGCCGCGATCGAGGATGACCTTGGCTGCGATCGAGGCCTCCTCTGTTCCAGTTATGGCCTCGCCCCAGCCAACTGCTCCGCCGGCGGTCTCGATCCGAACGAGGGTTAAATGACGAATGTTCCCGTTGTCGTGTGGCTCGGGGTACCGCATCGGAAAGGCCTGCACCTGGGCGATTTCAATGTCCCTCAATCCAGACTCCTTTGCAGCTTCTAATTGCTGACGTCGACCAGCCGACCAGCTCGAGCCGATCGATAAAGGGCGTCGACAAACTCAACGGTCAGCACGCCAATCGACGCCGGTGAGCCATTCGCGGCCCTACCCAGGGTGACGTCCACCAAATTGTTCGCCGGCAACCACTCCGGATGGCGCTCAGTGACCTTCGCAACCGTCCGGAGCTCCCCGCCATGAAGATGAATCGTGGCAGTACCAGCATCAGCCTCAAAGAACACGTGGCCCTCGGTGCCAAAGATCTGATAACGAAGAGTTTCCTTGTGCCCGCGAAGCACGGTGCCCGTAGATGTCAGGGACCCAATTGCGCCGTTCGAGAACATGATGAGCACAGAGTCGGCCAGATCAACGGCGAGCCCAAACGAGCCGGTCAGCGCACCGACCTTTACTGGGCGAAGCCCGGTCATGTAGAAGAGCAATGCCGCGCTGTGGGTGACCTGGGTCTGCCCTTGGCCGCCGCCAGCCGTCTTTGGATCCGCATATGTGCCAGGTAGTGGCAGGTTGACCATGGCGAAGCCGGCGTCAGCGCCAAACGAGCGGGCGTCGCCGCGATATAGATCCCGGCCCACCGTCGCGCTCTGGCACGCTGCGGACTCGATTGTTCCGATGAGACCGCTTGCGATGGCGTCCCGCACAGCGAGAACCTGCTCGTCAAAGTGCCACGGATAGCCGACTATCAGCTCCCGATTCCTCACCCGGGCGAGCTGGGCGAGCGCTCGAGCATCGCTTGGGTTGATCGTCATCGGCTTTTCCAGAAGAAGATGCAGATCATTTTCGAGGACGAGCCGAGCCATCGAGGCGTGCTGTGAATGCGGAACCGCAACGATCGCGGCGTCGAGGTCGACGTTGTCGAGCATCGTGACGCAGTCACCAAAGAGCCGGCTGGTCGGAATGTCAAATGCTTTGGCAGCGCGTGAGAGATTCTGCTCGTTGGGATCTGCCACCGCGCACAGTTCCGCATCGGGGTTTGCCAGCAGCGCCGGAATATGGGCCTCGGTGGACCACCAGCCACACCCGATGATGCCGATCCGCGCTTTCATCGACCTTCCTCAAGCTCGAGCTAATCGCTCGATCTTAGGGTTACAGGACGGTCCGTCTCGGCCATAGGCTCACGTCAGCCTGCATGATGGCTAAGTAGACGTCCACCGCTTGTTCAAGCTGGTCCAGGTTCAGCCACTCGTCGGCGGTGTGAGCTTGAGCAATGTCGCCCGGCCCAAACACAACGGCAGGCATTCCAGCAGATGCGAGCGTGCCAGCATGCGAGCCATAGCCGGCCCCTGTCGGTTCGCCAGAGAGGCCCATGCTTTCGAGGAGCGCGCCTAGCTGGAGAGCGAATTCGGCGCTCGTGGCCGGATCGAGGGGTTCGTACATTAAGAGCTCGCGCACGGCATAGTTCTGCGCAGGGTCGGCTGCTCGCAACTCCGAAAGCAGACGGCTAATTGTTGCGACAACGTCCGAAGCCTCTTCGCCGGGGACGGTTCTCCGGTCGATCTGGATTTCACACGATTGCGCGATGATGTTGATTTGAGAGCCGCCGCGAATCAAATTGACGCTGCACACTGCCGGTCCACAGAGCGGATGGGTAGCTGTGAGGCTAGGTATGTATCTGTTCTCCACTGCTTCCAGAATCGGCATCATCATCCGGATCGCGGAGCGCCCTCGCGAGGGATCGGAAGAGTGCGCCGCAACTCCTTCAGTTCGAATGGCCATCCGAGCGGCGCCCCGGTGGGCTGTCACGAGTCTCAAACCGGTGGGTTCACCTACGATCGCGCCGACGGGGCGCCAAGGCAGAGTTGGGAGCTGCTCGCGCACGAACGCGTTGATCCCAGAGCGCGAGACCTCCTCGTCGACTGTGAAGAGGAGGGCCACGTTGGCGGAGCCAAGGGACGCGGAAGCGTAAGTCCGCAGAGCCCAGAGCATCGCCGCTCCCGACCCCTTGGTATCGCAGCTCCCACGGCCGTGCACTGCTCTGCCGTCAACGTTCGGGGCAAACGGCTCAATGTTCATTCCCTCTACGCCAACAGTGTCCATGTGGCTCTCGAACAGAAGCCAGGGTGAGGCAGCGCTCCTATCGCACGTGATCAGCAGGTTGTCGGCCTGGCCTGGCACCGGCATTCGACGCACCCCCAGGCCAAACAGGCGCGCCTGCTCCTCGATGTACTCGGCCAGATCCTCCTCCGCTCGGGCGCGGCCGGAAATCGCTGAATTGACCGAGTCAATGCGAATCATCTCGGCAAGCAGATCCAAGCAGCCCGCTGGACTTGAGGGAGCCAACCCCACCTGGCGTCGGCCTGAGTTAGACAAGCCTTCCGTCACTCCTCGTTTGCGCAGGGGCCCTGGAGGGGGCAGAATCTGCATATCCCAAGGGCACACGGGCGCCGCGCCAAACCGGGGAGTCGGCGGCCATCATCGGTAGCCCACGGGTCATGCTTGCGCGCAATACTACTAATATGACTCAAATTCACCCCCAGGGACATGGATCTCAGTTGAAGATCGCAGAGGTTGAGTCGATTCTTCTGGGCGATGCCCATTTCGTCCGGATACGAACTGAGAACGGGTTAAGCGGCCTGGGTCAGTCCGCGTGTTGGGGCTACCCGGCGGCCGTCCATCAAGTGATTGCCACCTTCCGGCGTTATCTCATTGGCCAGGATGCCGGCCGCATCGAGCACCACTGGCAGTACCTGTATCGGATGGGGCCTTTCCGGGGCAGCGTGCTGTCGGCGGCGGTCAGTGCCGTCGATATCGCCTTGTGGGATTTGAAAGGGAGGCTCCTCGAAGTTCCGATCTGGGAGCTTCTGGGCGGTAAATGCAGGGACCGAATCCGGCTCCATCTACTCCTCGACGGAGGCACACCGGCTGAAATCGTCGCTAACGGGAAAGCCGCCGCAGCCGAAGGGTTCACGGCCGTGAAGTTCGATCCGTTGCCAAACGGGTATCAGGACCTGGGGCAGGAGCGGCTTATTCAATCTACCGTCGAGTTGGTGTCCTCGGTTCGAGCCGAAGTCGGGCCCGATGTCGATCTACTCCTGGAGCTCCACCGAAAGCTCACGCCGCTCCAGGCGTTGCCTCTAATCGCCGCGCTGGCCCCAACGCATCCCCTCTTCGTCGAGGACCCGATTCAGATCGACAGCATCACCTCTCAGGCTGATCTTTCAAGACAGCTGGCGGTGCCATTTGCGGCCGGCGAGCGCCTGCATACGATCTGGGAGTTCAAGGAGCTGCTCGCCGCCGGGGGCGCCCAGTACGTGCGCCCCGACGTCGGCCTCGCGGGTGGCTTGACCCATTGCAAGAAGATTGCAGCCGTGGCGGAGTCGTATCACGCCGCAGTGGTCACGCACAATTGTCTGGGCCCGGTGCTCACCGCGGCCTCGGTTCACTTGGATGCGTCGATCCCCAACTTCGTAGTCCAAGAATTCACCAAACTGGACGAGGGCCCACAAAGTAGCGCGTTCACGACCGCAGTGCGTCGTGAAGGAGGGTACCTCACGGTTCCCGATGCTCCAGGACTTGGCGTCACGCTCGATGACAGCGCCGCCAAATCGCTTGATCTGGTTGGGAGGGAGGTCACCGATATCCCTCTCCGCAACGACGGATCGGTCGCTTTTTCCGTCTAGATGTATCCGGTTATCCAGTCACCCGAATTCAAGGTGGATGATTTGGCAGTTGCCTTATTGCGACTCTCCAAATGATCGGCATCATCGGTCCGGCTGACTCCACCGAGCTCGCCCTTTCCGTCGCGCGCGACGAAGGGCTTGCGGACAGCGTTATCGCCCGAGCTTACGAGTCCATTGGCCAAGCGGGCGACCTCGCACAAGAACTTGACCAAATCTGCCAGGTCCTCCTTTTCACCGGCCGCGTGCCGTATGTCCTCGCTCGAAGAACCAATTCGCTCCGCGCTTCCCTGCAGTTCGTTCCCCACTCGAGTGCTGACCTGTATCGGACCCTCGTGCGATTACTTCGTGAGTTCAAAGGCGAAATGCCCCGAGTCAGTCTCGACACTATCGAGCCACACATCGTCCGCGAGGCGTACGAAGACCTTGGCCTCGATCCGCCCTCGCATGTGCTTTCTCTCGAGGTTGAAGGCGAGACAGAGGCGTTCCACTCAACGGCCGACATAGTTGCCTTCCATGTGCAGGCTCAACGGAGCGGTTCAGTCGACGGATGCCTGACGTGCTTGGGGGCGGTCTACGTCGAGTTGACGTCGGCCGGCGTGCCTGCTTGGCGTGTCACCCACACGCGCTCGGTGATGCGCGAGGCGTTGCGTCAGGCCCAGTTGGCGGCACGCCTTGCGATCACCGAGGCAACGCAGCCTGCGGCTGTTCTCATCAAGGTGCCGCACCTTCGGAGCGAGGCGGCGGAGGACGGCCGCGCATACGAGAAGCAGCGTCAGCGATTGGCAGTGAGACAGGAGGTCCTGGACCTCGCCGAGCGTCTCAAAGGACGCATGGCCGAACTCGACGACCAGACGTTCGTCGTCTATACGAGCCGCGGCACCATCGAAGAAGCCGTCTCGCGACTCTCAGCCAGGCGAGGCGGACCCCTCGAGCTGCGCCAGTCTCTGGCCGATGTAAGAATGGGGGTGGGGCTCGGGGCGACGGTGCCTATCGCGGAAGAGAATGCGAGGCGGGCTTTGATTATGGCCGAGGGCGACCGTGAGCTGCATGTGGCATTCCCGGACGGCGAGGTCTTTCGGGCGGGCGGCGATGGACAGACCGCGACCTACAAGCTGAGGGAGACCAGAGAGTCCACGCTCCGACTAGCGCGGCAGCTCGGACTGGGCCCGCTTGCCCTCACCCGGTTAACTCGCGCTCTGCGCCAGGTCAACACATCGGCGGTGACGGCCTCTGAGCTGGCGCAGGCCTATGGAATCCAGCCTCGGTCCACCCGCCGAATCATCACGTCGCTCCAGCGAGCGGGCATCGCCACGGCGCAGGGTCGGCATGGCGGGACCGCGGCCGGCCGGCCGCAGACTGTCTACCGTATCGATCTGGAACGGCTGCTGCCGTCAGAGGATTCCCGGTGAAGAACCCCGAGTCCGAGGGTCGGGCGCGTCCGGTCGCCTTTGGCCATGTCGGTCTCCAAGTCAGCGATCTCGATAGGTCCCTTGCCTACTACAGGGACATCATCGGATTGGTCGAAATCGAGCGGCAGGTCCGCTCGGATGCATACCTCCAACATGTGACCGGGTATGCGGGCGTCGAACTCGACATCGCCGTATTGATGGAACCTCGCTCTGGCGTCTTGGTGGAACTGCTCGAATATCGAGGCGTGCCTCGGGCGCCGATAGACCCGGCCACCGCCAACCCTGGGACCGTACACGTCTGCTTCGAAGTCGATGACGTGGACGAGATTCATGCCCGTGCGCGCGCTGCTGGCGGGCGCGCGGTGAGTGAGCCGGCCACCCCGAGCAGCGGCCGGTGGTCAGGGGGACGGAGCGTTTACCTGATCGACCCCGATGGAATTCGGGTGGAGCTAGTGCAGCGGTCAGGCACGTCACCACTCTCCCAATCGGCTGAGATCGAACCGGTGCACTTGGTCGAGGCGAGGTTTGCGGCAGGGGCCGCCGAGCGGCGGAAGCCGTTCCGGGCTGCCCACTTGCAGAGAATCTCCGAGCTGAAACGCCGAGGCGTGATAGTCGAAAGCGGCGCTTATCTTGGAGATCTGACCACGTCCATAATGCTCATTCGCGCGAACACTGAAGTCGAGGCTCGCCAGATCGCCGAGGAAGACATCTACGTGAAGCAAGGTATCTGGGAGTCCGTGACGGTGCGGCCGTTCGGGCGGGTTGCCATTGTCGAACCTTCAGGGAAAAGCTTGAGGTAAGTCTGAATGGCCCGAGTTGCGTGGACCGCCAGGCTGCGGCCCGAGAAGATCAATGAATACTTGGATGCACACGCCAAGGTTTGGCCCGAGCTTCTGTCGATGCTGAAGGAAGCGGGGATCCGGAACTACTCCATCTATCTATTTGGAGATCGGGCTTTCGGCTACTACGAATGCGATGACGCTCGGTCGGCTATCGCGTTCCAGGATGCTTCCGAAATCAATAAGAAGTGGAGCGTCGTGATGAAAGACCTATTCGACCTTGAGGTGACCGAGCACGGAGCCACGTATCTGCCGGAGATCTTCCGGCTCGACTGACCAGACCTGGCCTTGCCGCGTTATCGGTGCCTGGGGACATTCGCTTCAATCGAATGACCCATGCGGCGCAACATCCCGATTGAGGCCTTGTTGATTCGAGCCAGTAGCGCCTCCTCATCGATCTTCGTGAAGGCGCCGTTCTCCAACACAACTTCACCGTCGACGATGACGGTGCTGATGGATTTCGATCCCGCCGAGTACATGAGGTTGCGCATCATGTCGGTGACCGGGATCAGCTCCGGCCGGGCAAGTGTATGAATGACTAGGTCAGCTCGCTTGCCCGGTTCTATGGAACCGATCTTGCCTTCCATTCCAGTCGCCCTCGCCCCGCCACGAGTCGCCATTCTCAAGACGTCCTCTGCAAGCAGATATGTTCTGTCTTGGTGGGCCTCCCGTGCCGTGAGGAGGGCCAGGTTTGCCTGCCTGAACAGATCAAACGAATTTGACCAGTTGGCGGAGTCCGAACCGAGCGAGATGTTGGCACCCTGGCGCCACAGGTCGGCGTGCCGGCCATGAAAGGCTCCGCCGTGACCCCACATCATCGACGCGGCGGGTGCCCATGCAATGGTCGCTCCCCGCTCGATGAGAACGGTGCATTCCGCGTCAGTCAGGTGGTTCGCGTGGCCGAGCGTGACGTTGCGGTCGAGTACCCCGATCTCTGAGAGATGGAGCAGCGGGTCCTTGCCATAGCGAACCCTATCGGCGGCCGTGTCCGCAGGGCTGTAGGCGTGATGCATGTTCAGCACAACCCGAGCGGCGTCGGCCCGCCGCTTGGCCTCCAGTAGCAGTTCTTCGGAGGCTGTACCTAGACCTACAACTGCGATATGACCGGTCACGAGAGCATCCGGATCTGAATTCCTTGCGAGTTGCCTTCCAAGGCTGTCGAGAGCCTCTTCAAGGTTGCGCGGGGACCTATGAATTGCGCCCCGAACTCGCACCGGACCTGTTTCCGGAGTCTCCTTTCCCTGCGCGAACCCGCTCGGGCGGTCCCAGATGAACGCGTCGCCGATCACTCCTCGGATACCGACCAGCTCGGCCGCTTCGGCGGCAGCCGACGGCTCGAGGACGGTCCCTGCCTCCAAGAAGCAGGTGGTGCCGTTACGAATCATTTCGATCGAGGCGAGCAGGACGCCGAGATATTCCTCCTCGTCGTTGACCGTATTAAAAAAGATCCGCTCAAAGGCATCGAACACCTCGTCCTCACGGATTGCGTCTGGGAGAACGCCACGGTAGGTCTGAAACGATGCGTGCAAGTGACACTCGACCAAACCTGGATGGACGGGCGCGCCTCTCGCGTCGATCACGCGGCCTGCAGTTTGCCGATTCGCGATGGTCTTGTCGTCGCCGACGTCCACTATCCGTCGCCCACGGATGGCTATCGCCCCGTCGGCAATGATCGTATCGAAGTCATCCATAGTGATGACATAGGCGTGGCGAATAAGCAGATCCACCTCCGCGCCGTGGGATTTGCCTGGTGCCGCCTGATGTTCAGCCACAGTCCTCGACCTCCGATTCAAATTGAGACACCGACGGTGTGCCCGGCCTGCCAAGCACTACTTGACTTCCTCGGGCTCTTCGTACCACTGAAGCCGGTCGCCGATCCGATTCCGGAACTGCCATTTGGTCGATTTGGGCTCCGCATCGATCCGCTGCCATAGCTGGTCGAGCCTCTCAAGAATCGCCAGGCGGTCCGCTTCGGGCAGGTCATAACTTGGCAGCGAATTACGGGTCCTCTCGACATTCATCTTGGCGGTCCTCCATAGCCCCCAATCACGCGCGAGGAGCTGGGCCAGGTAGGCCGCGTTAACCGTCTCGTCATCGCTTTCGCCAACCGGGTGGTGACCCAGGATCGCGAGGATGTCGCGTTGGTCCTTCTCGTTGAGTTGGACGACCTGCAGCTTGGTAAGGAGCAGTTCTGCGAGTGGGATCGACATAGGGTCAAGCTCAATTCGCTCTGTGATTGGAATCACGTGGCACATCTCGAAGGCGCCTACGAACACATCCACTTGGCGGCGATTCTCGACGTCGTAGTAGAGAAGCCGGCGGTGGCCATTCGTGTAATTGAATTCCGAGTCAGACGAGTAGCCGAGCGCCTCCATCAACGTCGTGACATCCTTGCTCTTGCCGCGCAAAGTGACAAGGTCGATGTCGTTGGGTTGGCGGCGAAGTCCAGGCAGCCTCTCTTCAGCAACGTGCAGTCGAACGGCTACGCCTCCGATCGCACGCAACGGTACGCTCTCTTTGGCTGCCGCTTTGAGCAACCGCAAGACTTCGGTGGTGATGTCAGCGTGAGGAGCATCCGCGGTCACGGCGTGACCTCAATTCCGCCGGCCGCTGCCGACCGAATCATTGCGCTTGCGGTCCGGATTCCTTCGAGTGCATCGCCGATGGTGACCACCTCAGATGGTCGGCCGCTGCGAATGCAGTCGCAAAAGTGAGCGACCTCAGTACCAAAGGCTCCGGATCCATCCGAAGGTCCGAGCAACCAGTCCGGAATGAAGCCAGGCGAAGTGTTCACCGAGAAGACAGGAACGGATAGGTCAACTGCCGCGACCCCAGCCGTTCCATAGACTTCGAAGCGATCGGATGTGGCGACGGGGCCGTCAGCCGGGTGAAGGTAGGCAGTCGATATCGTCGCAATGACTCCGGATTCGAGCTTGGCCAAAGCCCAGATCAGATCGGGGTGTTCGCGATCTAGCGTGCGGTGCTCCAAAGCTCGAACGCTGGTGACCTTCGAGCGCGTCAGCCACAGAATGAGGTCGATGTCGTGAACGGCGGTCAGCAGGGCAGGATGGACGTAGCGGTAGTGATCGGCGATCTGGCGGTTCCTGTCCCTCCGAGCGGCGATCCCCACAACTTTGCCGATCCGACCTCCGTTGATCTCGGCGTGTAGCGCGCGGTAGGGCAGGGCGAATCTCAGAATGTGAGCGGGTATTAGTACTGCCGGTGAATTCCGAGCGGCTTCTGCAATCTGCTCGGCATCGTCGAGGTTTGAGGCGATCGGCTTCTCGAGGAGCACTCCGACGTTGCGCTCCAGCGCATAACAAGTGGGGACAACATGCTCATGCTCGGCGGTGGTAACGCTGATCGCGTCTGGTTTTGCCTGATCGATCAGCTCGCGTGCGTCAGAGAAGGTTGCCTCGATAGGAAACATCTGAGAGAGCTCTGCGGCGCGGGCAGCTGTCCGCGTCGCCAGGCCTACGATCCGAACTCCCGGAATCGCTGTGTACGCTCGAAGATGCGTCTCGCCCATGAGACCCGCCCCAATGACGCCGACGCGGATTTCGCTCACGAATACTCCCATTCCGTAAAGGATCTGCTCACAATCGCTTCAACGCGTGAAGATGGTGCCGCGGACCGACGAGGCAGCGTCAGAGGCCAGGAAAGCCAGGAGCTCGGCCACACTGTCAGGTGACACGAGACCACGAATCGTTCGCTCAATCTCGACTGGATCGCCGCCGCGAGAGGCTGCCTCGGCAAGCGATCCCCGGATCAATGGGGTGTCAACGTCCCCAGGGCATACATCGTTGACACGAATTCCATGCGGCGCAAGGTGGCGTTCCAGAGTTAAGGCAAGCCCGTGAACCCCGCCCTTGCTGGCTCCGTACGGAAAAGAACCGCTCCCCACGGCAACACCTGCTTTTGAAGCGACGAGAATGATGACCCCAGAGCCTGCCGGCACCATCACCCTGGCAACGTGCTTCGCCATTAGGTACGCGCCCTTGAGGTTGACGTCGATGACTCTATCCCAGGTTTCCTCACTTTGGTTCCGGATGTCCTCGAGCTGGCCGAGCATGATGCCGGCAGCGTGGATAAGCGCGTCGAGACCACCCAGCGTTGCGACTGCGCTCTCAACCGCCTTGGCGGTTTCCACCTCGCGAGATACGTCGGCGTGTAGCTGCGATAGCCGCCCGTCCACTCCTTTGCTTTCGCTGATCAAGGCGCGGACTGCGTCGTCATCGACATCGACCGCGACCACGTGGCCACCTTGAGATGCGATCGCTCGCGCCGTGGCACGCCCGATCCCCGATGCCGCGCCGGTAATGAGAACCCGACGTCCACTCATGGGCCCCGCCTCGGTCACCTCGCTGTTGCGGCGGCCATGCCCTGTCTACTCGTGTTGCTCGAGGGCGTGTCCGATGGCTTCGATAATCCACGAGGCAGTGGGAATGACGGCCTCCTGGAGGGCGGGGGCCGCGGGAATCCGAACGTCGGGGGCTGCAACTCGCTGGATTGGTGCGTCGAGGTCCCAAAAACAATCATGGGCTGCTCGCGCTGCGATCTCGGCTCCGAACCCTCCCGTCAAGTTGGCCTCGTGCGCGATCACCAGCCGGCCCGTGCGGTGGACCGAGTCCGCCACAGGCGAGAAGTCAAGCGGCGAAAGCCAACGCAGGTCGATGACTTCCACACTGCGTCCGCCGAGCGCCAGAGCGTCTGCGGCTTTAAGAGCTTCGACCACCATGCGAGACCAAGCCACGACGGTCACATCCGATCCGGGGCGCACTATGCGAGTTCCTCCAACCGGCTCTACTGGGCCGTCCAGTTCGAACTGGCCCGTCGTTGAATAGAGCAGCCGGTTTTCGAAGATCATCACCGGATCGTCGGACGCGATGGCCGAGCGGAGCATTTCGTAGGCGTCGCGCGCATTTGATGGAAGTCCGACTCTCAAACCCGGAGCGTGCGCATACCATGCCTCGAGGCTCTGGGAGTGTTGCGCACAAGAGCCCGGAGAGTAGCCTTCCTGGGTTCGGATTGTCAGCGGTGCTGTCCACTTGCCACGCGACACATAACGCGCGTTGGCAACCTGGTTGACGATCTGGTCCATCGCTACTAGGGAGAAGTCGCTGTACATGATCTCGATGATCGGTCTGCGTCCACGCATGGCGGCTCCGAGGGCCGCACCGACTATTGCCGCCTCTGAGATGGGCGTATCGAAAATGCGATTTCCGAACTTCTCGTAGAGACCCTTGGTTGCGCCAAAAGGCCCGCCCGGAAGTGCAACGTCTTCGCCAAAGGCCAAGGCCTCGGGATAGGTCTCCAGCGCCCAGTGCAGCGCAAGGTTGACCGCCTGGATGTAGCGGAGTTCGCGAGCACCAGTCGGATCAGCCATAGACGTGCTCAGTGGCAGTCGCCGCATCGGGAAAGGGGATCTGCCGTGCCGACGCGACGGCGCCATCGATGATGTCCATCGCGTCGCGATCGATGGCCTCGAGCCGTCGTATCCATTCTTGACCTTGCATCGCCGCGACTTTGCGGAGACGTGCCAACGGCTCCCTCTCCCGCGCAGCAGCAACTTCGCCTTTCGGGCGGTACTGTTGCGCATCACCGCTGTAATGGCCCATCAGCCGTTCGGTCATCGCTTCGATCAGGCTTGGTCCTCCGCCATTCCTTGCGCGGTCGACAGCCGCGCCGACGGCCTTCTGGACCTGGTCGACGTCGTTTCCGTCCACCGTTTCACCGGGTATCCCGTAGGCGTCGGCGCGCCGGGACAGAGGTTCAATTCGGACCATCGTGCGAACCGGCGTCATCTCTGAATAGAGGTTGTTCTCGACAACAACAACCAGGGGCAGAGCGTATACGGCCGCAAAGTTCAGAGCCTCGTGAACCGCTCCCTGGCTTAGCGCTCCGTCACCTATTGAAACGATGCTGACCGCGGAAGAGCCGTCATACAGCGCTGCCAGCGCCGCGCCGGCGGCGATTGGTACTCCACCGCCAACAATAGAGTTCTCACCGAGAAAGCCGTGTGGGGCGGAGGAGAGGTAAAGCGAGGCGCCTCGCCCTCCACATAGCGCAGAGTCTCGCCCCAACAATTCGGCGAACAGGTCGACAAGTGACAAGCCGCGGGCAATTGCCCAGCCGTGGCCCCGATACGTTGCGGTGACCGCATCACGTGGCTCGATCGTTCGGCAGGCTCCCACCGGAATGGCTTCTTGCCCGCTGCAAAGGTGGATGGAACCCGGAATCTCTCCCGCTAGCTTCAACTCCATACACCGATCCTCGAAAGCCCGAATGGTGGCCATCGCTCGGTACGTCGCCTCGAGAGGTGAGTCGGCTGTCATTGAATGGCACCCACAACGTACTACTAATGTGTCCGAAACTCAACCGACCGCGCGCCCCCGCCGCTCCGCCTTTGCGAAAGGTTCCAATTCTGATCCGGGGCAGAGCTCGGGGACCCGCCGCCGATAGCCCGGAGGGAGGCCGCAATGTTCGCTCTTGAATTGCGGCTGCATTAGTAGTATGTTCGCGTAAATCAGCCGACTTGCTCGGATGGAGTCCGAGGTTCGACGGGGAGGAAGCAATGGCAGACATGGGTGTCAACCAGGGGACAGCTGCGCAAGCAAAGACGGCGCCGTTCGTCCGCAAGGCGACCGGTCTAGTCCGAGAGCTACCCCTTCTCGACATGGTTACGTACAACGCGGCGGTGGCCTCCCCCATCGGGACCGCGTTGGCGTTGTCACTGTTCTTTGCTTTCGCGGCATTCCCAGGAGCAAACCTCGTCGTGGCCTTGATCGTCGCCTTCATCGGCGTCGTGATCACCATCTTCGTCTTCGCGTTACTCAGTTCCGCGATGCCCCGTATTGGAGGGGATTACGCCTTCATCTCGAGGATCATCAATCCCCCGCTCGCGCTCGCCTCCAACTTCTGCTATCTGGCCGGCGCCCTTCTTGCGGTCGCCTGGATAGCCGTGATCGGCGTCAAGCTGGTTCTTGCGCCGGCGCTCGCCATCGTGGGGACGCTGAACAACGACTCCAATTGGATCAATGCTTCCAACACCGTCGCGCAGAATGGCTGGGCGTTCGTCATCGGCTCTGTGATCGTCATAGCAACCGGTGCGGTGGCGGTGGCCGGTACGAAGCTCGCCGGCCGCGTGATGAGCATCTTCTACCTCATCTCGCTAGGCGGTGCGGTCGTGACGCTGGCCATCCTGGCCTTTACATCCCACGACACTTTCGTTAGCCATCTCAACGCCTTCTCCCAGCCGTTCACCCACACCGCCGACACGTATGGGGCCACGATTGCCGCTGGCAAGAAAGCCGGGCTGGTGTACCCGGATCAGACCGGCTACTCGTTCGGGAACACTATTGGCGCCATCTTCATCACCTACGGCATCACGGTTTCCTCGTACGCGGGTTGCTATCTCGCTGGGGAGATGAAAGGAGCTGGGAAACGGTCGCGGCAGCTGGCATCCATGCTCATTGGTGGCCTCGGTCAGGGTTTCCTACTCGTCCTGAGCGTGATCGTCTTTCTGAACACCATGGGACTCGACTTCTTTGCCGCGGCGAGCAACGGTTACTACGGCGTTGCCGTCGCGCCATACTCCAATTTCTTCGTGGGAGTTGTAGCTGGTAACACTGCCCTGGCAATCGTGCTCGCGGTGGCGTTCGCCTGCGCCATACCCATCTGGATCTATGTCAACGCCGCAATCGTCTATCGTGGGCCGTTTGCTTGGGCCTTCGACGGACTCCTGCCGAGGGCGCTCACAATCGTCAACCCTCGGACCCACACGCCGGTCGTGGCCATCACCATAGTCACGGTGCTGTGTGTGGCCGCTTGTGCCTGGGCGGCCTTCAGCGTTTCCTTCCTTACCCTCTTCTCTTACCTGGTTCTGCTCGGCTTCTTCACGATCATTGTGGTCAGCATCGCCGCGATCGTGATGCCGTGGCGGGCACCGGACATCTATCGGGGGAGCCCAGCGGAATGGCGGGTCATGGGCCTGCAAGTGCTTCCGGTCGTTGGAGTCTTGTCTGTCATTTGGAATGTGGCGATGGTCGTTCTGGCGATCGTGTTCCACACCAATGTCGGCCTCCCGGACCTGGTTCACCCGATCGGCGTCCTTGCAGGTATCGCCATCGCCGGCGTGGTCTTCTACTACGTGGCGCGGGCCGTTCAGCAGTCGCGCAACGTTGACGTCTCTCTCGCCTTCAAAGCCATCCCGCCCGAATAGGGCTCGTGATTGATCGTCTCCTTAGAAGGCCCACCAGGCCACGTGGGCCACGCCTTCTATTTGCTACGGACATACACGGCTCAGAGAGGTGCTTCAGGAAGTTCCTGAACGCGGCCAGCCTGTACAAGGTTGACTACCTGATCATGGGCGGCGATATCACCGGGAAGATGCTGGTCCCTATTCTGCGCAGGGCGGATGGCTCGTTCGAGTGCAAATACGGCGGCGTCGAATACGAGGACCTCAGTGAGTCGGCTGTAGCGGATCTCATCAAAAGGATCCGCGGGTTTGGACATTACACCGTTACCGTCGATGCGGACGAGCTCGCCAGGATGCAAATCAAGGAGCATCAGGATCGCGTCTTTCACGAGGTAGTGCATAAGTCGATCGAGGATTGGGTTGCGCTAGCTGAGGAGCGTCTTCGTGGTACCGGCATCCGCTGCTTCATGGCGCCCGGCAACGATGATTTCCTCTCGATAGACAGTGCGATCACGTCCTCGAGCTATGTCGAGTTTGCGGAAAACCGCCTGCTGCAGCTCGACGAGACGCACGAGATGATCACGACCGGTTACTCCAACCCGACTCCATGGGACACGGAGCGCGAGCTTCCAGAGGAGGAGCTGCGCAAACGCATCGACGAAATGGCAAAGCCCGTGAAGAACTTCCAGAACCTGGTCGCGGTGCTTCATGCACCGCCGTACGGGTCTGGGCTAGATAATGCCCCTAAGTTGAGTGCCAGCCTTGAGCTCACTCTCAACGCGGGTGGGGTCGAGATGGCGCCGGTTGGATCGACAGCGGTCAGAGAATTCATCGAAACGGCACAGCCGCTGCTCGGACTCCACGGTCATGTGCACGAGGGAAGAGGCACGACGATGATCGGTCGCACCCTTTGTCTAAATCCCGGGAGTTCATACACCGAGGGGATCCTGAGTGCGGCGCTCATTGAACTCGGCGATGGGTGCGTCCTCAGCCATCAATTCGTCAGCGGTTAGCGTGACCTCGGCCGGCGCGCCGGGCGAGACCCACCACCCGACGGAGATTGCCCCCCATCACTTGCGCTCTCTGGGCATCCGACCAGGGCAGATCACTGACGGCGTGCGCGGTTTGGATGAACGAAACGTAATCAAGGGCGGGTGAGAAGTCGGAGCCCCAGTAAAGGCGCTCGGTGCCAAACGAGTCGGCGATCCGATCGATCAGCGGCCGCACAGCCATGTGCGGGAAGGCGTGCATTGGGCTGGTGAGTGCATAGAGGCCGGATAGTTTTACTCCCACGGTGCCGGCGTTGGATAGCGACAACAGAGGCTTGAGCGTTGACCCGATCTGGTTCTTTGTAGGCATGCTCTGGAATCTGCCGGGCATCCCGAGATGGCTGATCAGGACGTGGCATCGCGTGAGGCGCCGTATCGCATCTGCTGCCACTGCAAGCGTCTCGGGAACCGCGTTGATGCTGACGATCGACCGTCGCTTAAAGAGTTCTGCGATAACGTGCTCTGGCCAATTCGAAAATGCGACCGCATCGGCGACGCTTGGGAGGTAGACCGCAACACCAAGGAAAGGGTTCCCAGGGGCCTGAGGTTTGCCAGCAGGCGTATAGGCCAGTGGCGCGACCCACTCGTGATCGCGTGCCAGGTTGGCGACGTATGCATTGTTGCCTCGGTAGCGCGTATCACCTTCGTATCCAACGACGAGGGACAGATCGATATGGTGCTCGAGCGTGAGTGACCGGTAAACGTTGACGTCATCGCCCCCTGACGAAGGCCGGCCGTAGCGACCCAAATAGCCGGAGCGGAACAAATGCGCGTGGGCGTCAGCAAGCCTCACGCGCTGATTGGTCACAGTCGCAACAATCTAGCGCTGAATCTGCCTCCACACTCCGTGGCACGAGCGAAGGCAGCATGCAAGCTTTGTATGCATCGTGTGCTCACGACACTGATGTAGGTGCTTGGCGAAGGGCGCAGAGCCCCCAAAACCGGGTTGTGATTGACACGTTGATGACTTAAGGTGGGCAATGATGAGCCAGCAGAGTAACTCAGGTCGCAGGAGCGGGGACTTGCCCAAGCACATCTATTCGCCGAAGCGCGCGGCGCCGTTTATCACTGCGATCTTCGATGGCATATTGTCGAAGGTGGCTGCCGGCTTCGCACGCAGCTTGGACATACCCTCTAGCTTCCCCGGTATGCGCATTTAGCCCCGCCAGTTCGGCTACTCGCCCCCATGGACGGCTGCAGACGATGGCGGACGATGATGGACTGCCGAGGTCAACGATCGAACGTAGGCGGACCTTGTGGACGTCGCCGGACGTTACCTCCGCGGTCTTCAAAACCGTTTGCCGACTTTGGGGGCGATCGTGTCGGAGCGGTAGGCTAGGCTGCCGTGGGAACCGGGCCGAAGAGACTCGCCAGCATGGGAATCGATGTGGCGATCTCACGTGGTCTCGACATCGTGGTTCTCGATGACTCCCTTCGAGTCGTCTTCGGCCCCGCCACTTTGCGCCTCGTCGACCTCCCCGACCCGATCCGCCGAACAGAGCCTCATGTGATCGCGATTGACTCTCCTCCTGCTTGGAGCCTCAGCGGCAAGTCACGACCGATCGAGAGGTAGCTTCAGGCCATCGGCATAAGCATCTTTCCCGCCCCTGCCGCCGAATTCAAGAGGGACTTGCATCGCTGGATGGAGACGGGCTTCGAAGTCTTCAAGGTTGCTGGCGACCTGGGATACCCGCTTTACTCAGGCGGCGCGCCATTTGCCCGGAGTGCGATAGAAGTCTTCCCGCACGCGTCGGCCGTCGTGCTTCGCGGCAGCTTGGCGCCGGTCGGAATAGCGAAGCACGTCTGGCGCCGTTCCGTTCTTGAAGCCGCTGGAGTCGCGAGCTCCGAGATGAGAACTACTGATCACCTCGACGCTGCTCTGGCGGCACTCACCGGCCTCCGATTTCTCACTGGTGATTTCTCCGTCGCGGGCACTCCAGGCGAAGCAGTGCTCGTCCTACCGACTCACATGATGCCCACTACGCGATATGCGCGCGACCATGAGGCGGCGATCGGCCGCACATCGGGGTTTCAGCCCGCGCGCCGAGCGCCAGTGGACGTAGCCCGCGACACGTGCGGCTGCGGCTGTGGCGCGCCTGTCAGGCGTCGATATCTGCCAGGCCACGATGCCAAGCACAGGTCGAGGCTCCTCGCCGAGATGCGGGGCGGCAGTGGTGTTGCCGCCGACGAACTCCAACGACTCGGATGGGGCGGGATCCCGGCTGCGGGGAATGGCCTGCTTCGTTCGCGGAGTCGCCAATGCAAAACGAGCTATCGGCCGAGAGCTTGCTGCTCAGTCCTTCGCCCGCGCGCTACATGGTGAATTTCGGGCCGGGCTACAGTCGCTCTGCGGCTTGCGCGAAGTTGACACCTTATCCGGTGGACTTCGGTGGACTTCGGTGGACTGATCGCCTGTAATCGCTGTCAGGTTTGAACTCGACAACGACTCTGGTGGACTCTGGTGGACGGTCAACCGTATGCATGGCATTCAGAAGGTCAGGGGTTCGAATCCCCTCGGGTCCACCAAATTCTTGTATTCGAAATCGCCGTTACTGGCCCCACAGTGCCGCGCCCACGCAGCGGTTGACACACTATTTGACACACTACGTGCCAGGTATCTACCGGCAAATACGGTCTACACGGACGAAGCCGCAAGTCGCGTCCCGCACCTGCTGTAAAAGCGAAGACGTTTCTCCGCGCGGCGTCCGCATTCTAAGCGGTCATCTCCTCCGGGAGAAGTGCGCGCTTGGCAGCGCGCATGTCGGCGAGTTGACGATGCTCGAAGTCAGTGAGACCGAGACCTCTGGCACCGCCGACGACGAGGTCGAGAACCGCCCAGCAAAGGCTGAGGCAGCTGGTCTCACCAGGGAAGCGGCCGATGACCTTGGTCCTTCGCTTGAGCTCGCCCAGCGAGCGCTCGAGCAAGTTGGTGCTGCGAAGCCGTTTGCGAAGACGAAGCGGATAGTTGAGATGGACGCACAACGCCGGCAGGTCATCGGCCAGACACGCCGCAGCGCTCGGATACTCGGCCTCCAGTTCGCCAACCAAGGCGCGCAGACGAGCCTCACCGTCGACTGCCGATCCGGCCTGGTCCGGCGCCGACCAGTAAGCCTTGCGGACGCGGTCGATGAGCTCCGGCTTCTTCGGCAGCTTGGCGATCACGTTCCGAAGTCGATGCAC
>DATLRQ010000073.1:0-20385 GCA_035534555.1 Candidatus Micrarchaeaceae archaeon
CGCTCCCTCGGCCGCCCGGCGAACGTCGTCTGTGACTCGATGGAAGAAGAACTCCCGCTCGACGCCGAGCCGGATGCCCTTGACGCCCGCCTCGATTCCAGCAGCGAAGTCGGGGACCTCTACCCGGAGGCTTGTTGCGTCTAGCGGGTCGTAGGCTGCCACAACCCCAAGGAGCAGAGCGCAATCCTCGACGGTCCGAGTCATCGGGCCGACGTTGTCAAAAGTCGAGCTCATAGGGACGACGCCGCGGCGACTGACCCTTCCGGTGGTCGGCTTCAATCCGACGATTCCATTCACAGAAGCTGGACACCGGATTGAACCCCCTCCATCAGTGCCTATGGCCCCGAAAGCCGACCGGGCGGCCACTGCAGCCCCGGAGCCGGCGCTCGATCCCCCTGGATAGCAATCCAATCGCCAGGGATTCCGCGTCGGAGGGATGTTGACCCCATAAGCAAACTCATGCGTATGGGTCTTTCCGATGATGACAGCACCACCATCCCTCAGCTTGCGAACTACCGTCCCGTCGTAGTTCGGAATCCAGCCTTCGAGCACTCTGGAGCCGGCCTCTGTTGGGGCTTGGGTCGTGTAGACCAGGTCTTTGAATGCGATCGGTATGCCGTGAAGGGGTCCGCGCCACACGTCGCGTGCGAGGTCGGCATCTGCGCGTCGAGCATCCTCGCGAGCAGTAGCCGCCATCACTCGTGCGTAGGCGTGGATATCGGGCTCGGTCTCGGCGATCCGGGCAAGCTCGGCGTTCAACAGCTCAACAGCGGACACCTTTTTGCGGGCGAGTAGCTCGCCCGCTTCTCTAATGGAGAGTCCGACCAGGTCGTTCACTGGATGGGAACCTCTTGGCGGCGAGGCTCCGGGCGGCGGCTGTGCCAGTCCGTCACCTGTTGGTACGCGTGGGCGATCCTGAACAGTGCAGATTCCTGAAAGGGGCGCCCATAGACTTGGAAACCGATCGGTAATCCACTCGAGCTAAAACCGCATGGAAAGCTGAGAGCCGGGATGCCGAATACGTTGCCCATGAAACAGTGGTGCAAAAACATAGACAGGGCGGTCTCTCCCTCTCCGGTCAAGTCGACCGACAGTTTCTCCACGGGCATCGTCGTTTGTGGAATCGTCGGACCGATGAGGCAGTCGAGGCGGTGCATTGAGAAAGAGTTGCGCACTCGCTCTCGTAGAGCCGCGCGCGCGCGCTGGGCGTGCACGTAAGGTGCCGCAAGAACGATCTCGCCTAGCTCGAGCATCAGCCGCGTCGCCGGCACATATTTGTCGGCGTGGCTCCGAAGCAACCTGTGATGCCACTCGCTGGTATCGGCCAGAAGGATCGTCATGCCGACCGCGGCCACCGCGTCGAGCTCTGGAAGGCGAACCGGCACAACCTCGGCGCCAAGCTCGACCAGGCGCTCGACCGTCGCTTCGGCCGCTTTCCTCACATCGTCACTCAGGTGCTTGTAGAAGAAGAAATCGCGGTCGACGCCCAGGCGCAAACCCTTCACTCCCGACCGTACGGCCGCCGCATAGTCCTGGACCGGCTCGTCGATGCTGCCTCCGTCGAGCGGGTCGAATCCGGCGATGGCTCCGAGCATTAATGCGCAGTCCTCTGCTGTCCGAGCGAGTGGTCCGACAGTGTCCAACGTTGGGCTCATGGGGAAGACCCCGAACTTGCTCACGCGGCCATACGTCGGTTTCAGTCCGACGACTCCGTTCACTGACCCCGGGATCCGGATCGATCCTCCGGTATCCGTTCCAATGGCCGCAAAAGCCGAGCCCACCGCGACCGAGACCCCTGAGCCCGCGCTGGAACCTCCCGGATAACAATCGGTGTTCCAAGGGTTGCGGGTGGGCGGCACATCCTGTCCGTATGCGAATTCATGGGTGACCGTCTTGCCGACAATGACCGCGCCCCCTTCCTTGAGGCGCCGAACGACCGTCGCATCATGTCCCGGGACGAAACCCTCGAGCACCCGCGAACCGGCCTGGGTTGGAACGCCTTCCGTGTAGCAGAGGTCCTTGACGCCCACGGGAATGCCCTGCAGCGGCCCCCGCCAGCGACCGCGCCGGAAATCGTCGTCGGCAGCGGCCGCCTGCCGGCGTGCCGAACCCTCCATCAGAGTGACGTAAGCGTGGACCGCCGGTTCAGTCGCGCTCAGCCGTCCCAGTGTTGATTCGAGCAGTTCTTCGGATGAGAAGGTCTTCGAGGCCAATCCGTCGGCGGCCTCACGAAGAGTCAGACGCCACAGTTCGCTCACTGCCACCTCGGATCAAAAATGACAATCGGGTCGGCCTCGTCGATGTCCATGTCCTCTAACGCCTTCATACCTGCGAGGTGGTTGCGAAATGCTCCAACAAGTGGCTGCATGTCCTCCTCTGGGACTGTTATGCCCGCGACGCTCGCCAGCGTCCGGATGACATCCGCATTGACTTCTTCCGGCTTCATGCCCTGATCCTCAGCAACCGCTGCTGTGGAGGAGTGAGCAGCCTAGCTCCATTTGGCGTGACCTCGGCCAGGTCCTCGGTGTGATACGCCTCTTGGCGCGACTCAACCACAGCCATGGGCTCGATGTTTAGAACCATGCCAGTCTGCAGCTTGATGTCGTTGCCCGGCTCCAGCATCGGGAACTCGTGAAGGCCGATCCCCATGCCATGGCCGATATGGGGCATCGAGAAGGGCAGCCCCTGGCGCTTGAACTCATCCTTGACCGCATTGAAGACGTCCTTGGCCGGGCGACCAGGTTCGATCGCTTTGAAGCCGGCGTCCTGGGTGGCACGCAGGGCGATGAGAGTCGCTTCCTGCTCTCGGCTCGGTTCGCCGACTACGCCGGTCCTAGCCAGGTCCGAATTGATCACTTCTTCGAATCTGGCGCCGAAGTCGATCCGCCAGAGGGTGCCCGGCTGCATCGGCTCGTCACTCGATTCCGGGTGCGCCTGCATTGTCTTTGGACCGGAGGCAAACACGATGAAGAGTGGTACTCCACCTTTTTGCATCAGCTTCAAGAAAGCGCCCGTTGAGAAATCCCTTTCGGTGGACCCGGCTCGTAATTCCGCTGCTGTCTCCTCGGCGGCGGCAAGCGTGGCTTTGGCCGCCGCCTCCAGGACCGCGATTTCGCGGGCGTCCTTCACCGCTTGAGCAAGCTCGATGTCGTCGTCGACCGACACCAGCTCCACCCCGCTGAGGCTTTCCTGAAGAAGCTCACCCGAAGCGACTGGGAGCCTGCGGGCGTCGATACCGATCGAGCCAGCCCCAAGCTTGCGTTCCTTGAGGACCGCAGCAAGAACCGAGGTGGGGTTTTCAGCAAACTCGACATAATCCCTAACGTCGGCCACGTCGGTCTGGGTCAGCACCTGCCTCGTCTCTATACCGCAGACGATCAGCGTCGGATCCGACGCTCGCGGTACCACCAAGAACGCCAGGCGATCGGGCAATGACACCTGAGTCATCAGGTGAGTTCCACCGAAGTAAGAGACGTTCTGGTATGAGGACAGGACTATGCCGTCCAGGTTCCGGCGCTCGATGATCTCCTGGAGTCGTGCCAGTTTTGGTCCGGTCTTAGTGCGATCGGCCGTTGTGGTCATTTGGACTACTCCTTATCTCTTGACCGTTGACTACAAGCGCCCCAGCGGGGAGCCGGTGCCCTGCACCGGCCCCCGGGGTTGCGGCTTCCCAGCCAGGAACGTCGCGCTTACGCGCCTACGCCCTGAACGTTGTGGAACTTCTGCAAAATGCCCGTCTGCACGAGGTACTGGTCCTCGGGCGGGAAAGGAATGAGCTTGACCTTGTTATCGGCCGTGTAGTAGGTGTCGACGTTGGCCTTGGTAAGCATCAGTTGTGGACACGGGGTCAAGGCCGGAACCTTGATGCCCTTCTTGATCGCGACCGCCTCGGCGATCAGGAACTCGGCCCAGTCGTCGAGGAATGCGGAGCCTTCGCAGAGCCAAGAGGGGTTAGTCCTGGTGTTGGTCAGACCGTCGGGTGTCGGCCCAAGCCCGCATGTCAGCGTGTTGCTCTGGCGGCCCGCCTCGGTCAGGGCTCGTAGAGCTCCCTCCGCACAATCGCTGTCGGAGCCATAGAGCATTACGTGGTTAGAAGCCGGGATGGTTGGGAGCTTGTTCTTGGCGTTGTTGTAAGCGCCCTCGATCGTACTCTCGCATTCGAACTGAAGACCCTGTTTGTTTCCGATCACCGTCGTCTGCGGATTCAGTTGATCCGGTGTCAGCGTCGGATAGCCTGGCATCAGAGACGCAGCCGTGATGTAGAAGTAGCGCGGACCATTGTTTACCTCAACGCCGTTGGGCGATGCGACCACCATCACGATGGTCGTATCCGCCGATGTCCAACCTTTAGCCTGGGCAGCGGGTACGACTACGTTCGCTGCGTCGACTCCCATCTTCTGGTTCGAGAGGTTGAACTGCGCACACCCGGGAATCGGCTGGTTTGCCGCCAGGCACGGGATTTTCGCGTCCGCGAACTTCTTGCCAAGGGCCGCGCCAACATTGGCTACCGCGTTCCAGTCGACGATGACGTCCGGGTGATCCTGGATCATCAGGTCGGCGTTCGCGATCGCGGTTGCGCCGTCAAGCTTGTTGTCGTATCGCCGCACTGTCACGCCGGCAATCGGCGCGCCCGAAACCATACCGTCGCTCACGGTCTTGAAAACACCAATCGCATCATCAGCGCTAGCGAAGTCAATCTTGATCGGTGCACTGCTGGTAGTAGTTGGGCTGTTCGAGCTGCCGCATGCGACCAGCAGCATTGCAATCACTCCTATCAATCCGATCGACCTGTTCCTCATATGACCTCCTCCTGCAATCTCCAATGCCAATGCTGGATTACTAGCCAGCGAGCTGTCCGAAAATGACCCGCAAACGACCAAACCCCACCGCGAGCAGCAAAATCCCTCCAGTCGCGATCTGCTGGTAGAAAGAGGGCACCTGCATCAGCGCCATACCGTTCGCGATGGTTCCGAGAACGAGGACTCCAACCAGAGTCCCTGGAATACCCCCCACGCCTCCACTGAGGGATGCTCCACCGAGAATCACGGCCGCGATTGACGTCAGCGCGGCGGTGGCACCGACTGTCGGCGCTCCTGCCAGCAGCTGCTCGGCGAGCATCACTCCTGCGAAGGTGCCGAGGCCTCCGCTGATGACGTATACGGAGGTTGTGACCAGGTCTACGCGAATGCCGGCGAGCCTACTCGCCTCGCGGTTCCCACCGATCGCGTAGATCATCCGGCCGAAGACGGTGAACCGGAGCACGACGAAGGCGATGATGCTGATCAGGATCATCGTCCACACGTAAAGAGGCATGCCGGCCACCACGTTGTCGATCGGGCCCTGACTGAGATCCTTGAATTCAACGGTTTCGCCGGCGGTAACCACGTAAGCCAGACCACTTGTGATCGAAAGAGTGCCAAGTGTTGTCACCAGGGCATTGATGCCGATCCGGGTGATGATCAAACCGTTTGCGACGCCGACGCCACAGCCGGCTAGCACGGCTACGATCCAAGCCTCCGGAATGTTGACTCCGCGGTTGAGCAGAATCGTGAAGATGACACCGCCGAGAGGGACGGTGCCCGCTACGGACAGGTCAAATCCACCAGAAATCAGCACTAGGGCCTGGCCCAAGGTGACGATGCCGATCACGGAGACGTTCGAAAGAATGTTGACTGCGTTACTCGTCGAAAAGAAGTACGGCGCTGATAGCGAGAAATAGATCAGGACGATCACGTAGAACCCGCCTAATCCCAAGCCCTGCATTGCGCCGAGAGCAAGCCGAGTTCGACCTGACAACGCGGCATCGCTGCGCTTGGAAGCGGGCATCGTATCCTCCACCTCTTCCGCAACTGGGGGGGTGATCTTTGCCACGCTTCAGGCCGCGTCCTTAGCAGCCATGGCCACTGCCTGGCCCTGGGTCTTCGCTTTGCCGATCAACTCAGCCACGATCGCCCCCTCCCGCAGCACTACGAGGCGATCCGCCACCAGGACGGCCTCCTCGACGTCGGTAGTGACCCAGAGAATCGCGGTCCCTTCTTCGGCGATTCCGCGCAGGTAGTGATGAATCTCGAACCGAGCCCCTACGTCAACTCCTCGCGTCGGCTCTTGAAGGACGAGCACCCTGGGGCGAGCAAGAAGGCGGCTGCCCAAAACGACTTTCTGTTGATTGCCACCGCTCAGGGTCGCCACGGGCTGGGTGAGCGAGCGCAACCGTATCTGCAGTGTGTTGCGCATTCTTTCGGCCAGCTCATGTTCGGCTCGTGGCTGCAGCCATCCAAACCTAGACAGTGATCGCAGCACAAGCAGGCTTAGGTTGGCTTGCACCGACAGTGGCATCACCAGTCCGTCGCGTTTGCGCTCGGCTGGCAAGTATCCGATACCCGCTCGGGCCGAGGCGGTGATGGTCTTGAACACTGGGAACTCGCGCCCCTCGATGACCACCGTGCCGCCAAATTTCGAATTCCGTCCGGCGAGCCCTTCAGCAATTGCTTCCCCGCCAGAGCCACGCAGGCCGAAGAGAGTGACAATCTCCCCCCGGTTAACGGTCAGATTCAGGTCGTGGATGGGAGGCTCGCCGTTCCAACTCCACTTGACGAGTTGGAGCGCTGGTTCGGTGAGGACCCTGTCCGGTCTCTGCTCGCCCAGCTCCTCGGCAGCGGCACCAAGCATCAGGCTGATCAATTGCGGTCGGGAAGCTTCTGCAGTTTGCACGTCTCCAACCACATCGCCGTTGCGAAGTACCACGACTCGATCACTAACGTCGAAGACCTCATCCATGCGATGAGAGATGAAAATGACGCTCAGGCCAGTCTTAACCAATTGGCGAAGGATGCCGAAGAGCTTCCGGCTTTCACCACTGGTCAGCGACGCGGTTGGCTCGTCAAGCACGAGCACTTGTGAGCTCCGAATTAAAGCTTTGACAATCTCTACCAGTTGTCGTTCGGCAAGCGTGAGTTCCGCCATCCGCCAGTTCACATGCAGCTCGATGCCGAATCTTTTTGCTTCATCAACTGCGAGCGACGTTATGGCGGCGTCGCTAGTGATCCCCGCGCGATGCGGCCAGCGACCGATCAGGATGTTGTCGGCCACAGTTCGATTGCTGAGATAAGCAAGCTCCTGCGGGATATATGCGACGCCAACGCGAAGAGCATCACGCGGTGATTGAAAGTCAACCACCCTGCCGCGAATCTGCATCTCGCCCGAATCCGGATGAACGACCCCTGTGACGATCTTCGCGAAGGTCGATTTGCCAGCCCCATTTTCCCCTATCACGGCTACGATCTCGCCCGCGCCGATCGAGAAGTCGACGTGCTTGAGTACGAGGTGACCGCCGTAGCTCTTGGCAAGCTTGCTGGCTTTGAGAACCGTCACCTTGGTCGGGGTCGATGCACCGATGCCATCCTGGGCACTTGTCATTCCGGTGCAATCTAGGGGAACACCGCGCAGCTGTCACGGTGTGATTCCGATAGATTTTGGCCCTAAAACTGTGGGGTTTGACGTAGAAGTGGCTTCTAGGACTCTCCCAGAACGTTTCGCACCAGCAACGCCAGTCGCAGCGGGACAGCCCGAATGGAATCGTCCACGGAGCCCCCGACAACCTGCTCAACCCGCTCCAAGCGTTGCCTGAGCGTGTTCACGTGGACCGACAGACGCCGTGCAGCATCGGCTTTGTTTCCGCCGGCCTCGTAGTACGCGTGCAGAGCATCCATCAGTCCACCCCGATGGCCAAAGGGCGCCAGCACTGTTCGACGCAACGCCTCAAGTCGTTCTCGCTGAGCGGGATCGAAGATTTGCGTCAACGCTTCTAGCCCCTCGACCCACAGGACTCCGTTCGTGCCGAGCAGTTCATGGAGCCTCAACGCGGCGATGGTGGAGTCGCGAGATTCTTTGAGATCCCGGCATTCACCGCCGACGACGGCACTTACTGTGAGGCGGTTTCGATCCAGGATCTGCTGAATATCAGATATTGCAGCCTCCACATGGCGGCGCGTGGCCGGTGCGACGAGGAGCACCAGGTGGCGGCCGTAGATGGCAGCGAAGTCGTTGGGACGGGCGGCAGCGACAAGGCGCCGCGCGGCTTCGAGTCGAGAGCCCCATTGCTCGTCCGCTCCATTGACCGTAAGAATCAACGGCCGGTGCGCCTCACTGAAATGGCTCCAGAAGTGCGCCGCCCGCGCCTCAAGAACGCTGAAGTCAGGTGTCCGCTCCGCAAGCAACTCGTAGATGAAATCGCCCCGCTGTCTGCGATCGAAATCTCCTTTCGTGTAGAGCTCGAGCGCCACGACCGGAATCATTCGCTCCATCACCAGGTCGATAAGTGCGACCTCGTCACCGCCCGCCAACGGTCCGACCCATAGGTATCCGAGAACGTTGTGTCCAGCTTCGATCGGCGCGACCCGCCATTCTCGGCCCGCGGCCACCGGACCATGGGTCTGCGAGCACGCCGCGACCGCCTCCCTTGCCTCGGGTCGATTCAGGAATGAGATCGGCGACCTGCTTGCGCTCGCGTTGGACCTCCCCGCAGATTGCGCAACAGGCGCCAGCTTCCAGTCGGTCACCAAAAGGGGATGCTCCAGGCACTCCGCCAGGGCCACGGTTACGGCCGTCACACCCTCATGCTCTCTGACGCGGTACATGACGGCGTGGGCGATCTCCTCGGCCCGCCTGAAACGATCTCGCTCAGCTTCCGCCTGCCGCCACAGCTTGCTCTGCTGGTCGAGTCGCGACTTGAGCTCGGTAAGTTGCTGGACGCGAAACAGCGCCGCCGAGACGTGTCCAGCAAGAGCGAGCAGCCGCTCAACTTCGATCTGCGGAAAATGCCGCGGTTCCCGGTGCCCGACATAAAGTGCGCCCAGCATCCGATCCTCGTGCCGGAGCGGCACTGCAAGGACGGTTCGCATCCCTTCCTTGCGGATGATGTCGTCAGTGGCAGGGTCATGGTCTAGCCGGCTGTCGTTGAGAAAGTCCGAGGACTGAACCGGCATTCCTGTACCGACGGCGGTGATCGCCTGCACCGGCCGGACGATGGTCGTGAAGGTTGGAGTTCGATGCCCGACGCTTGCCTCCAGCTTCAGGAACCGAGCGCTTGAGTCGAGGAGCATTACGAAGGAAATGTGGGTCGCGAGCAGGTGGGCGGCCTGGCGCACGGCCGCACTCAGGACCGCGGGGTCATCGGGACAGCGAAGCAACTCGGAGGCCGCCGCGTAAAGAGGCTCGCTGCTGCCGGCAGTGAGCGACACCGGCGTCGAAACGCTTGCAATGTATTCCGCATGCGCCAGATATCTCCCATTGGAACGTGGGGGTCTGCGCCTCGCGGTGGCATCCTGGGTCATCTTGTCCACGCCAACTCCTCGAGATCAAATCTGTCCGACAAGCGGACTGGGTCGCCGTCGGTGATCAGGTACTCGTCCTGAAGATGCCAGTGTCCGCTGATTGGTTCGATCGCGACGACCATGCCAGGCTCGAGCACGTCGCTCGAACCCGGGACGAGCAACGGATACTGCTGATGGAACCAGACGCCAACGCCGTGGCCGCTAATCGGTGGCCCGGATGTCCACCCGTTCGATTCGAACAAAGCCCTGATCGAATTGTGGACTTCGCCACCGACCGCGCCCGAACGGAGAAGTGCTACGGCCTCCTGGTAGATGGCGAGGTAAGAGCGATAAATTCGCTGCGACTCCGGCGACGGCGGTCCCACGTGCAGCAGGCGTGAGAGGTTCGCCGCGTAACCGTTCAGATATGTGACGTAGTCCGTGCGGACCAAATCCTCCGCCGCCAGCCGGCATTCGCTTTCTCCCCCGTAGAGAACCGGGTTCGAGCTTGCCTGCAGGATTCCATGAATGCTGCCAGCGCCGAGCTCGAGCGCTGTGCTGCAGATTCGAGCATTCACCTGCCGCTCGGTCTGTCCAGCCCGGACCGTCGGAAAGACGTCGAGAAATGCCTGATCGAGAAGAACAGCTGCCCGGCGCAACTCCTCGACCTCGATTGGCGTTTTGACAGCCCGGACAAGATCGAGCTCCGCTGTACAGTCAACCGGCTCCATCTCAGGGAGCATCAGCAGCAATTCGGACCACCGGCTGGCGCCAAACCAGGCCTGGTCGAATCCAATACGGGCCGTCGCAAGGTTCAGATCTCGCACCACGTTCGCCAGCGCCCTTTCCGGGGACTCGACGTAATCAGCGTAGGTTTTGATCCTTGCGATATGGCTGCTGACCCTGGCCACTTCCGACGCGATCTCGCTGACCACGACGACCGGTTCACCCGATGCCGGCCACACAACGAACGTTTCCCTCGGCGTGTCGGCCAGATCTAGGTGGCGACCGAGCGTCCCCGGTGAGGAGATACCGCTGAGGTAAACCGTGTTGATACCCGAGCGACATATCAAGCAGTCAATACGCTGCCGGCGGAAGAGCCGCTCCAGACCCCGGATGTTGACGGCCTGCGCGACCTCTGGACGCCGGGCTGCTGTCACCTCGAACATATGGCTTTCATACACTCCGACCGCGCGATTCTGGCATATTCGCACCAGGCAGCAGAACGGGCGGCGCTGGCCGGACGCCGTCCGGCGCAATCGGTTCGATCGAGGCTACCGGGCTTGTTTGGATGGAGGAGGAGAACTTGGCCGAGAAGGACGTTCGTTACTTCGACCAACCGTCGATCGATCCGATCGAGCCCGGAAGGTTCATTTCCGTTGAGTCGCTCGAGCCGCGACTCGAACTGGCCCCTGGCATAACCTCGAGGCCTCTTGTCGGCAGCAACCTCATGGGCAGCTTCGTCCGGTACGAGCCCGACTCTGTAGCGCCATTACATTCCCACATCGAGGAACAGCTCTTCCTTGTGCTCGAGGGCGAGATCGAATCGGAGCTCAGTGGTGTGAGCCGTGTCATGCGGCCCGGAGACGCTGCCTTGATTCCAGCCTGGGTTCCCCACTCCGCCAGGTCGGGGTCAGGCGGCGCCTATCAACTGGACGTCTTCAGCCCGCCGCGCCAAGCCATGCTCGACCTCATCGACATCCAAAGACGGAAGATCTGAATGACGGCCAGGCTCTAAAGCTCACCCACGACCAATGAACGGCATTTTGGTCGCCATCACTGTCATGAACTGCACGTTAGCGTCTAGGGGCAAACTTGCCATGTAGACGACAGCTCGTGCCACGTCCCGCACGTCCATCCTTGGCTCGCCGACTCTTTTGCCGTCCGCCTGCAACGCGCCCTGCGAAATGCTCTCAGTCATCTCCGTGGCCGCGTTGCCGATATCGATCTGGCCGCAAGCGATGTCATACGCGCGGCCGTCGAGCGACGTCGATTTGGTCAGCCCCGTGATCGCGTGCTTGGTCGCCGTATACGGGGCGGAGAACGGACGTGGTGAGTGGGCCGAAATCGAACCATTGTTGATGATGCGACCACCTCGAGGGCGCTGATCCTTCATCAACCTGACCGCTTCTTGCGTGCACAAGAACGTGCCCGTCAGGTTGGTGTCGAGGACCTGTTGCCACTGGCCAAGAGTGAGCTCCTCGAGCGGTAGGGCCGGGGTGCTCGTGCCTGCGTTGTTGAACAGCACGTCTAAGCGCTCGTATGCACTCCTAATGGTCTTAAACAAGGCCCCGACGGATGCTTGGTCTCGGACGTCGGTGGGAACGGCGAGCATCTCCAGCCCAGAAGCCCTGGCTTCGCCCGTGATCGATTCAAGGGCGTCTTTACGCCGGCCGGCAACCACGACTGAATAGCCCTCGGCGGCCAGTGCCAGCGCGACGGCCCTGCCGATTCCGCTTCCTCCACCGGTTACCGCGGCGATCTTCGCTTGCGAGGCCATACCTCTTTCTCTCCTTCGGCGAGTCGGCACCAGTACGCGTCCGTGCCAATCATGCACAGCATGGGCTATGTCATTCCTTGCCGGTGATTGACGTGCCAGGATTAGCGCAATTGGTCAGATCGTTCATTGAAGGGGAAACCGTGAACGGCGCGTGATGTCGATGGATGGTCCCAGTCTCGACCGTATTCGCCAGGCCAAGTGTTCAATCGCACGTTACGCGGTGCGCACTCCATTGGTCCGCCTGAACATGATCGACGCGCCCGGCGAGATTTTCTTAAAGCTCGAGAATCTTCAGCCGGTAGGGGCATTCAAGACTCGAGGCGCGAGCTTTGCGATGTCTGAGTTACCCACCGAGGAGCTGGCGCGCGGAGTCCTCACCGCGAGCGCCGGCAATATGGCCCAAGCAGTCGCTTACGGCGCACGCCAAATGGGGATCTCGTGCACGGTGATCGCACCCGACACAGCACCCCAGACCAAGCTCGACGGGATTCGTCGGCTCGGGGGCAAGGTCATATGGGTTTCCTTCGACCGCTGGTGGCAAACATTGATCGATCGAGGCTTTCCTGGCATCGACGGGGCGTTCATACATCCATTTGACGATCTGAACGTGATGGCTGGAAACGGCACCATCGGACTCGAGATCCTGGAGGATCTGCCAGGCGTCGACACGATCCTGGTTCCCTGGGGAGGTGGCGGCCTTGCGATCGGCATTGCGGCAGCCGTTCAAGACTCAGGCTCGGCGTGCAAGGTGATCGCGGTCGAAGTGGAAACTGGGGCTCCGCTGGCCGCTTCCTTGAAGAAGGGGCAGCCTGTGATCGTCCCGTACCAAGCGACGTTCATCGACGGCATCGGCAGCAAGAGCGTTCTTCCCAACATGTTTAAGCTAGCTCAGCGCTTTCTCGCCGGCTCACTAGTCGCGACTGTCGAGGAGACCGCTGCAGCCGTTCGACTGATTGTCGAACGGAATCGCGTGGTCCCTGAAGGCGCAGGCGCGGTCGCTCTTGCTGTCGCACTCTCCGGGCGGGCGGGCACCGGGCAGATTGCATGCATCGTTTCGGGCGGCAACATCGACTCGCACAAGCTGGCCGTGATCCTGGAGGGGGGAACGCCCTAGGGCAACCTAGACCCACTAACTCCGCAGGGCCGCCACGCATTCGATCTCGATACGAGCGCCGAGCGGCAAAGCGGCCGCTTGCACAGTGGCCCGCGCAGGCTTTGTGTCGCCGAAATGCTCGGCATAAGCCGCATTCATGGCTGCGAAATCCGCGATATCCGCCAGATAAACGGTGGTTCGAAGGACAAGGCTCGAATCCGAGCCGGCCTCGCGCAAGACCGCATCAAGGTTCTTCAATACCCTTGTCGTATGAACCTCGATCGGACCGCTCACAAGCTTGCCTATGGCCGGATCCAGGGGAATTTGGCCCGCACAGTAAACGACCCCACCGTGCACGATTGCTTGGCTGTATGGGCCCTGAGCTTTGGGCGCATCGTCTGTGTGAACTGCTCTGGCTACCATGGCGTCATCCCTCCAGACATAGAGCTGTACTCTCGAATTTGCGCGACGCTTTCCAGTTCGACCTGAGACCGAACGAGCTAGAACAGCCTCCTCGGCAACATGCAGCCTACTACCCAATGAGGAACGTCGACGATTTCGTGGATCCGCAACTCGCCGACGACTCCCAGCAGCGAGTAAGCCTCGAGCTCGCTGATCCCTTGCGCACGGGCGAGAGGGCCGAGACATCGCCGTGTCGCGGCCTTGGCAGCCTCCATGAGATCCGGCCCGATGCCCGTGAAGATTCGGTAGCCCTCTTGGGCTGGAAACGTGTCCTTGGTCAGAACTTCCGGCGCATCGAGACCGGCGTTCTTGATGACATCCACTTTGAGAGACATCTCCATCGGGCACTCGATCGCGGTGCCACAGATTTCGCCGTCGCCCTGAAGCGCATGACCGTCGGCTGCAGACAATAGAGCTCCATCGTTGAACACTGGCACGATCAAGGTCGAGCCCGCGCCCAGGTATCGGATGTCGATGTTGCCGGCGGCATTGGTCGGAGTGATCGAGGCGAAATCACCATCCTCTGCGGGTGCTACGCCGATGCACCCGATCATCGGGTGGAGGTCGAACCGAGCACCGTTGGGCATTTCCACGTATCCCTTGTCGAGGTCTCTCCAGATCTTGATCAGAGGGTCCTGAATCTCGTCCCAGAGGAGGCCGAACTCGGGCAGTAGTGCAGTCCAGCCCCAACCTAGCGGCTTGAGATTCAAAACCTCGATCTTAAGAGCGTCACCCGGCTTCGCCCCCTCGATGTAAACGGGCCCGACCAAGGGATCCAACCGACGGTAGTTGATCTTGCCAATGTCTTCGCTAGTGGATTCCGGCGTGATCTCGCCATTCGCGGCATCGGGCGCCGAGAGCGTTAGTTCATCACCCGGTCGAATCGTCAAGACAGGCTTGTTGTGCCGGTTCCAGGTCTTGTGGAGACTGCCGGCCGGCATCTGGTGGATGGTTCGAGAAACGGAACTCACGCTTCCACTCCTTCCGCCTGCGTTGCGAACTGCCTGTCTTCCCAGGCAGCGTCCCGCTTGACCACGCGATTGCGCTGAGCAACCAGAATCCCAACACCCACGGCCAAGAACGCGAGCATCACATAGGGCCAGTACACCAAGGGGGCAGGCGGTACAGGCAGGACCTGGCTATAGAACGTATACGCCAGCAACGGGACCGCGACAACAATCGGAAGAAACTGGTAGTACCGACGCTTCGCCAAGTCTTCCTTCCAGAAATACACGACTGCGGCAATGCTGGTCATGCCGTACGCGATGATCACTGCCAGCGTAGCAAGCGCACCCGTCCAGCCATACACATTTGACGGGCTGTTGGTAAACGGCACGAAGGCGGCAGCTATGAGAAGGCCAATTACCATGCTGACCCCCAGCGCCCAATAGGGCGAATGATGCTTGGGGTGAATGGCGGCCAGCCGCAATGGAAGCCGCTCATCCCTGCCGAGGGAGAAAAGCACTCTGGCGGCACCATCAGCACTGGCGAGTGCGCAGGCGAACGTGCTGATCGCGGCGCCGGCGTTGAGGACCATTCCGAACCAGCTCCCGATGAAGATCTGAGCGAGGTCGGTATTCGGTGCAGCCGATGATCCATAGGCTTTGACGCCGGCGGCATCCAGGCCGAAGCCGATCGTCTGAGCGAACGAAATGATGATGAAGACGATACCGGACAAGATCACAGCGCTGAAAACGGTCAGTGGAATCGCACGTTGGGGGTTCTCTGACTCTTCGCCCAGTGTTGCCGAGCCCTCAAATCCGATGTATGTCAGGAAACCAAATACCAACGCAGCACTAAGACCGCTGAATGAAGCACCGCTGGGCGTCAGCGGGGTCAAGGAGAGACTGTTTCCATGAGCTCCGCCCTTAGCGAAGATCACGGCCGCAAGCACGAACATTAAGAGGATGGAGATTCCTTCGGCCACCATGAAGATGTGGACCGAGAGCTTGATGCTCCGATACCCGAGCAACCACACAGCCGCACCGCCGACCAGGACAGTGAGCATCCAGGGCAGCTGGATGCCGGTGATGCCGGCGACCAGCAAATCTGCGAAGGTCGCGAAGCCAGACAACAGGGTTCCAACAAAAGTCACGTATACAAGCGCCAGACACCAACCCGCTATAAAGCCGTACCGTGGGCCGACGGCCGCTTTGGTCAAGCCATACACGGAGCCGGCATCGTTGAAATGACGGGTGAGGCGAATGAAGCCCGCCCCGACGCAGGCGATGCCGATAGTACTGAGTACGAAGATGAATGGCGTCGCGGTACCAGCTGTCAGAGCGGCGAACGGCGTGTTCAAAGACATACCCGCCGTTGGCGCCATCAGGGCGACAGGCATCGCAAGGACCTCGATGAACGTGAGCGACCTGACCAACCGCATCTTTGCTTCACCTCCCAAACTAAGAACGGAGCAAGAGAGAAGCTTCACTCAAGCCCCGAAACCCCGGATACCTTCCCTACGCGCGGCGCTGTTGAACTAGCGCTCGTTTGGCGGGGCAATCGTAGAGCGGTCAACTGGTCCAGTCAAGAAAGCCGCCGAGATCGAGACGTTATCCAATCGGGTTGCTCGTTTTGAATCAGTAAACACACAACCCGGGTGGGAACACCAACACGCGCGTCAACTAAACCATCCGCCCACAGGGTTGCACGACTTCGTTCATCTGAGACTCCTGACAGCTTGCCGGACCGGTGTTTATTGCGGGCTGACGACTGCGACTCCCTAACATGTCGCCAGTACATAGCAAGGTCAGGCGCGCGGAGCGCGCTTATGTTCCCACCTCCGCCAGGAGGTCAAAAGTTCCCTTTCTGCGGCATGTCTAGATTGGCGACAAAACCATCGATTTCCGTTGCTGCGTCAATGGCTTTCAAGGATGGACAGGGCGTTGTGGCCGCATTAGCCTGACCCTGGAGCGCCGGCTTGCTAGCGCCCAGGGGCGACGCCTTTTCCACGGCGGGCGGCCCGTTTCGAAAGCTCAGGGTTTCTTGAGGAAACGATGAGGCTGCCATGAGGTACCAGAGGCGCCAGATGGTCATGTTTGGCCCAAATGGATGCGCCGCCGCGCAGAAGCTCGTCAGCCGGAACCGCCTGGTTGGCCGTTCACCTGCATGAAGTGTCGGCCGGGCTGGCGGTAGGGATTGGCCTGATGAAAGGCTGGCAGGAGTCCCGACCGGGCACGGTTCCGCAAGCGCCGAAAGATGCGCTCGATGTCTTGGAACAGGTTCTCGGGGAACTCAAGGAGCTTTCGCGCACCGTTGCCGGCGAGACGCTGGCGAATAGCCAGGCGGCGACCCTCCGTGAGTGTCTGATTCAAGAGGCGAACTCGATCGGCGTTGAACTCGACCTGGAGGTCGCCGGCCGGGAGAGCTCGCTGTCCAAGGAGGAGGCCGAGCTCATACGGGTCGTCTGCCGCGAAGCAATTCGAAACGTCAAGCGGCACTCGGGAACAAGCGGCTGCCGGATCAGGATCAACCTCTCTGCCAGACCCTTCGTCCTGACGGTCCGCGACTGGGGCGCCGGAATCGGGGCCCTGGAACAAGCCGGCGACGGGCTCGCTCTGCTGGAGGCCCTGGCCGGGGAAATCGGAGCTGAGCTCAAGGTGAGCTCGCAACCTGGTCTCGGCGTCCAGGTGAGCTTGAAGGGTCCGATGCCTGGCACAACCGATTTGGCTAGGGGTCCAGGCACCTCCGTGAGATCAGTAGTCGCAAAAGAGTCGCTCAGTAGTCGCAAAAGAGTCGCAGCGCGGCGGCCCTTTTCTGGTTTCGAGCAGCAGATTACTTAGACATGGGCAGGTACCTGCCAACACCGCTGAAGGGAGGAAACGTAATGCGTTGGATGGTGGCGTCTGTGATCGCACTGATTCTCCTGGTGGGAGTCGGCGGCGTGGCGATAGCCCACTTCCGATCGGGCAGCGTCCCGGTGGCCAGCCTGACCAAGCCGAGCACCTGCGCGCAGGCATACAAGCTGCTTGGGCTGCGCCCTTCCCAGATCACAGCCGCCCAACCTGTGTGCCTGGTCCAGTCCTTGAAGTTCAGCGGTGAGCTGACCGGCGCCGTCGCCGAGGCTTACCCGGTCGGCAGCAACGACGCGGGCCCGACCACGATGTGCACCGAGCCCAAGCGCTGGGACGGCTACCCCCAGGCGCTCCTGGCGATGGTGGTCGGGGCCAAGACCTACCGGCTTCGGATCACACCTCCCGGCAACTCGGAGCACCAATCGCTGGTGATCAGCAACCTGGCCAACGTCGTCGAGCTGGCCGAGGTCGGCGACCCCAAGGCCGATTGGAACCAGGCCACCGGCACCGTGACTCTCAACTCAGATGGCATCACGGGGACGATCGATGCCGATCTGCTGCGCGACGTGGCGGGCGCCCAGCCCCTCCACGTCAAAGGCGCCTGGGCCTGCGGTGCGCCTCAGCCTCTGCCCACTTTCGACGCCGGCGCGCCGTGTGCCAGCTTCTATGCCCTCAACCAGCTCCAGGCTGCAGACGTCGCGAGGATGAAAGCCAGCGCTTGCAACGCCCAGGACCTGAGCTTCAGCGGAGATATCAATGCCCACCTCACCAGCGCCGTGACGGACACCACGACCCCCGGACGGCCTGGTTACGAAGGCGACAACTTCTGTGGCAGCATCAACGATGAGTACGGTGCGACTCTGAAGTTCTCCTTAGGTGATGAGAGCTTCCTTCTCGACTTAGGTGTTCAGTCCTACCCCTCCGTCGGTCCCGGGCAGTACTCGGCCCACGAGAACGGCTCGTCGATCGGCGTAATGCTGTTCCTAGGTCAGGCTGACGCCAGCAACCAGGGCCAATTCGTGCCCGATGACCAGGTCTTCTGGCTCGGCCGGAGCGGCACCATCACGATCAATCCGGACATGAAGTCAGGAACCATGGACGCCGTCCTGGCGGGTCCGTTGGAGCACGCCGGCAGCACCGTTCACATCTCGGGCAGCTGGCGCTGCGCGGCTTAGCTTTAGGCGTACTTCTTCTCCAGCGCGAGGGCCTCCGCCTCCCGGCCGGCACCGCGGTAGGCGGCGACCAATCGATCGGCGAGGTCCTTGCGCTCGGATCGGTCGTCCAGGGCCGGCTCGAGGACGCCGATGGCTAGCGCGTACTGGCCGCTGTGCATATAGGTTTCAGCCAGCAGGAGCGCTAGCTCGACTCGTTTGTTGGTAAGCGATTCGCGGAGCTCGCGTACCTGCTCGGTGCAGGTCGGATGGCGGTCGGTGGCGAGGTCTTCGATGGCCTCAAACTCAGGCAGGAAGGCGCTCTGACAGGCCGGAAGCAGACGCTGGATGCGAGCAGCCTCGGTCGATGTGATCTCGCGACGGCCGGTGGTGGCAGCGCTCATGGCGATCAGCTCGACCGCGTCCACCTCGCAACCATCGAGCCTGAAGCTCATGGCCTCGGGTGTGACCAAGATGCGATCCCTGAGCACCGGTGGCAGCTCGGGCAGGCCCTTAGCTACGACGTTGCGAAGGCGCTTGAGCTGCACGTCGCGGCTGAGCCTGGGACTGGCCTCCCGCCCGATCTCGTCTCGCGCGACCTGCGAATTGGGACTGCGCACTGTCGCGACCAGGAGACGCAGCCAGACAAAACCCGTCACCGACCGCGACGTCAGAACTTGAGCCCAGTCGGTGCCGCCCTGGCGGACGTGAAGGCCGCCGAACGTGGTCACAGCGATGTCGGCCGCCGGCCCTTGGAGCAAGGCGGCCTGGCCAGCAACTGGTGGTTCGATCAGAGCCGGCATATTGGACGGGGTCGCCGGCGCTAACGCGGGCTGGGTGGAGGAGGCTTGCTCCAAGGCCGGTCGCAAGCTGCGCCGGCGAACAACCAGCAACGCCCCCAGCACGACCACGAGCAGGGCGGCGACGACCACGGCAATCGCCGGCAGCGGTGAGCTGGGCTGAGTCTGGATCTGCTGCTCGGCGATCGTGTAGTAGCTGCCGGTTGGGTTGCGCATCCAGAAGTCGCCGTGGAAGCTGATCGTCTGCTCGGTCGGCGCCGCGTCGGGACCATTACTCGTCACGATCGACTTGGTCCCGTCCTCTTGGACCTCGATCGTCAGGCTGGGGTCGGCCGAGTCGGCTGCACGGAGGATGGTCAGCGAGGCCGGCTGGAAGCTGACCGCGGGCGGGGCCCCGGACTGGCCAGATATCTGCTGGATCACGTCGCCCAGCGCGCTGTCGGTGAGATCGCCGCCAAGCAGGCTCTGGTCGCCATTGCTTAGAGCCTTTGCCTCGGCGTCCTGGTCGGCCAGGAAATCGGCCTTGACCTTGGCGCCAAGGTTGGAATCCATCCCGTTGCCGTAGCTCGTGGGCACCCCGAAGAGAGTGGTGCCAAGGGCCAAGGCTGCCGCGATGACCACTGCTAAGACAAGGCTGGAGATAGCCAGCACCCCGGCGGTCTGGACTGAGGATTTTGCCTTGGTTGCTGGCGTAACGGTGGTCATGGCGCGGAAATCATAGAGGCCGATTCGGCCCTTGGTGACGGTCGCGCGGCCCGAACGGCTGTGAGGTTTCGGGCTTGGCGGCTGTCGGCGCTGAGATCAGTAGTCGCAAAAGAGTCGCTCAGTAGTCGCTGATCAGTCGCTGGAAGGCGTCCCTTTTGCCTCTCCTCGTAGCAGATAAGAGAAGTAGCGGCCGATGTGGCCGGGCGGAAATCTCAAAACGAGGAGGAATCATGGAGACCACAGGCACCCAGACCACCCCGGTCACCGAAAGCTCGAGCGTGCCAGTCACCTGGGCCGAGCTGCTCGAGGCCTACCGGACAAGCAAGAAGCTGGACTGGTCACCTTTGCTCCTCGAGCGCCTCGGCCCTTGGCTCACGGCGGCGCGCCAGCAGATGCACGCCGTCCCCCCCTATTTCGACCAGGGCGACCTGGCCCAGGAGCTGGTTTGCGAGGTGCTGCGGATCGCCTCGCGCTGGCGCCCCGTATGCGAGGACCGCTGGATCCCACGCCGGCTGGTCGAGCGGGCGGGGCGCAACCTGATGAGGGCGCTGCTCGCCGAGAGACTGCAG
>DATLRQ010000074.1:0-9265 GCA_035534555.1 Candidatus Micrarchaeaceae archaeon
CGGCCCACGATCAGCATCCCGACCGGCAGGCCCGCAGTCGACATCCCGCAGACCACCGAGGCGGCCGGCTGGCCGGTCATGTTCCAGCTCACGGGAAACGGCATGAACGTCGTCCAGTGGGGGGCGACCTGCCTTCCACCAATCAGCTCGGGAGCGCGTCCGGCCGGAAAAGCCGTCACCGCAGTCGCCGGCATGATCAGGAGATCGTGGCGCGCGAAGAATTCGTACATCGTTCCTTTGAACTGCGTCAGCTCGCTCAGGGCGCGAATGTACGAGCTGATCGTGACGTCGCGCCCGGGCGCGATCTCGGCCAGGGCTTCGGGATGGAACCGGTCGCCCGCACTCTCCACCAGCGGACCCAGAGAGGCCCACTCGTCGCCCAGGAAAAGGGGCATGTAGGCCTGCCATGGATCGGGAATCGCCGGAGTTTCCTCGACGACGCTCCACCCTCTGTCTCGAAAAGCGCCGAGTGCGACCTCGCACGAGGAGGCGACTTCGGCATCGACCGCGAAATGGCCAAGGTCGGGCGACCACGCGACGTCCATCCTGTCTGTCGCTTCGCGAAAATCCAGCAGCGGCTCGTGCATGGATATGGGGTCTCGCGGGTCGGCACCGCTCATAACCGTCAGCATCGATGCCGCGTCCCCCACGGTCCTGGTGATCGGGCCGGTGGCCACGAACATGCGCGAGTTCGCCGGTATCGGCCAGCCTGGAATCCGTCCCGTCGAGGGCTTCAGGCCGAAGACCCCGCAGAACGATGACGGTGCCGTGATCGAGCCGGCACCGTCCGACCCGACGGCCAGGGGTGCGAGGCCTGCCGCCACCGCCGCCGCGGCGCCACCGCTCGAGCCGCCGGTCGTACATGAAAGGTTCCACGGGTTGCGGCAGTCGCGTCCCAGACGATTCTTTGTCTCGCCCAGCAACCCGAACTCGGGCGTGTTGGTCTTGCCTACCAGAATGGCGCCTGCGGCGCGCAGGCGGCTGACGCCGATCGAGTCTTCGGATGGCACGTGGTCGCGATACATGGCCGAGCCAAAGGTGGTCCGCACCTCGGCGGTGGCCTCCAGATCCTTGACCGAGAAGGGGATTCCGTGCAGGGGTCCGAGCGCCGAGCCCTTGCTGATCGCGCCGTCTGCGGCCGCTGCCTCTGCGCGAGCGCGGCTCGCGCTCACCGTCAGGAACGCGCCGAGCGACGGATTCAGCGCGGCGATGCGCCGCAAGGTCGAGTCGACGAGCTCGACGGTAGAGATCTCGCGCTTTCGAAGGCGCCGCCCCAGCTCAGCGGCCGAGGCGTAGGCGATCTCGCCGTCGCTGTCAGCCGGACTCGTCGTCTCCCCTGGACCTGAGGGGGTACCTGTCACTCAGGCGGCAGCTCCGCGAAGGCGCTGTCGATGTCCACGCCCTGCCTCTGCCGCAGCACCTTGACTACGTAGAAGATTACGAATCCGACCACCCAGAGTCCGGCGAAGAACACCAGGCCCTGGGCGCCGTTCGCGCCGAACGTCGCGTTAGTGAGGAAGGCGTAGACCATCGCGCCGAGCAGGATGACCGTAGCGGCGCCGGCGATGACGAGGACCGGAACCCCCAAGATGCTTGGCCGAACCGGAGACGTCCGGTACAAAGCCTTGCGAACGTATGGAAACGCCACCGCCGCTATTCCGACGACTATGAAGGTTGAGATCAGACCCATGGTCGCGCCTCCGAGAAACGCTACCGATCCATAGACCGTGTAGAGGGCCATCATCACGAGCGTGGTGAGGGCGATGGTGACGATCGCGACAACGGGGGTGTGCGTGCGGTCGTTCACGGATGTGATCTGGTGCGGAAAGAGTCGATCGAAGGACCAAGCGAAGAGGCACCTCGAGAGCGTGATGAACCCGAAGATGAGGTTCCCGAAGACCAGCAGGATGAACGAGCCGTTGGCGATGACCGCCCAGGTGGGTCCTGGGTGAGCGAGCACCGCGAAGTAGTTGAAGCTCGGAGGGGCGCTCAGGGTGTACTTCGCCGGAGCAGTCGCGTTCAAGTAGTTGCTCGCCGCGATGAACTCGTTCCCCCACGAGCTGACGGCGACAACAGCCATGGCGAAGAAGACCAGGCCGCCGATCAGCATCGAACCGTAGATCGCGATCGGCACGGAGCGCCGAACGTTGCGGACCTCGCCGCCCGCGTACGAGGAGAACATCACGAACAAGGTGGTCAGGCTCACCAGGGCGACCGACTCGAGCGTAGGTACGAACTGGTTCCAGTTGTCGGGTGACACATACCCGGCGGCGTGGGCGGCGGAGATGATCTTCGTGTACGACGCATTGTTGTTGACGGCGTCGACGAAGGCCTGGTGGCTGGTGAAGGCGATGAGCCCGATCGTGGCGAGCAGTCCGGCCATTCCGACGTAGAAGAAGATGTTCATCAGGCGCAGGGCCACCCGCGTCCCCGCGATCACGATCGCCGCTGTCAATAGGATCGACACGGAGCCGATGAGGAAGGCGGTTAGAGGCTTGGACACAGCGGTCGCGGCTCCGGTCCAGCCGATCGAGGCAAAGAACCCGGACAGGTATACGGTGGCGATCCAGTTGCCGAGGAGTCCGCCGAAGATGATGTTCCAGGCTACGAAGCTGAAGTTCGCGGCAAATCCGACCGAAGGGTGAAGCGCACGGGAGATGTACACGTAGTCTCCACCCGACCGCGGCATCGCGATGTTGAACAGCACGTAAACGGTGCCTACGGCCAAGGCCGGGATCAGGGAGAGCAGAATGGCCACCGGCATGTTCGCGCCCGGGAACGTGAAAGGAAGCGTCGAAACAATGACGGCCGCCGCCACGAGGTTGACCAGAAGAATGTTTCCCGCCAGTGCGTCACCTGCTCGAATCTCGCGCACGAGGCCCGACGAGCGGCGTACGAAAACGGCCGCCGGTCCCGCCGATGATTTACCTGTGACTTCAGCCATGACCCCTCCTAAAGCACGGCGATGATGCGCCGCACGCCGGTTGCAAATGGTACTGTTTGTAGAGTTGTTGCGCAACTGCACCATGTCCAAGGGCACGCCTAGATGAGCCCTCGTCCAGCCTATGTGCCGGACGCGGGAGGTCCGCTGCTTGCGGATCCGCGCCTGTACGGAGCGATCGGAGAGAGGATCGAGGCCCGGACCCTGACCCACTCACAGCTCATTCCAGTCAGGACCGGGCACGCCTGGATCGCGCCGGCGGGCAGCGTCGTGCGTTTCTCTACGGTCGACGGGCCCCAGGTGCTGGACTTGAACGTCTGGAATCGCCACGATCCGCGCGAGCGGTTCTGGGCCGCTCGTACCCGGCAGTTCTACGGCGCCCACGTCACCATCGGCCATCGGTTATGGTCGAACCTGCCCTTCTTGCGGCCACTCGCGACGATCGTCGGCGACTCGCTCGCGTACGGACGCGACCTGGATGGCGCTGGGTGTCATGACCTGCTCGGAACGCGCTGTGATCCTTATGTCAACCAGCTGCTTTCGGGCAAGGCTTATGACTTCCACTGCCATTCGAACCTGGTCCGGGCAGTGCTCCCATTTGGCCTTACAGAGTTCGACGTTCACGACGTGATCAACATCTTTCAGGTCACAGGGTTGATGGCAGAGGACGAGCGGTATTTCATGAAGGCATCGCCTGCTAAGCCAGGCGACTTCTTCGATCTGTTTTGCGAGACCGACCTGCTGATGGCGGCCTCCACATGCCCGGGAGGCGATCTCTCTGTACCCTTGTGGGGTCCGGGTTCGGGTCAAGAACCGAACTGCAACCCAATTCTGGTCGAGGTGTTTCAACTGGACCCCGCTCTATTGCAGGGATGGAAGGAATCGCAACCATCCACCTATCGGGGCATGCATGGATCCCGCCATGGGCTGAACGCACCGGACGGAATCCCGCCACCGCTAAATCGAGCCGTGCCGGTCGACAGCCCCGGAGCTGAGTAGTGTCGGCGGGGGAGCGCTCCGCCTTGGGTACAGGATGAGCGTCCGGTCGCGTCAGCTTCTGCGAAAAGCGGACCTGCCCCGCGTGGGGGCCGCGGAGATGATTGCGTCAGCGCTTCGTGATCGTATCCTCCAAGGTGAGGTTCGTCCAGGAGACGCGCTTCGTGAGGTCGACGTCGCCAACGCGTTCGGAGTCGCGCGCAACACCGTCCGCGAGGCTCTCAAGCTACTGATCCGCAGTGGCCTGGCCACTCACGAGGTGCATCACGGGGTTGCTGTTCGCCGCATCACAGCTCAGGACGTCAACGACATCTATGCGCTCCGCGAGCTACTCGAGCTGGCAGCGGCTTCACGCGCTGGCAAGCTGACCGATGGCGAGGTGGCGAGCCTCACCAAACCGGTGGAGGACGGCCAGACGGCGATCGATGGGGGAGATATCTGGGCCTCGACCATGGCCAATCAGGCATTCCACAAAGCAATCATCAAACTGCTCCACAACCCGCGCGCGGAGGCGGTTCATGATGACCTGCTAACAGAGCTCAGCCTGGGGCTGATGCTCGAGGAGCGCAACGCGGCCGCCGCCTTAGATTGGGCGCGACGGAATCGAGAGCTCCTGGATCTGTTCGTGAGCGGTCCTCCGGGCCGCTGCCGGCCTGCGTTGGCGGCTTACCTGGACGACGCGCGCACTCATCTCCTCAGCTACGTCCTGTAGCCACCGTGAGCACCCCGCTGGCGGATCCGGTTCAGGAGGCGTCTCGGATTCACGCCGGCGCGAAGGATGGCGGGCTCACGTTGCGAGTAACTGGCGGAGTAGCCGTTGCTATGAGATGTCCCAGTTCGCTGCTGCCACCGCTGGCGCGCACCTATGGCGACATCGATCTTGTGGCTCCGCTTAAGGAGTCCCGGAAGCTGATCGACTTGTTCGCGGCGTTGGGCTATCAGCCCGACATAGCCTTCAATGCGCTCCACGGCGCCCGGCGGCTGTTCTTCTGGGATCCGGTCAACTCGCGCCAGGTCGATGTCTTCCTAGACGTGTTCGAGATGTGTCACAAGCTGGACCTGACCGCTCGCCTGCGCCTTCAGGGAGAGACAATCTCGCTTGCAGATCTTCTCTTGAGCAAGCTCCAGGTGGTCGAAACAAACGACAAGGACCTCAAAGACATTCTGGCGTTGCTCGTTGATCATCCGTTGAGCCATGACGAAAGCGGCGTGAATGTGTCGTACATCTCGGCTTTGGCTGCTACCGATTGGGGCCTATGGCGGACGACCACGATGATTACAGAGCGAGCTGAGCACTACTCCCAGTCCCTTGAGGGTTTTACGCAACGGGATCGCGTGCACAACCAGGTGGCGCAGCTGCTACAGGCACTGGAACGAGTTACAAAGTCGACCCGCTGGAAGCTCCGCGCTCGCCTCGGTGATCGTGTCCGCTGGTACGAGTTGCCAGAGGAAGGTCACTGATGAAGCGTAGTCGCTGATCTTCCTGGGTCGGCACCGTTGGTCGCAAGACCTTGGGCCGTCGTGAAGCCGCCTTTCCTGTTTGCGGCGCTCGCTGTTTGCATCGCCGTCAACTTTCAGATATTGCTGCCGGTCGTGCCGGTCATGGTCGAGCGGGCCGGTCCACACGGATCCGGAGGTGCAGCGACGGCCGCGCTCTTCATAGGGGCTGTGACCGGGGAGTTGTCAACACCCTGGCTTATGTCACGGCTGCGTTCGATGCATCTGTTAATCGCCGGAGAGTTACTCACTGCGGTGCCAAGCCTCGCCTATGTCATTCCGCATGGGGCGGTGTTTGCAATGCTCGCGGCGGCGAGTGCGCGCGGCCTTGGTATGGGGATTGCGATGGTCGTGTCGGTCGCGCTGCTTTCAGAAATGACTGCACCCAATCGCCGAGGAACATCGATCGGTTACTACGGACTGGCACTCGGCGCTCCGGGAATCATCGTGCCGACGCTCGGCGTGTTCCTGTTGGCGAGTGGGCACGCCGATGTGGACGCGCTGATAGCGCTCTTGAGCGGCTTGACCGGCGTCTACTGCGCGCTCAGGCTACCGGAACGCCAGGCGGACTTGGTAACGGCATCTACGAACCTGATTGTCGCCATAAGGCGGCCTGGGCTCCTGCTGGTTATTGGAGGATTCGTGCTCAGCAGCTGCAGTTTCGGAGGAGTGATCACATATGCGCCTGTTGCGTTGCAGTTGAACGGTCTCGGGTCGGCGGCATCGTTCCTCTTGGTTATGGGTGCCGCGCGCGCCGGAAGCCGCTGGCTTTCCGGCGTCATGAGCGATCGTTGGCCCACTCGGATCGTGCTGGTTTGCGGTGTGCTGGCTTCGTTGATCGGCCTGGTCGTCCTCGCTCTGCACAGTGGTGGCGCTACCGTGCTGGTCGCCGCCGCCGTGTACGGCACGGGCTACGGAGCGACTCAGACTGCGGCGTTCCTTGCAATGAGCGAACGCGGGATTCGATCTGACTCAGGCTCGATTAGCGCGTTCTGGAACAGCGGGATCGACCTCGGATCTTCCCTTGGAGGAACGCTGATCGGCCTAGCCGCCGCGAGGTCCAGTTACGTCGCTGCAGCCTGGGTGCTGCCAGTCGTAGTGGCAATGTCACTTCCTCTGTTTCTATGGCAGGGTCGGCCCGTTAACGCTCCCACAACCGACATCGACATAGCCTTCAGGTAGGTATTGAGTCAGGGACGCTGACTGCCTAGCGAATTCCGTTCGCCGACGCGGCAATAGTTGGTGCCGATAAGACAGAGATCTCGATAGCCTCGGAACGGTTTGCCAAACCGCGGCTCTCGAGCTGTTCTTTCAGTCTTGTGGGGTCGACCGACCAACCTCTAAACTCGGCGATCGCACTCAGCAGGTCGCAAAGCCCAGAGGACCTCGTCTACCACTCTCACAACCCATATGCTGCGAGGAAGCAAATGAAGAACGCGTTCGCTGCCCTGCGTCTGCCGGCCGCACTCTTTCTTACCGCGACAATAGTGGTTGCGTTGGGAGCGTGTGGAGGTAGTCCTGCCGGTTCACCAGTCTCCAAATCAACCCCCACCTCCTCGCCCGCACCCACAAATCCATCGCCAGTATTGACGACCCCATCTGCTAGCGCGACGCCGGCCCAACCGAACCTAATTCCGCGAATGAGTGGAACCGGAACTGTGCGGACATTCGAGCAGCAGGGGTTTACCTGTAACCAGTTGCAGCCGCCGCAGCCGTTGTGGAACCAATACGACTGCAACAAGACCAGCGCGAACTCTCAACAGCAGGAAACGATCGACACGATTGGCCCCGGAGATCAGGTCGCCAACCTTGAGGCTGACACGCTCGGCATGAGCCCCGGCGATGCGGCTACGTTCCTGGGCGCCGTTGCGGCTATGCCGTTTACAGGGTCTCAAGCAACGCAGGCAAGCCAATGGGTCGCTACGTCAATACCTCATCAGGATTCGATCACCGATATCGGCGGAGTTCACTACGAACTTGTTGCCGGAACATCCGCGGCAATCGTTCGGCTCCTGTTGAACAATAGCTAAATTGAACATGGGCGAACTCTCCGGATCTTGATCCAACGGTTTCGGCAACCGTGGTCATAGTTCAAGCCGCCTTGTCAGCCCTCCGCACGGTATCGAGCGCCTCGTCGAGGCGCCTGATTTCGCGCCAGATAGCGGATGCCTCGAGACCTACCAAATCGGCGAGGTACGCCGCCCAAGCACTGGTCAGGAAAGCGCGCGCGTCCGACCTGTGGCGACTCGATGCCCTTCGTATCGGGGCGCAACCGTCATGGCTGTAGCTTTGGCCTAGGTAGTCCGCCACCGCCAACCGGAAGATGGCCGCCAGGAGCTCGATGGAACCTTCGCAACGACCGTCCAACGTCAGGACGCTCCGATCAGGCGATCGAGCTCTGAGAAGGCGCTTCCTTCGCTCAGCGATCTCGCCAACTTCCAGGCGGTTCTCGGCCGAACAGGCTGCCCCTGCAGGATCGACTTGAGAGTCGGGTAGGAGATTCCAGCGCGCCTTGCCAGCTCGGCAAGACTCCATCCCCGCTCGGCACAAGCAGCCTTTAGGTGCGCGGGGACAATCACTACGACGAGCCCGCCGGCTCCCACTTGGAACGGCGTGAGAATGGTGTCGTTTGCTGCCGGTGCGGGGGAACCGGGTGCGCCGCCGGTTCCCCCTGCGCCCTCTCCGCGGCGCTCAGCAGAAGCAATGCCTGGCAAGACTGGAATCAAGAGGTCGGTCATGGGCGAGACCGCAGACGGGTTCGGACCTGATCCAGGCTTGGCTTGATCAATTTCGAGACTTGTGTCTTGGCACGCGTAGCCATTGGCATGGCCGCCAGGGGCAGAATTCGTGCCAATGTCCCGAATGGCGTCATCCCGATCGCCATGCCGCCGAGGTCACGAGTCACCTTGCCAGCTGTACCGTGAGCGAACTTGATGCCCTGGAAGAGGGCGATCGGGGCCACGGCCGTGATGAGAAGGACCGCGAAGCCGCTCGCCATCCAGTCGGCCTTGCCGTCCGCCGGCGCCTGGCCGACCACCGCCGGCAGGAGCAACGAGAGGCCGACCACGAAGGCGGTCGCCACTACGAACTTGGAGAGCAAAAGCCCAATTACGAACTCGGCCAGGTGCATAGCGCCGCCTGCCATTCGCGGCCAGATCGCGAGCACGCAGACCAGCGGGACGAAGGCCGTGATGGTGAGCACCAAAGCCGCGCGCACGATCAGCTCCAGGTAGACGACCATGGCGAGGAAGCTGATCAGGAGCGCCATCAGGATCAGCGCCACCACGTTGAGGTGAACTTGCGAGATGTCAACGCTGCCGGCGGAGACGACCGCATTGGGATTGGCCGCCGCGAGCTCCTTGTCCCAGGCGTGGCCGAGCAGCGCCGCGTTGAGTGTCGCGTAGCGGATGATGGCGAGTCCCGAGTAGGCGAAGAAGACGCAGGCGACCACCCGCGGGACGACCGCCAGCCCGATCCCGTGCTGGCCACCGAAGATCCGCTCCACGATGCCGAAGGCGACCACGGCCCCGAGGACCAAGAGCGAGATCGCGAGCACGCGGTTGTAGACCGGGATCAGGGCGACGAAGTCGGGCTCGGTCGCGTCGCCGAAGGAGTGCATCAGGTTGGTGATGCCCCAAAGCGCGTCCTTGATCGCCCAAGCGGTGATCGCCTGCACGATCTGGTTGGCGTATTGGGAGTAGATGTCGGGAGAGGGGTTCACGAGAAGAGCCGCCCGGCGTAGTTGGCGGCTGCGATGCCGACGTAAAGCAGCGCCACGGCAGTGATCGAGATGCCGAGCGATGACTTGGAGCGCTCGATCAGCTGAGGGTT
>DATLRQ010000075.1:0-25334 GCA_035534555.1 Candidatus Micrarchaeaceae archaeon
TTGAAAAGCAAGGTCCAGTACACCGACGAATATGCCGAGTAGGCTCCCGCTGCAGCCAGGAGAACGCCGAAGAAGAAGACCGCCCCGACTGATCCCGCCACGATCGCTCCGGTGGTTCCGCCAAACGCCCAGCCCCCAAGCCCGACCGCGACGGCTGGAATGGCGACCGCCACGGCGATCACCGCTATAGCGATCCCGATCCCGATGGACAGGACGATCAGGAGCAGCCAGCCAAGGCCGACCGCCTTGAGGTGCGAGCCAATCATTCGGAAGCCCGCGCTCAGACTCGCAGCCACATGGCCACCTTCCAGCACGACTATTCGCTGGGCGAGCTCGAATGCGACGCCAAGCGCCAGCCAGAACACCACCGAGATAAGGAAGGCCACAACGGCAAAGAGCCCGAAGCCGAGAGCGGCCGCGCTGGAGTTCATGGCTGCGACGACTGTCGCCAAGACGAGTGTGCCGACGAGCACGCCAGGCACAAATGCGAGCAAAAAGGTAAGCAGTCGTAGGCCCGCGATCCGCCAGCCGGTCGCGTAGCCCGAACGCCAGGCCGTGCCCAGCCTGTAGTCGTGGCCCGCGTCGTGCTCGGCCGCGGCGTGGATGATCCCACCTGTGGCGATGCAGCCGAGAGCGAACATCACGATGCAGACCCCGAGGAAAAATGCGAGGACGCCGACGATCCATTCCCAGTTGCCGGTCCACGTGTTCTGGATAGCCGCCCAGCTGGGCCCCGTGTAGGTGCTGGACTGGGTGTAGCTAGTGCCGCTGCTCGAGAAGTTGTACGCGGTCGCGCCGCCGGCGAGGAAGCCCAACATCCACAGGTAGGGGCGTCGGGCCACGATCTCGAATGGTCGCTTGATCAGGTAGCCGTAATTCATGTTTTCTCTTTCCTCCTGATCCCAGCATCTGACGACGGCGACGAGAAGCGAAGGGCCATCAGCCCCGGCCTACCGGGCCTGACAGTCCCTTTTGCAGGCTGCGACGGCGGTGACCATCGGCCCTAACCGAGAAGGCCGAGCCCGCGTGATCGCCGCCAGGGTAATCACGGAGAACCGGTTTCTCCCTGTCACTTGCGATCGTTCCCGGCCTCCAGATCGGGTGGCCATCACCGCGCGCCTTCATGGCTGCCGCGCCAGCCACGATCGCTGGCCGGTGCGCGATGCCGCTCCCCACCAGGCCCTCCGGTTGCGGGTCTAAATGCTCTGTGCTTCCAGTCGATCGAATAACAAGCTGACCAGAGCAGGACGTCATCAGAAGGAGGCCTAATACATGGCTACCACAACCAATATCCCCCACGCGGTTCGCCTTCCGCCACGTTGGTTCATTCGGACGTTCTGGGTGGTCCAGCGAGCGATCTATCGAATCAGTCGGCGCAGCCTCCAGCGGGCGAGCGCCGACAAACAGGGAATGCTGGCCCTTCGGACAGTTGGTCGACGCACCGGTGCGGAGCGAATCGCGATCGTTTCCTACTTCGAAGACGGTCCGGACCTGGTGACCATGGCTATGAACGGTTGGGGTGAGGCTGAGCCTGCGTGGTGGCTGAATCTTCAGGCGCACCCTGACGCCACCGTCGAGCTCGTCGACGGAGAGCGCAACGTGCACGCTCGGGCGGCGGTCGGCGACGAACGCAGTCGGCTGTGGGCGCGCTGGGCTCACTACGACAAGGACCTGGATCGGTACGCCGCACTGCGATCGCGCGAAACCGCGGTCGTGATCTTCGGACCCAGAACCGAAACCGCCGTTGCGGCCTCCCGACGGTGAGCGACGCACTCATCCGCGATCGCAATGGTTTGACCTGCCCAGCAGGTACGGCAGGATGCGAACCCGGCAGGGCCTGACCACCGCGGAGGTCACAGGCGTGTCACGCAATTCCGGAACCAGGAGGATACGGGAGGCGCCAATCAAGTACAGGAGGACACTGGAGGAGTCGCGCGGATACTGAAGGACACGTCACCGCGCCGGTTCGGGACCGTGAGGCCCCGGGTTCAAATCCCGGGCCCCCGACCATTTTCGTATTCAAAATCACCGATTTCTGTGGTCCGCCGGAGTCGGCGTAACTCAGCCGTATCACAATTTTCAGCGGAGCATCAAAACCGACGCGGTGTAACGGTGCCTGTCGTCGGGCAGCTTGAGATCGCTGCGCTGCAATTGGTGGCTACGCAGCGTCCTAAGTCGACGGACGCACAGGGTAGGACCGTGAGGCACCAACACACTGGGACCAAACCGACACACCATCCTGATGAAAGCCGCGCGTAAGAGCGTGGGCGATCTTAATCGCGGATCGTGGAGTAACGCTCCGTCGCGCAGCGATCCAAACACCGCCGATGACCCGTCGCGTTGCTGTGCGGAGGCTATTATCGCGTCGTAGTAGGCTGCTTCGTCTCGCCGGGAGGTAACGGTCGTTGGGAGCCCGTCAGACGCCATCCATCCACCGAGTGGTGCCGGCGCTTGTCTTCCTCATGGTCATCCCGACTTTGATGGTCGTGGGCGCACGGCCAGTTGAGGCTCACTCGACCGTCGTCTCGTCCAGACCAGCACCTGGCGAGCGACTGGCGTCAGCGCCCGGGATTGTGACGATCCAGTTCTCTGAGCCAGTCAATGCGTCGCTCTCTCATGCGTCGATCTCCTCCCCAGATGGTCAGGCCTTTGATGGCAAAGCATCCTCACCGACCGAGATCGACATTTTAGAGACGACCAACGCGACGGGAATCTACAAAGTCGACTGGACCACGGTGAGCTCAGTCGATGGACATGTGCTTCACGGCAGCTTCGAGTTTGGGGTCGGAGTTACTCCGGGCGCGGCGGGCGAGCAAAACGTCGCGAACCCTCAGCCGAGCGACCTGAGCATCGCTGGCATACAAGCCGTCGAGTACCTGGCGCTACTCATCACTGTGGGCATGATCGTGCTGCTCGAGCTGGCTAGACGTCTTCCGCCGGTTGAGTGGGTCACAGCACGGCTGTGGACGCGGTTGTGGGTTCCACTTGGGGTGGCGCTTGCTGCGGGAATGGTTGTCGTCGTGGGTGACGCCGCGAATGCAGCGGGCTCACTGTCCATCCCGGCTCTGCTCGCCTACCTCGGCAACGGCCTGCCTGGCTTCGCTCGAACGGTGCACCTTGCCGCCGAAGCACTCGCGTTGCTCTTCGCGGCTACGTTTTTTGGCCCTCGCTACGTTCTCGTACCCGTAGTTTTCGCTCTGGTCGCCTTAGGGGCTTCGGGGCACGCGGCAGCTTCGCAACCTTGGGTGTTGTCCGTGAGCGTCGACGGTCTCCATCTGCTCGCCGCTGGTATCTGGGCGGGGGGTATTTTGGCCCTGGCCACGCTTCGACCTCCTGGGGGCTGGCGAGGCGAGCAAGGACTCAAGCTGCTGCGGAGGTTCTCATGGGTAGCCCTGCCTGCCTTCGGGCTCACTGTCGTGATGGGCGTGCTCAGGGCCACCGAAGAGCTCTCTAACGTGCGCGATCTCATCAATTCGACCTACGGCGAGGTGCTTGATGTCAAGGTGCTGGCAATTGCGGCCATGCTGCCTTTGTCGTTTATCGCGTGGCGGCGCCGACGGCCGCGGCCCCGAGCCGAGGGCTTGATTGCCGTCGTGGTGATTGCAGCGACCGCCCTACTCTCCTCGTTTCCGCTTCCGCCCGCTCGGGCGGCCCAGGCCGATACCGCAGCGGTTCCTTCTTCAGTTAATCAAGCACTGCCGAGTCCGACCGACCTCACCTTGCCGGGTCGGACAACTGCCACGCTGGTCGGGCTGACGGTGAGGCCGGCAAAACCCGGTCCAAACACGATCTGGCTTTACTTGCAGCCGATTTTGGGGAGTGCCAGCAACCTCGACGTCTCCGGGTTGCTCGGCACTCAACCCCTAGCGTTCAGCGTGTGCGGATCCGACTGCAGAAGCGCTCAAGCACAGCTGAGTGGGGGAGAGACACTGACGGTCCAGGTAGGAGCCGAGTTCGGCGCGGGGACCGCCGTCTTTCATCTCCCCCAGCTCCCGGCGCCGGATGGGACCGCATTACTCGCTACCGCAAATAGTCGCATGCATGGGCTGGGCACGCTTCGTATAGACGAGGAGCTTGGCCCGGGGGTGGTTCCTGTTGCATCCCAGTACCAAATGCAAGCTCCAGACCGAATGCACGCGAAGGCAGCCAACGGTTTCGAAAGTGTGATCATCGGAAGCACGGAGTTCAGCCGCAGATCGAGCACTGATCCATGGCAAACCGTTCAAATCCCTCCACTCAAGTCGCCTTACTTCATCTGGGATTCGGCGCCGCCACTCGGTGCGCATGTCGTCGGTCAAATGACCGTCGATGGGGTGCCAACTCAAGAGGTGGCGTTCTTTGAAGACTCCAGTTTGGGGGCAATCTGGTTCCAGGTCTGGATTGGAGGCGACGGCCTCATCCATCAAGGGGCGATGACTGCCCCAGGCCACTACATGGACCATCACTACTACGGCCTCAATGCGCCCCTTGACATTCAGCCGCCGCGGACTTCCTAGGGTGCCGACCCAGCTGCCGGGAGTTGCAGATCTGCAGGCCGCCCGGTCGCAGGTGCCAAGGTGGGCCCTGGCGCTACCGGTGCTTGTCGTTGTGGCCGTGACGGCCGGCGCCGTGATCATGATTACGATCGGCAGATCCTCGCAAACGGTATCTGTGTCGGCAGGCGTGGCTCGTGTGGGCGAGCCGGCGCCGAACTTCTCGTCGTGGGACCTCAACGGCAAGAAGGTCAGCCTGTCCGATTTCAAAGGACGACCAGTACTGTTGACGTTTTGGGCGACCTGGTGCACGGCATGCCGAGAGGAGCTCCCAGCACTGCAAGGGATCCAGGACCACTACCAATCGACCGGCTTCACTATCTTGGCGATCAACTACCGGGAGACCGACAATCGTCGTCTGATTCAGTACCTCTCTGGGCTGCACGTGAACCTGAAAGCGGTGATAGATCCCGAGGGCACTATTGCCACCGCGTACGGTGTGACGATCGGCCTCCCGGTCAACGTGTTGCTCGACCGGGCCGGAACTGTCGTCCAGGTCATTCTCGGTGAAGTACCTAGCGTAACTCTGGAAAGCGCGATCAGTCGAATAGTGAAATAGACAGGGTCAGGTCTTCACTTTGCTGGCACAAGGTCGACAACGGTGCAAGCCGCAGACAGCACCGCGTATGCCAATGGTTTGAGGTGGCTCAATGTCCCATCATGCCCTGCATCATTGCGGGCATCCCGTCCCTCACGAATCCGCTTACCTCTTGCGCGTGCGCGCGTATGGCGTTCGTTAGTTCTGGATCGCTCGAAGTCTCTGTGACGACCACGCCCTTGGCGGTCAGCGTCAACTCTCGCCGGTAACCTGCCGAATTGCGGAACAAAGTTGGCAGGCTCGAGCTCATGCAAGTGACCTCGGCATGTTGGCTGAGATGCGCGTACATGCTCGACACATGAGTCTGGAGCAGCTCGATCAGGTCTGGAGCATCGGACTCAGTTGTGGTGCGTACGCCACCATCGATCACCTCGACCGTTCGTCTTATCTCGGTGTGGCGATCGAAGAGGTTCATATAGCTGCTCATATCAGCCTGTGTCGCACTGCCCATCATTCCCGTTCCCATTCCGCCGCCGGCGATGGACTTCAGCGCATCTCGCAACAGGTAGCCACCGGCAAGCCCCAGCCCGAGCAAGGCACCGCCGGCGCCCAACAGGCCGATCGCCGCGCGCCTCGTGATCCTTGTCATCGGTGCCCCAACTACCCGCCTAATCCACGTTTGACTACAGCCCGATAGTAGCAGCGCCGCCAGAGCAGATTAGTATTCGCCCGATGGCCGTCCAGTCGAGGCGTAGCCTTCGCAATCCGAAGCCCGTCGAATTGTTGGCGCTTGCCTACGCCCTGGGCGTTGCCGGCACTCTCTGGGACTGGCGAGAGCACCTTCTCGGACCTGGTACTCAGCCACCGCACCTTCTGATCGACCTCGGCGGCCTTCTCGTCCTTGCGGTACTGGCATTCAGTGGCAGGATGGACTTCCTGTCGCGGTCATTCACCGCCCTATACATCCTCTTGGTTCTGGTCGTGCTCATCTCTTTAGGCCCGTTCGTCCTGATGATGGCCGCTCCACGGAGCTCCCTTATGGCGAGTCTGATGAGCTCGATGATGTCGAGCCGAGCCCTGCTCGCATACGCACCGCTTGTCGTGCTGGCCGGCTGGAGTGCATGGCATTGGCTTTCGCAGACAAGAGTCAATTGGTGGCGCTTGGCTGCCGCTCTCGGGATCGTCGTGGTCGCCGTCGCAACCGTTTGGGATCTCTACTGGCATCAGACGCATCCCATGGAGGTGGGTGCGTCGATGGCGGTCTTGCCGCCACATCAAGCGATTCTCGCTGGGTTCTTGATCGGCCTCGTTGGCGCTGGCTACGGAGTAGTCGCCGAGCTCCGGGAGACTACCGGGATACCTTGAGGTCGGCCTCGGGCCGACCTGCGTCCGGTTCGCCGGTGGGCGGCTGACTGGGTGATGGGCCGAGTTTCCAAGATCGGTACAACGCCGTGACGACGGCCAGCGCGAGGATTGCAATCGAAATCGCTTGGATGGCGGTCGGCAGGTTTCCGAGCCAAACCGACAAGTTACCGGCTAGGCCGCTCACCCAGCGGTTCCAAACCTCCAGCCAGCCTGGGAGGTAGGTGCTCTGGCCGGTGTAAGCAATCACCAGAGCGAGGATCCCGATGGCGAGAAACATGACCGCGGCAACGGCGTCGGTCCACGGCAACGCCCAGCCTCGGAGTCGGATTCGTCTTGTTCGCAATGCGAAGGCAGGTGAACCGGGGTGCAGTCGATCCCAAACAAGCACGGTCACCAGAAGCGGAAAGACCATGCCGAATACGTAGGAGAGACCAAGCCCGAGAGCGCCGGTCAGGGAGGACGTGAGGGCAGAGAGGGCGACGACGCCGGCAAGGACGGGCGCGCAGCAGGAGCTGGCGACCCCGGCCGTCAGGCCCATCGCGAAGATGCCGCCCGGCGTCGATCCGGAGACGCGCAGCCGGAGCATCGGGAACGGCAGCGACCATGGCCGGCCCGAGAGGACCTGGAGCGCGAGCAGCACTAGGAACAGGCCGACCACGAAGAAGATGACGCGGTGCTGTGCCGCCAACAGCTGGCCGAGCAGTCCGACGCCGAGGACGATCGGCAGCATCACTACGGCGATCCCGGCCGCGAAGATTGCCGCCATCGCCGGGAGTCGCAGGCGTCCGCGCTCGAGCGCGGCACCCACAAACGTCGGCAGCAGTGAAACCACACAGCAGGGTGCGAAGAGAGCCAGCACGCCCCCGAGGAAAGCGGCCGCGAGTGAGCTCGAATAGACCAGAGCGTTCAAGAGACTCTCGCCAACCGGCGGCGAACCCCACCCTCCGAGATCCGGCCGTAGCCCAGCAGCTCGTCACCGGCGTATAGCGCGGGCGGGAATGGCACGCCGTCTCGGCGAACGATGTCGGCATCAGGACTGTCCCAGGCCAGCTCCACTATCTCAACGTTGAGTTCGGATGCCAGGCGATGAGCAACGCTCCGCCCACGGCTGCAAAGATGGCAGTCGACCGCTGTTACCAGTGTCAGGCGCAAGGTCATGAAAGGATCAGGCGGCCCTGACAGCGGCGACCACCTGGTCAACGGGAACATGCATGGAATCCGGGGCCAGCTGTTTCCAAGCCACGCGCCCTGTCGCGTCCACCACAAAAATCGAATGGCCGTCCACCGCGCCCATGTCCATGCCGCTAGGAAGGCGGAAGACGCCGAAGCCGGAGCCCAGCACGTGGTTTCGATCCTCAAGGATCGAAAATCCGAGGTGGAGCTGGGCTGCCAGCGAGGCCGAGGTCGCAGCTGGGTCGGTGCTTACGCCGACCACTTGCCCGCCGGCAGCTTTGATTGCATCCAATTGTCCCTGCAGCTCAACGAGCTGCTGTTGACATGCGCCTCAAGTGCCTCCTTCGTAGAAGTAGACGACCACTTTGGATCCATGTAAGTCGGCTAGTGACGCTGGCTGCCCGCTGCTCGACGGGACAGAGTCGGCGGGCACCTGTGCCCCGACCGCGAGCCCACCGCTTGTGCCTCCGGCACCCCCGGAGCCGGCGTGCCCGAGTTGCGTCACCGCGACAAACGCCGCAACCAGAACCACGACGCCACCAGCAATCGCGTACGGCCACCAGTTGCCGGAGGTGGAACGGACCGGGGATCGTTTGGGCTTCGACTTCGTCCGGCCCGGGGACAGGTCGCCACGTTTTTCGTTCATTGCGCCAGTCCTCGATCGAGCTCTACCGGTTCCTCATGGTCTGCGATTCCACACCTCCGCGCCAGGTTACTAACCGCTCGTAGTATCTCAGATCGGAGGCCAGTGAGCGTTCGCATACCAGCTCAGAACCGGCGAGATCAACGGCAACCATTGATCGGTGACGAGCAGCACTCCCATCGCAACCAACAGAGCGCCCGACACCGGCTGCAGGGCCGCGGTGATGCGGCCTGCGGACCGCAGCCAACGCCGCACCCGCACCACTGAAAGACCCAACGCAAGAAAGGGCACACCGAGGCCGAGGCTGTAGGCCGTCAGCAAAAGCACGCCCTGGCTCAAGCTCGCCGTTGTTCCGGCGAGGGTCAAGACCGCACCCAAAACGGGACCGATACACGGGGTCCACGTGACCGCAAAAGCCGCTCCCAGAAGCGGTGCCGTCCAGAGGCTGCCTCCGGCCAGCCGCCGGCTCCAGTCTCCACCGCGACTGAAAAAGCCTATGCGTCCTTCGAGAAGAAGGAAAGCGCCCATGACCGCAATGAATAACCCGGCCAAACGCGCCACCGGCAAGCGGTTGTAGAGGAGGAGGGCGCCAAGCTCGGATGCCGTGGCGCCCAGCGCAATGAACACCGCGGTGAAGCCAACGACGAACAGCGACGCAGCGGCTATTGTCCGTCTCCGGCGATCAGGCTCCTCACCGCCGAGCCCCGTCAGGTAGCCGAGATATCCGGGCAGCAGGGGGAGGCAACATGGCGACGTGATCGAGATCAGCCCAGCGACGAACGCTATGACGATGCCCGGTTCGCCCACTCCCGGCATCCTAGTACTATCGGTCATTAGTAACGTGGGGGTATGACGAGGGGCACTCTGCTCATCCGGCGTGCGGCGCTGTTTGTCGCAATCGGAGTCGCGGCGGCAGTCTTGGGCCACCTCCTGCTGACGCCAGTGACGGGCGACGTGCTTTTGCTCCTGACCGCCAAACAAGCAGACCGTATCGCCGCCACATCCGTCGATCTGCATTCCGCACAGGGTTGGATGAGAGTGGGGTCGATCCCAGCGCGCGCCGTGCCCAAGGCGCCAGAAACGGCTGAGGCATTCTTGGCGCCCGTGCCGGTCGGGAGCTACGACCAGGTCCGCCTGGCCGGCGCAACCGTGCCAGTAGCGCTCGGAGTGCGGAAGGACATCCTCAATCCGTTACTAGTGGGTGTCGACGCGGGGCGACCGTTGCCGGACTCGGCATATGGCGGGACGCAGGCAGTGAGCCTCGGGCTCAACGAGCTGTCCGGCCAGCTGAAGCCGATGCCCCCCTTCAGCTTGGTGGACCAATTCGGCCGCCATTTCACGAACGCCGACATTGCAGGTCATGAGGTCCTGCTGGCTGCCTTCCACACCAGTTGCCGGGAGACTTGCCCGCTCGTCGCGGGCTTGTTCCTCCAGCTACGACAGCAGCTTCCGCCTTCGGTCCTCCTTGTCGAAGTCACGACGGATCCACTAGAGGACACGCAGCTCGTGCTGCGTGACTATGCCGGTCGTATCGGGGCGTCATGGACCTTTGCCACTGCTGACCCCCAAACGCTGACGTCCTTCTGGAAGCCTTTCGACGTGGAGTTGAGCACCAGCGACGTGCACCGTTCAACGCTCGCTCTGATCGACCGCCACGGCTATATCCGAACGTACTTCCTCGGTGCCCCCGATGTTGGTGGCGCACTGCCGGCTCCGCTCGACTCGCAGCTGAGCGCCGCCGGGCGACAACTGTTGTCGACTCACGGCAACGGTTGGGGGGATTCACAGATCCTGGACGCGCTGCAGGCGGTCGGTGGCCTCGCATCTCCATCTTCATCTGGGGGCGGACCGGCGCCTGCGCTCACCCTCGACACACTCGACGGCAAGCGCGTCAGCCTTGCCGACTTCCGAGGCCGGCCAATCCTGATCAACTTCTGGGCGACCTATTGCGCACCCTGCCGGCGCGAGATGCCGCTGATCCAGCGGACGGCCGCGCAGCATCCCCGTCTTGTTGTTCTGCTCATCGACGAGCGCGATAGCCACCAGTCGGCGTCCGCTTTCGTCACCCAGCTCCAAATCACCTCGGTGGTCCTGTTTGACGGTGATGGCAAGGTGGGTGACGCTTACGGGATCAGCGGTTTGCCGACGACCTTCTTCATCCGCCCAGACGGCGGAATCGAGGGGCGATACATAGGTGAGACCAATGCCGGAATCCTTGGCCCTCATGTCAGCGCGATCGGAGCCTAGCTTCAGGGCGCCCCTAGCCGCGGTCGCGCCGGCGACGTCGGGCGACCGATGGCTCGCGTGGACGCTCCTCGGCATCGCGTTGCCCTGGCTCGTATATACCCGCCTCTACTTCTTCCTCCAACCTCGCCACTTGACTTATGACGGCAGCGCTTTCATGTGGCTCTTCAATAAGCCAGATCCCAGCTGCGGCCTGACGCGCACTTTTGCCTGGATGTGGCGGGGCGACCTCGGCCGGGCGGTTGCGGTCTATCCCCTGGGACCACTCGTGTTCGTAGCGACCGTGGCGCTGGCCGTGTACGCCATCGTCGCACTACTCAGTGGTCGTGCCGTCCATGTCAATCTCTCGCCGGCGACCCTGCGCCTAGTGATTTGGGTTGGTTTGGTAGCTCTCGGCCTTAACTGGATCGCCAAGCTTGCCTGGCTCGGCATGTGAGGGCTCAGGGCGGAGCATTAGAGCCAGATGATGGCTAACCGAGTATCTCCGCCATATAGACCTCCATTTGCTGCGAGTCGACCGGCCCGATGATTCGGCTCTGGACGATTCCATGGCGGTCAACGAAGAATGTCTCGGGCGGGGCGGTTACGCCGAAGTCGCGATACGAGCCGTGGATTGCCGGCCCGACCGGATACGGACTTTTGATTTCGGCCTCATAAGCACGGGCGGCGCTATCGGTGTCTTGTATGTCGACGCCCACGAACTGGGCCTTGCCGGCCATCCGCTGTGACTCCGCCGCGAGCACCGGCGCCTCCTGACGGCAGGGTACGCACCAGGAGGCCCAGAAGTTGATGACCAAAGGCGTCCCCTTCAAGGCCCGGAGGCTGATTAGATCGCCGTCGAGGGACCGGATCGTAAGGTCGGGGACCTGGCTTCCAACAAGGGAGCTGGGTTGTTGCTGCGCTGCATGTAGCAGACCCCACCCCAAGGAAGCGAGGAGCGTGCCAGCTGCGAGGCCGCCGGCGACCCAAGCCGCAAGCGCTCTACGAGTCATTGGCGGTTGGACCAGAGTGATTGGATGGGGCACAGGTGGATTGCACTCTTACTATCTGGCCCTAGTAAGAATAACGGTCGGTCGCGCTATGATCGCGGGTGATGACTCGACGGGACGATCAGCTGACACGTGCGCTGTCACTGCTGGGTCCGCTCGAAGGCCGGTTGATGAAGCTGATATGGGATCGACACGTCCGCGAGCCCTTCATCGTCCGCGACGTCCTTGCGCTAACCCCGGAGCTCGCCTATACGACGGTCATGACCACCCTGAACCGCCTCGCCGACAAAGGACTTCTGAGCGTGACGAAAGTGGGGTCTCACCAGCCTCACAAATACCGGGCCAGCGGCGGGGTTAAGGAGTTCCTGACCGATTCAGGTCGCGCCGAGGTCGACCGCCTTGTCGAGCGCTACGGAGACGCCGCGCTGGCCGCCTTCGCCGCTCGCCTCGATAGGCTGTCGCCGGCCACACGCGAAGCCCTCAGGAGGCTGCGCTCGCGGTGACCGGGCGCCGGCTGGTCTTGCTTGGCGTGTTGGCCGCTGTGCCGGTCGCTTGCCTGAGCACGCTCGCCGGTTGTCGTATGTCCGGGCCGTGCGGTTGGATCCCCACCCAGGGTGCTTTTTGGTGGTCCACCACCTATGTGCCGCCGCTGCTGGTCATTCTGACGTCGGCTGTGGCCTGGACTCTCAGGCTCGGTTTCGTCGCGTCGAGGACAACGCGAGAGTTGGCTATGTTGCCGCGCGTTTCCGGCCCGCCAAATCTGGTCCGAATGGCTAAAGCCATGGGCCTTGAGCGCATTGAATGTGTCGGAGGTAGATCCCCGGTTGCCTTCTGTGCAGGCTTTGCGCGGCCCACAGTGTTCATCAGCGAAGCGGCGATTACCGGACTTTCCGACTCCGAGCTTCTGGCAGTGCTTCACCATGAGGCAGACCACGCGCGTCGACACGAGCCGCTACGGCGAGCGGCTCGCACAGCCGCTGCAGACGTCCTTACCTTCCTTCCGATAGTCGGCTGGTGGTCAGAGCGTCAGATCGCGCGCTCTGAGCTGAGCGCAGATGCGGCCGCCGAGCGAATGGTGGGACGATCCGCGCTCGCCGGGGCTCTGCTGGTGATGACAGCCCCAGCAATTCCCCTGGCCGCCTTTGTAGGTCACGCCGAGCTGCGTGCGCGCCGGCTGCTTGGGATGAGGATCGATGAGCCGGGGCCACCGCGGGCGATGTGGGCGGCAACCTTTGTCTACTCATGGCTCGCACTCAGCCTGGCTGCGTGTCTATTCGAGGTGGTGGTCGCGCTTAGACCGTAAGGATCCGATCAGGCGCGGGCGAGCCCGTAGCCCGCGCGCTCGAACGCTCGCCGGATCTCGTCTTCGCTGATCTTCTTCTCGTCGTATTCGATCTCTGCGCGCTGTTTGTGAAGGCTCACCTTGAGACTTCGGATGCCTGCCAACTCGTCCTCGAGCCCTTCCAAGGTCATCACGCAGGCCGAACAGTGCATGCCCTTGACGCTGAACACTTGCTTTGCCATCTCTTCCTCCTCAGGCGAATTCGAAGTAACCGCTGTACATGCCCATCGAGCAGGTGTACCGGAGGTTCCCGTTGGCGGCGCTTGCCGGAATGCTGATCGTGATCTGGCCAGTTTCGGGCAAGCTCCGCTGGAACCCGATCGAGGGGATTACGAAGCCACGTGTGCACCCGGTGGTACCGCTCGTTACAACGGTCAGGCTCACCGGCTTGCCGGTCGGAGCCTTGATCAGGTTCGGGGAGTAGCCGCCGTTTGAGGCCTGGATCGTGATCGCTCCGTTTGCGTCCGGCTGTGCGGCGGCGACATCTTGATAGTTGCCGCTGGCCTCGGCGATCGACACCGCGGCCGAATTGAGGAGATTGGAAACGGAGTACGGCGACCCCATCAGGTTCAATCCGCCCTCAATTGAGACGAGACCGAGGATGAGGACGACGGCTCCAGCGACTCGAAGGAACCGCGTGTGCAGTACCTCCCCCAACCGTGTCGCCACATACGCGAGGCCAAAAAAGACCGGAGTAGTACCGAGGATGAAAGCAAACATGATCGCCGCTCCGAGAAGCGGCGAACCGGTTCCGACGGCGAGCACCATCATCGCCTGGGTTACTCCGCAGGGGATGAAGATCGTTAGCGTGCCCAGGAAGAGGGGCGTCGCGACCGTGCTGGCATTGTTCTTGGCATAGCGGCGGACAAAACGAGTGATGAAGCGGGGAGGCTCGATCACGAAGTAGCGAAAGATCGGATGCAAGTTGAACAGTCTTGCCGCCGTACCCAGCATGAATATGCCAATACCGATCTGTAGCGCCGCTCGGCTGTAGGGGCTGAGCTGGAGGACGGAGCCGAGCCAGCCCAAGAAGACACCTAGGACGGTGTAAGCGACCAGTTTGGCGCTCAAGAACAGAGCGATCGGGGTCGCCGCGTTGCGTCGCTTGGGCTTTTCGGGTTGCGCCAGAGTCGCAAGCGCCGCGCGTTCGCTGCGACGCTGCTCCTTCGTCAACTTGCGGTTAGAGCGCTTTTTACGCTGCGCGACCACATGTTTGATCGCGAGCTGAGCCGCGACGTCGGTCTCAGCCTGGCGCGCGACTGACGTGGCCAGTAGGCCGGCCTGGACAGCAAGGCAGCTGAGCCCGCCGGTGGTTACTCCGGTGATGAAAGCGAGGCCCAGTAGGTTGCTGGATGGATCGAGGCTCACCTGGCCGATACCCCGGTAATCTGGTTGATCCGAGGGCGCATGGCGACGAGTCTACTACCTGGGGATAGGAACCTTGCTCCCCCTTGCCGCGTCCTGCTACTATGGGTCGATAGTTAAGACTGGAGGTTGCCTATGGACCATATCTTGCCGTACCTGTTCTTCCTGGCCTGTCCGATCTCGATGGGCTTGATGATGTGGATGATGATGCGTAAGGATCACAACCAGGCATCAGCGCCTCAGAGCGATCCGCGCGTCGCCGAGCTAGAGAGCCAGGTCGGCGAGCTGCGGATGGCATTCCACCAGCGACAGGGCGTTGAAACGGCGGCGTCGGTGACTACGACTACAAACGGGGACCGGGCGTGACTGCCGACAATTCCCGAAGGGCCGCCGATGAAGGCGGACCTTTCCTCCGCACCGTCTTCATGTGCTTCGACTGGCGCGTCCTGGTCGGTTTCGGGGTGCTGGATCTGGGTTTGCTGGCGGTCTCTCCGCAGCTCGCCCTAGACGCGCTGCCTGTGGAACTCGTATTGCTTTGCCCGATCACCGCCGCGAAGATAGCGTGGGGTATGAGCTCTAAGCGTCGGACGCGGGCCGCTACGAGCGGGGGGGACGCGCTGAGGGCTATGGTGCGGCCCGCTCCGTAGAGGCTCGCCGGCATGCTCGAGGGTGGGGGTTTCCTAGCTCGGGCGCCGTTCGCGTAGCGCAGCACCTAGTGAACTTCTTCACAGCGCGACTCGTAGGCGATCACATGGTCAGAGAACCGCTTGAGTCTCTTCGCGCGGAGCGCTTTGAGATCGATCACCTCAAACGTTCGAAGCTGGGCATCGTCGAACGCGTGGTGGCTCATAAGCTGTTGGCCGGATCCGGGAAAGCTTATCGGCGGCCAGCGCCAAGGAAGGCCGGGGTGCGACTGAGCCAGCACTCGCGAACCAGCCCGTAAGGCACTAGCGAATTGACACTCGATGCTACCTTCACGTCGTGACCGTGCAGGTTCGGCCCGCGCGAACTCTCCTCCAACAGGCCCGTCTGGCTCAGTGGACGACGGTTGGCTGGATGGTCATAGAGGGTGTCGTCGCCATCGGAGCCGGGATCGCGGCACGGTCGGTGGCGCTAACCGCCTTCGGGGTGGACAGCGGCATCGAGTTGTTTTCTTCGGTGGTGGTTCTACGCCGGCTCCTCCAGCGAACAGAAAGTGAGGAACGCGGTTCACTGACTGGGGGAGAGCGAAGCGCGACCAAACTCGTAGGCTTCGCGCTGTACGGCTTGATCGCCTACATCGTGCTCTCGGCTGGCGTGGCCCTGGTGTTCCGCTTCGAGCCCGCGGCCTCACCGCTCGGAATCGGACTCACGATCGCATCGCTTCTGATCATGACCGCCCTCTGGCGTTGGCGGCTTGCACTAGCGGATCGCCTGGGCAGTCCCGCCCTTCGGGGAGACGCAGCCTGCTCGATGGTCTGTGTGTACATGGCGGGTGTCGCCCTCGCGGGCCTTTTGCTGAACCAGTTCTTCGGACTCTGGTGGGCCGACCCATTAGCGGCTCTGGCGTTGATTTGGTGGATCCGCGGTGAAGCCAAAGAAGCGGTAGAGGCGAGCAAAGGGGACAGCGACTGAGGTAGGTCCGCGCGTGAACCTGCAATTCCCGGAATGCCCGCCATTCTCGGCCATGGTCATAGCCTTCACGTCGTCGGTGGAAATGAAAGATCCCGGTGAGCCACTTCCACCGGGATCTCAACAGCCGTTTGGAAGTCAGAGTGTCGTCGCGGGCGTTCTGCCGGTCGCTGCTTTGGGCTTTCGCGTGAACGCACCCGATGCGAGGTAACCGAAACGGCCGAGGGCAGATGTCAGTTTGCGGTCGACGCCGTAGTACAGCCCCGCCGAGCTGAGGAACAGGCCGGCGAACACGAGCGGGTAGATGATCGCGGCCCCTATGTCCGTTGAGCCGGCCACGTAAGGTCCACCGAACCCTTCAGCCGTCGCCCAAATGACGATTGAAAGCAAGATGCCGACCACCGCTGTTAGGTTGCTGAAGGCGCCCACGATCAGGGCGATCGCGATTGCGGTCTCACCCACGGCGGTTGCGTAGGCGAAAAACGTCGGGTCGATGCCGACGGTGTTGGTCCAGAAGACGATCCAGTGGTGGATTGGCCACGGCTGGCCATCCTGGGCGCCGTTTAGGTAGGTCGTGAAGTTGTTGATGAAGTCGGGCTGCCACTTGAACCAGGCGTCTATCCCCCAGACGATGCCGAACAGGATGCGGAGGAGGCCAATGCCCTTGAGTCGCCAGTGCGGTATCCCCTCCAGCTCACCCGCCGTAGTGCTCTCCATGTTTGTCTTCATTTGGTTGACCCCCTTGATGCAATCCGCTGACGATGATCTCGGTATGGATCCAGACCGGATACCCCCATAGGGTCTCCTGGCCCGACATCGAATGGACGCATGGCACTGGGCGTCCGGAGACCCGGCTCCTACGCTGATGACACAACCAAAAAGGAGGTTGATTGAAATGATGTGGGGTTACTTCGACGGCGGGAATTGGCTCTGGATGGCGGGCATGATGGTCCTCTTCTGGGGCGGAATCATCGTTTTGGCGGTCGTTGCGATCCGGGCGTTCACTGGGCCCAAGAGCAATGACCAGGCCTTGGATGTTCTCCGGAGGCGGCTCGCCGGCGGCGAGATCACTCAGGACGAATTCGAGAAGACTCGCAAGGCGCTTCAGGGTTAGTTGGGCATGCGCCCAAGAGGCCTGCTGATCATCGGAATCGGGGCCATCGCGGCGTCGCTGCTGCTCGCCGTGGGCGGCATCGGCGCCGGCCGGATGACCGGCTGGTCGACAGATTCGCCCGGCGGAATGATGGGGCATGCCTTCAGTGGTGGGAGCGGCGACATTGGACTCGATCGGGCGGTCACGATTGCCCAGGGGGTGGCGGCGTCATACCCGTCCGGTGGCCTCGCGGCGGATGAGGTGATCGAGTTCAGCAACAACTACTACGCCTCGATCCGCGAAAAGGCCACCGGGATCGGAGCATTCGAGATCCTAATCGACCGCTCGAGCGGAAACGTGATTCGGGAACCAGGGCCGGACATCATGTGGAACGCCAAGTATTCGATGATGGGCGGGGGCATGATGGGCGGCTTTGGCGTGAGCGGCTCAAGGCCAATGACGGTAACTACGCAGCAGGCCCAGGATGTCGCACAGCGCTGGCTAGACGCGAATCAGACGAGTACCAGCGCGAAGACGCCTGATTCCTTCTACGGCTTCTACACGGTCGACTTCGAAACGGCCGGCCGGTTAGTCGGAATGCTGTCTGTCAACGGTTACAGCGGGCAGGTCTGGTTTCACAGTTGGCACGGCGGCTTCATCCAGTTGAGAGACCTCGGCGCGGGAAGCGGCCCATGAAACAAACCGGTACCCCCACGGGGTATCCTAAGAAGATGCCAGGCTACAAGTCACACAAGCCACAGGTGAAGACCCGTCTCAACCGGATCGAGGGCCAGATCCGCGGCGTCCAGAAGATGGTGGACGAGGACCGGTACTGCATCGACGTGCTCACCCAGGTGGGTGCAATTAAGGCGGCCCTGGACGCAGTCGCCCTGGTGCTGCTGCAGGATCACACCGAACACTGTGTCGTTGAGGCCATCCAGGCTGGCGACGGCTCCCAGAAGGTTCGCGAACTTAATGAGGCGGTTGAACGTCTTGTCAAGGGGCGCTAGAGAGTGGCGACCCAAACCACGCGGATGAGGGCAAGTCGGTCATGAACCCGGCAGACATCGCAGTCGTCGCGGGTGGACTGGCGCTGACCGGCCTACTGGGTTGGTTCTTCTTCGGCCCAAAGAAGGCGCACTCGGCGACGCAGGTCGGGAAGGTTCAGGAAGTCACAGTGACCGTGAAGGGTGGTTACTCGCCCGACCTGGTACGGGTCCGCCAAGGCGTTCCACTGCGGATCGTCTTCGACCGCCAAGAAACTGGCGAGTGCACATCCCGCGTGGTCTTTCCGGACTTCGCGCTGAACAGTTCTCTCTCCGCGTACGGGAAGACGACAATCGAGCTACAGCCGGACCGTGTGGGTGAGTTCGGCTTCGCCTGCGGGATGAACATGATCCACGGCAAGCTGATCGTCGAGCCACAGGCCAATGGTCACGGCGTGGCCGCTCCGGTTGCTCGGGAGAACGATCCGCCCCGCCCCGATCCTGACCGCGCGAAGGAGCCGGACCAGCTAACCGAAGACCACGAGATGGCCGAGCGCAAGGCCGAGATTAGAGATCTCACGCGCCGAGTGGTGGTGGGCGGCGTGCTCACAGCTCCGGTGCTGTTCGCAGTCATGGCCGGCAACTTCCTTCAGGTCGGGATTTTGGGCAACCACTGGCTGCAGCTGGCCCTGATTACGCCGGTGATGTTCTATTCGGGCTGGCCCATCCACCGCACCGGCTGGCTCAGCCTTCTCCACCGACAGGCTGAGATGAATTCGCTGATCACGCTGGGCAGCTCAGCGGCGTTCGGCTACAGCCTGATGGTGACGGTGGCTCCGGCCATCCTGCCCGCCGGACTCCGTGAGGTTTACTTCGAGGCAGTCGGCGTGATCATCACCCTGATCCTGCTGGGCCGGCTCTTCGAGGCCCGCGCCAAGGCCGGCACCGGGGCAGCGATTCGAAAGTTGATCGGGCTCCAGGCGCGCACCGCGCGTGTCGTCCGCAACGGCGCTGAGGCCGACATCCCGGTTGAGGACGTGGTCGCCGGCGATGTCGTCATCGTCCGTCCCGGCGAGAAGATACCGGTCGACGGTGAGGTCGTCGACGGCGAATCGGCAATAGACGAATCGATGGTCACTGGCGAGCCGATCCCAGCTACCAAGCGGGCCGGCGACACGGTGATTGGCGCCACCATCAACCGTACTGGCTCGTTCCGCTTCCGAGCCACCAGGGTCGGCCGCGACACAATGCTGGCTCAGATCATCAAGCTGGTCCAGCAAGCGCAGGGCTCGAAGGCGCCCATTCAGCGCTTGGCGGACTTGGTCTCCAGCTACTTCGTGCCGGCGGTGATCGGAATTGCGATCTGGACCTTCGTGGCCTGGTTCCTGTTCGGGCCGCAACCCGGCTTAACGTCGGCGATGGTGGCCGCGGTCGCGGTGCTCATCATCGCCTGCCCCTGCGCGCTCGGGCTGGCGACTCCGCTCTCAGTGATGGTCAGTACAGGCAAGGGAGCTGAGCAGGGCATCCTGATCCGTTCGGCAGAGGCTCTCGAGACTGCGCACAAGCTGGACACGATCGTGCTCGACAAGACCGGGACGATCACGCGTGGCCAACCGGCGATCACAGATGTCCTCACGGAGGGCGACATTAAAGAGGACGAGCTCTTGCGGCTCGCGGCCTCGGCCGAACGGCTGTCCGAGCACCCGCTGGCCGCAGCTGTCGTAGCCGGAGCCAGATCTCGTGAAATCGTCCTCAGCGAACCCGCCGGATTCGAGTCGATAACCGGCAGGGGAGTACGGGCCACTGTGGACGGCCACCCGATCCTGATCGGAAACCCCGCTCTCCTCCGTGATGCCGGCCTGGAGGTCGCCACTTTGGAGGTCGCGGCTGATCGCCTTTCGGCCGATGGTAAGACGCCGTTGCTGGTCGCCGTCGACGGCAAGCCGGCAGGCGTTATCGCTGTCGCCGACACGCTCAAGGAAGAGTCGGTGTCCGCGGTCGCCAGCTTGCGCGCACTCGGCCTCGAGGTCGTGATGATCACAGGCGACAACCGGCGCACCGCAGCCGCGATCGCGCGCCAGGTAGGTATTGGCCGCGTGCTCGCGGAGGTCCTGCCTGACCGCAAGGCGGCGGAAATCCGGCGATTACAGTCCGACGGCAGGCGGGTGGCGATGGTGGGTGACGGAATCAACGACGCGCCCGCATTGGCTCAGGCTGATGTCGGCCTGGCGATCGGGACAGGCACAGACGTCGCGATCGAGTCGTCGGACATTACCCTGATTTCTGGAGCGCTCACCGGTGTGGTCACGGCAATCCAACTGAGCCGCGCCACGATGCGCAACATCCGCCAGAATCTCGTGTTCGCCTTCGCATATAACGTGATCGGCATCCCCATCGCAGCCGGCGTCTTGTACCCCTTCCTGGGTCTACGCCTCAGCCCCATGATCGCCGCAGCCGCAATGGCGATGAGCTCGCTGTCCGTGGTATCCAACGCGAACCGCCTTCACAGCTTCAGATCGAAGCCGGGGCAATCAGCCGCCATCCGAGGCTCGGCGGCCGAGCCTAAGGTCGAGGTCGGTGCGGGTGACGCACGGCCTACGCAGAAACGTGCCCCGATGGGCCAAGGAGACGACATGAGCGAGAAAACGAGCGTGATTGATCCCGTATGCGGAATGACGGTCGATTCTGCGACCGCCGAGTACCGGTCATTCAACAACGGCACGGCCTACTACTTCTGCTCGGCGGGTTGCAAAGAGAAGTTCGACAAGGATCCCGCGAAATTCGTCGGCGCGAGCGCCCAGGGCAGCCACGAGGGCCATTAACCGGGGATCGACTAGCCACGATGCCGAGCGCTGGCGGTCAGTCGGAGGGCGGGCCGCACATGGGCTCAACCGGGACTGAAACGACGGCGGTCCTCCACACGGGCGGACTCCAGTTCATGAGCGAGAAGGCGGTTCTGGAGAACGACCTCAAGGCGCGGCCGGGCGTGCTTTCCGTGGACGCCAACCCAGTCGCACAGACGGCGACGGTTCGGTATGACCCGCGCCAGACCAATGTGGCCGCCCTTAAGAAGTGGGTCGAGGAATGCGGCTATCACTGCGCCGGGAAGTCGGTACCGGGCCATATCTGCTCTCCCATGGAAGAGGCCCCGAGCGACGACGGAGCCACTGGGCCGTCGCCGGCTAGCGAGGGAAGAGACACGCCCGCAGCGCCCAGTGCCCATGCCGGCCATGACATGGCAGCGATGGGAGACCCCGCCGCAGCGAAGCCTGAACAGCCAAAACATGCCGCTCATGGGGAAATGGTCATGGCGCCGTCGGAAGCTATGGGCCACGGCGGCCATGCGGGCGAGTCGATGGCGGCGATGGTGCGCGATATGCGCGATCGCTTCCTGGTCGCCGTCATCCTATCGATCCCGATCCTGCTCTGGTCCCAGATCGGCCGCAAGGTCCTCGGCTTCGAGGTGCCCGCCCCGCTCGGGTTGCGGGACGATGTCTTCCAACTAATCCTCAGCCTCCCGGTGATTTTCTACTCGGCCTGGATCTTCTTTGACGGCGCGGTGCGCGCGCTTCGCCACAAGACGCTCGACATGATGGTGCTGGTGGCAGTCGGCATCGGCGCCGGCTGGCTCTACTCCCTGGCCGTCACCATCCGTGGCGGCGGCGACGTCTTCTACGAAGCCTCGACCGTCCTGGCGTCCTTTGTGCTGCTGGGCCACTGGTTCGAGATGCGAGCTCGCGGGGGAGCCAATGACGCCATCCGCACGCTGCTCAACCTCGCGCCCGCGCGCGCGACCGTGATCCGGAACGGCGAGCCGGTTGAGGTTTCCACTGCCGAGGTGGTTGTGGGCGACCTTCTGCTCATCCGGCCAGGCTCCAAGGTCCCTGCTGACGCAGTTGTCGAAGAAGGCGAGTCCGACGTCGACGAATCGATGGTGACCGGGGAGAGCATGCCGGTCTCCAAGAATCCCGGCTCAGAGCTGATCGGAGCCTCGATCAACAAGAACGGCTCGCTGCGCGCTCGGGCTCAACGCGTCGGCTCCGACACCGCGCTGGCGCAGATCGTGAAGCTGGTGCAGGAGTCGCAGAACTCGAAAGCGCCGGGGCAGCAGATGGCTGATCGAGCCGCCTTCTGGCTGGTGCTCGTTGCCCTGATCGGAGGTGCTGCGACATTTGGCGTCTGGCTCGCTACCGGCGCATCGGTTCAGACCGCCATCCTCTTCGCGATCACAGTGGTGGTCATCACCTGCCCCGATGCGCTGGGGCTGGCGACGCCGACCGCGATCATGGTCGGAACGGGCCTGGGGGCGACACGCGGCATCCTCTTCAAGAATGCCCTCGCACTTGAGACCTCGGCTCGCATCCAATCCGTGGTGATGGATAAGACCGGGACCCTGACCAAGGGCGAACCGGAGGTGGTCGAGGTGGTCGCCGGCTCGTTGCCCGAGGCAGAGCTGTTGCGCCTGGCGGCCGCCGTCGAACGGGAGTCCGAGCACCCGCTCGCGGAGGCCATCGTTAAGCGCGCCCAGGCGGACGGGATTCCAAAGGTGGCGGCGAGCGATTTCACGAACATTCCAGGACATGGAGCAATAGCAACGGTCGACGGACATAGGCTCACCGTTGGGAACCAGCGCTTGATGGAGCGGGAGAAGATCGCGCTTGGACCGCTCGACGAGGCGCTTAAGCGAATGTCAATTGAAGGCCGAACCGTAGTGATCGTCGGCGTGGATGGCCAGGCTGCCGGCCTGCTCGCGGTTGCCGACGCGCCCAGGCCGACCAGCCGTCAGGCAGTGACTGCGCTCCGAGCGGCTGGTATCGAGGTCGTCATGCTCACCGGTGACAACGAAGCCACCGCCAAGCGGATAGCGAGCGAGCTCGGCATCACCAGCGTGATTGCCGAGGTGCTTCCTGGGCAGAAGGCCGAGAAAATCGCTGAGCTTCAACGAAGCGGCAGGCGGGTGGCGATGGTTGGCGACGGCGTCAACGACGCGCCCGCCCTGGCCGAGGCCGATCTCGGCATCGCGATCGGGGCCGGCACCGACGTCGCCATCGAGACCGCCGACATCGTTCTGATGCGCTCGGACCCGTTGGATGTGGCCACCGCCTTCGCCATCGGCCGTGGAACCCTGCGCAAGATGCGCCAGAACCTGGGCTGGGCGATCGGCTACAACGTGATCGCGCTACCGATTGCGGCCGGCGTCTTCCAGCCAGCCTTTGGCCTGGTCCTGCGACCGGAGATCGCGGCGATCTCGATGTCAGGTTCGAGCGTGATCGTCGCTGTCAACGCCCTTCTCCTCAAACGACTGAGATTGCCGCGCAATGAGCCGACTGTTGATGCTGAGGGCCTGGCGGCCGCTAACGCTGCGCCGGCGCCAACCGCGGCCGCCTGACTCCCCCACGGTCGAGTACAATCCGCGGCTCGAATCTCAAGCTCAGCCGTTACTCGGTCGGGCTGCTGAGCGTTCGGTAAGACTGAATGAACACCAAGGTCTTCGTTGTGCTGGCAGCGCTTCTATTCACGGCTGCCTGCCAGCTGCCAGGGTCGACCTCGAGCTGCGACGCACAGATCGATTGGGTCAATTTCATCCAGGTTGGCTCAACTCAATACGTTGCGGGGCCACAATCTCCTACCGTCCTTCAGGAGAGCGACCTTGGCCCTGTCTACGCCCATGTCAAGTTCAAAGTGAGCGGCGATGTCTGCGACCCCAACTACCGACTGAAGGATGGTGACGCGGCGTTCCTTGATGCCGGTACGCCGATCTATCAGGTCAAAGGTCACCCATCCAGCGACGAGTTGGCCGCCATGTTCAACGGCAGCGTCGTGGTGTACCGAGCAATGACTCCCGCGTTGTAAGACCAACGCGGGCGGCCGCAGTGTTAGGGCAGGTAAACTCAGCGAGATCGGGAACGCTATATCCAATGCAGTCACTCAACTTATGACTTACCTGGTCACTGAGGAGCTGCTTGTCGAGGCCCATTGAGGTTCGAGAGAACACAGTTACAACGGCAATGTTCTTTGTCGGCTTTCTAGTTTTGCTGATGGTCGACGTGCTGACTTAACTGAGGTATCCGTATCACAGCCGTATCACGCATTCCCGGCACCGGACGGCTCTAGGGGGTCACCAAAGGACACCAGCCTCGTCGATTTCGTATTCGCGAGGACGACACAGGAGTCTGTCGGACACCGGAGGACACGGCACCGACACGGTTCGGGACCGTGAGGCCCCGGGTTCAAATCCCGGGCCCCCGACCAAATTTGTATTCAAAACCGGCGATTTCTGGCGTCGTCCAGAGGCGACGGGGCACAGCCGGGGCACAGATTCTCCAGGAACTCGGTGGCTGAGCCCCGTCCTAAGGTGTCCGCGGACCGTCGATTGAACTCGCGCACGGCAATTGCACAGCCGAAATATCGGCGCGCGCACGGCCCCGGGACCGTGCGTCACATCTCTTCGAAAATCCAAGCTCCCCGACGATCGCAAGCGCCGCGCGTCAGGACCGTGGCCTTACCACTGAGAACTCGCTGTGGCCGTCAGCCTTCCGTCGGAATGCGTGGGCTCATTATGTAACTTGACGGTTACGTACCCGCTGGGGTACACTGGCGCGGTGAACCAGTTGTTGCTCGCACTGGCGGATGAGAGCCGGCGCACGGTGCTCGAGATCCTTCGCACGCACCCGGCGACGGCTGGCGACCTAGCGGAAGCACTGCCGATCGCCCGTCCAGGCGTCTCGCGGCACCTGCGGGTGCTTCGAGAGGCGGGACTCGTCAACGTCGAACAGCAGGCTCAGCGGCGGATCTATCGACTTCGACCCGAGCCGCTCGCAGAGCTTGACAGCTGGCTCGAGCGCTATCGGGTCATTTGGGAGCAACGCCTCGGCGCTCTGCACACGGAGGTTGCCCGCGGCAAGCGGGAGAAAAGGAGAACCAGATGAATCGAATGCTAGGCAGCATGCGTCGGATCGACGAGGCCCGAGGCGCAGTCCGCGTGGAGGATGTCTATGACACGGACATCGGCGACCTCTGGTCAGCGGTCACCGAGCCCCGCCGGCTCGCGCGCTGGATCGCCGAGGTGGAGGGCGACTTGCGAGTCGGCGGCATGGTGCAGGCGCGCTTCACCAGCACGTGGGAGGGCCCCGGACGCATCGACCTCTGTGAACCCCCAAACCACGTTGTGCTCACAATGGAGCCTGCCACCGTCGACGAGACAGTGATCGAGGCCTGGCTCACCAGTGAGGGCGAGCAAACGCGGCTCGTTATCGAGGAGCGCGGCCTTCCGGTCGATGTTCTCTACAAGCATGGCGCCGGCTGGCAAGCACACATCGAGGATCTCGGTCGCTACCTGGCTGGAGGCCAATCGAACTGGAAGGCGCGTTGGACGGAGCTCGCTGAGGCCTATCAGTCGCTCGGGCCGTCATGAGGAGAACTAGTGGACCGTAACAGCGGAATGTGGAGCACG
>DATLRQ010000076.1:0-112296 GCA_035534555.1 Candidatus Micrarchaeaceae archaeon
TCGGGGTGAATGCCCAAGAGAGGGAAGGGGAGTTGAACCCGGATTCGCTCCAGTGCGGCGACGACTGCGATTTGTCCGTGACCCATGACCGGCACCCGCTCCGTCCAACCGGTACTGAGATCAGTAGCGCACAGCGTCCAGATCCATTCGCCGACCGCGAACTCGCCGCTGTGCGAGACCAGGTCGATCTCGAGGTAGCCGGGCTGATCGAGCTCCTTCCACTTTCCGACCACCACCGGGATCTGCTTGCGGAGCAGCGACCCGGGCTTGGTCTGGGACATCTTGCGGGCGACCAGGCCGCGGCGCAGCTGAGCCAGGTTGCGCTCGATGGTGGCCACGCTGGCGCTCCCCAGCAGCGACTCGGTGGCGGCGTCGACCTCCAGCTGGCCGTGACGCTTTAGCAACGGCACCACTTCAGGTAGGTAGGGCTGCAGCCGCTCCGAGCAGATGTAGCCGGCCGCTTCCCAAGCCACCTTCAGCGCCTTTTGGAAGGCCAGTCCGTAGCGCCGCCGCCGAGGTCGCACAATGCTGACCGCCGACTTGCGCCGGCGACCACCGAGCACCTTGATCGCGTGCTTGCGCTCGTAGCCGCTGGCCAGGCAGAAGGCGTCGAGTAGCTCGCCTCGCTCACGCTTGCTCGCCTGCCGGTAGCGGTCCTTGAGTTCGACGGCCAGCTCGTACCTCTCTCGAATCCGCATCCGATCCCCTCCCTCGCCTTGGGTGTGATTTCCAGGTGAGGGAACGTTGGGGCCATGGTGTGATTTTCGCTGAGGGAATGCGTCGATTTGACTTCTTAGCCCGACCGAATTACAGTAACCGGGTTCCCACACCCATCCGGGTGTGTCTATGCGTCAAGGAGTGCTCAAGTTGCTAGTCGAGAGGAAGAGGAGCTTCGCCGCCGATGGCGGAGTGTGCCTTCTCGAGACCGCACATTGAGTCTCTACCGGTAGACAACTTCTAGAAACAAACCACCAAAAAGGGACCGTGCGGCTGTTGGGCACCGCACGGTCCTTTTTGTTTTCCACCGCACATTCCTAAGGAGTAACCAAATGACAGCAGCAGCCATCCAGCTGCAGGGCATCACCAAGTCGTTTCGGCGCCGAGAGCGCGAGGCTGGCGCGCCTTGGTGGCGTCGCGACTGGAAGGACAAGGTGGCGCTCCACGAGCTCGATCTCGTGGTCGAGGCGGGCGGCGTCACGGGAATCCTCGGACCCAACGGCAGCGGCAAGTCGACGGTGATCAGGATCCTCGGCACGCTCTTGACCCCGGATGCAGGGACGGCCACCGTGTTTGGCTGGGACGTGGTCGCGGAGCCCCTCTCGGTGCGCAGGCACGTGAACCGCGTGTCGGTCGAAGCCGCGTTCTTTAAAGAGCTGAGCCCCTGGGAGAACATGCTCTACGCCGCTCGCCTCTACGGCGGTGGCGCCGGCGGCACCCGCAAGCAGGTGACCGAGCTTCTCGACCGGCTCGGCCTGCCGATGGACACCGTCGACCAGCCGATGAAGGCCCTCTCGCGTGGGCAGCAGCAGAAGGTAGCGATCGCGCGCAGCTTCCTGACTGCCCCGTCGCTGCTGTTGATGGACGAGCCGACCACCGGCCTCGATCCGCGCTCGAAGAAGGAGGTTCAGGGCCTTCTTCACATGCTCAGAGCCGAGCGCGAGGTCACCGTGCTGCTGTGCACCCACGACATGGATGAGGCGGCAGCGCTTTGCGATCGAGTCCTGATGATGGACGAGGGCCGCGTCCTCGCGGACGGTAGCCCTGACGAGCTCGGCCGCATCTACGCGAACGGCAACGGCCCTGCCAGCCTGGAGGACGTCTTCATGCAGCTGAGCGGCAAGGAGCTCGCCAAAGAAGAAGAGGGAGAGCCAGAATGAGCATCGGCACCCGCCACGTCGAGCTGAACGCGCTGTTCGGCTTCGCCGAGAGGCAGCTTCACGTCGTCAAGCGCTACTGGGTGTGGGAGGTCGTGTGGCTTTTCTACAGCCTGGTCAGCGTGCTGTCGATCGGCTTCCTCGCTTCCGGCCTGGGCACCCTCGGCGGCGGGTCGTTCGACCTGCACAAAGCGCAGCTCTACCTGCTGGTCGGCGCCTTGCTGTGGGGTTACCTCTCGCTGGTCTTCATGGAAGCCGCATACGCGATTTCCTGGGAGCGATGGGAAGGCACCATCGAGTACACGTTCATGGCGCCGATAAGGCGGGTCACCCACCTGTTCGGCATTTGCCTCTTCGCCATCGGCTACGGCCTGGCGCGGACCTTCGTCGTCCTGCTCATCGCCATCGCGATGTTCAACCTCGACTTCTCGCACGCCGACATCCCGGCTGCGCTGGCGGTGCTTGCCGCCTCGACCGTGCCGCTGATCGGCCTGGCCATCTTTACGTCCGTCCTACCCTTGCTCTCGCCGCAGAAGGGGGAGCAGATGTCGGTGGCGGTACAGGGCTTCCTGCTGCTGGTGTCGGGCGTCTACTACCCGCTGACGGTTTTGCCGCTGCCGATGCAGCTGGCCGGTGCCGCATCCCCGCTCACCTACGCGCTGCAGGGGATCCGGGACAGCTTGCTGGACGGCAAGGGTCTCCAGGCCGAAGTCCCGACCATCGCCATCCTTCTAGTCATGGGAGCGGTGATGATTCCAGCCAGCCTCTGGGTGTTTTCTTGCGCCGAAAATCGCGCCAAAAGGCTCGGATTGCTCAAGCGAAGTGGGTAAAGAAGCGTTGGGAACCGGTTAAGTTAGATCCAAACTAATGTTCGGGACTATCACATTTTAGCCCCGGATCTTGAGTCTTTACGCGACTCTGGCACTACAGGTTGTGGTCAGAGGGGTTCACACTGGCGACCCGGCCCAACATGTTGTGGTGAAGCTATTGACAGGCCCGGTACCACTTGATACGGTTCGCGGCGAATCGCGGTGATCAGTGGGGAGAAGTGGTGAATCAAGCAACATGGAAGCATACGTCGCACCCTACGTCCAAGTACGGCACGCCATACACCTCCTCTATGCCACTTCTCCCCGCAGCCGCGATGGCGCCGACCATGACCCGGATTCTCACACACCTCGTGGGGGCCTGAATGGTCAGCGGGACGTACCGGTCCAGGGGCGCAACGCGGCGCCTGGCGCTCACAGCGACCTTCGGTAACGGTCTATGGCAGCGCGCAGCCATGAATCACCGCTTCGACAAGCTCGGCAACGAGATGCCGCTCGAGCTGCACGGCTGTGGCTGCGGGCTTTGCGCACGGCAGCAGCGGGCGCTCCGGCAGTTTTGGGAGGCCTGATGCGTGTTCACCGGGGCCTACCGAGTTCGAGTGGACGAGAAGGGCAGGCTGGCCATTCCGGCCGCCTTCCGCAAGCAGCTGCCGGAAGGCAGCTTCGTGTCGCTCGGACTGGACGCGGTCCTGGCGATCTACCCACCAGACCTATGGGCGTTGCTGGCCGAGAGCCTGCTCAGCCCGCTGCCGAGCGCCGACCAGCGCGCGCTGGCGCGGACCCTGTACTCGCTGTCGGAACCTTTCGAGCCGGACGGGCAGGGACGGATCATCCTGCGCCCGGAGCAACGCAAGCTGGCGGAGATCGGCTCCCCATCCTCGGTGGTGGTGATCGGGAGCGGGTCTCGCGTGGAAATCTGGCAAGAGGCCCGATGGGACAACTACAGCGCCGACGCGCAGGGACGCTTTACCGAATCCGCTGACAGGGTGATCTCAGCTCGCTGAGCCCGCACCAACCCGCACTTTCACAAGAGGTAATAGAGCTGCTTCAGCCCGCACCGGGCGCGGTCGCGATCGACTGCACGGTCGGGCAGGCGGGCCACGCCCGCCTGATCCTGGAGAGAATCATTCCGGGCGGCCGGCTGCTCGGGATCGACCGCGATCCCGAAGCTGTCAAGGCCGCCGAGGCAGCCTTGGTCGAATTCGCGACCTCGGCTGTTATCGCCCACGGACGCTTCAGCGACCTCGGTGCGATTGCCGAGAGAGCCGGCTTCGGTGGAGCCGACCTGATCCTCTTCGACTTCGGTATTTCCAGCACCCAGCTCGACGCTCCCGAACGCGGTTTCAGCTTTCGCGGCGAAGGACCGCTTGACATGCGAATGGATGTAACCAACGAGCTCACGGCCGAGCGGATCGTCAACACGTTCGAGCCCTCTGAGATCGAGCGCATTCTTCGGAGCTACGGCGAAGAGCGATGGGCGCGCCGGATCGTGCAATTCATAGTGCGGCGCCGCCCGCTCCGCACCACCCGCGACCTCGCCCAGGCGGTGGAGGCCGCGATCCCGAGGCAGGCCTGGCCCCGCGATATCAACGTCGCGACCAGGACGTTTCAGGGACTGAGGATTGCCGTCAACAGCGAACTCGCGGAGATCGAGGCAGGACTGCAAGCAGCTCTTATGACACTTAAACCCGGTGGTCGTATGGCGACGATCAGCTTCCATTCCCTGGAAGACCGCTTGGTGAAGTCATTCTTCAACGTCGAGTCCAAAGACTGTATCTGCCCACCCCAGCAGCCAGTCTGCACCTGCGGCCACCGGGCAACCCTTCGCATCATCACCCGCCGCCCCGTCCGCCCTTCCGAGGAGGAGGCGGCGGCCAACCCCCGAGCTCGATCGGCGAAGCTGAGGGTGGCAGAGAAGTTCTAGGCAGCGTTTCCCCCCCTTCCACAAGTCCTGGTGGCCGGCCAACCCCTCCGGCCACCAGGCACCACCCCACGTCCCAGTCAACGTCCAAGCAAGAAATGAGGCACACGTTTTGATCTCAACCCGAATACTGGAGCGGCGCCGATTAGGCACCGCCGGCGTGCAGCACGCGCCCGCCCGGCGTCGCCGGCGCACGCGTGGCTTCGTTCAGGTGGCGACCAGCGCAACCGTGCAGCGCTTGCACCTGAATGCGTTCGGCCACGCGTACCTCGGCCTTGGCGCCGTGCTGATCTGCATGCTCTTTTACCTCGCGTTGGCGGCGCAGATCACTGTGTCGTCTTACGAAATTGCGAGCCTGCAGGACCAGCAACGTCAGCTGCTGGCGGCTCAGGACCAGCTGCGTTACCAGGAGGTCACCCAGCACGCCCCGGCCTCCGTGCAGGAATCCGCAGCCCACAGTGGGATGGTGCGCACGGCTCCGACCAAATTTGTGAACACGCGGGCGGTGGCGATCAACCTTTCCGCGCCGATCGGTGCGGCCCCCTCTGACTCAACCCCGTTGTGGCAGCGGATGATGGCCGCGGTCGTCGACCGGGTCGTGGGCGCCCAAAACGTCATGGCTGCTGGCCGCTGATGGCAGCAGGGGTCTTCGGTTTCAGACCCCCCGGACGTCTCGAGCGCGCCACGTCAACGCGGTTGCGGATCCTCTGCATGCTGGGCGTCGCCCTTCTGCTGGCCGGCGTGGTGTGGTCGCACCTTGCTTACTGGCAGGTGCTGCGCCACAGCCAGCTGTCCGCGCAGGCCGCGGCGCAGTACCGTGAGCTCGTCGAGCTGCCAGCCACGCGCGGGGTGATTTACGACCGCAACATGGTTCAGCTGGTCGTCAACACGACGGTTTACTCGGCGTTCGTCTCGCCCGACCAGATCCCGGCAGCGCAACGCGACCAGGTGGCAACGGCTCTTTCTACTGTGCTTGGCGTCGATCGGAATTCAGTGATGGCCACGCTGTCCTCCAACAGCCAGTTCGCCTACATCCTGCGCCGCTTCTCCAAGGCCAAAGCCGACCAATTGACCGCGATGCAGCTGCCGGGTGTTGGATTGGAACCGGAGCAGCAGCGGTCGTACTTGCCCGGATCATCGGTGAGCTCGTCGTTGGCCGCCAACCTGCTTGGCTTCGTCAGCTACGACGGCCAGGGTCAGTACGGCCTCGAGGGCAACTACCAGAGCGTACTTGCCGGCACCCCCGGCTATATCTCGAGCTACCGCGACCTCGCCAATAATGAGATCGTCCTCGGCACCCACGTGCACCAGGACCCGGTGAACGGCGCCGCCCTGGTGACCTCCCTCGACGCCAACGTCCAGTACTTTGCAGAGCAGGCCCTGGCCGCAGGCGTCAAGAAAACGAAGGCCGAGAGCGGCAGCGTGCTGGTGATGGACTCGAAGACGGGCGGCATCGTCGCGTGGGCCGATTACCCCAGCTACAACGCCAACAATTTCACCACCACGCCCACCGCGCTGTTCAAGGACAACGTCCTGGGCTACATGTACGAGCCGGGTTCAGTGATGAAGGTGGTGACGCTGGGGGGGGCCATCGACGCCGGCAAGATCAAGCCGAGCACCATCATCGACGACCCTGGCGCCCTGTACATCGGCGGCTACCGGATCGCCGACTGGGATGGCACCAACAAGGGAAGGATCAACTACACGACCGTCATGGAAAACTCGCTTAACGTCGGGGCCATGAAGGCGATGTTGGCCGAAGGCCACGCGTCCTTCTACAAATACCTTAAAACTTTCGGGTTGACCCAGCCGAGCGGCGTGGACGTCGCCGGGGAGAGCTTCGTGCCGCCTCCGAGTGCAGCCACCATGTCGGCCTCTCAGTACGCGACGTCCTCGTTCGGCCAGGGCATCGACGTCAACATGGTGCAGATGCTGTCGGCGGTCAACGTGATCGCCAACGGCGGCAAGTACGCTCCGCCACACGTCGTGGAGCGGATCGGCAACAAGATCAACCCGGTGATGCTTCAGCCTCAGCGCCAGGTCGTGAGTGCCGCCACCGCCAAGGAGGTGACGGCGATGATGGAGGCCGTCGTGCAAAAGGGTTCGGGCTTCACCTCGCGCGTGCCGGGCTTCGAGCTCAACCAGGCCGGCAAGACGGGCACCTCGCAGATCCCCGTCAACGGCAAGTACACCCAGAACGTCTGGGCATCATTCGTGGGCTTCCTGCCGGCAAACAACCCGCGCTTCACGATGATCGTCGTCGTCCGCAAGCCGCACGCTCCTGGCAGCCAATACGACTGGACGCGCAACGACGGCTACATCATTGCGGCGCCGATCTGGCAGAAGATCGCCCAGGCCATCGTCACTGACTGGCACATCGCGCCAACCCAGTCATAGCCGCGCCTCGGCCGCTCGACAGGGCGCAGGCAAACTTAGACAGATGCGGTTCACTCTTCTAGAGATCCTGGGGGCCACCGACGGCGGGCAGATCGGTGGCACCTTCGTCGGCAACGCCTTCCAGACCTTTCACACCGACTCGCGGGAGGTCGTGGAGGGCGGCGTGTTCTTCGCGCTCAAGGGAGCCGAGATGGACGGACACGAGTTCGTGCCCGATGCGATCGCACACGGCGCCGGGCTTCTCATAGTGGAGCGGCGCATGGAATCGGTGCCGGGCGTCGGCCAGGTGCTGGTGGCCAACACCTGGGATGCGCTCTATGCGCTGGCACGCTTCGCCAGGGACCGTGTGCAGCCATTGGTCGTCGCCATCACGGGCAGTAACGGCAAGACCTCGACCAAGGAGCTGGTGTCCGCGGCGCTCGGCCGTCGCTACAACGTGTTGCACACGACAGGTAATCTGAACACCGAGACCGGCGTTCCTCTTACCATGCTTCGTCTCGAGCCCGAGCACACAGCCCTGGTGCTCGAGATGGGGCTGCAGCGCCCAGGCGACATCGGCCGGCTGGTCGAGGTCGCGCAGCCGTCGATCGGCATCATCACGAACATCGGCATCGTGCACATCGAGTTCTTCAAATCGCAGGACGAGCTGGCGGCGAGCAAAGGCGAGCTAGTAAAGGGCCTGCCCGAATCGGGGCTCGCGGTGCTGAACGCCGACGACAAGTACTTCGAAGAGCTGTCGGGCATGACTCCGGCTGGAATCAGAAGCTTCGGCTTTGCCAGGGGCGACTATCGCGCCGAGGGCTACAGGGCTGTGCCGGAGGGCGGCTGTGGGTTTTCGGTCCGGGGCACCGAGGTGCGCCTCCAGCTCGAGGGCCGTCATCAAGCGTTGAACGCAGTTGCGGCGCTGGCCGCCGCGGACTTCGTCGGCGTGCCGCTGGAAGTGGGCGCCGAAGCGCTTTCGGAGGTCGCCGTCGATCATCGGCTCCAGGAGATCAAGGCGCCGGCCGGCTTCATCGTCGTCGATGACGCCTACAACGCCAGCCCCGAATCGATGCTCGCGGCATTTGCCGCGGTCAGCGACCGGCCGAGGACCGGCAGGCTGCTGGCGGTGCTGGGCGAGATGCGCGAGCTGGGCGCCCTCGCCGAGGAATCGCACCGCGTGGTCGGCCTGCACGCGGCGAAGGTCTTCGACGCCCTTTGCGTCATCGATGGCGAACGAGCTCGGATCCTTGCCGAAGCCGCCGGGGCGGAGGTCGTCCCCAATGGGGCCGAGGCCGTCCTCTGGGTCAGGCGCAACGCGGTCGAGGGAGACCGCGTGCTCGTCAAGGGGTCGCATGGAATCCGCCTTGACGAAGTCGTCAAAGAGCTGACGCGTTGAGCATCTTCTCGGCGATCACATTCGTCGTCGCGCTGGTGTTGTCGGCAATGCTCTATCCGCTATTCATCCGTGCCCTGCGAAGGTGGAGGTCAGGCCAGGTCATCCAGGCCGAGCTGCCCGACAGCCACCAGAAAAAAGCCGGCACGCCGACCGGTGGCGGAATACTTTTCGTCGCGCTGGGCATCGTCGCCGGTGTGCTCGCAACCATCGCGGGACACCCGGGAGCGCTGCCGGCGGTCGCCGGCCTCATCGCCGGAGGTGTGCTCGGTTTCGCCGACGACAGGAGCAAGCTGCAGGTCGGCACGCGCGGGATTCCGGCGCGACTCAAATTCCCCGTCCAGATCCTGCTAGCAATCCCGGTCGCCTGGCTGGCGACAGCGCAGGGCGCGTCGCATCAGCTTTTCCTGCCGGCCACTCCTTGGGTGATCTTTCCGCTTGCGCTCGTGGCGATTGTCGGCACCGCCAACGCCGTCAACCTCACCGATGGGATGGACGGGCTGGTGGGCGGCCTGTCGACCATCGCTTTCGCAGCGATCGTCCTGCTGCTGCCGGGCGCGCTAGCCGGCGAGAAAGCCGTGGCGATGACGCTGTGCGGAGCGCTCGTCGGCTTCTTGATCTTCAACCGCTACCCCGCCCGAGTGTTCATGGGCGATACCGGATCGCTGCCGATCGGCTTTGCGCTCGCGGCCATGGCAGTGCAGCAGGGAATGCTCATCCTGCTGCCAATCGTCGGTCTGGTGTTTGTGCTCGAGACGCTGTCTGTCATCATTCAGGTGGCTTATTTCAAAGCCAGCGGCGGACGACGAGTTTTCAAGATGACCCCGATCCACTACACGTTCCACCACCAGGGTTGGTCTGAGAATCGCATCGCGCTCTCGTTTTGGGGCGCGGGGCTTGTCTCGGCGCTGGCCGCGGCCGGGGTGGCACGGCTGGCCTCGTGACGGCCCTGGTGGTCGGGGCGGCGCGCAGCGGGATCGCTCTCGCCAACCACCTCACCGGCAAAGGCGAGACCGTTAGGCTGACCGACCGAAGGCCCGAGTCGGAGCTCGCGGACGCCATCGCTCAGCTGCCGGCGGGGGTCGACCTGCGCGTTGGCGGCTACGACGAGGGCGTCCTCGACGGGATCGCGGCGGTGTACGCGAGCCCGGGCGTCCCATGGGATTCGGACTTGCTGCGCCGAGCTCGCGAGCGCGGCATACCGGTGTCGAGCGAGATCGACCTTTTCTTGCGCATGTGCCCCGGCACCGTCGTCGGCATCACAGGCACCAACGGCAAGACCACCACGACCGCGCTGACCGGCGAGGTGCTGGCGGCGGGCGACCATCCGGTGATCGTCGGAGGCAACATCGGCGACACGGTGCTCGACCGCTTGGGCGAGATCACTCGGCGCCACTGGGTGGTTCTCGAACTGTCGAGCTTCCAGCTTGAATCCGTGCAGGAGCCCCACCTGCACATCGGCGTGATCCTCAACGTCACGCCCGACCACCTGGACCGCCACGGCACGTTCGAGCGTTATGTCGACCTGAAAGCCCGTGTTGTCGAGTTCGCCGGAGCCGACGATTTCGCGGTCCTCAACGGCCGGGACCCAGTGACGCGCCGCCTTGCGGAGCGCACCAACGCGCACGTCGTGTGGTTCGACGAGCACCGGCCGCTCCCACCGATGCCGCTCCCCGGGCGCCACAACATGGAGAACGCCCTCGCCGCGGCATCCGTGGGCAGGATCGCAGGACTTTCAGACGACGCCATCGACGATGCGATTCGTTCGTTCAAAGGCGTCGAGCATCGACTCGAGCTCGTCGGCGAATGGAACGGCGTGCGCTGGTACAACGACTCGAAGGCCACCAACCCCGATGCGGGCCGGGTCGCGCTGAGTGCTTTCCCGAACACGCCGGTGGTCCTGATCGCCGGTGGCTACGGCAGCGGCTTTGAGCTGGGCGATTGGCTGGCCGACGTTCTCGCCAATGTCGAAGCGGTCGTGTTGCTCGGAGCCTCAGCGGGAGCTCTCGCCGCAGCCCTTCACAACCACCGCAAGGTCGTGCGCGCGGCCAATCTCGATGAGGCGGTCGAGCTAGCGGGCAGCCTGGCACGGCCTGGCGGCGTCGTCCTCCTGAGCCCCGCCTACAAGAGCTTCGATATGTTCAAGGATTTCGAAGATCGCGGGCGGCAGTTCAAGGCCGCCGTGCACGCGAAGTTAGGAGCGCCTGGATGAGCGCAAGCGTGCGCGAGGAGCGCCAGCCCGATCGTGTCCTGCTCCTGACGACAGTCCTGCTATGCGCGGCCGGTCTGGTGATGGTGACGAGCGCGAGCATCGCCTACGCCTATATGCAACAAGAGTCCGCGCTCTACTACGCCGAGCGGCAGGCGGTTTGGATGCTCATCGGTTTTGCCGCGCTGTTCATCCTCAGCCGCTTCGATTACCGCAAGCTCCGCCGCTTGGCGACCGCGGGCGCCGCAGTGGTATTGGTGCTGATGCTCCTGGTGCTGGTGCCGCACATCGGCGTGACGGTCAACGGCGCTCGTCGATGGTTCGAGGCTGGTCCGCTCGGCACCTTCCAACCGTCAGAGCTCGGCAAGCTTGCGTTCGCGGTGTTCCTGGCTCACTGGATCGATCGCAACGCCGCAGTCGTCGGCACCTTCCAGAAAGGACTCCTGCCGATCGCGGCGATGCTCGCCGGCGTGCTGGTCCTGTTGGTGCTGGAGAAAGACGTCGGGACCTCGATCGTGATCATCGGCATCTTCATCAGCGCTTACTGGGCCGGTGGCGCGCGTCTGCGGCACATCGTCCTGCTCGTCGCGATCCTCGGCCTCGGCCTGGTCGCGGTGACGCTGTTCGAGTCATATCGAGTCGCGCGCCTCGTCTCCTTCAGAGACCCGTTTTCCGACCCGCTGGGAGCGGGCTATCAATCGACTCAGGCCCTATACGGCCTCGGCTCGGGGGGTTTGTTCGGTGTCGGCATCGGCCACTCGGTCGAGAAGTACGGCTGGCTGCCGGATGCTCACACGGACTTCATCTTCGCCATCATCGGAGAGGAGACGGGCCTGGCGGGCACCACGCTGGTGATGCTCGGCTTCATATGCTTTGCCATCCGCGGTTACCGAGCGGGTCTGAGGGCCCCGGACCGGTTCGGGGTGGTGCTGGCGGTCGGGATCACCACGTGGATCGCTTTCGAGGCGCTGCTCAACATGGCGACAGTCACCAACACGCTGCCGATCGCCGGCGTGCCGCTGCCTTTCTTCAGCTACGGCGGCACGGCGCTGGCGACGACGCTGGCGGCGGTCGGCGTGCTGCTGAGCATCGCGCGCTGTGGCACCAACGCAGAAACCGGACTTAAACGGAGGACGAATGCGCCTTTTGATAGCGGGCGGCGGGACCGGAGGGCACCTGTATCCGGCGCTCGCGGTCGCGCGGGCATTTCGCGCTGAGGAACCCGACGGTGCCGTGCTGCTGGTCGGGCGCGCCGGCGGACCCGAGGAGCGCCTGGTCCCGGCGGCCGGCTTCGAGCTGGCCACCGTCAACGTCCGTGGTCTCGACCGCGACGCGCTGTGGAAGAACGTCGCCCTTCCGGTCGTCATCCCGGCCGCGCTTCGCGCCGGTCTCCGCATCGTCGACACCTTTCGACCTGACGTCGTGCTAGGCGTCGGCGGCTACGTGATGGCTCCGTCGATCGCGGCGGCCCGGCTGCGCGGCATCCCATACGTGCTGCACGAGAAGGACGTCCGGCCCGGCCTGGCGACGCGCATGTTTGCGGGGTCGGCGGCAGCAGTCTGCACGACCCTCCCGGGCACTGAGAAGCGAATCAAAGCGCGGCGTGTCGTTCTCACCGGCGTCCCGCTGCGCGAGGGCTTCGAGCCGCGCACCCCCGCGGCTCCAGCCCGCCACCTGCTGATCACCGGCGGCAGCCAGGGCGCGCGCAACCTGAACCAGACCGTATGGGCGGCGCTCGATGCGCTGGCGGAGCGCTTCGATGAGATCGTGCACGTGGCGGGACGCCAGGGCGCCGACGGCGTCGAGCGCCACACGCGCGCGCATTACCGCGGCCTTACTTTCGTCGACGATATGCAATCGCTGATGGGCACGGCAGATCTCGTGGTCAGCAGGGCGGGCGTGGGCACGATCGCCGAGGTGACCGCAGTCGGTCTACCGATGGTCCTGATCCCTGGCACCTTCGGCGGCGGTCACCAGGAGGAGAACGCCGCCGCGATGGTGGAGGCGGGCGCGGCGGTCAGCATTCCCGACGGACAGCTGACGCCGGAATCGCTCCTGTCGGCGCTCGACGGCCTCACGCCCGAGCGGCTGCGCGCGATGGCGAAAGCATCGGCAGGCGCCGGGCGCCGCGACGCCGCCGAGCGTGTGCTGTCCGTTCTGAGGGAAGTCGCTCGCCGATGAAGATCCACCTCATGGGCATCGGCGGCGCGGGAGTCTCCGCGCTCGCGCGGGTCCTGATGGCTCGCGGCCACGAGGTCAGCGGGTGCGACCTCAGATCTTCGAACACGACCGCCGAGTTGGAGGACGCCGGTATACGCGTTGAGCTGGGCCATGACCCCGAGCACGTGCTGTTCCAGGACCTGCTCGTCTACAGCGGCGCGATCAAGTCGTCGCCCGAACTGGACGCGGCGCGAGCCATGGGCGTGAGGGTCGTGACGCGCGCGGAAATGCTGGCCGAACTGATCGCCGAAAGCGACTCGATCGCGATCGCCGGCAGCGCCGGCAAGACTACGGTCACCTACATGGTCGGGCACATCCTCACCGAGGCGGGCCTGGACCCGACTGTCCTCGTCGGGGACGGGTCGAGCTCGCGGGCGGGCCATTCGCGCCTGCTGGTCGCCGAGGTCGACGAGTCGGATGGAAGCCTCGTGCTGCACCATCCAAAGCGCGCCATCATCACCAACATCGAGCTGGACCACATCGACCACTTCAAAGATGTGGAGGCGGTGCAGAGCCTGTTCGCCGATTTCGTCGCGGGACTTCCCGCTGACGGTCTGGCAGTGCTGTGCGCCGACGACGAACGGGCGCGATCCCTGGAATCAAAGGCACGGCGTGTCACCTATGGCTTCGACGAGGGCGCCGACTACCGCTGCGGCGACGGTCGGCCGTTCACGATCCACCACCAGGGCCGCGAGCTTGGCCGCGTCAACTTGCGACAGCCCGGCCGCCACAACGTGCAGAACGCCACTGGCGCCGCGGCGCTCGCATTGGAATCGGGCGTGAGCTTCTCCGAAGTCGCGGGCGCGTTGGAAAGATTTCCTGGCGCGCACCGGCGGCTCGAGTTCATCGGCGTTTTCCAGGGTGCCGCGGTGTACGACGATTACGGGCACCACCCGACGAAGGTCCGCGCGACGCTGCAAGCGGTGCGCGAGCTTCGTCACCGCCGTCTGATAGTAGTGTTCCAACCGCACAGGTACTCGCGCCTCTCAGCTCTCATGCAGGATTTCTCGAGAGCCTTCACCGACGCCGATAAGGTGCTGGTGCTGGACGTTTACTCGGCCGGCGAGGACAATCCGACGGGCGTGCAGGGGAGCGACCTGGCCAACTTGCTGCCGAATGGCTCCTACGTCGGCGATTTCGAAGGCGCGCGCGAGGTGCTGGAAGGCCTGGTCGGCCGTGACGACATTCTTCTATTGATGGGTGCGGGCGATATCCGCAGGCTGGGCGATGAGCTGGCGCAGCGCCTCTAACCAAACGTGGTTGCGCGGCCTCCCTGGCGTCAGGGAGAAAGAGCCGCTGGCTTCTCGCACCTCATTTGGCATCGGCGGCCCTGCCGACTTCTTCCTCGAGCCCGGCAAAGCCGAGGGTATCGAGAAGGTGCTGGCGGGGGCGCGCGATCGTGGAATCCCGTATTTCCTACTTGGCGCGGGCACCAACCTGTTGATCGCGGACGCCGGCATCGAAGGCCTGGTCGTACGCGTGGTGACGCGCGAGCACCGCATCAATGGCACGCGGATCACCGCGGCCGCGGGCTTGAAGATGATGCGGCTCGCCCGGATCGCCGCCGACGCCAACCTTCGCGGGTTCGAGTTTGCAATTGGAGTGCCCGGTTCGGTCGGCGGCGCCGTGTATCAGAACGCGGGCTGCTGGGGCAAGGAGCTGCGCGAGGTCCTGGTCGAGGTGTGCGGCTTCATGCCCGCGTCGGGCGAGAAGAGGTGGACGCCGGCGGACCTCAAGTTTGGGTACCGCACCTCTTCGTTGCGGGCGGGCGACCTGAAGGGTGGATTCGTCGTCGAGGCGACCATCGAGCTGAAGCGGGGCGATGGGGAAGAGGCAAAGGCGCAGATGGCCCAGCTCACCCGAGAACGCAACGAGACCCAACCGATAAAGACGAAGAACTGCGGCAGTGTCTTCAAGAACCCGCCCGGCGACTCGGCAGGGAGGCTGGTGCAGGCCGCGGGGCTGAAGGGCCTGCGCGAGGGCAATGCCGTGATCTCGGATCTGCACGGCAACTTCATAGTCAACGAGGGAGGAGCGACGGCCAAGGACGTCGCGAGGCTGATCGAGAGAGCACGGGCCGAGGTCAAGCGACGTTTCAACGCCGATCTCGAACCGGAGGTCGAGCTCGTGGGCCGGTGGCAATGAAGCTGGCGGTGCTGCGGGGCGGCCGGTCAGCGGAGCGCGAGGTGTCGCTGCGGTCGGGCGCGCAGGTCGAGGAGGCGCTGCGGGGCCTGGGCCACGAGGTGGTCGGCGTCGATGTCGATGCCGCGACCTGGGACACGCTGCGCGATGGAGGCTTCGCGTGCGTATTCAACGCGCTGCACGGAAGGCTCGGCGAGGATGGCGCGGTGCAGGGGATGCTCGAGCTGCTCGGGCTTCCTTACACGGGGTCTGGAATCCTGGCCTCCGCTTTGTGCATGGACAAATCGCGCGCGAACTCGGTGATGGCGGGAGCTGGCCTGCACATCCCGGACTTCGAAGAGCTCGAGATCACAGAGAGTGTTGCACCCGATGTCGTGGAGCGGCTGGTCTCGCGATTTGGCTTGCCCATAGTCATCAAGCCCGTGCGCGAGGGCTCCACGATCGGGCTGACGATCGCGAAGGACGCGGACGGATGCGCGAGCGGCCTTGCGCTCGCCGGGCGCTACGACCGCCGAGTCCTGGTGCAGAGATTTGTGGCGGGTATCGAGATCACGGTCGGGGTGCTGGCGACACCCGAGGTGCAGGTGCTGCCGACGCTCGAGATCGTCAGCGACAACCCGACGTACGACTACGACGCCAAGTACACGGCCGGGAAATCCCACCACATCATTCCGGCACGCATCGAGGAGCGTGCTCGCGCCACATCGGCTGACGCGGCTGGGCGCGCCTTTGTCCTGCTGGGCTGTGCGGGGATGGCGCGGGTCGACATCATCGTGGACGCGAAGAGCACGCCGTGGATCCTCGAGGTCAACACGGTGCCGGGCCTCACCGAGCTGTCGTTGCTGCCTGACGCCGCTCGGGCGGACGGGGTCACGTTCGATCAGCTGTGCCAGCGACTCGTGGACCACGCAATCCAGCGCCAGGCGAATCGAGTGGGACCCCCAAGCGCATGAAGCTGAGACGTCGGCGTTCGGTCCTGCCACGTGTCGGTTGGCGGCGCGACTTGGAGGCGAGCGAGCCCCTTAAGGGCCAGCTCTGGACGCGCTCGGAGAAGTCTTTGCGCGAACCGGACGTGCACTGGGTACGGCGCGCCCTGGCGGGGGTTGTCGCTGTCGTGCTGTCTGGGCTGCTGGCATGGCTGTGGTTTGGACCGCCACTGTCCGTGCGGACGGTGCAGGTCACGGGCGCGCAGCACCTGACGAGCGCGCAGGTCGCGCAGGTCGTTGGGCTTGCAGGGGGCGCATCGGTGCTGTCGGTGGACGCGGAGGCGGATCGCACCAAGCTGCTCAACCAGACGTGGGTGCAGGCTGCCACGGTCGTCCCGCAGCTGCCGGGAAGCGTGCTGGTGGAGATCAGCGAGTGGCAGCCGGTGGCGGTGTACCACTCGGGGACCAACACGTCGCTCTTCTTGATGTCGGACCAGGCGGTGATCCTCGCGCCGGTTCCGTCGGCAGCCGGCCTGGTCGACGTGCAGGGACCGGGCGGAGCCGACCCGAAGGTTGGACAGCGGCCGATCGAGCAACTGCTTTTGACGGCGATCGTCAACATTCAGCGGGGCTTTCCGGCGCTGCTGGGGCAGCAGGTGTCAGGATTCATCTTCGACTCGTGTGGCAACCTGACTCTCGTTGCCAAGAAGGGATGGAAGGTGTACTTCGGCCGCGTGCTGACCCCCGAAGAATTCGCGACGCTGCATGACAAGGTGGCGGCGCTGAAGGCGATCCAGGGACGGGGTAACGTCAACTACAACTCGACGGACTTGGAGTACGTGAACGTGATGAACCCGACCGAGCCGGCCGTCGGATACCACTCGAGGCTGAACCCGCCGACACCATCGCCATCGCCGGGTGCCTCCCCCCGACCATCGCCGGCACCCTCACCAAAACCTTCACCAACGCCGGCGCCGATATGCAAGTAATCGTCGTCGCGGTCGTCTTCGCGATCCTGGGGGTTCTGCTCGGGCTGCTGTCCCCGGTCACCATCCCGATCACGTATGCGAGGTACACGGCGGTCGCCCTGCTCGCCGCGCTCGACTCGATCTTTGGCGCGTTCAAGGCATACATCGCAGGGACCTTCGAGCCGAGAGTGTTCTTCAGCGGCCTGCTGACCAACATGACGCTGGCGGGCGGTCTCACCTACTTCGGCGACAAGCTGGGCGTCGACCTGTCGATCGCGGCGATAGTCGCGTTCGGAGTCCGGATCTTCAACAACCTGGGAGCGATCCGCCGGCACTACCTGTAGCCGGTGATGCCCCTTGGGCGCCCGAAAGTGCGTCAATCCAGGGCAGGAAAAGGCTCGGTTGGCGCCCAAAGTGCGGATTGAGTTAGGCGGGCCACCACCAACTCCGACCCACAAGGCGTGCCGCTTTCCGCACCCCGACCCACAAAATCTAGTCCGCAGACGCCCAGGAGCCGATATAATCCCCAGCAGCCCGCCCCCAGTTCCAGCCCACGTTCCAGCCAGGAGGCACCAGAACCAGTTTTGTCACGACGGAAGCGCACCGTCGGCCTAGACCTCGGCACGAGCCGCGTCGCCGTCGTCATTGCCGAATCTGACGACCCCGGCACCCCCCTCAACATCATCGGCGTGGGCGAGGCTCCCTCCGACGGCCTCCGCAAAGGCGTGGTGATCAACCTGGAAAAAACCATCGCCGCCATCCAGGCCGCCGCCGTGGGCGCCGAGCGCATGGCCGGTCAGCGCATCGAATCCGTGGTGGTCTCCCTCGCCGGGGGCCACCTCACCTCCCAGAACTCCACCGGCGTCGTCGCGGTAGCAAGACCCGACCACGAGATCGGCGAGGAGGACGTGCACCGTGTCGTCGAGGCCTCCCGCGCGATCAGCGTCGCTTCCGACCGCCAGGTGATCCACGTCATCCCCCGCGCCTATACGGTGGACGGCCAGGACGGCGTGCGCGACGCGGTCGGCATGACGGGCCACCGCCTCGAGGTCGAAACCAACATCATCACGGGCGCCCAGACCGCGGTTCAAAACGTGATCAAGTGCGTCCACGGCGCGGGCTTCGACATCGAAGACGTCGTCTGCTCCGGCCTCGCGGCGGGCGAAGGCGTCCTCACCCCGCAAGAGATAGACCTCGGCGTCTGCCTCGTCGAAATCGGCGCGGGTACGACCTCGGTCGTCGTCTACAACGAGGGCTCAGCCCGCCACCTCGCAGTGCTGCCCGTCGGCGGCAACCACGTCACGAGCGACATCGCGATCGGCCTGCGCACCACCCTCGACGAGGCCGAGAGCCTGAAGCTCAACTATGGCCACACCCTCCCCGACGTCATCGACCATGGCGAGAAGGTCGAGGTCCGTCAGGTCGGCGGCGACCGCATCCAGGCCCTGCCCCGCCGCTTCCTCGCCGAGATCATCGGCCCCCGCATGCAGGAGATCTTCCAGATGGCGCGCGACGAGGTCCGCAAGAGCGGCTTCGACGGCCTCTTGCCGGCCGGCGTGGTGGTGACCGGCGGCGGCTCCCGCCTCATGGGCACCACCGACGCCGCCCAGGCCGTCTTCGACGCCTCGGTGCGTCTCGGCCAGCCGCTGGGCACGGCCGGCCTCGCCGACCGCGCGCAGGGTCCGTCGTTCGCGGTGGCGGTCGGCCTAGTCAAGTGGGGATCGCGTGCCCCCGCCCGCGGCTATGCGAGCGCGCGGCAGCCGGTGACGATCGGCTTGACCTATCAAAAAACAGTGAGGTGGCTGCGAGATTTTTTCTAGAGAAGAGACCCGAAACCAGCTTGAGCTCGCCATAGCCAAAGCCAAAGGCCAAGAAATCCAGGAGGACGTTGTGAAAGAAAGCCAGTTGCACGAAGGGCGGGCCCGCATCAAAGTCGTGGGCTGCGGCGGCGGCGGCGGAAACGCGGTCAACCGGATGATCTCGAAAGCGCTGAAGGTCGAATTCATCGCCGTGAACACCGACAAACAGGCGCTGGAGCGATGCCAGGCCGACGTCAAGGTCCACATGGGAAACAAGATCACGCGCGGCCTGGGCGCAGGCGGCGACTGGACGCGCGGCCGCGACGCGGCTGACGAGAGCCGGACCGAGCTTTCCGCGGTCGTCCAGGACTCCGACATGGTGTTCATCACCGCCGGCATGGGCGGTGGCACCGGCACCGGCTCAGCGGCGATCGTCGCTCAGCTGGCCAAAGAGTCAGGCGCACTGACGATCGGCGTGGTGACGCGTCCCTTCGCGTTCGAAGGCCGCGTGCGCAACGAGACCGCGGAAGAGGGCATCAAGTCGCTCCGTAGCCAAGTCGACGCGCTGATCGTGATTCCTAACGACAGGCTGGCCCAGGTTGCCAACTCGAAGACGACCCTCGAGGAAGCCTTCCGTATGGCCGACGACGTCCTGCGCCAGGGCGTGCAGGGCATCTCGGACCTTGTCACCAACCCCGGCGTCATCAACCTCGACTTCGCCGACGTGAAAGCGATCATGGAGAACGCCGGCGAGGCTTTGATGGGCATCGGACATGGCGCCGGCGACAGCCGCGCCGAGGACGCCGCCAAGCAGGCGGTGTCGAGCCCTCTGCTCGAGACCTCGATCGACGGTGCGAAGGGAATCCTCTTCAACATCACCGCCGGCAAGGACATCACCCTGCAAGAGGTTCAGAAGGCGGCCGAGATCGTGCGCGCGGCGGCAGACCCCAGCGCCAACATCATCTTCGGCGTCGTGCGCGACGACACGATGCAGGGCGAGATCAAGATCACTGTCATCGCCACCGGGTTCGGGGCCAAGAGCTCAACCGAGGTGCGCCACGACACTCAGCGCAAGGCGCTCGAGCGCGAGCGGCCTGAGTTCGGTACCGACGAGATGGGCGACATCAACATCCCGGCGTTTCTCCGGAACCGAATGTAGGAATAGATAGGACACATTGCGCTGCCCGTACTGCGGACATCACGACCTGAAGGTGGTCGACTCCCGCGACTCTGAGGTCGGGGAGGCGATCAGGCGCAGGCGCGAGTGCCTGCAGTGCGGCCAGCGTTTCACGACTTACGAGCGCATAGAGGCGGTGCCGTTCTACGTCACCAAAAAGGATGGGCGACGCGAGGACTTCGACCCCCAAAAACTGTTCACGGGGCTGAAGAAGGCGACCGAGAAGCGCGACATATCGCCGGAGCGATTGCGCGCGATCGTCGACGACATCGAGGCCGAGCTCAGGCGCTCAGGCCGGGTCGAGATTCCGAGCGGCGAGATCGGCGAGATGGTGATGGACCGCCTGCGCGACCTCGACGAGGTCGCGTACATCCGGTTCGCGTCCGTCTATCGAGAGTTCATGGACCTGCAGCAGGTCAAGCGCGAGATCGAGCAGGTCCTTAGTTCGAGGCGCCCCGGGTAGGGTTAGCAGCCCGCGACTGTCGGCGCTCTAATCTCAATTGAACATGGCCATTGGCTCTCGCTTGCTGAAAATTCCCGAGCTCGAATCGGAGCCCGGCCTGGTGCACGGCTTCTCCACACTCCTTCTTGGCAACGTCGGGCTCACTCACGCCCCCGACCCGGCACCGGTCCTCGCGTCGCGTCGTGAATTTGCGCGGGCGCTGGGTCTCGATTCGCAGCCGCTGACGGTGGTGGGTGCAATCCACGGCGCCGCTGTCGCGCGGGTTGACCAGCCGCAGGAGCTGGTCGAGGGCGTCGACGGCCTGGTCACCGCCACGCCTGGCGTGCCGCTTTTCACCACGCATGCCGACTGCTATCCCATCGTGCTGTGGGATCCGGCCCGGCGCGCCGTCGGACTCGTACATGCAGGGTGGCGCGGAACCGCCGCGCGCGTCGGTCCCGTGGCCGTGCAGATGATGGCCGACGAATTCGGCACTGACCCTGCCAACATCCGCGCCGGCATCGGGCCTGGGATCTGCGGGCACTGCTACGAGGTCGGTGAGGATGTCGCCTCCCACTTCGATCCCCGTTTTGTCACCGCCGGCAAGGGCGACCGAGTCTTTCTAGATTTGTCTGCCGCCAATCGTGCCCAGCTGGAAGAGGCCGGCGTCGGCGAAGTGCACGTCCTTGGCCTGTGCACCAAGGAAACCTCATTTCTGCCGTCGCACCGGCGTGACCCGGACGGCACTCGATTCGGCGCGATCGTCTCGTTGCGATGATCGAAGCGGTCAAGGCGCGCCTCGCGCTGGTGCGCGAGAAGGTCGCGCGCATTCGCAACCCGGACGAAATTGTCATCGTTGCCGTCACCAAAGGGTTTGGGGCCGACACGTGCCGTGCGGCGCTCGCGGCAGGCCTGAACGTGCTGGGTGAGAACCGCGTGCACGAGGCGGTGCTGAAGATGGACGAGGTGCCTGACGCCGAATGGCATCTGATCGGCCACCTCCAGACCAACAAGGTTCGCCAGGCGGCGGGCCGGTTCGCGCTCATCCATTCCGTCGACTCGGTCCGCCTGGCGACCGAGATCGCGCGGGTGGAGGCGAAGCAGGCCGTCCTGCTCGAGATAAATGTCGCGCGCGAACCGCAGAAGCACGGCGCCGACCCTGACCGCGCCCAGGATGCCATCAAGGAGATCGCGAGCTTCCTCGAGCTGCGAGGCCTGATGGCCATGGGCCCGTCCCAGGGCGATCCTGCGCCGGCTTTCAGGGAGCTGAAGCAGATGCGCGATGAGGCCGAGCAGCGACTGGGCAAGAGCCTGCCGGTACTATCGATGGGCATGAGCGGCGATTTCGAGGTGGCGGTGGCGGAAGGCAGCACCATGCTGCGACTCGGACAGGCGCTCTTCGGGCCCCGCCCCAGCTGACGCGGTGGGCGCCATTGCATCGATCCTCGCCCTGCTTCTGTGGGCCTTCGTCATCGTCATCCTGGTCCGCGTCGCCTTCACCTGGATCAGCCCGTATCCCCGCCACCCGATATACCGGGTCGCATACCAGATCACCGAGCCTGTCATGGCGCCGGTGCGCCGCTGGCTCCCGCCGGTCTCAGGGTTGGACCTCTCACCGATAGTCGTGACGGTGGCCTGCTACTTCCTCATCCACGCCCTCGGCTTCATCGGCTGAATGCATGTTTGAACCGGTAAATCAAAAAGTCAGCTTCCCAGAGCTCGAGCGGGAGCTGATGGCGACCTGGAAGCAAGAGGGCACCTTCCAGAAATCGCTGGAGCTGAGGGAGGGCCGGCCGCGCTTTGTCTTCTATGAAGGGCCGCCCACCGCCAATGGCAAGCCCGCGACGCACCACATCCTCGCGCGCTCGTTCAAGGATCTCTTTGGTCGCTACAAGACGATGCGGGGCTTTTATGTGGAGCGCAAAGGCGGATGGGACACTCACGGCCTGCCGGTCGAGATCGAGGTCGAGAAGAAGCTAGGCATCTCGGGCAAGTTCGAGATCGAGAACGAGATCGGCATCGAGCGGTTCAACCAGCTCTGCCGGGAGAGCGTGCACGAGTATGTCTCTGACTGGGTCACGTTCAGCGAGCGAATGGCGTTCTGGGCCGACTACGACGCGGCCTACTGGACGCTGACGCCGGATTACATCCAGTCGGTGTGGTGGTCTTTGAGCGAGATGTGGAAGCAGGGCCTTGTCTACAAGGGGTTCCGCGTGGCGCCGTACTGCTCGCGCTGCGCGACGCCCCTGTCGAGCCACGAGCTGGCGCAGGGCTATCGCGACGACGTGCCCGACCCGAGCGTCTTCGTTCGGTTCAGGCTGAAGGCAGACCAGCCGGGCGTGCGCAGGGAGCTTACAGATAAGGCAGCGATCCTCGCCTGGACGACGACCCCTTGGACCCTGCCGGGCAACGTCGCGCTCGCCGTCGGCAAGGACGTGGACTACATAAAGGTCAAGGACGGCGACCGCTTCCTGATCCTCGCCGAGGCCAGAATCGAGATCCTCAACGAGCGACCGGAGGTCGTGGACCGCATGAAGGGAAGCGAGCTCGTGGGCCTGGAGTACGAGCCGTTGTTTCCCTACTCGATCCCCACCGAGGGTCGCGCCCACTACGTGGTGGACGCCGATTTCGTGTCGACGGACGAAGGCACCGGCGTCGTGCACACCTCGGCGTTGTACGGCGTGGACGACCTGAGGCTCTGCCAGGACAAGAGGATCCCCTTCAAACACACAGTCGGCCTTGATGGCAAGTTTTTGCCTTATGTAGAGAAGTTCGCCGGCCTGCACGTCAAGGAGGCAGACCCGGTCATCCTCGACGACCTGAAGGAGCGCGGCCTTCTCTATAAGGCGGGGACCATCCTCCACACCTACCCAGAATGCTGGCGCTGCAAGACGCCGCTCATCTATTACGCGCTCGACTCCTGGTACATCCGCACGACCGAGCGCAAGGCCGAGCTCATCGCGAACAACGCCGCGACGAACTGGGTCCCCGCGCACATCAAGACCGGGCGAATGGGCGACTGGCTCGAGAACAACGTGGACTGGGCGATCTCGCGCTCGCGCTACTGGGGCACGCCCCTCCCGTTCTGGGTCTGCGAAGAGTGCGGGGAGCAGAGGTGTGTCAGCTCGGCGGCCGAGCTGGGCCTCGAGGATGGTGCAGACCTCCACAGGCCCTTCATCGACGCGGTGACATTGAAGTGCGAGAAGTGCGGTGCCGTGATGAAGCGGGTCCCAGAGGTGCTCGACGCCTGGTACGACTCGGGATCCATGCCGTTTGCCCAACGCGGATATCCGCGCCACGGCGCCAACGAGTTCGAGGCAACCTTTCCCGCCGACTTCATCTCGGAAGCGATGGACCAGACACGGGGATGGTTCTACTCGCTGCTGGCCGTCTCAACCCTGCTCTTCAAGCAGAACGCATACCGCAACGTGATCTGTCTCGGCCTGGTCGTCGACCCGAAAGGAAAGAAGCAATCGAAGTCGCGCGGCAACGTGCTCGATCCGAACTACCTGTTCGACAACTTCGGGTCCGACGCCGTGCGTTGGTATTTCTTCACCTCCGCGCCGGTCGGCGAGAACTACCGCACGGGGGACGCGGTTCTTCGGGAGACCGTCCAGCAGTTCTTCATCCCGCTGTGGAATTGCTACTCGTTCTTCGTCACCTACGCCCGCCTGGACAACTTCGACTCCTCGCGACCGCAGGTCCCCCTGAGCGAGCGGCACGTGCTCGACCGTTGGCTGCTGTCGCGTCTCAGTGGGTTGAACACGGCGGTCACCGGCGGCCTGGACCGTTACGACGCCGTCGAGCCGGCGCGGCGAATCCAGCGATTCGTCGACGATCTGTCGAACTGGTACATCAGGCGATCGAGGCGCCGGTTCTGGAAGTCGCAGTCCGACCGCGACAAGCTGGCCGCGTATCAAACGCTCTTCGAGGTTCTCAGCACTGTCAGCCGGCTCATGGCGCCGTTCGCGCCGTTCATCTCGGACGCGATGTTCAGGAACCTGTCCGAAGGCGGCTCGGTCCACCTCGCCGATTTTCCCGAGACCACGGCGCCGCACGACCCCGAGGTCGAGGCGAACATGGCGAAGGCGCGGCAGGCGGTCGAGCTCGGGCTGTCGGCACGCGACTCTGTGCGCATCAAGGTCCGCCAGCCCCTTGCCTCGATCTCGCTGCCGGGTGACCCCCTTCCCGACGAGATCGCGGCGATCGTCCGCGAGGAGCTGAATGTGAAGCAGCTGGTCTTCGGCGCTGCCGAGGTCAAGCTCGACACGGAGGTCACCGAGGAGCTGCGCCTGGAAGGCCTGGCGCGTGAGGTGGTGCGGGTGATCCAGGATCGGCGCAAGAAGGTCGGTCTCAACGTCGAAGACAGAATCCACACGCGCTATTTCGCGGACGGCATGCTGGTCCGCGCGATGGAGAAACTCGCCGATTACATCAAGACCGAAACTCTGTCCGTCACGCTCGAGCCGGGCCGGGCCGATGATTTCGCCGGCGAGCAGCAAATGCTGGAAGGAGAGCAGATCTGGATAGGCATCAAACGCGCCTGACCACCGGTCGCATCCTCTTCGTGATCATCGCCCTGTGCGTCTTTGCCGTCGACCGGCTGACCAAGAGCCTGGTGAACGCGAACGTTCCATTCGGTACCGAGTTTCCGGTGGTCGATCACCTGGTCGGGATCACGAACCTGCACAACTCGGGCGCGGCGTTCGGCTTCGCTCCCGCCGGCGCTGCCCTGTACCTGATCGCCGCGGTGGTCGTTTCAATCGGGCTTGCGATCTATGTGGCGCGGCATCCAGGGGACTTGCGGACGGATGCGATCCTCGGACTGATCATGGGCGGAACGATTGGCAACGGCTTCGACAGGATCGCGTTCGGGACGGTGACCGATTTCATCAACTTCCACTTCTGGCCGGTGTTCAACGTTGCGGATTCGGCCATCAGCATTGGGGTGGTGGCGCTCCTCGCCGGGTACGTTCTACGCAAGCCCGACGCCGCCTGATCGCGGCCGGCGCATCGCCCCGCCTCGATCGCTTCCTCGCCGAGCAGGAGCGCGAGCTGAGCCGATCGGCTGCAGCGCGCCTGATCAAGGGCCACCTTGTGCTGGTGAACGGCAAACCGGCGGATCCCGCCGACCGGGTGACCGCCGGCGACGTAATCGAGTTCGAGATCCCCGAGGCCTACGTCACGGAGGCCGCGGCTGAGCCGATCGCGCTCGATGTCGTGTACGAGGACGAAGACCTGGCGGTCATCGACAAGCCCGCGGGGATGGTCGTGCACCCGGCGCCAGGGCATTACACGGGGACCCTGGTCAACGCGCTGCTCGGGCGCGGCGGGGCGTGGTCGGTGGTCGGCGGTTCGGCGAGGCCCGGCATCGTGCACCGACTGGACAAAGGAACGTCAGGGCTGATCGTCGTCGCGCGCAACGACGCCAGCCATCGCGCGCTTTCCGAGCAGCTGAAAGACCGAACGCTCAGCCGCACCTACATGGCGATCGTGCGGGGCCGTGTCAAAGAGGACGCGGGCGGGCTCGAAGGCCCCATCGGGCGCGATCCGAGAGAGCGCAAGCGGATGGCCGTGGTCAGCGGCGGCCGTTTTGCTCGCACTCGCTACGAGGTGGTGGAGAGAGGGCGCGGGCATACACTCCTGCGCTGTGACCTCGACACCGGGCGGACGCATCAGATCCGCGTTCACCTGGCCGCGCTGGGTCATCCAATCGCTGGAGACGTCGAGTACGGAGGACGAAAGCCCGGCGACCCCGACCGCCCGATGCTCCACGCCTGGCGTCTGCGCCTTCGTCATCCGCGAAGCCAGGCGGACATGACCTTCGAGGCGCGGCCCCCGGCTGACTTCGAAGCGTTCTGGGCGTCGCAGCGTTGAGTCCTGCACGCGGCCTGCTCATCGTTATCAGCGGGCCGTCCGGCGTGGGCAAGGACACGTTGATCCAGCGCCTGCGCGAGCTTGATCCGAGCCTGCAGTACTCGATCTCGTGCACGACCCGCAAGCCCCGGCAGGGCGAGGTTGACGCCATCAACTATTTCTTTGTGAGCCGCGAGCGGTTCGAAGATCTCATCCGGGAGGGATACTTTCTCGAGCACGCGGCCTACAACGGCAATTACTACGGCACGCCGGCGGCGGCGGTGGAGAAGGCTCGCGCGGTGGGCCGTGACATCCTGCTCAAGATCGAGGTGCAGGGCGCGGAGCAGGTGCGCAAGCGCGCGCCGGATGGCCTGTTCATCTTCATCGCGCCACCATCGAACGAGGAGCTCGTCCGGCGCCAGGAGCTCCGGCAGGGCGCCGACCCCAAGGAGGACATGGCCGAGCGGCGCAAGATCGCCGAGACGGAGATGAAGCTCGCATCCCAGTACGACTTTGTCGTCATCAACGACGACCTCGAGCGTGCCGCCGGCGAGGTGCTCGCGATCATTCGCAAGGCGCGCGAGCGCCAAACTTAGATCGTGCCTCTGGATCCCACCCCGGTACCCAAGGAGTTGCGCGGGCTGCGCATCGCGTTGCTGGTGGCGGGTGGGATCGCCGCCTACAAGCTGGTCGACCTGGCTTCCGCGCTCACGCAGGCCGGCAGCCAGGTGCGGGTGGCGATGACCCTTTCCGCCACGCGGTTCGTGGGCGCCCCCTCATTTCGAGGCGTCACCGGCAACCCGGTGCTCACCGGGCTCTGGGCCACCGGCGGGGCGCCTGAGCCACACGTCTCCCTGGGCGACTGGGCACAGGTGATGCTGCTGGCGCCGGCCACCGCCAACGTCATCGGCCGGATCGCCAACGGCCAGTCCGACGACATCGTGACGGCGACAGTGCTGGCCTCACGCTCGCCGGTCGTGGTCGCGCCGGCAATGAACGACGCGATGTGGTTCAAGCAGGCGGTCCGAGACAACATCACGACGTTGCGAGAGCGCGGGATGACAGTGGTCGAACCCGAGTCGGGTCACCTCGCGAGCGGACACGTCGGCGCGGGACGTCTTGCAGCTTCCGCGCAGCTGCTCGAGGCGATGGCCGCCGCGGTCCGGTCTCGTTACGACCTCGCGGGGCGCCGCGTCGTGGTCACCGCCGGTGGCACGCGCGAGCCGATCGACCCCGTGCGGTTCATCAGCAACTACTCCAGCGGCAAGATGGGATTCGCATTGGCGTCCGCTGCTGCAGAGCGCGGCGCGAATGTCGTGCTGGTGACAACGGCGTCGCATCCGGCCCACAACGGCGTCGAGCTGCGACCGGTGGAGACCGCGGCCGAGATGCTCGCCGAGCTCAGGGCCCAGATCGAGGGCGCGGACCTTCTGGTGATGGCTGCGGCCGTGGCGGACTTTCGCCCGGCCAAAGTGTCTGGCAGCAAGATCCGCCGGGAGGAAACTTCGCACCTCACCCTTGAGCTCGAGCCGATTCCCGACCTGCTGGCGACCATCGGCGGGGAAAAGGGTGCGGCGCACGTATTTCGTGTCGGCTTTGCGGCGGAGGGCTCCGACCTCGATGCCAAGGCTTTGCAGAAGATGAAGAAGAAGGGCCTCCAGGCGATCGTGGCCAACGACATCTCGCGGAAGGACGTTGGGTTCGGCAGCGATCACAACGAGGGCCTGATCCTGTTCGCTGACGGCACGCGGCAGGAGATCGAGCGGATGACCAAGCGGGCAATGGCTGATCGAATCCTGGACCTGGTTGGTCCACGGCTTAATCCCCTGACCAAGCTCTAGGGCGTTGCTCTACGCCGAGGTAGCTGTCGAGGCCGGGCGTTCGCTCGATCGCGAGACGTACAGCTACTTGGTGCCGGACGGCATGGACGTGGTCCCGGGTCATCGGGTCACCGTCCCGTTCGGCCGCCGCACGTCCTTCGGCTTCGTGGTCTCGGTCAGCGCAGAGGACCCTGGCGTGGAGACCAAGCCCGTCGCGTCCGCCGGCAACGACCCGTTGCTGTTGCCGTACCAGGTTGCGCTGGCGCGCCTGGTCGCCGACCACTACTGGGTGCCCCTGATCGAGTGCCTTCGCGCGATGCTGCCGCCGCGAGTTCGTAAGGGGGGGTCGGCTGGCTCAGGACCGTCGACGCGACAGCGAAGGCATAGCCGTCTGCTCGAGCTGGCCGGCGCCGTGGGTCCGGATGCGCTCGCCGCCCAGCTCACAGCTGAGCAAGCAGCCGCGCTAGAGGTCATCCAGAGCAACCCGATGACATTGCTGCATGGAGTCATCGCCAGCGGCAAGACTGAGGTGTACCTGGCGGCCGCGGAGCAGGCGCTGGCGCAGGGTCTGCGTGTCCTGCTGCTGGTGCCTGACATCTCGCTGACGCCGCAGCTGGTCGAGCGCGTTCGCGCTCGTCTCAAGGCGCCGATCGCCATCCTCCACAGCCAGCTCACCGAGCTGGAGCGGGCGCAACAGTGGTGGCGGACCCGGCGTGGACAGGCCGAGGTGGTGCTGGGCAGCCGCTCGGCGGTGTTCGCGCCGATCCCGCGGTTGGGCCTGATCTGCCTCGATGAAGAGGGGACTGCCTCGTACAAGCAGGACCGCACGCCGCGTTACGAAACAGGCTGGGTGGCGCGGCGTCTCGCCACACTCGCGGGAGCACGGTTGATCGCCGGCTCGGCCACACCCAGTGTGGTCACCTATTACGAGGCGACGCGTGGGGCGCTCGCAATGGCCGAGCTCAAGCGGCGCGTGCGCGGCCGGGACGCCGAGGTGGAGCTTGTTGACATGCGCGATGAGGCCGCGGCAGGCAACCGGCAGCCGCTGTCGCGGCGATTGGTCGAGGTGGTCGAGCGCACCCTCGAAAACGAAGAGCAGGTGATCCTCTATCTGAACCGCCGCGGCATGAGCACGTTCGTGCTGTGCCGCGACTGTGGCAAGTCGGTGCAGTGTCTCGGTTGCTCGGTCGCGCTCGTTCAGCACGCCGAAATCGATGGACTCGTGTGCCACTACTGCGGTTATGCGCGGCAGATGCCGTCGGTGTGCGATCACTGTGGCAGCCGGAACATTCGCGGCATGGGCATGGGGACGCAGCGCCTCGAGAGCATCGTCAAGAAGCTGTGGCCGCGGGCACGCGTGCTCCGGCTCGATAGCGATGCCGTGCGCGGGCCCGATTCCTACTTCGACATCTGGGAGACATTCAGCGAGCGGCGCGCGGACATTCTGGTGGGGACGCAGCTCGTGACGCGAGGGCTGGACCTGCCGGCGGTCACATGCGTCGGTGTCGTCGATGCCGACCTCCCGCTGCATTTCCCCGACTACCGCTCGGCTGAAAACACCTTCTCGCTGGTCTTGCAGGTCGCCGGGCGTGCGGGCCGCGACGGGCGCGCTTCGCGCGTGGTGGTGCAGACCAGCAACCCCGAGCACTACAGCCTCCGCTGTGCAGCGACCGGCGACTACCAAGGTTTCTATGCGGCCGAGCTGCCATCGAGGAAGGCGTTTGTGTTCCCGCCATTTGCGGAGCTGGCGGTGCTCACCCGCACCGATGCCGACGACGCGCGAGCCGCCACCTCCGCGCGCGAAGCGGCCGAAGCGCTGGCGAGCGGGCTGCTGCGCGAGGGCATCGAGGGGATTCGGGTGATGGGCCCCGCGCCGGCCTTCATTCATCGGCTGCGAGGCGAGTACAGGTGGCAAGTGACTTTGAAAGGTGCTGGGTTGGAACGGGCGCGCCACCTGGCCCCGCGAGGGAAGGGCTGGAGCTACGACGTGGATCCCGGGACATGACGAAAATGAGCAGGGATGGCTGAGTCGCGAACCATCGAGGCGCGCAAGACGGATGTCGTGGCGTCGCTGGAGGGACAGCAAAATCTCTGGCTCGCGACCGCAGATTCGTCGGGCCATCCCCATCTGATTGCGGTTTCGGCGTGGTGGGATGGCAGCGACCTGGTGATGGCCACCATCGCCACGAGCCGCACTGCGAAGAACCTCACGCCTGGTCGCGAGGTGCGGCTCGCGGGCGGCACTCCAGCTGACGCCATCGTGGTCCAGGCGAGGGTGATCGAGACCCAGGCGGCAGCAGCAGCCCCGGATGTCGCCCAGGGGTTCGCAAAAGCCATGGGATGGGATCCGCGACAGGCGGGTGAGGGCTGGGCATTCTTTCGCCTCCGCCCCATCCGCATCCAGGCATATCGCGGCTACGAAGAGCTCGAAGGCCGAGACGTGATGCGCAATTCGAGGTGGCTGGCCTAAGTCGGCTTAACTCAAGCGCTCGCTGGGTAAAATCGATCTCGTGATCCGCCCCATCCTCAGCTTCGAGTACCCCGTGCTTCGCCAGAAGGCGAAGAAGGTGCCGCGCGTCGACACGTCGATCCAGCGATTGATCGACGATCTGTCAGAGACGATGCTCGATGCGCCGGGCGCGGGTCTGGCAGCCAACCAGATCGGCGTGCCGCTCCGCGTGTGTGTCGTCAAGGGTGACGACAACCAGATCTGGGGCCTCGTCAATCCGGAGATCGTCAAGCACGACGGCGTGCAGGTCGGGTACGAGGGCTGTTTGAGCTACCCAGGCTGGGTGGGCGAAGTCGCGCGCCACGAGACGGTTGTCGTCAAGGGTCGTAACCGCCACGGCAAAGAGGTGCGAATCAAGAGCACCGGGTTCACCGCACGCGCCTTTCAGCACGAGCTCGACCACCTCGACGGCGTCCTTTTCATCGACCGATTGACCAGCCTCGACACCTTGCGGCGGGTCGAGGACCTGGTGGCCGAGGAGAGGGAAGCAGCCGTCGCTTCAGCGGTAGGCTAGGCGCTTTCCTGAAGATCGCTTTCGCCGGCACGGCCGAGTTCGCCGTACCTTCGCTTCAGGCTCTGCACCGCGCCGGTCATGAGATCCAGCTCGTGATCACGCAACCCACGCGGCCTGGTCATCGCATGAGACCCGCGCCGCCGGCGGTCAAAGTGGCGGCCGACGCGCTTGGGCTGGCGGTGATCCAGCCGGAACAGATCAAGGCGCCGGAAGTGGCTGAGCTGCTCCGGCGCCTGGCGCCCGACCTGCTGGTGGTTGTCGCTTATGGGCAGATCATTCCGCGCTCGGTGCTGGCGATTCCTCGACTCGGGGCGGTCAACGTTCATGCATCGCTGCTGCCGCGACACCGCGGGGCCGCGCCCGTCGCGCACGCGATCTTGGCTGGTGACCGCGAGACTGGGGTCACGATCATGCGGATGGACGAAAAGCTCGACCACGGTCCGATCCTGACCGCGGCGAAGACCGCGATCGGGGAGAGGGAGGATGCAACTGAGCTCACGCGCCGGCTCGCGGTGATGGGGGCAGAGTTGGTGGTGCAGACGCTGGAGAAGCTGAACGAGATCACGCCCGCCGAACAGGACCATGACCGGGCCACGCTGGCTCCGCGGCTGCGGCGCGAGGATGGTGAGCTGGACTGGAACGCCGCGGCGGCCGAGATCGATCGCGGGGTGCGCGGCCTGCAGCCGTGGCCAGGGGTCACCCTGCCGACAAAGTCGGGTCCGGTGAAGGTCTTGAGCGGCCACATCGAGGGCGATCGCTACGTCCCTGACGTGGTGCAGGTGCCAGGCAAGAAGCCGGCGCCGGCGAAACAGGTACTGCGGGATGCCTGACAAGAAGGATGAGAAGGCGCGCGACGTCGCGGTCAACCGCCGCGCGTACCACGACTACTTCATCGACGACAAGCTCGAGGCCGGGATCATGCTCACGGGCACCGAGGTCAAGTCGGTGCGCAATGGGCGGACCAACCTGCGGGATGGGTTCGTGCGCATCGATGGCAACGAGGCGTGGCTCGAGAACGTCCATATCTCACCTTATGAGCAGGCCAACCTGATGAACCACGAACCGATGCGGCCGCGCAAGCTTCTCCTGCACCGCAAAGAGATCTCGAGCCTGATCGGGAAGGTCAGGCAGAAGGGCTACACGCTCATCCCGTTGCGCGTCTACTTCTCGCGCAATCACGCCAAGGTCGAGGTGGGGTTGGCGCGCGGCAAGAAGCAGTACGACAAGCGCGAGGCGATCGCGGAGAGGGACGCGAAGCGCGAGATCGCGCGCGCCGTTCGAAGGGGGTGAAGGCGCGGATGCGGATAGCCTTCGGGATCGATCCCGACCAGGGTCTGAGCGAGTCGGATGAATTGCGGCTGGTCAGGTTGGCGGCCGACCTTGGGTATGAATCTGCCTGGACGCCGTCACGCGCCGATGGTGCTGCGTTCGATCGTTGTTTGAGGTGGCACAACGCAAGCGGTCTTCCGGTCGGGATCTCCGCTGTCCCGGCCTCAGGTCAGAGTGCCGAGTTCTATGCCGACAATGCGCGGCGAGTCTGGGAAGCTACGGGCCGACGATTCACTCTGGTCGTGGGCAGCGGAGAGATGCCACGGGCCGCGGTTAGCATGCGTGCGTATCTCGGTGACCTCAGGAAACATCTGCCTTCTGGCCTGCCGCTGTACCTGGCCGCGCTCGGCCCGTTGATGTTGGACGTGGCCGGCGAATTAGCCGACGGCGTCGCGCTCAATTGGTGCACGCCGGATCAGGTCGCCTGGTCACGTTCGAGATTAGCCGCCGCAGCGCTTGCGGCGGGCCGGCCCACGCCTCTTGTCATTGAATACATCCGGACCGCCGTTGATCCCGATGGCGAGCTTGCTCTCAGGACGGTTGGCGGGGCCGCGCTCCGATACGCTTTCGGGTCGCCTGCGTACCGCCGCCACTTCGAAAAGATGGGCTTCACAGCAGACCTGCGCCGTCTGGAGGCACCAGCTGGTGCTCCAGGCCCAAACCCGCTGTCGGCAGTCGGCGCAGGCGGCGCGCCGGCTCAGACGCGAGGGCAGTTCGAGCGCATGGCGACCGGTGTGGACCTTCCGATCGTGCGGATCCTAGCCGTCAGACCCGGTGACTTCGAGTCGGCTCGCCGAGCTTTGGAAGAGTGCCGCCCGAATTAGCTGTCGCACTGAGTTGACCTTGGTCGACGATCGGTTGATTCTTGGTCCCATCACCTGGGGTGTTTGGGGTCGCATTACGAAAACTAGGCGCACCAATTAGACCGTTCCTGACGTCACGCGAGCTACCGCTGTGACCGCTCGACAAATCCCGATTCAGGACATCATCAATGCGTCGATTGGTCCCCAATCGCCGCTCGGGTTGATCCACTCACCGGTGCAGGTCCTACAGTCCGAGCGGGAAGATGGCAACGCGATGAGGATCCTGGTGGGGACGTCGGGCGGACTGGTCGCCCTCGATCCGGATGGCGGCGGTCGGGTGAGCCAGCTCGACGGCAAGAGGGTGACCTCCATTGCGCCGGCCGGCTGGCGCTGGCTGTGGGCCGTCGTCGACGGCCGCGAGATCTGGCGCGACGAGGGCAACGGTTGGCGGCGGGTGGTCTCGGTGTGCGCCTTGCCCGGCGCAGACGGGTCAGAGGCAACCGTCCTCGCGGACACGCGTGTCAATCATGAGCGCGGGGTGCTGGTGGGGACATCCGAAGCGCGGCTCGCTCGAGTGAGCGAAGGGGACGAGATCGAGATGGTCGACAGCTTCGACCGGGCCCCGGATCGCGGCGTCTGGTTCACGCCGTGGGGCGGCCCTCCCGCCGTCCGGACAATCGCCGAGAGCCGGGACGCGGTCTATGTGAACGTCCACGTCGGCGGCGTGCTGCGCACCGTCGACGAGGGGGCGACCTGGGAGCCGACCATAGACATCGAGGCGGACGTGCATCAGGTGGCGACCAGCGGCGACCGGGTCTACGCCGCCGGCGCCCGTGGCCTCTCGATCAGCGACGATCGCGGCGCCAGCTGGCGCCTCTGCACCGCCGTGCTCCATGCGACCTACTGTCGGGCGGTCGCGGTATGCGGGCGGCGACTTCTACTGTCCGCTTCAACTGGTCCTGGTGGTGGTGGTCGTGCCGCCCTCTATCGCTCCGAGCTGGACGGGAACGCCCTTGAGCGCTGCCGCGCGGGCTTGCCGGAGTGGTTCTCGGGAAATATCGACAGCCTCTGCCTGGACGCGCTTCCAGACGGCCAGCTGGCGGCGTTCGGAGCCGAGGACGGCGAGCTCTATGCCTCGACCGACCAGGGTGCCTCGTGGAGCCGCATCGCCACCGGTCTCGGCCAGGTCAGGCGAGTCCTCGTTCTTCCCTGACGCCGACGCCGCGGTTCTTACGACCTGGAGCGAGCCATTACCTCGGGCGCGTCACGGCCGACATTTTCCGTTCGGCGAGTGAGGCAGGTTCAGGCCGCCAGGTTGATGCCGATCGCCCGCAGTCGCTTGTTGAGTGAGTCCATCGCAAACTGCAGGATCTCGCTCTCGGTGTGGCCGAACTCGGTGATGTAGGTCGGGTCTGGCGGGTCCAACGTGCCCGCGACCAAGGGCAGGCACTCGACAAGCGTTCGCTGGATCAGAGGCGCGAAACGCTCGGGGTTTTCTCGCACGGCCTCCTGCAGGACCTTGATCCCGAAGCTCACGTGGCGCGACTCGTCTCGAGCGACTGCCGTGAAGCCGCGGTAGAAGCCGCGGTCAGTGGTGCCCAGCTCACGCATCGACTCGAGCTCGAAGCGTTGCCCGGTCAGCGCGATGGTGGCCTCCACGATGATGTGGTAGATCGTCACGCCCTCGACGAAGGCATCGAAGTCTTTGGGATCGGTCGCCATTCGCTGCGCGGTTGATGGCAGGCGGTCGTAGAACAGCGTGTTGTAGCCCTCGTTGGTGTCGGGGCGTATCTCCGCGAGCAGATCTTTCAGATTCTTGGAGTCGGTGCCTACGACTTCGCGCCACCACCGGTCGAAGAACACCGTATGTCGGGCCTCGTCGACCATCTGGGTCGACAGGAAGATCTCGATCTCCGGCGTCGGCGCCGCCCAGACGAACGGGGCCAGCGTCGCGGTGACACGCTCCTCGCCATTGAAGAACAGGCGATGCGACCACAGCGTCGCTTTGCGGTCGAGGTCGGTCGCCTTCAGCCAGTCCTTGCGGTCGAGGGTGAAGTCGAGGTCGCCCACGGACCATTGCTGGGATTCCCAGCGGCGATAGAGGTCCATGTAGCTCGGCATGTTCTCGATGCCGCGGTCGATAAAGGCGAGTACGTCATCGATGCGTATGTCGCCGAGCTCTTTGAGGTTCGCTGTGGCGACGCGCTCGAGGTCCGGCTCCAGGTGCTCCAGCTTCTGCCCGACTGCCATTTGTTTGCCGGGTCCATTAGACCAGAAGGCCGGAGGTGTGGGGTTGGCAGCCGAAGGGTAGAATTCGAAAGGCAACGAGTTCAGCTTTGTGGGGGCGTCCGGTCTCGACGGGGCAGTTGAGCTTCGGGATTGCGAGCCGAGAGCGCGTGCGTTACAGCGCAAGCATTTTTACAAATGCCAACAAGACCAACACTCTCGCCCTCGCTGCGTAAGCAGTAGAGACGTGAGTCCCGGGACTTAGATCCCGGGTGTCGCCCCCGGTCAATCCGGCGGACTGGGGAACGGCATTAAAACAGACCGGATTGCCGCATCGAGGGCGCCTCGGCCTTGATGCGGGACACCCACCGAGGCTGGCCCAAACGGATCCCGTCAGGAGGAGCCGCTAAGCGAGAACCAAAATCCTGGACACGCTCGTAGAGATCCCGTAGGAGACTGCTTCGGACCCGGGTTCAACTCCCGGCGCCTCCACCAAGCTGCTTGCTCGGTCAGGCCGACTGGGTCATGTAGGCCAGCAGGTTGACTGCCCGGATGATGCACAGCCGTGCGCACACGATTCGGATCAGCAGGCCGAACCAGCCCCACCGGCCCACGAACCAGAACGCGAGCGCCACGACCCCGCGGTAGGCCAGATTGCCGAGATAGAAGCCGGCAGTAAAGGCATCCATCGTGTTGCGTTGCTGGAAGGACTGCTGCTGCCGGAACCCGCGCTTAGCGAGAGATGGCCGAGATCACCAGGCCCGCGTCCAGGATCAGATTGGCCGAGTTCAGGATGATCCCGATGACCGCGCGGTTCTTCCTCAGACCACTCCTCCAGCCGACCACTCCCACGATCAATCCCGCCACGAACACGATCACGCCAAGAAGGATCAGGTTTCGGTCCGCGATCGAGAGCAGAGCGCCGATGATCGAAAGCGCGATCGAGGCTGTCGACCAATCAAACCCTTGCCGGCGAGCCGGCGCCTGCTGAGGCACGCCGGACACTATAGGTGGCACCTTGCCGCCCGACTATGGTCTAACCAGCTCATTGGAATTGACGGATGGCCAGTGTCGGTAATCTCCTGTTGATGAGCAGCACATACAACGACTTCAACCAGAACCTGATCAAGCATCTGCGGGCAAACGATGGCAAGGCGCCGGCCGGTCCTTTCGAAGGCCGTGAGCTGGTGATCCTCACGTCGAAGGGAGCCAAGACCGGCGCGGTCCACGAGAGCCCGATCGTCTACTCGCGCGACGGCGACCGCTACGTCATCATCGCCTCCAAGGGGGGCGCCCCGACCAACCCCAGCTGGTACCACAACTTGAAGGCCCATCCCGAGGTCACAGTTGAGATCGGCGGCGAGAAGTTCAAGGCACGCGCGCACGAGGCGAACGAGGACGAATATGAGCGCCTCTATTCGAACCACGCGGCAAAAATGCCCGCCTTCAACGACTACCGGACGAGGACGACGCGCCACATTCCCGTCATGGTCTTGGAGCGCGCCGATTAGCCTCAACGGGTAGCGACCCCGCCTCAAACCGGTTAACCTTCGGCCCGGTGTCGATTTGAATCACCTGTGGCAGCGTTTCCTGCTGGCCAGCTCGCTGATCGTCGGTCTCTGCATTGGGGTCGCGACCACCGTCTTCGGCTACAGCAACCTGACCACCGTGGACGTCCACTGGTCGGTCCTCCACATCAACGGCATCCCTTTGTGGACGGTGGCGGTCGTGCCTCTGGCGCTGGTCCTGATCGCGGGCACCCTCTACCACTGGATGGACGGCCTGCACCACTTCACCGAGCACATGCGCCACCGGCGCCGGGTCCACGAGCTCGAGGCGGAGGTCATCTCCCTCCGCGCCCACCTCGACCAGCTGCTGGAGATGCCCGACCACTCGACCTCAAGGCTGCCAGAAAAAATCGTCACCACCGCCTCCTTGCCACCCGCGGGCAACGGGACCACTGAGGTCTCGAGCGCGGAGCTCGAACCGCTCCAGGTCCTGAGCACCAAGAAGTCTCGCGCCGCCCAGCGGAAGGGCCTGGCGCAGGAAGTCGCCGGCACGGTTTCAGAGCCGGCGCCTGAAAGTAGCGGGTCGAGTGAGGACGTTGTGCCTGCGGAATCAGGTGACCCCGTCGAGCTGGAGTCCTAGGCCGGGTGCCGAACCGACGCCGCGCTGGTCGCCTGGTCGTGCCATCCCAGCGTCCGCCCGCGGACAAGATGCTACTCGAGCGCAGCACGATCGAGGAGCTCGCACACCACGCAGACCCGTGGCGTGTGCTGCGCATCCTCTCCGAGTTCGTGGAGGGATTCGACGCACTCAATGAAGTAGGGCCCGCCGTCACGGTGTTCGGCTCCGCCCGAGCGAAGGCCGACGACCCCTACTACGCCGCTGGTCGCAAGTTAGGCGGGGCTCTGGCTCGCCGCGGTTTCGCAGTCATCACTGGCGGCGGCCCGGGAATCATGGAGGCGGTCAACCGCGGCTGCCAGGAAGCGGGCGGCCTGTCGGTCGGATGCAACATCGAGCTGCCCAACGAGCAGGAGCTCAATGACTACGTCGACCTGGGGGTCGAGTTTCGCTACTTCTTCGTGCGCAAGAACATGTTCGTCAAATACGCCCGCGGATTCGTCATCTTTCCGGGCGGCCTCGGCACCCTCGACGAGCTCTTCGAGTCGCTGACGCTGGCGCAGACCGGCAAGATCGAGCACTTTCCGATCGTCCTCTTCGGCACCGAGTACTGGACCGGATTGCTGGACTGGATGCGCAAAGTCGTCCTTGGCCGCAGCGCCATCTCGCCAGCGGACATGGATCTCATGACCCTGACCGACGATCCCGAGGAAGCGGCCGCAATGGCGACGCGCCCGCTGCCGATCGGAATCGACGAGCCGCGCGAGGACCCCGGAGAGCCCGAGGTCAAAGCGTCGCGATAGCCGCGGTTCCCCCGACCGACTTTTTCTTTCTGACTGACGGCGGCCAGCCTACAGACACTGTCGCCGCGAGGATCGCCGGTTTTCTCGACCAGGCGACGAAGACCCTGGACCTCGCCATCTACGACCTCCGGCTGGAGGCGTCCGCGTCCGCCACAGTTCTCGCGGCCTTTGACGCCGCTCTCAAGCGTGGCGTGGCCGTGCGTCTGATGTTCAACCACGAGTACCCGGACACGATCCCAGTACCGCCGCCTGCCCAGGTCGACTGGGCCTTCATCGAGCAGCTGGAGGCGATGGGAATCACGACGAGGCCGATCGAGGGCGTCCCCGACCTCATGCATCACAAGTACGTTGTGCGTGACGCCGCGACCCCGCAAGCCGCGGTCCTCAGCGGCTCGATGAACTGGACCAACGACTCTTTCACGCGCGAGGAGAACGTGACGTTCATCATCGTGTCGCCCAGCGTCGCCGCCGATTACACGCGGAACTTCGAGGAGCTTTGGCAGCACCCGGTCGTGGCGACATCAGGCCGATTCACCACCCAGTGGTCGGAGCTCGCAGATTCGACAAAACTTCGCACCTACTTCTGTCCTGGCCGCGGGGTGAAGCTTGCGCATGCGATTGCCAAATCGATTTCCTCCGCTACCGTGAGGCTGCGGATCTGCTCGCCGGTCATCACCTCGGGTCCCATCCTCGGGGCCCTTGGCGACGCCTGCCTGAATGCCAGGCTGGATATCTCCGGTGTGTACGATGCGACTCAGATGGATGAGGTGCAGCGCCAGTGGGCAACCCAGGCCACAGCCTCGTGGAAGACCGAGGCGTTTCAAAGCATTGTCAAAGCCGTGCACTTCGGCTCTAAGCGCTCGATCCCATATTCGAAAGGGTCGGTGCATGACTTCATGCACGCCAAGATCCTGGTCGCCGATGACTTCGTCTACGCGGGCAGCTTCAACCTCTCGCATAGCGGCGAGCAGAACGCGGAGAACGTCGTCCAGTTCGAGAGCCCGCAGATTGCCAGCCTCTGTGCGTCATACATCGACGCCATCGCGGCCCGTTACGGCGGCCGCCCACTGACAGGGAGCTAAACATCCCCAGGTCGAGGTATCTCTGGGGAGGCGCGCTCGCGGCTGCGCTGGTGGTGGGGGCGGTCCTGGTCGCACTGCCACGGTTGCAGCCCGCGAACGGCACATTGCTCATCATCGCGGCCGGCAAGACATCGGGATCGATCGAGCCGACGCCGGTCCAGCTGCACAGCAGCGCTGGATTGATCGCCCTCGGTCAGGTCTCGGGCGTCGTGCCTGCGGCGCCGGACCAGCGCGAGCTGCTCGCGCTGCCCGTCGCGGTCGGCTCATACGATGGGCTGGTCTTCGGCCATGACGAGGCCACTGTGCCGATCGTGGTGACGGCGGGTCAGGTCGAGCCGGTGCTCCTGGGCCTGGAGGCGGGAAAGCTGCTCCAAGGCGCGACTTATGCCGGCAATGACCAGGTGAACCTCGGCCTCGGCGAGCTGTCGGGCAAGTTCGTGGCGATGCCCGCCTTCAGCCTGCAGGATCAATCCGGACACGTGTTCGACAGCAGCACCACCGCCGGCAGCGACCTCGTCATCGCGGCATTCCACACGACGTGCCACCAGACCTGCCCGCTCTACACCGCGCTCTTCTTCCAGCTGCAGAAGGAGTTACCACCGGGCGTGCTGTTGGTGGAGGTCACCACAGATCCCGGCACCGATACCCCCGCGGTCCTCGACTCATACCGGAGCAGCATCGGCGCGGCCTGGACATTCGCCACCGCCTCCCCTGACGCCCTCGCCGCCTTCTGGAAACCATTTGGCGTTCAGCTGGCAACCGGCGACAGCCACGTGTCCACACTGGCCCTGGTGGACCGGCACGGTTACGTCCGCCTCGTGTACCGCGGCGTGCCCGACGTCGGCAAGGACGTCGCCCCGCAGCTGATCACGACGTTGGGCGCCGAAGGTCTGAAGGAGCTGGCCTCACATGGCGACGGCTGGGGCGCGCCGAGCGTGCTGCAGTCGTTACTGGCGATCACCGGACCGGAGCAGGTCGCGCCGGGCGGAGGCGGACGCGCACCGGGCTTCACCCTCACCAGCACCGACGGAACCAAGGTCACCCTGGCCGGTTTGAAGGGCGAACCGCTCGTCATCAACTTCTGGGCGAGTTATTGCCCACCGTGCCGCGCCGAGATGCCGCTGCTCCAGCGACTCGTTCCCGCATCGAGCCATGTGCGTCTCGTGCTCATCAACGAAGGCGACAGCAGCCAAGGCGCGCGCGCCTTCTTGAATTCAAATGGAATTCAGACGCCTTCGCTCCTCGACACGAACCTTTCGATCGGACGGGCGTATGGCGTGGTGCCGCTTCCGACCACCGTGTTCGTACGCGCCGACGGGTCGATCGCGGGACGGCAGGTGGGCGAGCTGGACGACCGCGTCCTGACTGCCTGGCTGTCGACTATGACCACTCAGTAGACTTCCGTTGGTGTCTGGGGAGGGCCTTTTTCGCCGGCTCGCGGTGGTGACCGCCCTCTTCGCCTATCTGCAGATCGCGCTCGGCGGCGTGGTGCGCGTCTCGGGCTCCGGTCTCGGCTGCCCCGACTGGCCGCTGTGCAATGGGCGGCCCTACCCGCCCGCCAACGTGCACTCGATCATCGAGTACTCGCACCGCGCGGTGGGCAGCGTGACCGGCGTCTTGATCATCGCCACGGTGGTGATGGCATGGGTGGTGTTTCGAAAGCGCCGGCCATTGGTGGCATGGCTGGCGAGCGCGTCGCTCATCGGTGTCGTGGGGGAGGGGATTCTCGGCGGCATCGTCGTGGCCAAGGAGCTCTCGCCATGGCTTGTCGTCGTGCACCTCGGGCTGGCGATGATGATCATCGGCTTTTTGGTCGCCACTGCGATCGCGGCAATGCCGGCATCGAGCGGCGTACCCGACCTCAATTTTCGGCGCCTCGCGATCGTAGCCACGGCGGCGACCTACGTGATGATGCTCACCGGCTCGACCGTGGTCGCCAGCGGCGCTGACCAAAGCTGCAACTCATGGCCGCTGTGCAACAGTGGCTTCGCGCTCGATTTCAACGGGGCCGACGCGTTCACCATGCTGCACCGAGGCACAGTGCTCGTCGTCGGACTCTTGCTGCTGCACGTGTTGTCGAAAGCCTTCCTGCGGTGGCGTAGCGTCAAAGGCATGGGGCCCATCGCGATCGCGGCGATCGCGGCCTTGGTCGTGGAGGTCGGCGTCGGTGCAGGATCCGCGATCACCAGGAGCGCTGTATTCGACGGCGTGCACGTGGCGGTCGCGACCCTGGTCTGGTCTGGCATCCTGGCAACCACACTCCTCACTCGTCCGCGAGCCGATAAGGGCCTGGAGCTGTCGCGCCTGGAAGTCGACAGGAAATCCGCGTGAGCGCGGCCACCGTGCCAGCCGCCGGAGCGGTGGAGATGTTTCGCGACTACCTGAGCCTGCTCAAGCTCCGGATCGTAGTGCTTCTCGACGCCACTGCGGTCGGCGTGATGATCCCGGCAGCCCATGGGCATCCGCGCCTCGTGCCAGTGCTCGCCGTGCTCGCCGGCGGAACCCTCGCCGCCGGCGGCGCGCACGCGATCAACTGCTGGTTCGACCGCGACATCGATGCAGAAATGAGCCGCACGCGCCGTCGGCCCCTTCCCGACGGCCGCATCCCGGCCTGGCACGCACTGGCGCTCGGCATCGTCCTCAACGCTCTCGCCTTCGCGGTGCTGTGGTGGGGAGCCAACCTGCTCGCCGCCTCTCTCGCGCTGCTCGGCGCAGCCATCTACGTGTTCGTCTACACGGTGTGGCTCAAGCGCACGACGCCTCAGAACATCGTTATCGGCGGCGCTGCTGGCGCGGTTCCTCCGCTGGTCGGCTGGGCCGCCGCCACGGGCCGCCTGGACCTGACCGCCTTCTCCCTCTTCGCCGTCATCTTCTTGTGGACGCCGCCGCACTTCTGGGCGCTCGCCCAGGTGATCAAGGCCGACTACGCAAGAGCCCGCATCCCCATGCTGCCCGTGGTGTCCGGCGAGCAGGCGGCCAAAAAGCAGAGCGTCGGCTACGCGGTGCTCACCGCCATCGCCAGCGTGATCCCCTTCTTTACCGGTTCGGCAGGTGACATCTACATGGCGGGCGCCGTGGTGCTAGGCGTGGGGTTCGTGGGGATTACGGTGCTCGACCTGACGGGACGCCGCTGGACCAGGCGGCTGTTCGCGTACTCGCTGGTCTACGTCGCGCTGTTGTTCGGGCTGTTCGCCGTCTCGCCGTTCTTGCCGTGACGGGCGCTTTCGGTCCGATCGTCAGTGCCCAGTGGTTGCACGGGCACATCCAGGATCCTGACGTGCGCGTCATTGATTTCAGGTGGTACCTGGTGGGCGGCCAAGGCATAGATGCGTATGCGAAAGGGCACATTCCGGGTGCGGTCTTCGTCGACCTCGAGGCGGTGACAGGCGAGGGAGGCGGCAGGCACCCGCTGCCGACCGGCGAGCAATTCGAGAAGGAGATGCAACGCGCGGGTGTTAGCAGCGGCACGAAGGTCGTTGCGTACGACGATTTGGGCGGCTCGGTCGCGTCACGCCTGTGGTTCCTGCTCCGCTTCTTTGGACACGGATCGCAAGCGGTGCTCGACGGCGCCATCGGGGCGTGGGGAGGACCCTTGGAAACCGAGCAGCCAGATGTTGCTCGTGGTGATTTCCGCTCCAGCGCGCCGGACCGTAAAGGGATCCTCGATTTCGACGATATCCGCAAGCTCGCCGGCGTGCCGCTCATCGACGCCCGCGCTGGCGAGCGCTATCGCGGCGAGAAGGAGCCCGTCGACCCGAAGGCAGGGCACATACCCGGGGCGCTGAGCGCTCCGTGGTCCGAGAATCTTGGCCCTGATGGCAACTTCAAGTTGCCCGAGGAGCTGCGAAAACGGTTTGCCGAGCTCGGTATCGACGATGACCACGGCGCTGTCGCCTACTGCGGCTCGGGCGTGAACGCGACGCACGACCTGCTCGCGATGGAGCTGGCAGGAATCAGGAACGGCCGCCTGTACGCGGGCTCGTGGAGCGACTGGTCGACGCACGATGCGCCGGTGGCTACCGGCAAAGAACCGGGGTAGGGCTTTAGGATTTCGCCGTGATCCTCAAGGGAAAGAAGATCGTGATCGCCGGCATGAGCGACCGCCGTAGCATCGGCTACGCCATCGCGGTGGAGGCGCAGAAGGAAGGCGCCGAGCTCCTCCTCACCAGCTTCGGGCGAATGATGACGATCACGCAGATGACGGCCAAAAAGCTGAACCCCATCCCCGAAATCCTCGAGATGGACGTCAGTAAGCCTTCGGACATCGCCGCTGCGGTCGAGGCAACGGGCAAGCGATGGGACAGGGTCGACGGCCTGGTCCACTCCGTCGCCTACGCTCCTGCTGACGCGCTGGGCGGAAAGTTCCTCACCACCCCGTGGGAAAGCGTCGCGACAGCGCTCCAGGTCAGCGCGTTCTCTTTCAAGGAGCTGGCCGCCGGTTTTCTACCGCTGATGCGCGAGCACGGTGGATCGATGGTCACCCTCGACTTCGACAACTCGACCCAGGCCTGGCCGAAGTACGACTGGATGGGAGTGTCCAAGGCGGCGCTGGAGTCGGTGACGCGCTACCTCGCCCGCGACCTCGGGCGTTACAAGATTCGCGTCAACGCGATCTGCGCGGGACCGCTGGCGACACTGGCGGCGAGTGGCATCCCCGGGTTCAAGGACTTTGAAGAGGTGTGGTCGCTGCGGGCGCCGATGGGGTGGGACCTGCAGGACAGGGCACCGGTCGGGCGAGCTGCGTGCGCCCTGCTCTCGGACTACTTGAACATGACCACAGGTGAGCTCGTTCACGTCGACGGCGGCTACCACGCCATGGGGGCAGACCTACCTCCAGCCGACTGACCCAACATCTTGTGTCACGGCGCATACAAATCCCCAACATAATGCTAGGCTCTTCCCAATTTCGCTCCGTTCGGAATCCCTTCGGGAGGAATGCGATTTGCGGGAGTGCCTGGTGATCTACGTGGACGCCGCTCTCGACAGAAACGGCCGGGCTGGATGTGGCCTGGCCGTATTTGTTAGGGGTCGCGCCGTTTACACAGAGTCGTTCGGCTTCTCACACGTCGGCGGCTCTGCCCAGCTCGAGGCGCATGTCTGCGCGGGGGCCCTGGACCTCGCAGCCGCGCGGTGGCCGTACCACCGGGTGATCGTCAGGACCGATTGCGCTCCGGTCGTGCGCAGCCGCATGCCATCGAGCGACAGCTTCCGAATCGCAGTCCACGAGGTCCGAGAGCGCTGCCGGCGGGGCTGGCGTGTGGTCAGTTACGTCAGCCGCAAGGCCAACCCAGCCCACGAGCTGGCGCGCGAAGGTTTGAAAAGCCTGTCGCGACAACCGGTTCTGGCCGCGGCATAAGCTAGCTTCCGATGGCACCCGACGACGGCGCGAGCCGCCCGGCTCGCCGCGTCAGTCGAGCCGGCACTGGCGGCCGTGCCGCCAAGCGTGTCGGCGGCACCGAGCTGATCTCGCAGCTCAACGACATGGTCGCGGAGCTGATCAAGGAGAACCGCAAGCTCAAGCGTGAGGTCGACAGGCTGACAGCTCGCGGATCCGCCGCCGCGAGCAGCGCCGTGGAGCGCAGCCTGCGCACGATCCAGCGACGCGTTCAGAGAGCGCTCAAGGCGCCCGCGAAGCGCAAGCGGGCCGCGGGCCCTGCCGCACGCCGCAAGCCGGCGACAAGAAAGCGCCGGAAGACTTAGCAGGCTGCTGAAAAATCCCCGTAGCGGGCATCCCGCGTGTCACGGCGTTCGGCTGGGTCCCAGAAGCATCAGTTTCGGTTGGTCCTCTACTCGCGGCTGCTTCTCTGGGTGGAGATGACCGGCGCCGTCTTCAACCTGGTGCGGATGTCGAATCCGGATTGGGTGCTGGTCGGGAATCAGCTCTCCAGGATCGACGACCGTGCAGATGGTCATCTGCCGATCGGTGCTGTCGCGCGTGCTGTGACTGTTGCTGCGACGTGGGCTGAAGGCTCCCGCTCGGTCTAAGGTTCAATATCGCCTCGTGAACTCGCCGGGGCAAGGCATGGCAGCCTTGGCTGAGCGGGCATGGTTGATTGGCGATTGGACCGACCAGTGGCGGCGGGGGCAGCCGGGGGAAGCCACCAGGGGCGGCGAATCCTTGGAACCTGCAGCTCGAAGGACGGATCCTGGTGCGGAACAGCTGGTGCGAGTACCCGGCCGCGGGCGACAATGCCGCGTTCCGGCACGACGACCTGCTGGTGGTCTTTCGCGACTTCGACTTGCAGGTTCGCGCCGTGTTCTGGGACAACCACGGGAACCTGATCCGCTATACGACGGCGGACGTAGATTCAGACCGCAGCGAGTTCACCTTCGAGAGCGATCCTTCGATTCCAGGCCCCCGGAATGCGGCTCCACTATCGCGCCGATGGCGCCGACCGACTCCCCGCGGACTTCAGCCTGCAGCTTCCAGGCGCCGCGACCTTCTCGCGATATCTGGAGTGGAGGTCGTCGAGGCTGACGCCGAGCGTATAGATCTCGCCTGGCGCTTTCGGCCCCCGGTCGGGCCTCCACCGGGAACAACCGCCGTTGACGAATAGGGTCCCGGTTCGCGAAGGACCATGACCAACTCTGCGCCATCGCCTACCTGCCCTCGGCTTTTGGCTAAGGTCAACCGGCGCCGCGGGTCACGGAATCAGTTTTTCAGCATCCTGTTAGGTCGTGCTGAAGCCGGATTCCGCCTCCAGCCGCCGGGCCGTCCTGTACGCATCGACGATGCTGAACAGCCACAGCGACCCGCCGCCGATCTCCAACGGCACCCCGATCAGGGCGCCAATGAAGCTGAGGTCCAGATCGAAGCCGAAGAACTGCAGGCCGCCCACCCCGATCAGAAAGGCGATGCCCTTCTTGTTCTCGCCGAGGTAAAAGTGTCCCAGGCCGGGGACGACAGCCAGGGCCGCCGCCACAAGGGGGCTCTTGCGAGCTCGGACGACGGGGCCCGTATACCGGCCCGAAGCTTGGGCCCCGCAACGCGGACACGGGGCGATCGGATCCGTCAGCAGCGCGCCGCATTTTCCACAGAGAACTTCTGAAGCCATGTCGGTGATAAGCATGCCCTTTTTGGTAGCCTCCGAATCGCATGGACCTGGGCTTTACACCTGAGGAGGAGGCCTTCAGAAAAGAGGTCCGAACGTGGCTGGATGGAAACCTGCCTGCCGGCTGGCGCAACGGCGGGGTCGGAGGCTATCGCGAGGACGCCGACGAGTCGATGCAGCGCGGTTGGCAGCAGCGCCTCCACGACGGCGGCTGGCTGAAGCTGGGCTGGCCGCGCGAGGCGGGGGGGCGGGGTGCCACTCCCGTCATGCAGGCGATCTACCAGGAGGAGATGGCCAAAGCCGGCGCCCCCGTGATCCTCGGCCGCCTGGGGGTGAGCCTGCTGGCGCCCACGTTGCTGGTGCACGGCTCGCCGTGGCAGAAAAAGACCTATGTCGAGCAGATCCTCGGCGGAGAGCTCGTTTTCTGTCAGGGGTTCAGCGAGCCCGACGCAGGTAGCGACCTCGCCGGCCTGCGCACCCGAGCCGAGCGGCGCGACGGCCACTGGATCCTGAACGGCCAGAAGACCTGGTCGAGTGGCGCGCACTATTCGGACAAGAGCTTTCTTCTCGCTCGCACCGACCCGAGCGGGGACGCGCACAAAGGCATCTCGTTCTTTCTCGTCGACATGCACCAGCCGGGGGTTGAGGTGCGACCCATTCGCCAGATGACCGGCGGCGGCGAGTTCGGCGAGATCTTTCTCTCCAATGCTGTGGTCGAGGACCGCGACCTGGTCGGGCAACCCGGCGACGGTTGGAAGATCGCGATGACGGTGTTCGGTTTCGAGCGCGGCGGCCTGGCCCAGGCCTCGCGGTTCGAGCAGGCCGTGGCGCAGCTGGCCACGCTCGCCCGCGATCGCGGAGCGGGCTCGGACCCGACGGTGAGGCAGAAGGTCGCCCAGGCGCAGATCGAGGCCCACGTCTTCAGGCTCATCGGGCTGCGCAACCTGACCCAGGCGCAGCACGGGGCGGCGCCGGGGCCCCAGGCGAGCATGACCAAGCTCTACTGGAGTGAGATGGACAAGCGCATCCAGGAGACAGCGGTCGGCTTGCAAGGGCCTTACGGCGCGCTTGCGCCCGATTCGCCATTCGCGATCGAAGCAGGGCGCTGGCAATACGGCTGGATGTGGTCGCAGGCAGAGACGATCTACGCCGGCTCGTCGGAGATCCAGCGCAACATCATCGCCGAGCGCGTCCTGGGCCTTCCGAGGGGTAGATGAGCGCCACGTCCTCCGTCGTCGATCGGCTCCGCGCCCACATCGGCACGCCTGGCCCGCCCACGAGCGCGCTGGTCGAGGCGGGCCATCTGAAGCGGTTCACCGAGGCCATCGGCGACACGTACCCGCGCTGGCTCACAGAAGCGCCGCCGACCTTCCTGGTCGCGCTGGCGCCGGTGAGCGCGCACCTTCCAGAGGCCGAGGAGTATGGCAAGGGGTGGCTCAACGGAGGCAATCGTTTCGAGTACCTGGAGCCGGTGAAGGTCGGCGACACGATCACCGCCATCGGCAAGGTGGTCGATGTGTATGAGAAGACCGGGGGCAGCGGCAGCCTGCTTTTCATCATCTTTGAGACCGAGTACTTCAACGGCCACGGGCGTGTGGTGGCGCGGCTTCGGGGGACGGCGATCCGGCGATGAATCTCCAGGTCGGCGAGGAGCTTCCTGACTTGATCAAGTACCCGACGACGCGCCAGCTGGTGCAGTACGCGGGCGCGCAGGGCGACTTCTACGAGATCCACTACGACCAGGACTTCGCTCGCGGTGTTGGCCTGCCCGGGGTCATCCTGCATGGGCTGCTCAAGGCCGCGTTCCTCGGACAGCTCGTCACCGACTGGCTCGGCGAGCGCGGCACGCTCAAGAGCTTCGAAGTCAGCTATCGCGGGGTCGACGTGCCAGGCAAGCCGTACCGGTGCCGCGGGCGCGTGAGCAGCGTGACCGGGCTCCATGCCGAGCTCGAGGTCTGGGGCGAGGATCCCGACGGCAACCGCACGACAGTGGGCACCGCGGTCATCGAGATGAACAGCTGATGCTGCTGAGCGCCGTCCTTTTCATTCACATCCTTGCCGCCATCGTTGCGGTCGGCTTCAACGTCAGCTACGCCGTGTGGATCATTCGCGCGAGACGAGATCCGACGCACACCGCTTTCGCACTCAAGGGCGTGAAGTTCATTGACGACCGCATCGCCAACCCCGCTTATGGGGTGCTGCTGCTCACTGGATTGCTGATGATGCTCATTGGTCATTACTCGATCACGACGTTGTGGATCGATATCGCGCTCATCCTCTTTGTTGTTCTGATCCTGGTCGCCGCTGTCGTGTACACGCCGGCGTTGCGCGAGCAGGTGAAGCTCGCGGAGGCCGGCGACACGAGCTCGGACGCGTTTGCGCGGCTCGGCAGGCGAGGTCAGATCGCCGGGCAGGCACTGGCGGGGATCGTGCTGGTCATCCTGGCGATGATGGTGTTTAAGCCGACGATCTAGTGTCGGGTCAGGTCTCCTGGCCCACCGGCACCGGCCGCAGGTTTTGCAGCTGGGCTCGAATGGCCAGCACTCCGCGCATGACCAGCAGCACCGACGCATCGATCACGCAGTAGCCACCCGCGATCACTGACGGCGGGTTGCCCGACGGGATGTGCGTCCATGGCGCGATGGGCATCCAGTACCAGTCGCGGAAGAAGGTGCCAAATATTTCCAGCTCGCCCGTGGCAATGAATATCGCCGCAAACAATGGCCAGCGCGGCGACCGCAGCACGAACCACGCGAAGATAGGCAAGCAGATGGCGCCCTGCAGGTCGAGTCGCCCGGTGATCAACGGCAGCACAGTCAGCCCGGCCAGGGCCCAGGTCGTGGCGCCCGCGAGGATGACATGGGCGACCCGCTTCCCATATCGCAGCACCACCGGCGTTCGCGCCGCCAGCAGCCCGAACAGGTAGACGGCGCCATGGCCCGGCGGCACGTAGAGGGGCACGTTGTGGAGCCGGTACCGGTAGAGGCCCCAGATCAGCGATCCGAAGATCTCAAACCCGGTGGCGACGACGACGCAAATCCACACCTGCAGCCTTTGCTCCCTCGGAGCTTTCAGCGCGGCCAGATAGAGCGCGGCAAAGGTCAGGAGACCAAGGATCCACTGCTGCCAGAGCGCCGTCGTCTGGCTGTCCGCGAGCAAAAGCGTCGGTGTGAAGACGAGCAGATAAACGTGAAGCCAATAGGGCTTGAGCCGGGCGACCACTGCTCTCGAATGGTAGCGGTGTGATGCGCTGCCGCCATTTTCAGCGAAGGATTGAATCCGAAATCCCGGTCCGGCAAGTTAGCTTATGGGCGTGAGCGCAGTTGCTGCCGCCACAGGTTCTCCGACGGACTCCGGCGCGCTGGGCCCCGGCTCGCTCGAAGTTAAGTCACTGAGCCTGCGGTTCGGTGGGTTGGTTGCCCTGGACGATGTGTCGCTTGCAGTGCCCGCGGGGGAAATCGTCGGCATCATTGGACCCAACGGCGCCGGCAAGACGAGCTTGTTCAATGTCGTTTCCGGGTTTCTGAGACCGCAGGCCGGGGAGATCCTGTACGGGGGCCGGCGGATCAATGGAGTCTCGCCCCACGAGCTGAACTCGCTGGGCATCGCCCGAACCCTGCAGGGACTTGGACTGTGGCGCGGTCTGACGGTGCTCGAGAACGTGATGGTCGGCGCCAGTCGTATGAGGCGTCCAGGTTTCGCTTCGGCACTTCTTGGGCTTGGTCGCTCAGACCGCTATGAGGCTGCGCTCACCGATCTCGCCCGCGATCAGCTCCGATTGCTTGGCATCGAGCAGTTCGCCGGTAGCTATCCGGGCGTGCTGCCGTACGGCATACAGAAATGGGTGTCACTGGCACGCGCCCTGGTGTCGCGCCCAGCCCTCCTCCTGCTCGACGAACCTGCGAGCGGGCTGACGGCGACCGAGATCAAGGAGCTCGCCGACCTCCTGCGCTCCCTCCGCTCACAGATGTCGATTGCGCTGGTGGAGCATCGACTTGACCTCATCATGAGTGTCTGCGAGCGGGTCCACGTGCTGGACTTCGGCCGCGTCATCGCCTCTGGTCCACCCGAACGCGTGCAGAAGGACAAAGCGGTGACCGACGCCTACCTCGGCGAGGAGCTCACGCCGTCAGGCCAGGGAGGCGGCTGATGCTCGAGGTTGATGGGCTCAGCGTTTCGTATGGCGGCGTCACCGCGCTCGATGGTGTGAGCCTGCGCATACCCGACGACGGCATCACCGCCGTGCTCGGCCCCAATGGGGCAGGCAAGTCCACGCTGATCCGCGCCATCGCAGGCCTGGTCCGCCCGCGTGCGGGGACAGTCTCGTACGGCGGCCGCCTGCTCAACGGGATGTCCCCTGAGGCCATTGTGCGAATTGGAATCAGCATGGTCCCCGAGGGTGGCGGGATCATTCGCGAGTTCACTGTCGACGAGAACCTGCGGCTGGCGCACCTCTGGCGTCGCGACCGGGCCGATCTCCGCAAAGCGCTTGACGAGGTGATGGCGCTGTTTCCCCTGCTCGCTGCCCGACGCCACCTGCCGGCCAACTCACTGTCGGGTGGGGAGCGCCAGATGCTTGCGGTCGGTCGCGCTTTGATGTCGCGAGCCCAGCTCCTGCTCCTCGACGAGCCGTCCTTGGGGCTGGCCCCCAAGGTTATAAGCCTCATCATGCGCACCATCCACGAGCTCAGCGCCCGGCGCGGGCTCAGTGTGCTGCTGGTCGAACAAAACGCCCGCAGCGCGCTCTCGATCGCTAATGAGGCAGTGCTTCTTTCGTCAGGCCGAACCGTCGCTTCGCGCCGGGCTGGGGAGCTCGCGCATGAGGAGGAGCTCTGGCATGCATACCTCGGTTACTGAGCGTCTGGCCGGCTCATGAATTATTTCTTCGTCCTGACCCTGACCGGCGTCGCGGCCGGAATGATCTACGCGGCGCTTGCGATGGCCCTCGTGCTTGTATGGCGCGCGACGCGGGTTGTGAACTTTGCGCAGGGCGCCATGGCGATGACGACCACCTACATCGCTCTGGCGGTCATCCAGCTGACTGGCAACTATTGGTTCGGGTTCATCGCGGCCCTTGCGGCGGGTCTGGTCTTGGGAGCGGTCGCTGAGCGAGGAATCGTCCGCTGGGTCGAGAATGGACCGCCCCTCAACGCGGTCATCCTGACGCTCGGCCTTCTTCTGATTCTCGAGGCGGTCGTGCCCATGATCTGGGGTGCGCAGATCCGCTCCTTCCCGGCTCCCTTTTCAATTTCGGCGGTGCAGGTGGGGGCGGCCTTCATCCCGGTGTCGCCGTTCAACCTCTTCACCGTCGGCGTCGTGCTGCTGGTGATGGTGGCGCTGCTTGTGTTGTTCAGATTCACCGGCCTCGGGCTCAGCATGCGTGCGGCCGCGTTCGCGCCCGAGATTGCGCGATTGCTGGGCGTGCGCGTGGGCCGGCTGCTCACCTTCGGCTGGGGGCTGGCGACGATGGCGGGCGCTCTGGCCGGACTGCTGGTCGCGCCAAGCCTGCTGCTCTACCCCAACAACATGGATGCCATCCTCGTCTACGGCTTCACGGCGGCGGTGCTCGGCGGACTCGACAGTCCAATCGGAGCGCTGGTTGGCGGGCTGGCGATGGGCCTCGCGCTGTCATTCATCGGCGGCTACCTCGGACCCGATCTGGAGACTGCGGGTGCGCTTGCGATCCTGATCGCGATCCTCATGGTTCGACCGCAGGGTCTGTTCGTGCATGCAGCCGAGAGGCGCGTGTGAGCGAGGGCGGGCTTCGTTGAGCCGCGTGGGTGCTGTTCGCCCTGCGCTCCTGCGCCATTCGTTACTGGGCGTGGGCTTGTTACTGGTCGGGGCGGCGGCGGTCTGGGCCATTGATCCGTACGACCCGTTCCTCGTCTACCAGCTGTCCAGCGTGTGCTATTTCGCCATCGGGGCCGCCGGCCTGACAGTCCTCACGGGGCTGAACGGACAGCTCTCACTCGGCCACGGCGCCTTGATGGGAGTCGGTGCCTACACGACGGCAGTTCTGCTGAAGGATCACACGGACCTGAACCCTGCGCTGGTGATGGGCGCCGCCACCGCCGTTACAGCGGTGGCATCGATCATCGTCGGCGCCGCAGCGGCCCGGCTGCGAGGTCCTTACCTCGCCGGCGCGACTCTGGGGCTCGCGGTCGGTCTGCCCGGTGTCGCTGTGAGGTTCTCGAACATCTTCGGCGGGGATGCCGGCACCTCAATCCCGGCGCTCGTTCCGCCCGACCCGCTCAGTTCAGTTACGCCGGAGGTATGGCTGACGTGGATTTGCCTCGTGCCGACGGTGATCACGTTTGTGCTGCTCGCCAACCTGGTTCGAACCCGCTACGGAAGAGATTTCCGCGCCATCCGCGAAGACGAGGTCGCGTCGGCGCTGTACGGAATTCGTGTCGCGCGCACGCAGGTGCTTGCGTTCGTCCTCAGCGGAGCCTGTGCGGGGCTGGCGGGGTCGCTGCTGGGATACACATCCAACCTGGCTGCGCCAGGCAGCTTCCCGCTGACCCTTTCATTGCTGCTCCTGGCGGCGGTCGTGATCGGCGGTCTGGGCACGTTGCCGGGTGCGGTCTGGGGCGCCCTCATTGTCGTGTTCTTCCCCTCTTGGATCACCTCGCTCAACGACACGGTGCACCTGCCCAGCGCAGTCCGGGACCAGCTGCCCCTAGCGTTGTTCGGAGCCGTCTTCGTGGTGGCGATGTTGGCGTTCCCACACGGTATCCAGGGCGGCCTTGTTCGACTGTGGCAACTCCGCGCCAGCCGGCGCAAGGCGGGCACGCCTGAGCCGGAAGGCGGCGCGACATGATCCCGCGTAGGTCAGTAAGTTCCGACTTGGACTGCGTCGACCTCAGGTCCGGGAGCGGTGCGGCCGCGCCATTCTCGAGCCAGGCGCGTGCCATGGGTTACCAACACCAGCATGTCGACGACCTCGTCGAGGTCGGGATAGCGTCCGGAGAGGTAGCCGAGGGCAAGCACCTCGGTGGCGGCGATGTGGACATCCGCGATCATCTCGAGGCGCCGCAGCTCCGCGGGCCCATCGTGCGGGTAGCCCCGCGCCATGAGCTCCTCGACCAAGTCTCGTCGCGTGTTGCCGGACAGACGGCGGCTCGAGTCGCCGAGCGGGGACGCCGGGTAGTGGCGCACCCGAAGAGACAGCCGGAAGAGGTCCGGGTTGGAGGCGAGGACATCGAGAGGAGTCTGGAACTCCTGGCGCAGCTTCTCTTCGCTGCCGGGAGCGGCCAGCGCTTCCCGCCGGCTTTTCGCCAGCTTCTCTCGCAGCTCGTCGAAAAGCTCGTCTGCAAGAGCCTTCAGGAGCTCGTCGCGACTTCGAAAATGCTCGTAAAAGGTGGCACCTGCGACGCGGGCGCGCTTGGCCACTGTGCTGGCGGCGACCCGGGTCTCGTCGCCGGACAGAATCAGCTCGCGTGCGGCTTCGATCAGGCGCTTGCGCGTGCGCTCCTTGGCCTCGCGGCGGGTGAGCGGCGGCACCATCAGCGGCCGGCCCCGCCTAACTCTCTTCTTGCCATGGCCATTCGCCGATAGTACTATCGGCGAAAGTCGGGCGCTGTTCAGGCCGCTGGCAGAGCCCGCGCGCAGGGAGTGCATCAACCTGGAGGGAAAAATGGAGACCTTATCGATGAGGCGGCTCTCTGCATCGTGGGGCGCTTGGCTGGCGCTCGCCGCGCTTTTCGCCAGTGCCTGTGGAGGCAGCACCGCCAGCACGACCAACACCGCATCAGCGCCCGGCATCACCGCGACTCAGATCCTCATCGGCAGCCACCAGCCGCTGACGGGCGCGGCGGCACCAGGCTATTCGGAGATCTCCAAGGCTTCCGATGCGTACTTCCAGTGGGTCAACACCCACGGCGGCGTCTATGGCCGCACGATCAAATACATGTACGAGGACGATGCCTACAACCCCGCGCAAACGTCCACGGTCGTCCACCAGCTGGTCCTCCAAGACAAGGTCTTCGCGATTTTCAACGGCCTCGGCACACCGACCCATACCGCAGTCGTCGATTACCTGAACAGCTCGAAAGTCCCCGATCTCTTCGTCGCGTCGGGATGTGACTGCTGGAACCAGCCGTCGAAGTGGCCGTACACGTCGGGCTGGCAGCCTGACTACATCATCGAGGGCAAGATCACCGGAAAGTACGTCAACGACACCTATCCCGGAATGAAGGTTGGGTACCTCTACCAGGACGATGACTTTGGCCAGGGTGGGGTCACCGGTCTCGACACGCAGATCCCCGCCGCCAGCGTTGTCGACAAGCAGAAGTACGTGCCTACCAACATCAACCTCGGACCGCAGCTCGCGCACCTGCAGGCTTCAGGGGCACAGGTGGTGGTTCTCTACACCATCCCTGCATTCACCGCGCTCACGTTGCTGACGGCGGCACAGCTTCACTTCACCCCGAAGTGGGTGGTGAGCAGCGTCGGCGCCGACCCGACCACTCTGGCGGGTCTCGTTACAACGTACTCCCAAGGCAAGGCTCCGACGAGTCTGATCAACGGGATCGTGACCTCCGGCTACCTCCCGGCGACGAGCGACACCAGCAGCCCCTGGATCACGCTCTTCAAGCAGATACACGACCAGTACATCAGCTCACTCCCATTTGATGGCAACGTCGTCTACGGCATGGCGGTTGCGTACTCGTTCGTACAGCTGATGACGAAGGCCGGCCGCAACCCGACTCGTCAAGACGTCATCAACACGCTGGCGAGCGGGCAGCTGGACCAGGGCCCTGGCTTTGTCCCTCTGGGCTACTCGTCGACCAGCCACCTCGGTTACCTGGGCGTGCAGATGGCGACCATCCAGAATGGCGCGGCCACATTCATGGGCTCGATCTATACCGCCACGTCCAATCCGACGGATTCCACGGTCACCGCTTGCAGCAGCTGCGCGTCCAAACCGATGCCGACGAACGGCATTCCCTAGCCACCCACGAGCGGGCCCTGGTTCGCTGGGGCCCGCTAGTCCGACGGTTGCGGTAGATCGGGCGGCGCATCCGGCGCGGTCGGCGGGGCTGGCGGCGCCGGCCATTCGACCGTCCGTGGCGGTGTCGGGGGAGGCACAGGCGCCGGCGGCGCCGGCGGCACGTAGGGTTGGGCCGGCGGTACGTAAGGCTCGTCCGGCGGGGTGGATGGCTGCGCCGGAGGCACATACGGCTGTCCCCCTGGCTGGACGGGCACATCCCAGGCCGAAGGCTGAGCCGGGTTTCGCGGCGGGGGCGCGGCCGAACCGGCGGGTGGGAATGGCGCCATGTAATCAGGCCGGGTCGCCCGATGCGTGATTGTCGCGGCAGAGCTTGGCGGCATCGAACGGCGCCGGCTCACAAACCAGTAAGCGAGCACCCCTAGGATCACGAGGATGGCGACGATAAGAAGAAAGACGAAGGGCGGCCTGGTGACGAAGTCCAGGCCACCAGTGCCGCCCGTGCCGCCCGTGCCGCCGACCCGTACGCCGGACGCCTGAGGGGTCCCGGTGGTGGCGGGTGTGGGCGAGGTACTGGCAGGCGAAGGCGTGACGCCTGGGGTTGGTGTCGGCGGGCCCTGCAGAGAGAAGGTCGCGCAAGGGCGCGGCTGCACGTTCGCGCAGAGTTTGTGCACCTTCGGCTTGTCACCGGGGTACGGCTTGATCACCTTGGTGAAAGCCCCGTTGTCGTCGGTCACGACTGAGGTTGCCACGTGGCTCGTGACATCCCAATAGAGCGTGATGCTCTCGTTTTGCAAGAACGACTGGCCGGTAACTGTGATGCTGGTGCTGGGGCCGCCTGCCGTCGGCTGCATGCCGATGTTCGCGCCGATGGGAAGCGGTGCGTAAACAGTCGCCGCCGGCCCGGTCGCTGCCTTCGAGTTGGTGGCGGTGACTTTGAACGTGTAGGTGACGTTGGCGGCGAGGTTCGACGCAACGTAAGTCGTGGTTTGTCCGTCGACCTGCGCGGTGGTGCCGCCAGGGGTCACCGTGATCGTGTAGTGGGCGATGCTGTCCCCTGAACCGTTCGAGGTCGGCGGTGTCCACGAAAGAGTTATCTGGCCTGTGCCCGGGCCGGACGTCGCAGCCAGGTTGGTGGGAGCGGTGGGGGGTATGACGTGTGGCGTGGCGGTCGCCCTGGCGGCCGTCCCATAGCCGACGGCATTTAGCGCCTGGACCGCAAACGAGTAGGTCGTCCCGTTGGTCAGCCCCGTGACCAGGACGGTGGTACTCGTCGTGGCGGTTCGGAAATTACCCGGTGCCACGATGATCCGGTACTGAATGATGGGTGCCCCCGAGCTGGGCGGGCTCCAGCTCAGCGTGACCTGGGCGTCACCCGCAGTCGCCTTCAGATTTCTAGGTGCGCCGGGTGGGCCGGCGGTCGTCACGGCAGACGCAGCCACTGTAGACAGCGCAAAAACAAATACCGCGGCCGCCACGACGGCGCGTGCCCATAACTTCATCCGCAGCCTCGGAGCGTACCAAAGAGGCTCAGACCGGGGGCCAGGGCACCGACCAGGCCGAGGTGGGCTCTGGGAATCGCCAGGCCGGATCGAGAACGCTGCGCAACCGGCGCTTCAGGACCCGCACCTCGCCCGGAAGCAACAGCCGGCCGAGCTCGCCGGCCAGGGTTCCCTTCTCGATCTCGATCAGCGCGCGCTCCAAATCGGCGCACAGGTCGGCCGGGAGGGGCTCGCCCGAGAAGTCCCAGATCACCGTCCTCAGCTTGGGGTCGGTGTGGAAGGTCAAACCGTGGTCGATGACCCAGATCCGGTCATTGGCATCGAACAGGCAGTGGCCGGATTTCCGGTCGGCGTTGTTGGTGATCACGTCGAACAAGGCGATTCGCAGCCAGGCGTCACGCTGGAGTGCCTGCTCCGACAGAAAATGCCGCCGGTCCGCCTGCACGTACAGCTGCATGGCGCCGACCCCATGGGGCGCCTGCTCGCGAACCACCGTGGGGGGGATTCGTGGCCAGCCAAGCACCCTGCTGAGACGGTAGGCGGCGACCTCCCTTTGGTAGAGCGTCCCGGCCTCGAAATCCCACAGGGGAGACTCGCCGCGCGCGGGCTTGTACACCGCCAGCACGCCGGCCGGTTCGTGTGGACCAAGCTGGGCCAAGAAGGTGTAGTTGGACGCACCCTGGAGGATGCCGAGCAGCTCCAGGTCTGGCAGCTCGACCAGGAGGCGCTCCACCTCGTCGACCTCCTTTGGGGGGCCGTTCGAGCGCCCGCGCCTAGAAGATCGGTCGGGCACCGTTGAGAACCGGGCATGGATGGCCGGCGGGATCCATCGGCAGGCCGCAGCGCGGGCACAGCGGGCGCCCGGCGGTCAGGACGTTCTCCGCCTGCTTGGAGAAGGCGACCACCTGCTGGTGGCTGAGCCAGAACCGAACGCTCGGCGCCTCGTCCGCCTGCGGCTCCTCGCTGGCTGCCGATTGGCTCGCCACCAGGACGAACATCTTTCGAGCTTCGTGATAGCCGAGGCCCATCTCGCCGACCTGCCATTCGGGCTCGCCGGGCGAGAGCGCGGCGTTGCTCGCGGTCCGCTCGGCCACCTCGAGCCCTTGCGCCTCCAGCATCTGGTGAAGGCGGACGATCAGGGCCTGGATCTGCGCCTTCTCGCAGGTCAGCGTCAGGGTCCTGCCTCGGCCTTTCGCCAGCAGAAAAAAGCGCCGCTGGCCGGGTTCGCCGACCGCGGCGACCGCGATGGCATCGACTGGATCGAGCTCGAAGATGGGCATTGGATCAAAGGTTACGGTGTCCGTCCAACCCATCCGGCTCCGGCGGCTGGCCAGATTGTGCGTTTTGATGCGGTTGCGGTGGGGAAGAGAATCAAAGTAAATATTCAAAGGCGCGCCAAACCGGCGGCCTGGAGGACTAACTGATAAATGCCAAAAACTGTAGGAATCGATCTGGGGACGACCAACTCCGTCATCGCCGTCATGGAAGGCGGCGAGCCCGTCGTCATCCCGAACTCTGAGGGCTCCCGAACCACGCCCTCGGTGGTTGCATTCACCAAGTCGGGCGAGCGCCTCGTGGGCAACCTGGCCCGCCGGCAGGCCGCTGTCAACCCGGAGAACACGGTCTCGTCGATCAAGCGGTTCATGGGCCGCAAGTTCGCCGAGGTCGACTCCGAGAGGAAGATCGTGCCCTACGAGGTCAAGTCGGGCAAGGACGACCGCGTGGTTGTCCGGATCCCGAACGCCGACAAGGAGTTCACCCCGGAGGAGATCTCCGCGATGATCCTCCAGAAGCTGAAGACGGACGCCGAGGCGTACCTGGGCGAGAAGGTGACCGACGCGGTCATCACCGTCCCTGCCTACTTCAACGACTCACAGCGCCAGGCGACCAAGAACGCCGGCCAGATCGCGGGCCTCAACGTCGTCCGCATCATCAACGAGCCCACGGCGGCGTCGCTCGCCTACGGCCTCGACAAGAAGGCCAACGAGACGATCCTTGTCTTCGACCTTGGTGGCGGCACGTTCGACGTGTCGGTCCTCGATGTCGGCGATGGGGTCTTCGAGGTCAAGTCGACCAACGGCGACACGCACCTCGGTGGCGACGACTACGACCGAAGGGTCGTGGAGTGGCTCGCCGAGGAGTTCAAGAAGTCGAACGGCATCGACCTGAAGGCCGACCGGCAGGCTCTGCAGCGCCTCACCGAAGCCGCGGAGCGGGCGAAGATCGAGCTGTCGAGCCGTCTTGAGACTTCGGTCAACCTGCCCTTCATCACCGCCGACCAGACAGGGCCGAAGCACCTCGAGATGACGCTTACGCGGGCGAAGTTCGAGTCGCTCACCGCCGACCTGACCGAGCGTTGCCGCGGACCGTTCCTGGCCGCGCTCAAGGACGCCAACCTGACCCCTCAGCAGATCGACGAGGTCGTGTTGGTGGGTGGGTCGACCCGTATGCCGGTGATTCAGAAGCTGGTGAAGGACCTGCTCGGCGGGAAGGAGGCCCACAAGGGCGTCAACCCCGATGAGGTGGTCGCCATCGGCGCCGCCATCCAGGCCGGCGTCCTAAAGGGCGAGGTCAAGGACATCCTTCTACTGGATGTGACCCCGCTGTCCTTGGGCGTCGAGACGCTTGGCGGCGTGATGACCAAACTCATCGAGCGCAACACCACCATCCCGACCTCTCGCTCGCAGGTCTTTTCGACCGCAGCCGACAACCAGACCTCGGTTGAGGTCCACGTGCTGCAGGGCGAGCGGGAGATGGCGCGCGACAACCGCACTCTTGGCCGGTTCCACCTCGATGGCATTCCGCCCGCGCCGCGAGGCATGCCCCAGGTCGAGGTCACCTTTGACCTCGACGCCAACGGCATCCTCAACGTGAAGGCGCAGGACAAGGGCACCGGTCGCGAGCAGTCGGTGACGATCACCGCATCCTCGACCCTCGCCAAGGATGAGGTCGAGCGGATGGTCAAGGAAGCCGAGCTGCACGCAGGCGAGGACCGCGCGAAGCGCGAGGAAGTCGAGCTGCGCAACCAGGCGGACCATATGATCCACCAAGCCGAGAAGGTCATCAAGGACAACGAGGACAAGATCCCGGCCGACGTGAAGGCCGAGGTCACCACGAAGCTCGAATCTTTGAAGACGGCGGCCAAAGGCAACGACACGGCAGCGCTGCGTCGGGAGATGGACGAGTTCAACGAGTCCCTCCAGAAGATCGGCGAGCACATCTACGCGCAGGCGGGCGCCAAGGCGGGCAGTGGCCCGAGTGGACCCGATGGCGACGGATCCGCCGACAGCGAGCCGGCGAAGAAAGATGAGGACGTGGTCGACGCCGACTACCGGGAAGTCAACTAACCCAGCGGCCTGAAATCACACCAGAGGGCTCCGGCTTAGGTCGGAGCCCTCTATTTTTTAGCGCGGTGGTCGCTTACTTTCGCGCGAGGCGCCGGCTCTGGGCGGCGGTCGGGCTGCTCGTCGGTCTGATCCTCATCGCCTGGGACCTCTGGGCGGCAGCGGGCACGTACATCTCCCAGTACGCCGTTCGCAACGACTTCCGACTGGCGTACGGTGCCGCGCTCGTCGGCATCAGGAATGGCTACGGTCACCTCTACGACCTTGCCGCTCAGAAGTCGGCGATCGAGAGCCTTGGCGCGGGCTTCAATCCGCAACCCTTCATCTCGCCCCCGCCGCTCGCCTGGCTCGCCACGCCACTGGTGGTTCTGCCGTTTTCTTTCGCGCTGCTCCTGTGGACGGTGCTACTGCTGGCCGCGCTCGTTTGGTCCTGGTACCTCGTCGCCCCCGGGACAGGGCTGGCGAAGGTCGCCCACCTGGCGCTTTTGCTTGGGGTTTTCCCGGTTGCGTTCGGCGTCATGGTCGGGCAACCGGGAGCGCTGGTGGCAGCGGCGGTGGCGACGGCCTGGTGGTTGATGCGCCGCGAACGTGCCGTCTGGGCCGGCCTTGCGCTCAGCCTCATCGTGCTCAAGCCGCAGATGGCGTTCCTGATACCCATCTGCGTGCTGGCTTCGGGTCAGGCCCGGACATTCGGCGCGTGGCTGGCGGCCTCGCTTGCCATCGGGCTGGTCGCGCTCGCGCTGCTCGGCCCGGACGGAGTCGCTCGCTATCGCGACGTGCTCGCGCTGACCCAGACCCCCGCGTGGGACATCACGAGGCGTTACTCGATCTCTGGACCCATCGGGCTCGGACCGCTGCTGACAGTGACGCAGGTGGTGGTGGTCGCGATCGCCGTGGTCGCGGCATGGCGCCACCGGCACCAAGGGCCCGAGATTCCAATCGCGGCCGGCATCGTCGGCTCGTTGTTGGCGACGCCGTACCTGGGCTTCCAGGACTTTCTCATGCTGGTGCTGGCGGGGTGGCTCGTCGTGCGTGCCGGGGCAAACGCCTGGCAGGTCGCGCTGCTCGTGGTGGGTTATGTGCTCCTGCAGTTCGTGATCGTGGTCCTCGCGCTGCCCATCCTCATCGCGGAGGCCTTGTTATTGCTCTCGCTTCTACTCGGGCCGGCCGCTCAAGCGCCGGGCCACCTGAGCCGTGTGCATTGAGTCGTGGGCGGCCAGGTGCCTGACCAGCGAGGCGATCGTGATGTCGCCGATCGGGCTGAGGCTTCCCTCGCGGTCCCACTCGGCGGGCTGCAGCGAGCGCAACAACTTGAGATGGCGCTGGCGAAGCTCGTAGAACTGCGACCAGGCGCGAAGCGCGCCCAGCCTGGTGTAGTCGGGGTCGGGCATGATGCGCATCTTCGGTTTGAGCTCCTCGCGCATCCGGCGGACCCGCGAGTAGTAGCGCTGCTCGGTGTCGAGCAGGTGATTGAGAACCTGCGCGATGGTCCACGCGCCACCTCTGTCCTGCACCTCCTCGCCCATGTCGCCAACAAGCAGACCCAGCGTGTCGAGCGACGCCTCGCAGCTTCCAATCAGGTCGGCAGGCTCGTCAAAGGCCACCCTGGCATTTTGATGGAGCCGACGGTGAGATTCGAACTCACGACCTGCCACTTACGAGGCGGCTGCTCTGCCAGCTGAGCTACGTCGGCGTTACCCGATCGACGGGCGCGTCCGGAAAGCTTAATTTACGGTCGAGAGCCAGGCTGCCGCGTCTTCGACGGTTTCGAAATGCTCGATCGTGAAGAGCTTCGACCGTCCGTAGTTGTCTACGTTCTCGGCAATTGTTCGTCCTAGCGCGCTGGTGGGCATGACAATCGCCGTCCACCGACGTCCTACAGCCGCCGCGCGAGGCATCCAGTTTTCGACCAGCCACTTCTGGTCGTCACCGGATAGGACTCTTCGATCTGTCGAGTCGACTAGGTTGCGCGAGGCATGATTCTCGCGAAAGGCCTGGAGGACCATTTCCTGCGCCGCCCTGTACTCAGAACTATTGGCCCACGCCTTCCACTTGACGTATACCCATGGGCCATTGGGATCCCAACGAACCAGGACGTACGGCGTGTCCAGATAGACCTTGCCCGGAGCAGCCTCATCTCCCATGTCGCGAGCTAATCATCGCCACATTTCAGGCGGGACCGGTCACCCCAAGATCGCGCGCAGCTCCGGCTCTTCGCGAATCTGGTCCAGGTCCGTGTCGGTGCGCGCCCATTCCTTCAAGGCTGGATGAAGCTCGAGACTCCGCTTGATGTGGGTCGTGGCGGCAGTGACGCGACCCTGCCTCGCGTAGTAACAAGCGAGGTAGTACTCGCCGACGGCGCGGCTTCGCGGGTCCGTGAACGCCGCCTCGTTGACTTCCAGCATCCACTTCTGAGCCTGGTCGGCGGCCACCTCGTCACCATGCGCCTGGTGCCACATGGCGAGATGGTCGCCGAGGTGGAGGTGGCCATTGGGAGGCACCACCTCCCAGGCGGCCATGGTTTGTCTGCCCGGGCGCGGCTTCAGCAGGTCCTCGTCCGAGCAATCGTCGATGGCGCGCGCCAGCTCGGCGTAAGAAGTGAGCGCATCCTCCTTTATGTCGTCAGCCGACCGCCCGCGGTACGCGGCACGGACCGCGGCATTCAGCGTGTCGATGTCGACGGCGTCAGGCACTGGGGTGCCAGACCGGATCGCGGTCAGGACCTGGGCCGCATACCGGCGCCAGTGCGCGAGATGCGCCACGTGGTCCTTGGCGCCCCATTCGGTGGGATCGGCGGGAGGGGGCTCGGCGCTGAGCCGGCGCAGCTCAGCCTCGCGCTCGGAGGACGCGGCAAGCGTCTGCAGCAAGCGCTTCTTCAGGTCGGCTTCGGGCACCGAGTGAGAATAAGCGAACGCGGTTTGCGGGCCAGTCCGCTAGCATCGGGAGCGATGAAAACTCTGGGGGTGGAGCGTCTTGCGGCCGGGGATTACGCCCATGTGCGGCCCCTGTTGGTCGACCTGCACCTAGGCGAGCAGACCCACTACGCCGACCATCCACAACTGACTCGCGGCGAGGTCGAAGACCACCTGAGCACGGTGCCCTCGACCTTCGCGGGCGAGAACGTCATCTACGCGGTCCGCGACGAAGCCGGCGAGATCATCGGCTTCTGCTGGATTGTCCTTTTCGACCCCGGCACCGGCCTCGAAGGTGAGGTGGCCGAGGTCTACGTCGCCTCGGAGCATCGCGGCCACGGGGTGGGCGAGATGCTGATGGGGCAGGCGGTGCGCCTTTTCAAGGAGAGGCGCGTGACGCTGGGCTACGTCTGGACGAGGACCGACAACGATGCGGCGGTCAGGTTGTACAGCTCCGCGGGGTTCCAGCCGAACCGGCAGCTTGTCCTGACCTGGTACCCGACCGAGCCAAACGACAAGTAACCACCGCTCCCTAAACTTGGGCGGTGATCCAACCTCGGGGCGAACCGCGCCCTGACGCTCGGCCGCGGCGCAGCCCATGGCGACCCATCCTCGTCGTTGTCTCGAGCGTGCTGGTGACGGCGCTGGTCGCGGCGGGCGTCACGCTCGGAATCCTGCGGCTCCATGCGCCGACGAATCCGCAACAGGTGAACCTCAGGGCGGGGGTCACGATATCCGAGGAGTCGGCCGTCATCCAGGTCGCGGCGAAGGCCAAGCCGGCGGTCGTCAGCGTCGTGACCCAGGACCAGCCGACGATCAGCCGCGGCTCCGGCTTTCTGATTACCTCCGACGGCTACATCGTGACTGCCGTCAACGTCATCGCCGGCGCGAGCAAGATGACAGTGCTCTTGAGCACAGATGCGGCGCTTCACGTTGCGCGCCTTGTCGACTACGACTGCCAGACCGGTGTCGCGGTGCTCAAGATCGACCAGGTCAGCGGGCTCCCGACGCTGGTGTTCGCTGACCCGACCGCGCTGGCCCAGGGCCAGGTGGTGGTCGCCGTCGGCGGCCCATTGGATGGCAGCCCGGTGACGCCCGGCTACGTCAGCTCGCTGCACCAGCCGGCTGTCGTCGCCCAGGCCGGAAACCAGCGCACGGTGGAAATCAGCGACACGGTCCAGACGAGTAACGCGATCGGCACAGGCACTGCCGGCGGCCCTCTGGTGAACGTCGGGGGCCAGGTGGTGGCCATCGCCATGATGTCCCAGGGCTCGAACGCGCCGGCCGGCTTCGGCCTCAACGTCGCCGACATCAGCGACGACGTGCAGCAGATCTTGTCGACCGGCCAGGTCGTCGTGGCCTCGCTCGGCGCGACGAGCACCGACCTGAGCCAGGAAGCCGGTGCGCTGGCCGGGCTACCCGAAGGCAGCCAGCTGATCTCGGTCGACAAGGGCGGGCCCGCAGCCGCTGCTGGCCTGCAGCCGGGCGATGTCATCACGCAGCTCGACGACGTCAAGCTCGACGCCGCGGATCCCCTTCAACTCCTCTTGCGGTCGCGCTTCCGGCCCGACCAGCGTGTCGCCGTCACATATTTTCGGGCGGGCACGTCGACGCAGGTCCAGCTGACGCTGTCGGCGCTCCACCCGGTGTGCACATGACGACCCAGCCGGACCAGAGAATTCGGGACGTGATCGCCGATGCATTGGCGTCGGCTGTGCGCGCTCTGGGGGTCGAGGGCGAGCTGCCCGATCTCGAGCTTGGCCGCGCCAAGGGACCCGACCGCGGCGACTATGCAAGCCCGGCCGGGCTCAAGCTCGCGAAGGCGCTGAAGCAAGCGCCGCCGGCGATCGCGGCGAGGCTGGCCGAGACCATCTCAATCCCGCATGGCGCCGCGACCGTGCAGGCAGCCGGCGGGTACGTGAACTTCAAGCTCACGCCAGAGTGGCTGCAGCAGCTGATCGGCGAGGTGAGCGCGACCGGACCCGGTTACGGCGCGTCCTCGATGGGGCGGGGGGAGCGGCTCCAGGTGGAGTTCGCGAGCATCAACCCGACAGGGCCTCTACATATCGGCCACGGCCGCGGCACGATCCTCGGCGATTCCATCTGCAGGCTGCTCGAGTTCACGGGACACGACGTGCACCGCGAGTACTACGTGAACTCCGACAACACCCAGACCCGGCGTTTCGGTCTCTCCGTGTACGCGCGTCTTCACGGCCAGGAGCCACCCGAAGGTGGCTACACCGGCAATTACGTGATCGAGATCGCAGAAGCTGCCCGCCGCGACATGCCAGGCATCGAGGAGCTGCCGGAGGCTGAAGCCGAGCCCAAGCTCCGGGTCTACGCCATCAAGCAAGTCATTGAGATGATCAGCGCCACCGTCGCTCGGCTGAACATCCACTACGACGAGTGGTTCTGGGAATCGAAGGTGTGGGAGGACGGGCTCGCGCCAGCGGCCATCGACAGGCTGCGCGAATCTGGCTACCTCAAGGAGCGAGACGGGGCGATCTGGTTCGGCCCGGCGCTGGAGGAGGAGGACGGGCTCGGCGAGCAGGTGCTGTCGGAGGACGAGGACCGCGTGGTCATTCGCTCCAACGGGCAGCCCACCTACTTCGCCTCGGACCTTGGATATCTGCTCAGCCGCTTCGAGGTGCGGAAGTTCAACCGTGTCATCGAGGTGTGGGGTGCCGACCATCACGGATACGTGCCGCGCATGAAGTCGGCGGTCGGCGCCTTGGGCTACGACCCGGAAAAGCTGGTCGTGATCCTTCATCAGATGGTCAACCTCAAGGAGGGCGCCGCGGGCGGCGCAGGAAAAATGTCAAAGCGCGCCGGGCGTTTCGTCACGTTGGACGAGCTGATCGATCGAGTCGGATCGGATCCGGTGCGCTACTTCTATCTTTTGCGCTCGCCCGACACCACCATCGAGTTCGACCTCGAGCTGGCGGTGACGCAGGGCAACGAGAACCCTGTGTACTACGCTCAGTACGCGCACGCGCGCTTGGCCAACGTCGAGGCGACGGCCACCGAGCGGCACCCGCAGCTCCCGGAAAAAGCCGACCTCACTCTGCTCGTCCAGCCATGGGAGCTCGAGGTCGCACGGCAGTTGGCGTTCTGGCCCGAGATCGCGCACGACGCGGCGCAGCTGCTCGAGCCGCATCGGGTTCCCTATTACGTGCAGGATTTGGCCACCGCGGTGCACCGCTTCTACCACGCAGGCAACGAAAGCAGCGGGCATCGAGTCGTCGTCGACGATATAAATCTGACCCGGGCCCGCTTGGAGTTGTGTCGCGCCGCCCGTCACACTCTGAAAACGGCGCTCGACCTGTTAGGCGTAAGCGCTCCCGAGCGCATGTAATCGCCCAAGTAATAAGGAGAGGCATTTGGACGTCACCTGGCTAGGACATGGTTGCTTTCGGTTGCGGGGCCGCAACGCCGCGGTCGTCACCGACCCATTTCCGCCCACCATCGGGCTCAAGCTGCAAAAGCTCGATGCGGACCTGGTCACGGTCAGCCACGAGCACGACAACCACAACTACACGCAGGCGGTACGCGACGGCTACGAGATTCGCGGCCCCGGCGAGTACGAGGTGGCGGGTGTCAGCGTCATCGGTTTTCCGACCTATCACGATGCCGAGAAAGGCGCCAAGCACGGGCGCAACACCGTCTACCTGATCGAGATCGACGATGTTCGCGTTTGCCACCTCGGCGACCTCGGGCACCGCCTCGACGACACCGACGCCGAGACCGTCTCGTCGGTTGACGTGCTGTTGGTGCCGGTCGGCGGACGGACAGCGATCAACGCCGCCCAGGCGGCGGACATCGTGAGGCAGCTGGAGCCCAGGTTCGTGGTGCCCATGCACTACGCGATCCCTGGGCTGAAGCTGGACCTCGACACCGTCGACAGATTCCTCAAGGAGATGGCGGTGGTCGCCGGTGAACCCCTATCGAAGCTGTCGGTCCAGGCCTCGTCGGGCGAATACGACACCAAGGTGGTGGTCCTCGAACCGAGGGTCGAGCCAAAATAGCCCTCCCGCGACAGCGGGGAGTTAACGGACCGGCCTTTAGCCGGCCCTAGTCCGGTACCATTGTTAAAACCGCCCTGGAGGTCTCAATGTCGAAGTACGTTTTCGTGACCGGGGGTGTCGTCTCCTCTCTTGGAAAGGGCATCACTGCGGCGTCCATCGGGAACATCCTGAAGGCCCGCCACCTCAGCGTCTCCCTCCAGAAGCTCGACCCCTACCTGAACGTCGACCCCGGCACGATGAGCCCGTACCAGCACGGCGAGGTCTTCGTCACCGACGACGGCGCGGAGACCGACCTGGACCTCGGGCATTACGAGCGCTTCGTCGACGAGAACCTCACTGTGGCCTCCAACGTGACGACTGGCAAGATCTACCAGGAGGTCATCGCGCGCGAGCGACGCGGCGACTACCTCGGGGCGACGGTGCAGGTGATCCCTCACGTCACCAACGTGATCAAAGAAAAGATCCTCCGCGCCTCCCGCGATCCGCAGGTCGACATCGTCGTGGTCGAGGTGGGGGGCACCGTCGGCGACATCGAGAGCCTCCCGTTCCTTGAGGCCATCCGCCAGATGAAAAACGACCTCGGGCGCCAGAACGTCTTCTATGTTCACTGCTCGCTGGTGCCTGTCGTGCACGGCCAGGAGATGAAGACGAAACCGACGCAGCACTCGGTCCAGGCGCTGCGCGCGATCGGTATCCAGCCCGACGCGATCATCTGCCGCTCGGAGAGGCCGATCGACGCGGACCTCAAGGAAAAGATCGCGCTCTTCACCGACGTGCCGCGCGACGCCGTCGTCTCGGTGCCCGATGTCGATTCGATCTACGAGGTCCCACTCATGCTCGAGGACGCCGGCTTCGGCCGCGTCATGGCCAAGCACTTCGAGCTCGACGACGAGAACCACTCGCCCGACAACGGCCCGTGGATCCAGCTGATCGAGCGCATCAAGCACCCGCGCGCCAGCGTGCCCGTCGCGGTCGTCGGCAAGTATGTCGCGCTCCCCGATGCTTACCTGAGCGTCATCGAGTCACTCCGCCACGCCGGCATCCACCACGGGCTCGACATCGACATCCACTGGGTTTCGTCGGAGAAGCTCGACGCGGGTGACACGTCGCCGCTGAAAGGCGTCGCCGGAATCGTGGTGCCCGGTGGGTTCGGCTATCGCGGTATCGAAGGCAAGGTACAGGCATCGCGTTACGCGCGTCACAACCAGATCCCCTACCTCGGGCTGTGCCTCGGCCTCCAGTGCGCGGTCATCGATTTCGCACGCGAAGCCCTCGATGCGCCTGACGCCAACTCCACCGAGTTCGCCGCTTTCACCTCGACCCCTGTAATCGACCTTATGCCCGAGCAGAGGAACATCGACCAGATGGGTGCGTCGATGCGCTTGGGCCTGTATCCATGCAAGCTCCTTCCGGGCTCGCTTGCGTACAAGGCATATGGCGAGGAGGTCGTGTACGAGCGACACCGCCACCGCTTCGAGTTCAACAACGAGTACCGCGAATCGCTCGGTGACGCGGGCATGATCTTCAGCGGGGTGTCGCCCAACGGAAGGCTCGTCGAGATTGTCGAGCTCGCCGGCCACCCATGGTTCGTGGCCAGCCAGTTCCACCCCGAGTTCCGTTCTCGACCCAACCGCGCCCACCCGCTGTTTCGCGATTTCGTGCGCGCGGCCTTCCTGCAAAGCGGCATCGACCAGATGGAGCTTCGCCCGGCGGAGCTGGTCGAGGAAACCGAAGGAACCTAGCGAGGATCCCCGGTGGAGCAACCCAAGAGGGGAATCCCCTCCTTCGAAGCGCGTCACGAGCTTGCCTTCGAGCTCGTGCACGCCACCGAAGCCGCCGCGCTGGCCTGCGCCAGGCTGCTCGGCAAGGGCGATCCGGAACGCGTCATCGAGGTCGCCGCGGACGCCATGCGCCGCGTGCTGGAAGAGAGCGGTCCCTCGGGCACGGTGGTGCTCGGTCCGCGTGGCGACCCTTACCTGTCGCACGGCACGTTGCTCTCGGGAGGCGAGACCCGTGTCGACTTCGGCCTCTTCCCGATCGAGGGCGCCAGCCAGGTCGCACGGGGCTCGACCAACGCCGTCTCGATCGTCGCCGCGGTGGAGCCGGGCGGTTTCGCCCAGCTGCCGTCGGTCTGGTACGTCGAGAAGATCGTGGCCGGCCCGGCGGCGCGCGGTGGCATCGACCTCGATGACACCATCGCCGACAACCTCAGGCGCATCGCCTTCGCCCGGGACGCAAGGGTGCAGGACCTCACGGTGGCCATCCTCGACCGGCCTCGCCACCAGGACCTGATGGAGGAGGTATCCGCCGCGGGCGCCCGCATCCTGACCCTGGAAGAGGGCGACGTCGCCGGCGCGGTGATGGCGGCCGTCCCCGGCAGCGGCATCGATGCGGCGATCGGCATCGGCGGCGTCGACGCCACCCTGATCGCGGCGTGCGCGATCCGCTGTCTCGGCGGCGAGCTCCAGGCTCGGTTGTGGCCGCGCAATGAAGAGGAGAGGCTGCTGATCGGCGACGCGGCCGGCCGCGTCTACGGGGCGGCTGACCTGGTACCCGGGAACGACCTGTCGGTGGTGCTGACCGGGATCACCGGAGGGCCTCTGCTGCCGGGGGTCATGTTCGGCAGCGGCTATGCCGAGACGGCGTCGCTGCTCATGTCCAGCAGGCAAGCCACGATCCGCCGGTTGACGACTCGGCATCACACCCTCGGGGATTCCTGCTGAGGTTTAAGCCGAACCTAGCAGCGCTCGCTCTCGCCGCCGCTTGCGCGCTCGCTGCTTGCAATGGGAGCACAGCCTTTGGTCCTTCCCCTTCGGCGCCGGCTACGCCCAGCGTCTCGCCGTTGCCTTCGCCGCAACTCACGCCGCCGCCACCCTGCGTCAAGGCGGCTCCAATCCGGCGTGCCGCCGGCGTCAGCTCCTCCAGCCCTGTGATCCTTCTCGCCTCAGGTCTGAATGGTCCTGACGACCTGCTTTACCTCCCGGCCAACGGCACGGTCATGGTCGGCGAGCACGGCAACGGCCGCATCGCGGTCGTGGGCGGCGCGAGCCGGCTCAAGCGGCTGCCGCAGTTGATTGGCGAGGCCGAAGGCATCGCCCAGATCGGTTCAACGATCTACATCGCCGACCAGCTCCACAACCGGGTCGTCGCGCTGACATCCACCGGGGTCCGCACCATCCTCCAGCTGGTGCCCGATCCAAACGGCTTGAACCTCGACGGCATCGCCAGCAATGGCACGCAGCTCATCGTCCCCGACAGCCCGCACGGGACTGTGCTTTTGGTTGACCCATCCGGCCACGTCACGGCGCGGTGGGGCGGGTTCAGCCGTCCGGCCGGGGTGTGGGCCGGGTCTGCCCCGTACCTGATCGCCGACGAGAACGCGAGCGCGGTCTACGCGCTGAAGAGTGGCGGCGGATTCACGACAGTGGCCCGCAATCTTTCCGGGGCCGACGACGTGGCGCGCGACTCGCGCGGACACGTGCTGGTCACCCTGCCAGGCGTTGGCATCTTGCGCGACGTGACCACGGGTGGGAACATCGCGTCTGGGCTTCGTAATCCCCAGGGTCTCGACTTCGACGCCGCCCAGAACCTGCTGGTCACCGAGAGCGACAACGGCCGTGTGGACCTGATCGTGAGGACCTTCGCGCTGAGCGTGCCGGCGCCGGCCGTGCACCTGGTGCCCGGGCAGGGGGTGTGCTTGGGAATAACGAGGGCTGGGGGATACTCAGCTGCTCTCGGCATCGGCCAGGTCACAGGCGCCACCGTCACTCAGGCGCCCAGCGCCGCGTCCTCGTTTGAGGTCCTGCCACAACCCTGCGCCGCCGCTATTGTCTGCACTGTGTCGCTGACCGTTACCAGCCCGGCCGGGCGCGAGTTCGCTTACTTCACCTACCGGGATTAGGCTCCTCGTTTCAGGGGTATCACAAGTACAGACCATGGACGAACGGAACCCGTTTCCCCCTCAGGGAGGGGACTCTCTGCCTCCTCCACCCCCGCCGATGTATCCGGTCACGTCTGACATCCCGCCGGACTCGCCCCACCACGCCTCGGCTCAGCCGGCGCCGGGCCGCAATCGCGGACTGCTTGGCGGCCTCGGAGCGCTGGTCGTGGCCGCGCTTGCCTACGGCAAGTACGCGTTTTTGATCCTCGTCAAGGTCCCGGCCCTGTTGACCGTGGGCACGGCCCTGGTCAGCGTGGCGGCCTACAGCCTGATCCCTGGGATCGGCCCCTGGGTGGCGGTCGGCCTGGTGGTCATGATCTTCGTGCACGAGATGGGGCACGTCGTCGAGATCCGCCGCCAAGGGATGCATGCGACCGCGCCGATCTTTATACCTTTCCTTGGAGCGGCCATCTTCCAGCGCTCGCATGCGCAGAGCCCGATGCGGCAGGCGCAGATCGGCATCGCCGGACCGATCGCCGGCACCGTCGGGGCGACGGTTGCGCTTGTTCTTTACAACGAGACGCAGTGGTCCGTTTTACTGCTGTGGGCCTACTACGGCTTCCTGATCAACCTCTTCAACATGATCCCGTTCGGCATGCTGGACGGCGGCTGGATCCTGGCCCCAACTTCCAAGTGGGTCCAAGTCGCGGGCTTGGTCGCTCTGGCGTATGGATGGTTCGCAGGCTTCATCAGCCCGCTCATCATCATCATCCTGGTCATCAGCCTGCCCATGGTCTGGCAGCGGTTCCGCAACCCGGCCCTGGACGCCTACCTAACATCGGGACCCCCTGGCCCGCGCATCGCGATGGGGCTGGCATGGCTCGGCCTTGTGGGCTACCTAGCCTTCTTCTTCCTGCAGACTGAGCAGATGCTCACCCCGTTCCTTCGGTAAACTCACTGACCTGGAGACAATGACCTTGAAAGCACAGATTCATCCCGCCTTTTACGAAGACGCGCTCGTCACGTGCGTGTGCGGCAACACGTTCACGACCGGGTCGACGCGCAAAGAGCTCAAAACCGAGATCTGCTCCGTCTGCCACCCGTTCTTCACGGGCACGCAGAGGATCGTCGACACGGGCGGCCAGGTCGAGCGGTTCCGCAAGCGGGCGGCAAAGTCCACCCGTAACTAGATGCCGCTACCGGGGGAGGTCGCGGACGATGCGAGCTCCCCGGCCAGTGACGTAGGCCAACCGAAGAAGGACCAGTTCTTCTATGGCGGGCAGGCCGTCATCGAAGGGGTGATGATGCGCGGCAAGCGTCACTACGCCGTGGCGATCCGCCTGCCGAAGACGAAGGAGATCGTCGTCGACCGCGGAGAGCTCACGGCCGCCATCTACGTCAACCCGATGTGGAAGCTGCCGATCCTGCGCGGCCTCGCGCTCATCGGCGAGCAGCTGCACCTGGGCATGAAGTCCCTGATGTGGTCGGCCAATATGAACGCCGGCGGCAACGAGGTCGTCATCGGCAAGCGCGAGATCACGGGCTCGATCATCTTCGCGGCGGTCTTCGGCCTCGGCCTGTTCTTCGGCCTGCCGCTGGTGCTCGCCGGCCTGGCGGTGCACCGCAGCGGCAGCTTCCTCTTCGTCCTGGTCGAGGGAGCGATCCGCGTCGCGCTCGTGCTCGCCTACCTGTCGGCGATCGCCCTGCTGCCGGACGTGCGTCGCGTGTTCCAGTACCACGGCGCCGAGCACAAGACGATCAACGCCTTCGAGGCGGGCTGGCCGCTCGAGGTCTCGTCGGTTCGGCGCGCCAGCTTGCTGCACCCTCGCTGCGGCACCGGATTCCTGGTCGTCGTCCTGGTCATCAGCGTCCTGCTGTTCAGCGTGGTCGCGATCTTCAACCCCGACTGGTTCTGGCTGATCGCCAGCCGCGTCATCGGCATCCCACTCATCGCGGGTCTGGGCTTCGAGCTGATCCGCTTCATGGCGCGCCACCGGTACAACCCGGTGGTGAAGGTGATGCTGCTGCCGGTCCTGGGGACGCAAAAGTTCACGACGCGCGAACCCACCGACGACATGCTTGAGGTCGCCATCACGGCATTCAACAGCGCCCGCCTGGGTGAGGAGGAAACGGCCGGAGCCGCAGCTTGATCGACCGGTTAGAGGCCATCGCCCGCCGGTACCACGAGATCGAGGCGGAAATGGCGCGCCCCGAGGTCGCCAGCGACCACGCGCAGCTGACCAAACTGGCGCGCGAGCAGCGCACCCTGCGCGAGGTAGTCGAGAAATTCGAGGCGTACAAGCGCGCCCGGCACGAGCTCGAGTCGGCTCGCGAGATGCTGCGCCACGAGAAAGATCCGGAGATGCTGGAGTACCTGCGGGGGGAGGAGCGACGAGCCGCCGCCCAGGTGGGCGAGCTTGACGAACAGCTCAAGGTCTTGCTGCTGCCTAAGGATCCCAATGACGACCGGGACGTCGTGGTCGAGATCCAGGGTGCTGAAGGTGGGGAGGAGGCGGCGCTTTTCGCGGCCGACCTGTTCCGCATGTACACGAAATGGGCCGAGCGCAAGGGCTGGAAGATCGAGGTGGTCGACGTCTCGCACAGCGAGAAGGGCGGTTACGACAAGATCGTGTTCGAGGTGCACGGCCATGGCGCTTACTCGCAGCTGAAGTACGAGGGCGGCGTCCACCGCGTGCAGCGCGTGCCGAAGACTGAGGCCCAGGGCCGGATCCACACCTCTGCCGCCACCGTCTCGGTCATGCCTGAGGCAGACCCCGTCGAGGTTGAGCTCAAGCCGGAAGACCTGGAGATCAAGACTTCGACATCGCAGGGACCTGGCGGCCAGAGCGTCAACACGACCTATTCGGCGATCCGGATCACGCACAAACCGACAGGGATGATGGTGAGCATCCAGGACGAGAAGTCGCAGCTCCAGAACAAGGAGAAGGCGATGCGCGTGTTGCGCGCCAGGCTTTACGAGATCAAGCTCGCCGAGCAGCAGGCCGCTCTGGGCGCGCAGCGCCGCAGCATGATCGGCGGCGGCAACCGATCGGAGAAAATCCGCACCTACAACTTCAAGGCCAACCGCGTGACCGACCATCGCATCAACCTCGACCTGCACAAGCTTGACCAGGTGATGGGCGGAGACCTCGACGAGCTGGTCGAGGCCTTGAGCAACGCCGACCGGGCGGCAGGTCTAAACGGCAGCTGATTGACTGTTCTCGAGGTTATTAAGCTGGCCTCGGAGCACCTCGGCAAGCATGGGTCGGATTCGGCGCGGCTCGATGCGGAGGTGATGCTGGCCGGCGCTCTGGGGCTGAGGCGCCTCGACCTTTACCTGCAGTTCGATCGAGCGCTTTCGGAAGACGAGCTCAGCACCTTTCGCGCCCAGGTCGCGCGTCGCGCACATGGAGAGCCTGTCGCGTACGTGGTCGGCCATAAGGAGTTCATGGCGCTGGACTTCGAGGTGACGCCGGCGGTGCTGGTGCCGAACCCCGACACAGAGCTGCTGGTGCAGCTGGCGGTCGCGCGGGCGCGCGAGGCGGGGCGGCCTCTCCGGGTTGCCGATGTCGGCACCGGGAGTGGATGCATCGCGATTGCCGCCGCGCACTACTCGCCGGACATGGAGGTGTGGGCGAGCGACATCAGCAGCGAAGCTCTGGAAGTGGCCGCACGCAACGTGGCCAAGAACTCGCTCGAAGCTCGCGTGCACCTCGGGTGCGGCGACCTGATGACCCCGATGCCGGGCACTTTCGATCTCGTATGCGCCAACCTCCCGTACCTGGCGGCCGATGTGCCCCTGCCCGCGGCGGTGGTGGCACAGCCCAGCGTTGCGCTATATGCGGACGAGGGCGGGGCCGCGCTGGTCATGAGGCTGCTCGAGGAGGCGCCGGCACGGCTGAACCCAGGCGGACGTGTTCTGCTCGAGGTGGACCCGTCGATCCTTCCATCCGTGCTCGAGGTGGCCGACCAGAATTTCGTGGGCCGGCGCGTGCACCAGGACCTCGCCGGACACGAGCGGGTGGTGGAAGCGTGGTCCTGAAGCCGACGCGGTCTGGCCTTACCCGCGCCGCGCAGCTCATCCGCGGCGGCGGGGTCGTGGCGTTTCCCACCGACACCGTCTATGGCCTCGGCGCCGCCGCCGATGACGAGGTCGCCACCAAGCGCGTCTACCGGATCAAGGGCCGGCCCGTCGGATTGCCATTGATCCTCATGGTCGCCGCCGAGTCGCAGCTCGAAGGTTTTGTGCACATCGACTCGCGCACCGAGGCGTACATGCGGCGCTGGTGGCCGGGTCCGCTGACGCTCATCCTTCACGCCAACGGCGGCGGCACGCTGGGCGTGCGAATCCCGAAGCACAAAGTGGCTCTCAACCTGCTTCGGGCAGCCGGGCCGCTGCTGACCACCAGCGCCAACCTGCACGGCAAGGACCCGGCGATGACGGCCGAGGAGGCGGGCGCGCTGCCCGGCCTCGCCGCGGTGCTCGACGGGGGAAGGGCGCCGGGAGGCACGGCGTCGACAGTGCTCGACCTCACCGGCCCCGAGCCTCACGTGCTGCGCGAGGGCGCGATCTTGAGCCCAGAGGTCCTGGGCCCGCCGCCGTCTCACGCGGGCTGACGCAGGTAGCATTCAGCTGATGGCCGCCCCAATCACCACCATGTCCTTTCGGGCCCTGGACAAGGTCGACCCCGACATCGCCAACCTCATCCGCAAGGAGTACAAGCGCCAGTCGGAGACGCTCGAGCTGATCGCTTCCGAGAACCTGACGAGCCCCGCGATCCTCGAGGCCCTGGGCACGCTGCTGACCAACAAGTACGCCGAGGGCTATCCCGGCCGGCGCTACTACGGCGGGACCGGAGAGGTGATCGACAAGATCGAGTCGCTGGCCGTGGAGCGCGCCAAAGAGCTCTTCGGGGCCGAGTACGTGAACGTTCAGCCGCACGCCGGATCGCAGGCCAACATGGCGGTCTACATGGCGGTGTGCCAGCCCGGGGACAGGGTGATGGGCATGGACCTGTCAGCCGGGGGCCACCTGACCCACGGCAGCCCCGCAAACTTCAGCGGCAAGCTCTACGAGATCCACTCGTACGGGGTGAACCGCGAAACCGAGCTGATCGACTACGACGCCATGGAAAAGCTGGCGGAGCAGGTGAGACCCAAGATGCTGATCGGCGGCTTCTCGGCTTACTCGCGCGTTGTCGACTGGGCGCGCATGCGCCAGATCGCGGACTCGGTCGGCGCCACCTTCATCGTCGACATGGCGCATGTCGCTGGCCTTGTTGCCGGCGGCCAGTATCCGTCGCCGATTCCGCATGCGGAGATAGTGACCACCACCACCCAGAAGACCCTGCGCGGCGCGTGGGGCGCCATCATCCTGTGCCGCAACGAGCATCAGAAGGCGATCGACTCCGCGGTCTTCCCGGGGGTTCAGGGCGGTCCGCTCATGCACGCGATCGCAGCCAAGGCCGTGTGCTTCGGAGAAGCCCTCAAGCCTGAGTTCAAGGACTACGCGCGGCAGGTTGTCGTGAATGCGAAGGCGCTGGCCAAGCGTTTGATGGAGCGCGACCTGCGCCTGGTGAGTGGCGGCACCGACAACCACCTCATGCTGATCGACCTGCGCGCGCACAAGCGGACAGGCAAGCAGGTGCAGGACGTGGCGGACACCGTCGGGATCACCCTCAATCGCAACTCGATCCCTTACGACGAAGCCTCGAAATTCAATCCCAGTGGCGTGCGCGTCGGCACCCCGCTGGTGACGACGCGTGGCATGCGTGAGGCGGAGATGGTCGAGATCGCCGACTGCATCGCGGACCTCATCGAGAGAATCGACGACCGGGCGGTGCTGGACTCGGTGCACGAGCGGGCCCTCGATTTGTGCCGCAGATTCCCGCTCCCGTACGCCTTCGACTGAGCTGCATGCACCAATCCGCCCTGTTGACGCCAAAGAAGCCACCCGCGTCTGGCGGCCAGGCGAGTTTGGATCAAGACGTGCGGAACAGTTCCTAGATGAGCGACTTCTTCGGGGGCAACGCCCTCCACAACCTGCAGGAGCGACTGGGCCCCGGATTGATGCCGCTGATCGTGGCCTTCGTCGTGTGCGCGCTCGCCGTGCCTTTGATGATCTGGGTGTCGCGCCGGACCGGGATGATCGCCCAGCCGGGCGGCCGCCACGACCATCCAAAGCCGACGCCGTTGCTGGGTGGCATCGCGATGTACGTGGGGTTCGCCGTGGCCCTGATCCTGTTTCTGCCTCACTACAAAGACACACTCGGGGTGCTCGTGGTCACGGGGCTCGCCGCGGTGCTGCTGCTCGCCGACGATCGGTGGCAAGTGCGCGCCGCGATCAAGGTCGGCATGCAGTTGTTCGTCGCGCTCGTAGCGATCGTGCTGTTCGGTTTCAAGATCGCGTCTTTCGGCCTTCCGGGTGAGCAGCTCGTGCAGCTCGGGTGGCTGGCCATCCCGATCACTCTTTTCTGGCTGGTCGGCATGCAGAACACGGTCAACCTGCTGGACGGGGTCGACGGCCTGGCCGCCGGGGTGGTGCTGATCGTGGCGGTGACCCTGCTGCTGGCTGCCGCCGGCCTCAGGCAGGTGGCGTACGTGCAGCTGGCGGCTGCCCTGGCCGGAACCTGCGCCGGTTTCCTGATCTTCAACTTCCATCCAGCCCGCATCTTCATGGGTGACTCGGGTGCTCACTTCCTCGGGGCGGCGCTGGCCCTGGTCTCCATCGTGGGGGTCGCCAGAGTTGCAGTCGCGTTCGCCTTGGTCGTCCCTGTCCTGGCGCTGGCCCTGCCGATCGGCGACACGGCTTGGGCGATCTACCGGCGTCGCCGGCAGGGCACCTCGGTCGCGATGCCCGACTTGAGCCACCTGCACCACCGGCTCCAGAGGTTCGGGTTGGACCCGCGCCAGACTTGCTACGTCTTTTACGCAGCGAGCGCGCTGCTCGGTGCCGTCGGCCTGACCCTTTTCGGGCACGGCCGCATCCTGGCCGTCGTTGTGGCGACCTCGCTGGCCCTGGCGTCGACAGTCGCGGCAGACCTCCTCCAGAAGACGGGATGGCGGGTGCGCGTGCCTTACCTCCGCACCCTTCTCGGTTAGAATTCGGCCGGGCATGCCGCCCCCCTCGAATCCACCAACAGGGTCTGACTTGGCCGGAATCGGGATGTATTTCGCGGCCTCTGCCCTGCTCCCGATCATCGGAGGCGCACTGCTGGACAGCTGGCTGCATACAGCCCCTGTATTCGTACTGGTGGGACTGTTCGTCGGACTCGCGGCCGGAGCCGCGGCGATTTGGGTGAAGTTGAGGGGGTTTGTCAGGTGAAGATGGCGGACGTGCTTCGCGCAAGTGCCTTGACGTCCCTATTCCTGGCCGCTATCAGCATCGGGATCGCAGCCACCATCGGCGAGCTCTCGGTCGGCTTGGGGTTAGCGGCCGGCATGGCGATCGGTTCGTGTAATGGATATCTAATGGTTGCGACCATCAATCAGCGAGCGCCTTTTGTAGCGGCAAGCGCCTTCCGGCTTGTCCTGCTGACCGGAGCGGCCCTGATGGTCGCGACAACTCTCCACTGGTCGGCCTGGGCGGTGGCGCTGGGCGTCGGCATCGCCCAGCTCGTGATGACGGCCGCAGCCGTGCGTGAGGGCCTTCGGTCGTGGTGATGGCGGAGGGAGGTTTCGGCACGCACCCCACAGTGGATCTTGGTTGCGGCACTCTGTGCACGTTCAACTACGACAGCCTTATCTCGAGCGCGGTGGCCGTCATCGCCACCCTAGCAATCGCGTTCTGGCTGCGGTCAAAGTTACGAGACGGCGAACCTGGCAAGGTGCAGGCGATCTTCGAGCTGGGCTACGACCAGGTTCGAGGTCTCATCAAAGACATCGTGGCGGAGGATGCGATGTTCATCATCCCCCTTGGGATGACCCTTTTCCTATACATCCTCATTGCGAACTGGATCGAGGTATTCCCTCTCGCATTGATTCCAATTCTTCACGGTGCTAACGCCGACTGGAATCAAACCCTGGCAATCGCGGCGATCGTGATCGTCGTGGTGCAGTGGTACAGCTTCAAGGTGCTTGGCGTGCGAGGTTTTTTCATGCGCTACACGCGACCGTTTGAGCTACCGCTTTTGGCACGAGCAGCGTTTGTCCCGTTGAACATTCTCGAAGAGGTGACCAAACCGCTAACGCTCTCGTTGCGTCTATTCGGCAACATCTTCGCGGGCACCGTAATGATCGCGCTCATTGCGGGTTTTGGAACCCTGGCACTACCAGTGGTAGGAACCGCCGGCGGTACCGTAATCGGCACCGCCCTACTGCTTTTGTGGAAGGCATTCGACGTTCTATTCATCGGCCTGCTCCAGGCCTTTATTTTCATGCTGCTAACCGTCATCTATTTCGGCGCGGCCCGCGAGGGCATAGAACATCAACATCATTAGGAGGAAGCGATGACTGATCACGGTATCGAGCTTGCGGGAGCGCTCATTGCATTCGGTTTGGCGCTCGGCGGCGGGGCTATTGGCGCTGCCATTGGTGATGGCCTTGCCGGCAATGCCTTCATAACCGGGATTGCTCGGCAACCGGAGGCCCAGGGACGGATGATCATCTGGCTTGGCGCGGTTGTCGGCCTGGTTGAGGCGATGTACTTCATCAACCTTGCGTTCGGGTTTGTCTTCCTTTCCAACGTGCATTAGGCCGGAGGACTTCATCTGATGCTGTTTCTCGCGGGCGTGGCAGGTGTCATCGACCTCAATGGCACCGTGATCGTTGAGCTGATCACATTCCTGATCATGCTCGCGATCCTCGCCCGTTACGTCTACCCGGAGCTTGTGAGACGGGCTGAGGCCCGACAGAGAGCCATCGCAGAGCAGTTGAGAGAGGCCGAGAAAGCCCGCATCGAGGCGGAAGAACGTCTCAAGAGTGCCGACGCCCAGCTCAACGAAGCTCGCAAAACCGCGCGCGATCTCATCGAAGCCGCCACCAAGTCGGCGGATCAGTTGCGTCAGGAAATGCGGCACAAGGCCGATGAGGATGCAAGGCGAACCGTCGAGGCGGCGCGCAAAGAAATCGAGGCCGAGCGTGATAGGGCGGTGAGATCCGTTCGGAACGAAGTCGCCGGGCTGGTCGTGGCGGCGACCGAGAAGGTCATCGGCGAGACCCTCGACGCAGGCAAGCACAAGCAGCTCATCGAAAGAGCGATAGCCGAGGTGGCTAGTGGCGACGGCAGCCGCTAAGCGATACGCGCGAGCGGTTTTCGAACTTGCCACCGAGGAGGGGCAAATCGAGGAGTGGGGCGAGCGCCTGGCAACCGTTCGCGACCTGCTGTCCGAACCGGCAGTCGCCGCGGTTCTCACCAACCCGACGATTCCAGTCGGCCGCCGCATGGAGCTCATCTCGGACACGCCCCACGTGCTCGATCCGCAGGCGACCAACCTGGCGCGACTACTAATCGAGTCGAGTCGCGTCAAGCAGGTCTCCGGCATCGTCGAAGAGTTCGAGACGCTTGCCGACGCTGCCGCCGGGCGCGTGCGCGCCACCGTGACGACGGCCGTCGAGCTTGACCACGACGAGCGCGACAAGGTCGCGGATCAGCTGTCCAAACGCCTGGGCAAGGAAGTCCGGATGACAGTCGTGGTCGACAAGAGCATCCTCGGCGGGCTCAAGCTCCAGTACGGCGACCACCTGATCGACGCCAGCGTTGCCACCAAGTTGCAGCAGTTGCGCCGCCGGCTGGCGGACGCATCCTAGGGGGAAGAACCAAGTGGGTATCAGCACGAAAGAGATTTCCGAGGTCATCAGGGAACGCCTGAAGGACTTCGACGCCAGCCTGGTCGCGACCGATGTTGGACGCATCGTCGCCACCAGCGACGGCATCGCCCAGATCTATGGCCTCCAGAACGCGATGGCGGGCGAGCTGCTCGAGTTTCCGCACGACACCTTCGGCCTGGCGCTGAACCTCGAGGAAGACCAGGTGCGCGCCGTCATCCTCGGCGATTACGGCCACCTTCATGAGGGGGACGAGGTGCGCACCACCGGCCGGCTCCTCGAGGTGCCGGTGGGGGAGGAGCTGATCGGCCGCGTCGTGAACCCGCTCGGCCAGCCGCTGGACGGCAAGGGTCCGATCAAGACCACCAAGACGATGCCGATCGAGAGGATCGCCCCAGGCGTCATCACTCGCAAGCGTGTTGACAGCCCCGTGCAGACAGGCATCAAAGCGATCGACGCGATGATTCCGATCGGCCGCGGCCAGCGCGAGCTGATCATCGGCGACCGCTTCACCGGCAAAACCACAGTCCTGCTCGACACGATTATCAACCAGAAGGGCAAGGACCTCATCTGCGTCTACGTCGCGATCGGCCAGAACGCCGCCTCCATCGCGCGCGCCACCGCGACGCTAGAGGAGAACGGCGCGATGGACTTCACGATCATCGTCGCGGCCACCGCGTCGGATGCCGCATCGCTGAACTTCATCGCTCCTTATGCCGGCTGTGCGATGGGCGAGTACTTCATGGAGCAGGGCAAGGAAGCCCTGTGCTGCTACGACGACCTCACCAAGCAGGCGTGGGCGTACCGCGAACTCTCGCTCAACCTGCGCCGCCCGCCCGGTCGCGAAGCCTATCCCGGCGACGTGTTCTACCTCCACTCAAGGCTGCTCGAGCGTGCGGCGAAGATGAGCCCGGCCAACGGCGGGGGTTCGCTGACCGCGCTGCCTGTCATCGAGACGCAGGCCAACGACGTGTCCGCCTTCATCCCGACCAACGTGATCTCCATCACCGACGGGCAGATCTACCTGCAGGCGGACCTGTTCAACGCGGGCCAGCGGCCGGCCCTGAACGTCGGCATCAGCGTGTCGCGCGTCGGTGGCGACGCCCAGACCAAGGCGATGCGCCAGGTCGCCGGCCAGCTGCGCCTCGACCTCGCCCAGTATCGGGAGCTGGCCGCCTTCGCCCAGTTCGCGTCAGATCTCGACACGCAGACTCGCAACCAGCTGGAGCGGGGCGCGCGCCTGACCGAGCTTCTCAAGCAGGACAAGTATCAGCCCGTGCCGCTGGCCGAGCAGGTCGCCGTGATCTACGCCGGCACGCAGGGCTTCCTGGACAAGGTGCCCGTGGCGCGTGTGCGCGAATGGGAGGCGGGCTTTGTTCGCTTCCTCAAGAGCGAGCAGAAGGAGCTGCTGGACGCGATCGAGAAGCAGAAGGCCCTGGACGACCCGCTGTTCGAGAAACTCAAGGCCGCGATCTCAACCTTCAACCACCAGTTCGGAGTCGAGGAAGCCAAGCCGGCTCCGGACAAGGGTGGCAAGGCAGCCGACGCTGCCAAGCCGGGCGACAAAGCCCAACCAGAGGCGCAGGCTCAGGCGGCGCCGCCGGTAGCGAAGGTGGAGTCGCCGGCTCCCCCAACCGAGACGAAGGCAGCCGCCGCGGCAAAAGTTGAAGAGGCTCCGGCGGAAGCCGACCCTGACGCCGCCGCACGGCCTTCTCAGCTGAATCAGATCCGCGCCGCCCTTGCTGAGACAACACCAGACCCCGAGACGAAACCCAAACGGCCCAGAAAGCCAAAGGCTCCCTAGTTGCCTGCCTTCAGGGACATCGTCAGGCGGATCGACTCGATCAGGAACACGCAGAAGATCACCAAAGCGATGCAGGTGGTCGCTGCGACGCGCCTTCGGCGCGCGCAGGCCGCGGTTCAAGCGACGAGGCCCTACGCCGAGAAGATGGTCGAGGTGCTCCAGACCACGGGCGAGCGCGCCACCGAGTACAAGCACCCGTTCCTTGTCCGTCGCGAAGGCAAGCGCGCCGTGATGATCCTCGTGACGACCGACAAGGGCCTATGCGGCGCCATCAACGTCAACAACATCCGCGCCGCCACCCGTTACATGAACGAGCACCACACCGAGGGGCAGCGCTACGTCACGATCGGACGCAAGGGCCGCGACTTCCTGCTGCGATACCGGCGCGAGGTCATCGCCGAGGTGAGCGGCGTCTCGGACCGTCCGACTGTCGCCGAGATCATGCCGGCGATCACCGTCGCGCTGGAGGAATACAGCAAGGGCAGGACTGACGCCGTGCTTCTCTGCTACTCGAAATGGATCTCGACCATGAAGCAGGAGCCGGTGGTCACGGTGCTCATCCCGGCGGAGATCCCGGGACGAGGCGAGGAGAGCAAGGGCCCGCGGGCTGATTACATCTACGAGCCCGACCCTGAGTCCGTGCTGGACGGCCTGCTGCCCCGCTATGTGGAGACGCAGGTCTTCCAGGCGGTGCTGGAGAACAAGGCCAGTGAGTACTCGGCCAAGATGATCGCGATGCAGAACGCGACCAACGCCGCCGGCGACCTCATCGACGCCTTGACGCTCTACGCGAACAAGGTGCGCCAGGCCGGCATCACCACTGAGCTGATGGAGATCGTTAGCGGTGCCGAAGCGATGCGGGCTTCGAGCTGAGGGAGATAACACACATGGCCAAGACCAAGCACCCGACGCACGACAAGAAAGGTGAGAAGAAAGATTCGAAGGAAGGGCACGTCAGCCAGGTCATCGGCGCCGTGGTCGACGTCGAGTTTCCGCCCGGAGAGCAGCCCGAGCTGTTCGAAGCGCTCGAGGTGACGACCGGCGACGGCCGCGTGGTCGTGCTCGAGGTCGAAGGCGCGATCGGGGACAACGTCGTGCGCACCATCGCCATGGATGCGACAGATGGTTTCCGCCGCGGCGATCCCGCCAGGGCGACGGGCGGACCGATCTCAGTACCCGTCGGCGTCGAGACGCTGGGGCGCATGTTCAACGTGATCGGCGCGCCGATCGATGATGAGCCGGCGCCAGAAGGGGTCACCCGCTGGCCGATCCACCGCCCTGCGCCGCCGGTATCGGAGCAGCAGGCCAAGGTGGAGATACTCGAGACGGGGATCAAGGTCATCGACCTCATCTGCACCTTCGCCAAGGGCTCGAAGATCGGCCTGTTCGGAGGCGCCGGCACTGGCAAAACGGTCATCGTCCAGGAGCTGATTCGCAACATTGCCTACCAGCACAAGGGCCGCTCGGTGTTCGCCGGCGTGGGTGAGCGCACGCGCGAAGGCAACGACATGTATCACGAGATGCAGGACGCGGGCGTGCTCCCGCAGACCGCCCTAGTTTTCGGCCAGATGAACGAGCCGCCGGGCGCTCGCGCACGCGTTGGTCTCACCGGCCTGACCATGGCCGAGTACTTCCGCGACGCGGAGGGCGCCGACACCCTGCTGTTCATCGACAACATCTTTCGCTACCTGCTCGCGGGCTCTGAGGTGTCGGCCCTACTCGGGCGCATGCCATCCGCCGTCGGCTACCAGCCAACGCTGGCGACCGAGATGGGCGAGCTGCAGGAGCGCATCACCTCGACCAGCAAGGGATCGATCACCTCGGTGCAGGCTGTTTACGTGCCTGCCGACGACTACACCGATCCTGCCATCCAGACTGTGTTCGCCCACCTCGGCGCCACCGTGCGGCTCGAGCGGTCGCTGGTCGAGATCGGCATCTATCCCGCCATCGATCCCCTCGGATCCTCGAGCCGTTTCGTCGAGCCCTCGATCGTCGGGCAGGAGCATTACGACGCCGCGCAGGGCGTGAAGAAGACGATGCAGCGGTACAAGGACCTACAGGACATCATCGCCATCCTCGGCATGGAGGAGCTGTCGGAAGACGACAAGCAGGCGGTGTCGCGGGCTCGCAAAATCCAGCGGTTTCTTTCGCAACCGTTCAACGTCGCGCAGCGGTTCACTGGCCGCGAGGGTAAGTCGGTGCCGATTCGCGAGACCGTTCGTGGGTTCACGGAGATCCTCGAAGGCAAGCACGACGACCTGCCGGAGCAGGCGTTCTACATGGTCGGCACGATCGACGAGGCGCGGGCGCAGGGCGAAGAGATGAAAAAGAAGTCGGCTTCATAGTGAAGTACTTGCTTCGGGTCGTCAGCGTCGAGCGAAGCCTGTTCGAGGGCGAGGTCGAGTTCATCATCGCGCGCGGCGCTGATGGCGAGCTCGGCGTCCTTGCGCGCCACGCGCCGCTCATGACGATCCTCAAGCCAGGACCGCTGAGGATCCAGGAGACATATGGGGGAGAGGAACAGGTGCTCTTTGTCGGGGGCGGCTTTCTCGAGGTCCTTCCTGACCGGGTGACCGTCCTCGCCGACATCGCCGAGCACGCCGAGGAGATCTCGGTCGAGCGCGCTGAAGAGGCGCGTCGCCGGGCTCAAGAACGGCTGGCCGGCACGCTCACGACGGCGGAAGAGACCGAGTTTCAGCAGGCGCTGGCGATGGCCGAAGCGCGTTTGCGGTTGGCCCGGGCGCGTCGCGGCTAGCGCGCTCCAACCGTTACCGTAGAAATCGATGACCGCGCCGACGCCTCGACACGACCACGTGCTTCGCATCACTGGTGGTGCGCAGCTCGCTGGTGACATCTGCGTTGCCGGCTCGAAGAACGCCGCGCTGCCGGAGATGGCTGCCGCCCTACTGACGACAGAACCCGTCCGGCTCAACAACGTGCCGCGTGTGACCGACACCGCGCTGATGGGCGAGATACTCACCGGGCTGGGCGGGCGGGTCGAAGGCGACAGCTCTCTCATCCTCAAGACCGGCCTCGCGCAGGACAACCACGTGCCCGACGACCTCGGTCGCCGCATGCGCGCGACGATAGTTCTCCTCGGCGCGCTACTCGGCCGGTTCGGCAAGGCGCGGGTACCCCGACCCGGCGGGGACGACATCGGCGCGAGGCGTTTCGAGCAGCACCTTCGCGGGCTGCGCCAGATGGGCGCGAGGATCGAGGAGACGCAGACCGAGATCGTCGCCGAGGTCGATCGCTTGCGCGGCAAGCGAATCGTTTTCGACCTGCCAACGGTGACCGGCACCGAGAACATCCTCCTCGCGGCGGTGCTGGCCGAGGGTCGCACCGAGATTTTCAACGCGGCGCGTGAGCCCCACGTGCAGGACCTGTGCCTGCTGCTTGGCAAGATGGGCGCGCGCATCGAGGGCATCGGCACCGAGCGCCTGGTCGTAGATGGCGTCAAAGACCTGGGCGGCGCCGAGCACACCGTCATCCCCGACTACCTCGAGGCAGGCACGTACGCGATCGCGGTGGTGGCCGCGGGCGGCGAGCTGCGGCTCGACTGCAGCCGGCCCGAGGACCTGAACGTGGTGCTGCTGAAGCTGGAGCTTGCCGGCGCTCACGTCGAGGCGGGGGACGGCTGGTTTCGTGTTGGCCGCAACCCCAAGACGCGTCTGAAGCCTGTCGATATGTCGACCTGGACCTACCCGGGATTTCCCACCGACCTGCAGGCGCAGTACATGGCGATGATGACCCAGGCCGATGGCGAGACAGTGATCTCGGAGTATGTCCACGAGAATCGCTTCCAGCACGTGAACCAGCTGGCGAAGATGGGGGCGGGAATCAACGTCGAAGGCCGCTTGCACGCGATAGTCCACGGCCCGGCGCGCTTGCGTGGCACCGAGGTCGCAATTCCCGACATCAGGTCAGGCGCCGCGCTGGTGATCGCAGCGCTTTGCGCTGAGGGCGAGAGCGTCCTTCACAACGCATGGCACGTCGATCGCGGGTACGAAAACATGCCGGGAAAATTGGCCTCCGTTGGCGCCAAGATCACGAGCGAGAAGGTCGAAGCGGACCCAGACGGTGCGCACCGCACGTACGAATAGGCAGTAGTTGCTGTCGGGCCTGCACCTAGCTGTCGATGGGTCCGGGCTCGCCCGGCCGCGCGCCGGCATCGGCGTCTACACCCGAGAGATCCTGCACGCGATGGGCGTCGACAGACCCGATTGCCGTTTCACAGTGTTCATGCCACCGGGGGCGGCCTCGCCGACGCCACTTCCCGCCGTCCGATATCGGCCGCTGCCCAACCTGCCTTTGTTCGGGCGGCACGTCCAGTGGCCGGCGCGCATCCGGCGGCTTCGGCCGGATGCCTACTTCGGCCCGGCGGGCGGCCTGCCGCTGGGCAGCGTCGGCTGCCCTTCCGTGATCACCATCCACGACCTCGCCATCTATCTCAACCCCAGCTGGTTTCCCGGCCGCCAGCCGCTGAGCACGCGGCTCGTGGTTCCCCGATCGCTCGCCCGCGCCGACGTGGTCATCGCCGTCTCGAACAACACGGCTAACGACATCAAGGAGCTGTTTGACGTTCCGGCTTCGCGCATCACCGTGGTGCCACATGGCATCTCTCACCTGTTCCGGCCGTTGAGCCACGAGGACCTCGATATCGCACGCGCGCGCCTCCAGCTGCCTGAACGATTCATCCTGTTCGTCGGCACCATCGAGCCGCGCAAGAACCTTGCCACGCTGCTCGAGGCGTGGGCGATGATGCGGGACCGGCCTGACCTCGTGATCGTTGGCTCATGGGGCTGGCTGTATGAGCCGATCAAGGAACAGCTCGAACGGCTAGGCCCACGCGTCCACCACATCGAAGGCCTGGATCCAGCGGAACTGCCGGCCGTCTACAACCTGGCGCGCGTGTTGGCACATCCGGCGTGGTACGAAGGTTTCGGCTTCCCGCCCTTGGAGGCGATGGCGTGCGGCACGCCGGTTGTCGTCTCCGACCGGGCGAGCCTGCCTGAGCTGGTGGGTGAGGCAGGTTTGATAGCGCCGGCGGACGACCCCGACGCGTGGCGAAAAGCGCTGGAGAAGGTGGTCGGCGATTCGGACCTTGCGTCCGACCTCAAGCGCCGCGGCATCCTGCGCGCGGCGCAGTTCAGCTGGTCGCGGTCGGCCGACCTCACGTGGCGATCGATCGATCGAGCTATCAGGCCGGCCTAACGAGCGGCGTCAGGCGATCAACTCGCGAACGACCGCGACCACGCCTGCGGTGCATCGGTCCCACGTGAACTGGACTGCCCGTGCTCGTGCCGCGCGCGCAAGCTTTGACCGCAGCGCCTTATCGCTCAGCGCGCTCTGCAGCGCATTGGCGACCGCCTCGGGATTGGCGGGATCGGCGTAGAGGACCGCGTCGCCGCCCACCTCAGGCAGCGACGATGTGCGTGCTGCCACCACCACCTTGCCGCGCGACATCGCTTCGAGAACAGGCAGGCCGAAGCCCTCGTACAGGCTCGGCACCACCACCGCGGCAGCGTGCTTGTACAAAAGCTCGAGTGTCGGTTGGTCGACCCTGCCCAGCACGCGGGCCTTCGGCGATGAGCGCAGGCGTGCGGCGAGCGCCGGGTCGCGTTCCGGGCCGGCGACTGCGAGCGTGACACCTTCCAGCCTCTCGACTGCCGCGAGAGCGGCCGGCTGGTTCTTTCTGGTTTCGATGCGTCCTACCTGGAGCACGAATGTCCCGTCGAGGCCGAGCTCGCCGAGCCGCGATGCCGGAGCGCTCGGTCCGTGGACGGACTCGCCGCCACCAAGCGGCACGACACGAATGCGCTCCGCTTTCATTCCATAAAGCGCGACAAGGTCCGCTTTGGTCGATTCCGAGTCTGCAATCAACAGCGGGCATCGCTGCGCGGCCCACCTTGTCGTCAGCTGAAGGTAGGCTCGCTCGGACGCCGAGTATGCCTGTGGGTGGCGCTCGAAAGCCAGGTCATGAACAACCGTCAGCGCTTTGCCCGGCCACGCAAACGGGATCACGTGCGAAGGGACGAAAAGCAAGTTTGCGTGCTCACGTGCCAGCGCCAGTGGAAGGCGCACCTGCGACCAGAGTCGGGGGAACGGCGTGACCATCACGTCGACGCCCAGGCCGGCGCGAGGCCTCGACGCGAAGAACCGCCAGCGCAGGTCCGGCGCGGCAGCCTCCAGGCGCGAGCCGACCTCGCGAGCGTATACCTCGGTGCCCGTAACCACCTCGCGGGTCGCGGGGTTCATGTCTACGGCTACCGTCCTGGTCAGCAACCTGCGAATGATAATCACCCCAATGAGCCACGTCCGCGTTCTCGGCGTTCGGGTCGACTGTCTGGACATGGCAGCCGCGTTGACCCGTATCGAGCAGCTCGCGGACGATGGCGGCCACCACCTCGTCGCCACCGTCAATCCCGAATTCGTGATGCGGGCGAAGGCCGATCCCGAGTTCGCGCGCGTGCTCGAGTCCGCCGATCTTTGCCTGGCCGATGGCAGCGGAGTCGTGTGGGCGGCTCGACGACAGGGCTGCACGATGCGCGAGCCGGTGACTGGCGTCGACATCATTCCGCCCGTGGCCGCACTGTGCGCGCGGCGTCACTTCGGCATCTTTCTGCTTGGCGCCGCACCGGGCGTAGCGGACGACCTCGCCAACCGGCTGCGTTCTGAACATCCGGGTCTCGACGTTGCCGCCCACGCCGGCTCCCCCGATCCTTCGGCCGACGCCGAAAGCCTCGCCCTCATACGCGCCCACCAGCCACAGGTGCTGCTGGTGGCTTATGGCCACCCCAACCAGGAGCTGTGGATCGACCGCATGCGCGACTCGCTTGGCGTCGCGGTCGCGATGGGCGTGGGCGGTTCCTTTGACTACCTGACGGGGCGCATTCCCCGCGCTCCGGCGTGGATGAGGCGCGCTGGGCTCGAGTGGCTTTTCAGGCTGGTGCGGCAGCCCTGGCGAGTCCGCCGCATGGCCGTGCTTCCCATCTATGCAGTGCGGGTGCTGCGGAACACCTAGCTACGATTCGCAGCCATGGCCGGAGAATCTGCGCCCGCGCTGAGCATCGTCATCCCCGCGTATAACGAGGAACAGAGGCTGCCGCGCACCATCGAGCAGATCGAGCGCTACCTCAATGCCCGGCCGCTCGACTACGAGCTGATCATCGTCGACGACGGCAGCACCGACGGCACCCGGCAGGTGATGGACGCCGCCGCCGCTCGCAACCGCAGGATTCGGCTGGAAGCACTGCCCGCGAATCGTGGTAAGGGAGGCGCGCTGAAAGCCGGCGTGGCGGTCGCGCTTGGCGAGGAGGTGCTGGTCACCGACGCCGACCTCTCAACTCCAATTGAAGAGCTGGAAAAGCTCGACGCCGCGATCAAGGCGGGCGCCGGCGTCGCGATCGCATCGCGTGCGGTGCGCGGGTCGCAAATCGAGATGCCGCAGCCGGTGTACCGGGTGCTCATGGGCAAGGTGTTCAACCTCATCGTCCAGGCGGTGCTGCTGCCCGGCATCTGGGACACGCAGTGTGGGTTCAAACTCTTTCGGGCCGATGTGGCAAAGCCCGCCTTCGCCGGCCTGACCACCGACGGATTCGGCTACGACCCCGAGGTCCTCTACCTGGCCAAGCGCAGAGGCGTGAAGATCGTGGAGGTGCCGGTGGTGTGGCGGCACTCGGCGCCCACCAAGGTGCTGCCGATCCGGAGCTCGATCGACATGTTCAAGCACGTGGTGAGGGTCAGGTTCAGCCGGTGAGCGTGGGGGAGAGCAAAGCCCCGCCAACCGAGGTGCTCGTCGTGCTGCCCACGTTCAACGAGCGGCTGAATCTCGAGCAGGTGGTGGCAGGGGTCAGACGGCTGGGCCACGACGTCCTGATCGTCGACGACGCCTCACCGGACGGGACCGGCGAGCTGGCCGCCGGTCTTGCCGCAGCGGACCCCGGCATCCGTGTCCTGCACCGGCCTCGCAAGCTTGGTCTCGGCAGCGCATACGAAGACGCTTTCAGGATCGGCCTCGCCGGAGGTTCGAACCTGTTCGTGGAGATGGATGCTGATGGATCGCACCTTCCCGGCGACCTCGACGCGATCGTCTCGGCTGCCCGTGCCTGCGGGGGCTTGGCGATCGGCTCCCGCTACATCCAAGGCGGCGAGGTCGTCGGCTGGCCCTTCCACCGCTATCTCTTGTCTTGGGCGGCCAATGTCTACTGCCGGCTCTTGCTGTGGCTCCCGACGCGCGACTGCACCTCGGGCTATCGCTGTTACACACGCGAACTGCTGAATCACATCCAGCTCGACGACGTGGTGTCGCAGGGCTACTCCTTTCAAATCGAAATGGTCTACCGTGCCCGCAAGCTGGGGTACCGCGTGGTCGAGATGCCAATCCGTTTCGAGGACCGGGTCGCGGGTGCATCGAAGGTGTCCCAAGGGGAGGTGCGCAGAGCGCTGTTGACGGTCCTGCGTTTGAGCGTGAGGCGATGGACGCGAAGCCAGTAGAAAGCGCGAGCTACAGCCCGACCTGGTCGCTGCGCGACTGGAGAGTCCCGCTGCTGACCGGGCTCGCCATCGCCGTCGTCACCACGATTCCGTACCTGTACGCATATGCGGTGCAGCCGCACGACCAGGTCTTCATGGGTTTTTTCTACCTGGGGGACGACGCCAACACCTATCTCGCCAAGATGCGACAGGGCTGGGAGGGCGCGTGGTCGTGGACCAACCGCTACACCACCGAGTCCAGCCCGCCGGCGTACCTCTTCATGTTCTGGATTTTCCTTGGCCACGTCGCCGCTCTATTCAACCTGCCGCTGATCGTCGTGTTCCACCTCGCGATGGTCGCTGGCGCCTTCGCTCTGATGGCGGCGATCTGGGCGTTCGTCAACCACTTCATCGCGGACCGTTCAGCGAGGCTCTTCGCGTTCTTCTTCTGCGCGATCGGCCTGGGGATGGGCTACGTGATCCAGGCGCTCGGCCATCCGGTGATCTTCGGCAACGTGACGGACACGCTCGACTGGCGCATGCCGGAGCTGACGGCCTTCTATTCGGTCCTGGCGCTGCCGCACTTCGCGTGGTCTGGCGTGTTCGCGGCCGCCGGCACCGTGCTCACGCTCAAAGCGATCCAGCGCGGGAGCCTCACCCTCGGGGTCATCGCCGGGCTGTGCTGGCTGGGTCAGGCCTCGATCCACCCGCAGATGCCCATCCTCATGGGCGGCGCGACGGCGGTGGCGTTGCTGATGCGTCCCGCTTCGCCGCGCGGGTGGCTCGCGGCCATCGTCGCATTCGCGATACCGGCACCCTACATCCTTTACTGCTACCTCGCTTTCATCGGCAACCCGCAGGTTGAGAGGTGGACCTTCCACTCGCAGAACGCCTTGCCGCCCGAGGCCTTCAGCCTGTTCTTCGCGATGGCGCCTCAGCTGCTGCTCGCGCTGACCGGCTTGCCTGTGGTGCTCAGACGGCGGAGCCGGGAGGACATCTTCCTGATCGCGTGGCTCGTGCTACTGGCGGCCATCCTTTATCTGCCGAACCCGGCGGGTGACCTGCGCCGGCGGTTCCTGGACGGCATCTACCTCCCGCTGACGGTGCTCGGGGCCATCGGCCTCTTCGAGACGATCCTGCCTCGGCTGCGGAGCGCCAGAGCGCACGCGCTCATTCCTTTCTCCTATGTCGCATTCACCGCGATCGGCAGCGCGTTCTTGGTCCTCGCGCCGATGTTGATTGCAACGCAGCCGCAGTACTCGGTGCCGCGAACCTGGTTTGACGGCCTCAACTGGCTAGGGAGCCATCCCTCCGGTATCGTCCTTTCGATGCCGGGCGTCGGCCTCTTCGTGCCCGCCTACAGCTCGGACACCGTGTTCGTCGGCCACTACGACGAGACCTTCGACTACGTGACCAAGACGCAGACGGCGCTTGATCTGCTGACCGGGAAGACGGACATCGTCCAATTCGACACCGCCAACCACATCAGGTACGTGATCTGGACCGCCGACCTGCCAACACCGCCGCCAACCGTGCTCGGTCCGCCGGCGTACGACTCGCCGAACTTCAAGATCTACCGGATCTACTGATCAGCTCGTGCCGCGGGCACCGTCACCGCCCGGCCATACGGGCACCGATGATCCTGGTTCGCAAAAAGGCACCAGCCAAAAGGGGTCTCGTGGTCGTATCGGCGCATCAGCCTGCCCTGACAAAGATCGTCGCCACCTTGTCCTGGTAGGCAATCTTCCAGGCCGGCTGCGTCTCCAGCACGTTGGACAGCGCGGCCCCGGTGTTGAAGATGACGTAGTCGACGTGATATTTGTCCAGGATCGCGGTCCAATCGGGCCGCAGGTTCTGGACGTCGTCGTACTCGTTGAGAAGGGGATCGCCCATCAGCTCGGCCTCGCCGAAGATGAACACCTTGCGGTTCGGGTCGGGATAGAACCGGTTGGCCAGGTAGCCGCCCCAGCCGTACTGGTTGTACATGTGCGTTCCCACCTCCGGGTGCGACGCGAGCCAATCCGCCGCCGCTATCGGGTAGCTCGACTGATCGAGCTTGGCCTGCACTGAAGGGCTGATGTCCAGGTCGATCTTGATCGCGGCCACCAGCATGACCAGGACCAGCGCCACTGCCGTGACGACGGCGAATGCAGGCCGCGCCGGCAGCTGGAGCTTCCACCCACGAGCAGCAGAGAGCTCCTTCCAGTAATCCGAGTAGGTGGCGATCATCACCGGCGTCGCCACGGCGACGAACAACGCGATGTGGCGCACCGATTGCAGCGCCAGGCCAAGGGCCGTGATCACCATTAGGAACTGATAAAGGCTCGGCCGCCGCAGCGCGAACCCGGCGATGACGATGAACACCATCGCCTCGAACGGTTTCAGGTAGATCTGGTGGAAGTCGGGCGAGAACCATTCGACGATGAGCTTCTGCTGCGCCACGCTGCCCTGTGTCTCGAACGGATATAGGTAGAGGCTCAAACCGTGCGGCGTGGCGAGGACGGCCACCACCGAAGCGACTGTGATGATGGCGAGGAACCTGACGTGCGCCTTGTGCGCCGGGTTCGAAGGATCCCACGCCCACATCACGATCTCGGACACAAGGGGGACGCCGAGCCATGCGAACCCGATGACCCAGCCGCCGTGAAGGTTGGCCCACGCCACCATCACCAATGGAAAGAAGACGAGGGCGCGGCTGCGGCCGCTGAGGTATCCGTGGAGCCAGTAAAGCTCAAGGCACGAGAGGGCGAAGGTGATCATCTGCGCGCGGGGTCCCCAGATGGGCCACCCCGCCAGGGCGCCGATGGCGATGCCGAGACCGACGATGACAAACGGCTGGCGCCGAACCTGGCGATAGATCAACCAGAACCCGGCCCACGTGATCAACCCGAACGCGATCGCCAATCCGACAGTGCCGGTGGCGGAGTAGGTCAGCCACATCAGGATCTCCGTCAGATACTCGTGGTCGGTCCAGACGTGGTCGGGGACCGTGAACGTGAACAGGTCGTGCGAGGGCAGCTGTCCGTTTTCGACGATCCAGCGCCCGGTCCGCACGTGCCACCAGAAGTCCGGATCCTGGATGCCGGAGATGCAGAGCATGAGGAGAGCCAGCATCACGCCGCCGATCAGCAGCGTCCGGGCGCTGAGCCAGTCCGTCAGGCGCGAGCTGGTGTTCAGATGAGGGCCTTAAGGGGGTTCGGCGCGTAGCGCGGGACGCGACTGGCGTATGCCGGGTACTCGTTCGGGAAGGCGCGCGCGAGAACACCTTCCTCCCAGCGCATGCGGAGCAGCTCACAGATCACGAAATAGAGGACGGCCAGCGCGCTCGGCCAGCCGGCCGTGGCCAGGTTGACCCCGATCGCCGTGACGATCTCGCCGAGGTAAACCGGGTGCCGGCTGAACGCATAGGGGCCGCCCGTGACCAGGCGCCGGGCCTCAGGCACGATCGAGAACGACCGGCGGAGATAAGCCAGTCCCCAGACCGCGTAGGCGAGGCCGGCGGTCGCGATGATGTCGGCCGGGATCACCAGCCAGTCATGGCGCCCGCCGCCGGGCAGGAAGCTCGCGGCCATCGTGGAGAAGGTGCCGGTGAAAGCGATGACGACCACGGCCAACCGGTGGTCGGTGCCCCGGGCCGGCAGCCGGGTGCTGTACAGGACCACCAGCATCGTGAAGTAGGCCAGCGCCAGCAGCTGCTGGAGCACGAATAGATAGTCAAAGAGCCGGTGGATGGAATGGAGGCTCCCCCAGAAGGTGAGCATGTAACGCACCAGGAAAAGGCTGAAGAACATGGCGGGGAGGAGTCGCCCGAAGACCAGCTCCCGCCAGTGGCGGCCGGTGCGCAGCTGAGGTGGCGCGGCAATCGGGAGCGGCCCCTCTGATCGCACATCTTCCTCGACGTCAGCGGCCGCCATTCCCGGCGTCAATCTAACAGCCGGCCCTCGAAACCACCTCACGGACGAGCTTTGCTTAAGGAATTGACCTCCCCGGGGACGCCCCTGTAGGATCACCGCCGCGGATGGCGCCTGGGCCGCAAGAAACCCGGTTAGGGGCCGTCTAGCTAGATAACAGTCCGTACTTCTGGAAAAAGGAGGTGAATGCAATGTTGAGTCTTTACTGGAAGCTCCGCAGTCTTACGACCCGTCAGGAAGGTCAGGGCATGGTTGAGTACGCTCTGATCCTCGTTCTCGTTTCAATCGTCGTCATCGTGATCCTTCTTACGATGGGCAACCAGATCAAGAACGTGTTCTCGAACGTCGTAGCCGCTCTCGGCTAACGAGAACCAAACGTAGTAGCACCTTCAAAAGAGAGCCCCGCAAGGGGCTCTCTCGCTTCGGGGGAGCGATATAGAGACCCCCTCGTTACAATGGCGGCACTCTTGCAGAACACATATTCGGAGGTGACGTAGCACTTTGGCCACCGCAGCACCAGCACGACCCCGACCGGGTGGAGGTCGTCTTTTCATCATCGTCGGCTTGTTATTGGCCTTGCTCGCCGCGGGAGGCGTCTACCTTCTGGGCAGCCTTGGCGGCGGCGGGGTCATTGGGGGCTCAACGCAGACGGTTGTCATCGCGAAGAACCCAATCCCAATGCGTCACCAGATCACCAGCGCCGACCTCGACATCCTCAAGGGCGTCTCCACCAACGTCACCGGCACATACACGAACCCGACTGACCTGGTCGGCCTGATCGCCGAGATCCAGATCAGCAAGGGCGCGGTCATCACGAAGGACATGCTCGCCAAGGACATCGGCCTCGTTCCCGCCGGCGCGGGCCCCGCATTCCTGCCGATCGCCAAGGGTTACGTCGCCATGACGATCCCCACCGGCGAGCAGCAAGGCGTGGCGGGCAACATCACCCTCGATGACTACATCACTGTGATCGCGTCAGCCAGCCTCTCGATATTCGCCACCGGCAAGACCCAGCCGACCGGGCCGCCCAAGGTCGTCAGTAAGACGGTGTTCACCAACGTTCTGGTCATCGGCCTCGGGCCGGCGCACTCGGACGTGGTGCCGGCCAACGGCGCCACCACGGTCGGCGGCACCACGCCCAGCAACGGTGGCCTGACCTCGAGCCTGACGATCGAGATCACCCAGTGCGACGCCGAGTACTTCACCTGGTTTCTCAACAACACCCAGCTCAAGTACACGCTGGAGTCGCCGCAGGACTATGCGTCATCTCCGCCCACCGGCCCCGACACCCAGAACTGCCCGAACGGCTTCGATTCGGCGAATGGTGTCAGCCAGACCGAGGTGGAAGCCAGGTACCATTTCACGGCTCTTTAGAGTTCTTTCCGGCAGCTGAATATGGGTCTTCTGGACAGGGTCAAGCAGAACCAGACGGGCGCTCCGCCCGTGACGGGTCCCGCGAGTAACGGACCTGCAGTCGCGACTGCCCCGGGCGGAGCCACCTCGTACAGCACGTCTTCGGCGGTGCCGAAGGCCCGTCCCACCGACACGGTTCCGCCGCCCGTGGCGACCGCGGCGCGCGTGCCCCAGGCCGGCGACGCGCCGCCCGCGTTTACGGCAGCCAAGGTTCAGATCCACGCCAAGCTGATCGAGCGGTTTGCCGACCAGATCGACTCCAGCAACAAGGTGGGCGTACGCGAGAAGATCGTCGAGCTCGCGGACGAGTACTTCAGGACCACGGCCATGACGATGACCAAGACCGACAAGGAGCGCCTTGTCGACTCGGTCCTGGACGACGTCCTAGGGCTCGGCCCGCTCGAAGCGCTGCTGGCCGACCCGAACATCACTGAAATCATGGCCAACCACCCCAAGCAGATCTACGTCGAGAAGAGCGGCGAGCCCACGCTGTCGGCGGTCACCTTCGAATCCGAGCGGCAGATGCGCCAGGTGATCGACCGCATCGTCAGCCTGGTCGGCCGCAGGGTCGACGAGTCGACACCAATCTGTGACGCCCGCCTGAAGGATGGGTCCCGCGTCAACGTGGTCATCCCGCCGATCGCCCTTAAGGGCCCTTGTCTGACGATTCGAAAGTTCACCAAAGAGAAGTGGGGCCCGACCGACATCGTGAACCGGTTCCACTCGGCCAGCCCGGAGCTGATGACGTTCCTGCGGTCGTGCGTGCGCGCCCGCTTCAACATCCTGGTCTCCGGCGGCACCGGTTCCGGCAAGACGACGCTCCTCAACATCCTCTCGTCCTTCATCCCGGAGACCGAGCGCCTCATCACCTGCGAGGACGCCGCCGAGCTCCAGCTTCAGCAGCCTCACTGGATCCAACTCGAGTCGAGGCCGCCCAATGTCGAGGGCAAGGGCGCAGTGCCGATTCGCGAGCTCGTCAAGAGCTGTCTGCGTATGCGTCCCGACCGCATCATCGTCGGCGAATGCCGTGGCGGCGAGGCGCTGGACATGCTTCAGGCGATGAACACGGGCCACGATGGCTCGATGTCGACCATCCACGCCAACAACCCGCATGAGTGCCTGGTCCGTCTCGAGACGCTGGTGCTCCAGGCCGGCCAGGACCTTCCCTCGCGAGCCATTCGCGAGACCATCGGCGCCGCCATCCACCTGATAGTTCAGCAGTCTCGACTTCGCGGTGGCATTCGGCGCATCGTCAGCGTGGCAGAGATCACGGGGATGAAGGACGGAGACGTCCAGTTCCAAGAGATTTTCAAGTTCAACCAGCTCGGCGTGAATGCCGAGGGCAAGGCCGTCGGGTACCACACGGCGACGGGCGTCATTCCGATGCGCATGGAGCATCTCAAAGCCGAGGGCGAGGACGTTCCGGAGTCGCTTTTCCGTCCCACATCGCAGCCACCACCGGATAAGCTCTACTGACCGTTAGGAGGTCCTGATGTCGACTTCGCTCATATTCGCGCTTCTCGCCTTCGCGGGAATTTTTTTGCTGTTCTTCGGGATCAGCCGTATGCGCCGATCCGCCGGTGGCTCTGAGGACTTCCAGGCGAGGCTTGCCGCGTATGGCGTGACCACAGCAGGCGCCACCACGCTGCCGCCGTCGAGCGGTATCCGGGAGAGCCTGAACCGGATCTTCCAGCCCGCCGCGGACCGCATGGGCCGGGGCGACGCCAAGAAGGGAAAGCCGTCGGTCGCCGAGCAGCTGCTGCGCGCCGACCTCAAGCTCCGCACCTCCGAGTTCTTCATGATTCAGATCGGGTCGGCGGTGCTGTTCATCCTGATTGCCGGCGTGCGGTTCGGCTTCGGCATCGGCAGCATCATCCAGCTGTTCATTGCGGCTGCGATCGGCTACCTGATTCCCGGCCGCTACGTGAAGTACCGCATCGCGCGCCGCCTCCGAGCCTTCAACAACCAGCTCGGCGACACTCTCACCCTGCTGTCAAACGCGATCAAGGCCGGCTATTCGTTCGCGCAGGCCATCGACACGGTCGCCAAGAACGCCGTGCCGCCGATCGCCGACGAATTTGGGCGCGCGGTGCGCGAGATGAACCTCGGCGGTTCGCCTGACGAGGCCCTTCAGAACATCACAAAGCGCGTGGAGAGCCCCGACTTCGACCTCGTCGCCACGGCCTACTCCATCCACCGTACGGTCGGTGGCAACCTGGCGGAGATCCTCGACAACATCGCGTACACGATCCGCGAGCGGGTCCGCATCAAGGGCGAGATCGCCACGCTTACCGCTCAGGCACGAGCGTCAGGCACCCTCATCACCTTCCTGCCGATCGTGCTGGCGGTGTTCATGTACTTCGTGACGCCGACCTATTTCCGGCCCATGTTCCAGAACTTCATCGGCTGGATCCTGATCGCGATCGGCGCCTTCATGATCTTCGTGGGGAACCTGATCATCCGGCGCGTGGTCGCCATCGAGGTATGAGCTCATGAACATGACCCTTCTGCTAGCGGTAATCGTCGGCCTCGGCATCCTGATGATCTTTTACGGGCTGTCCCGCACGCCATCGACCAACACCGCCCAGATGGTCCAGCAACGCCTGCAGGTGTATGGCGCCGGTGGCAGCGACAAGCCGCTGACGATCGAAGAGGTCGAGCTCCAGAGGCCGTTCAGCGAACGGTTCCTGCGGCCGGCCATCGAGCGATTGGGGAGCTTGATGTCCCGCTCGACACCGCAGAAAGCCCGTCAGGACCTCGACAACCGGCTCGAGCTGGCCGGCCGCCCCGGAAACCTGACGCCTGCAGACTTCGGGGCCATCCGCCTGGTCGCGGCCGCGGTCATGGCTGCTGTCGGCCTGGGCATTGGCTTTCTCCTGGGGACGCCCGTCTACCTCGTGATCAGCCTCGCGATCGGAGCCGTGCTCGGCTACTACCTGCCCGTGCTCTGGCTGAAGCAGAAGGTTGACGCCCGCCGCGCGGCAATTCAGAAGGGCCTGCCAGACGCCATGGACCTCCTGGTCATCGCCGTCGACGCTGGACTTGGCTTCGACGCTGCCCTCGCCCGGGTTACCGACAAGTACAAGAACGCGCTGTCGGACATGTTCGCCAAAGTCCTACGTGAGGTCAGCTTGGGCCGTCCTCGGCTCGAGGCCATGGACGAGATGGGCCGCAGCAGCGGGGTCGATGACCTGCACAACTTCATCCAGGCCATCATCCAGTCCGAGCAGTTCGGCACCGGCATCGGCAAGATCCTTCGGATCCAGGCCGACGAGATGCGGCGCAAGCGCCGCCAGCGCGCGCAGGAAAAAGCCGCCCAGGCGACGTTGAAGATGATGCTGCCGATGGTCGGCTGCATCTTCCCGACGCTATGGATCGTCCTCCTGGGACCAGCCGCGCTCATTCTCATGGCGCCAAGGTAAGACCGGAGGCAGTACTGCTCTCGACCCTGCTGCCGAGCATTCCGGCTTGGGAGCTGGTCGTTCGTGCGGTGGTCATATACGTTGCGCTGCTGGTCGCGCTGCGCATCTTCGGCAAGCGAGAGGTCGGTCAGTTCACGCTCTACGATCTGGTTTTCATCCTGCTGGTCGCCAATGCCCTGCAGCCCGCCATCACCGGCCCTGATACCTCTCTGGGCGGCGGGATCGTCCTCGTCCTGGCGCTGGTGCTGACGAACGCAAGCGTCGGTTGGCTGGACCGGTTTCCGCGCTTTCACCGGCTGGTAGCTGCGCCGCCGGCGGTGATCATCAAGGACGGGGAGTATCTGCGCGACGTCATGAAGAAAGAGGGCGTCGACCAGGAGGAGGTCGAGACGGCGATGCGAGAGCATGGCGTCGCCGAGGTCAAGGAAGTGGCGCTGGGGGTTTTGGAGCCTGACGGCAGCATCTCGATAGTGGCCCCGGGAAACGCGACGAGGACGAGGCGAAAGGTGCGGTTCAGTCAGCGATCGCGTTAAGCGTCGAGGAAGTCCAGGGCTGCTTTTTTGAACTCTCCCGAGGGGACCGCTGACATGTGGTTCCTGCCGGCGATGGTGAGCAGCTTCGCCGTCGGGATGCTCTCGATGACCCTGTCGACGTGGGAGACGATGTCGTCCTGGTCGCCGACCACGACGAGCACGGGGTTCTTGATCGCCGCCAGGGCTGCGGTGTCGGGCTTGGGCTGCGGGCCGAGGATGCATGCCGCCAACGCCTCGAGGTCGTTTGACGGCCTCGCCTTCGCAAAGTTGTAGAACGTCTGGGCGACCGGGCTTTCGATCGGGCCGCCGCGCATGGCTTTCGCGATCTGAGGTGCGGCGCGAAACGCGCCGCCCCAACCGAGACCACCAAGCACGACGCGGTCGAGGCGCTTGGGGAAATCGAGCATGGCCTGCACGCCGATCTTGCCGCCCATCGAGTAGCCGAGATAGTCCGCAGTCTCGATTTCGAGATGGTCGAGGAGGCGGCGCACGTCGGCGGCCATGGTCTCGAGGGCATAAGCGGCGGGGTCGTGAGGCTTGTCGCTGCTGCCATGACCTCGGCAGTCGAGGCCGACCACCCTAAAGCCTGCGGTCGTCAGCGTCTCCTGCCACCGTGTGCCCACCCAGTTCAGCTGGTAGTCGGATGCAAAGCCATGGACGAGCACGATGGGTGCGCCGGTTTCAGGACCGTGAAGCTCGAAGTGCAAACGGAGGCCGTCGCTGTCGAAATCCATCGCGCCGTTAGGCTACGCAAGATGACGGGTCGGCGCGCGGTGCACGAGCGATCGGGAAAAGTCCTGGCCGACGACCTCGAGGTCGAGCGATCATTCTTCGGCCGCACAGCGGGGCTGATGTTTCGGCGGCCGCTCGATCCCGGCCAAGGCATGTGGATCAACCCGTGCAACGGGATTCACATGATGTTCATGAGGTTCGCTATCGACGCAGTGTTCCTGGACCGCAAGGAGCGGGTCAAGAAGGTGTATCGCAAGCTTCCGGCCTGGTACGGCGTGGTTTGGTTGGTGTGGGGGGCCGAAAGCGTGCTCGAGCTGCCGCCTGGGTCGACCGCCGACGTCGACCTGAAGCCGGGCGATCAGATCCTTCTGTAAAGGCGGGCTTGACGCCCCGCCCAACTTCCAGGTGTGCTCGCTCGCGTCGTCGACCTCATCCTTCCCCCAGCGATGCGGGGCGTGCCGAACCGTCGGCTCGTGGTTGTGCAAACGCTGCCGTGTATGGATCAGGCACCCCCAGGAGCCCATCTGCGGCGGTGCGGGCTGGAGCTGGAGTTTGCCCACAGGGGCCTGTGGCTGGCGCTCACGGCTGAAGGCCCTGGCATGCCTGCGCTCGGCGGTCGCCGGCGAGGGGCCGATACGAGCTGGCGATCAGGCGGTTCAGGTACGGCTGGCGTCGCCTGGCCGCATCGCTGGCCCTGCTGTTGGCAGAGCGCCTGGTGGTCGAGGGCCTCGCTGGCTGATGGACGCTCGGGGTTCTGCTCCACCGCGACCGCCTCAGGCAGCAAGGGTTCAACCCGGCGGAGCTCCTCGCCCGCGAGTTGCTGGGCCGCCTGGCGCTCACAAGGCCGCCCGGGGCCCTGGTCCGCCTCAGGGCCACCCCGCTCCAGGTGGGGCGTGACCGCCTGTGGCGCAAGGAGAACGTCCGCGGTGCGTTTATCTAGGAAGGGGCAAACCTGGGCGCAAAGCCGGTCATGCTGGTCGACGACCTGCCGACCAGCGGCGCCACGCTCGAGGCTCGCGCGGTCGCGCTCAGGGAATCCGGGTCAGGCCTTGTAATCGGCGTCCCGGTGGCCAGGGTGATCCTGTAAAGGGGCCTCGCTGGGAACTCTGGCTTATAGTGGGTCGGCGTCAGTCGAATGAGCGCACAGGGCGCTCGCGGCCGGTATCACAGCGCGGAGGCTGATTAATGGCAGTTCGGATCCCAGGTATCAATATCGATGAGTACTACCAGCAGCTCGGCCCGATCGAGCCGCTCATTCGTGACGACCGCGTAACCGAGATCATGGTCAACGGCAGCGACCACGTCTACGTCGAGATGGGCGGGAAGGTGGTCCTGACGAACATCAAGTTCACCGACGAGGACCAGCTTCTCAACGTCATCCAGTTCATCGTCCGTACAGTCGGCCGGCGCATCGACGAGCGCCAGCCACTTTGCGATGCCCGACTTGCTGACGGCTCCCGCGTGAATGCGGTCATCCGGCCGCTGGCTTTGAACGGGCCGTTGCTCACAGTCCGAAAGTTCTCCCGCGACCCCTTCCAGGTCGAAGACCTCATTCGATTCGGCAGCTGCAACGAGGCCGGGTTCGGCTTCCTGAAGGCGGCCGTGCTCGCCAAGGCGAACATCATCGTGTCCGGAGGCACCGGCACCGGCAAGACGACCTTCTTGAACGTGCTCTCAGGCTTCATTCCAGTCGAGGATCGCATCGTCACCATCGAGGACGCGGCTGAGCTGCAGCTCCACCAGGAGCACGTGTGCCGGCTCGAGACTCGACCGCGCGACATCAACGGTGAGGGCGAAGTGACCATCCAGCGGCTGGTCATCAACGCTCTGCGCATGAGGCCCGAGAGAATCGTCGTCGGCGAGTGCCGTGGCGGCGAAGCGCTTGACATGCTCCAGGCCATGAACACGGGGCATGACGGCTCGATGACCACCATCCACGCCAACAGCCCGCGCGATGCGCTCGCTCGTCTCGAAACGCTGGTGCTCATGGCCGGTGTCGACCTTCCGGTGAAGGCCATCCGCCAGCAGGTGGCGGCCGGCATCAACATCATCTGCCAGCTCAACCGGCTGCGCGACGGCTCCCGCAAGGTGACTGCGATCTCCGAGATCATGGGCATGGAGCAGGAAGTCATCACCATGCAGGACATCTTCCTGCTCGAGCAGAAGGGAGCCACCGCTGAAGGCAAGGTCATCGCGGACTTCAGGCCGAGCGGCCTGCGGCCCAAGATCCTAGACCGCATCTTCTCCCAGGGCATTCCGCTGCCCAAGGAAATCCTCACCCTGTTCCCGCCACCAGCCGGGTACAAGCCCTCCGCCAAGTAGGCCGGAACCGCCGGCGGCGCAATCGTAGGGGCCGTCCTATACTCGGGTTGTGAAGGTCGTCATGCACGACCGGACCGACATCGTGGGACCGGACCTGCAGGAGTACGCGCAGCGCAAGCTGACGCGACTGGCACACCACTTTGGCAAGGTTGCCGAAGCTGATGTGGAGTTCTCACCGGAGCGGAAACGGACCGGGCTCACGACGGTCCTCTGCCGCATCAACGTCCACGTCGACGGGCGTCGCGCGCCGCTGCTTTCGGCGCACGATAGAGGCGCTGACCCGCAGGCGGCATTCGACCTGGCCTTCGACAAGATCGACCGCCAGGTGGTCAAGCTGAAGGAGAAGCGCACCACTCGCAAGCAGGCGGTGTCGCCGGTCCGTGAGCCGGAGGCAGACGAAGGCAAGGAGAGGGAGACAGAGCCGGAGAGGATCCGGTTGAAGCTCCACCCGGTCTCGCTGCAGGACGCGGTTGCGGAGCTGCAGTCGGACGGGCAGAGCTTCCACGTATTCCTCGACGAGGACTCGGGCATGATCGAGATCGCCTTCAAACGGTCGGACGGGTCGGTGGCGGTTATTGAGCCCGTGGTGCCTTAAGCCTCACGCCCTTCGGTTTGGCGCCGGCCGCTTCCCGGTAACCTAGATCCAGTGCCCAGCCTTGGCAAGCTTTTTGACCCCAACGAGCGCGAGATCAAGCGCCATCTCGCAGTTGCGGAGGCGATCAACGGCCTGGAGCCCGAGCTCGAGGCCCTCGACGACGCCGACCTCCGCGAGCGTTCGGACGCGCTGCGCAAACGCGCCCAGGAGGGCGAAGACCTCGACGATCTCCTGATCGAGGCGTTCGCCCTGTGCCGCGAGGCCAGCCGCCGCACCATCGGGATGCGCCACTTCGACGTCCAGCTCGTCGGGGGCATCGTTCTGCACCAGGGCCGGATCGCCGAGATGAAGACCGGCGAAGGCAAGACTCTCGTCGCCAGCCTCGCCCTGTACTTGAACGGGCTTTCGGGCAAGGGCGTCCACCTGGTCACCGTCAACGACTACCTGGCCCGGCGAGACGCCGGCTGGATGGCCCCTATCTACCACCTGCTCGGGTTGAGCGTCGGCGTGAATGTCAGTTCGACCGGCACGTACCTCTACGACCCCGAATTTGTTGACGAGACCCACGGCGACAAGCGGCTCCAGAACCTGAGGCCGGTGACCAAGACTGAGGCCTACCTCGCGGACATCACCTACGCCACGAACTCCGAGCTCGCATTCGACTATTTGCGCGACAACATGTCGCGCGACCTCGCGCAGTGTGCGCAGCGCACGCTGAACTACGCCATCGTCGACGAGGTCGATTCGATTCTCATCGACGAGGCGCGCACGCCTCACATCATCTCGGGCCAGTCGGACGAGTCGACCGAGAAGTACTACGAGTACGCCCGGTGGGCAGGACGCCTGGTGGAGATCGAGGACTACGAGGTCGACCTCAAGCACAAGTCGGCATCGCTGACCGAGTCAGGCATCGCGAAGATGGAGCGCTGGACCGGCATCCGCAACATCTACGACCTGGAAAACGTGGTGGAGGCGCACCAGATCAACCAGGCGCTGAAAGCGAAGACGCTCTTCCGCCGCGACCAGGAATACCTGGTCAAAGACGGCGAGGTCGTCATCGTCGACGAGTTCACCGGACGCACGATGCCCGGCCGGCGCTGGTCTGACGGCCTTCACCAGGCGGTCGAGGCCAAGGAAGGCGTCAAGGTCCAGCAGGAGCAGAAGACCATCGCGACGATCACGGTTCAGAACTACTTCCGTCAGTACGAGAAGCTGGCCGGGATGACAGGTACCGCACTCACCGAGGCCGAGGAGTTCCACAAGATCTACGGACTCGACGTCGTGATCATCCCCACCAACAAGAACATGATTCGAATCGACAGCCCCGACGTCATCTATAAGACGGAGAAGTCCAAGTTCGAGGCGGTCATCGATCAGATCGCCGAGATGAACAAGGAAAATCGACCTGTCCTGGTCGGCACCGTCTCGGTTGAAAAGTCGGAGCGGCTTTCGCGAATGCTCGAGAAGCGCGGGGTCAAGCACAACGTGCTCAACGCCAAGCAGCACGAGCGGGAGGCGGCGATCGTCGCCGAGGCGGGACAGCCTGGCGCCGTCACCATCGCCACCAACATGGCGGGCCGCGGCACCGACATCGTGCTCGGCAACGGTGTCACCGACGTGGGCGGCCTGCACATCATTGGGACCGAACGCCACGAGAGCCGACGTATCGACAACCAGCTTCGCGGTCGCGCCGGCCGCCAAGGCGACCCGGGGTCGAGCCGGTTCTTCATCTCGCTGGAGGACGACCTGATGAAGATCTTCGGCCCGGCCGCGGACCGCATCGGACGGCTCATGGACACGCTTGAGGTCGAACCGATCGAGCATTCATGGGTCGCCAGCTCGATCGCCGGCGCGCAGAAGAAGGTCGAGGGTATGCATTTCGACGCCCGCAAGCATGTCGTCGAGTACGACGACGTCATGAACAAGCAGCGCCAGATCGTGTACGAAGAGCGGCGCAAAGTGCTCGAGGGCGCCGACACGAGGTCAAACATCATGACCTACGTGCACGACGTCATCGAGAAGGGCATCGAGGCACATTGCGAGAGCCGCCACTCCGAGAACTGGGACATCGAAGGCTTGGTGCGTTACCTATCGGCGTATCTGCCGATCGAGCCCGGTTCACAGGTCCCCGACGAGGTGCTCCTCAAAGGGCGCGAGGCGCTGACCGAGCACCTGGAAGCGGCCGCGGCAGAGGCTTACGACCGCAAGATCGAAGAGGTCGGCGAGGACCTGATGCCGCTGGTCGAACGGGACCTGATGCTGCGGACCATCGACTGGCAGTGGATGGAGTACCTCACGCAAATGGAGCATTTCCGCGAGGGCATCGGCTTGCGGGCTTACGGCCAGCGCGATCCCCTCGTCGAGTACAAGAACGAGGCCTTCGAGATGTTCAACGAGCTCCGCGAGCGCATCCAGGGCTCGATCGTCGCCGGCATCTTCAGGGTGGCCATCCAGCGCAACGCACCGCCCGCGCCGCCGCCGCCCATCGTTCGGCAGGTGCTGGAGAGCGGTCCAGGCGACCCCGACGGCGCCATCGGGACCAATGGGGCGCCGCCGAAGACGCGCAAGGCCACGCCGGTCGGCACTGGCGCCGGCAGTCAGGACCCGGGCGCGAAGCTGGGTCGCAATGATCCGTGCTGGTGCGGCTCGGGCAAGAAGTACAAGCGCTGTCACGGCCAATAGATCGAATTTTTAGGAGCCACCAATGGATGCAGAACTAAGCCCCAACGAGCTTTTGGACCGGATCGTCGAATTAAAGGAGCATCTTTGACCTCGCAGCGAAAGCCAAGAGGGCTGAGCAGCTAGAGCAGCAGCTCGTTCAGCCGGGCGTCTGGGACGATCCCGCGCGTGCCAGCCAGATGGCCCGAGAGGCTGCCGACAACCGCCAGCTCATCGCCAGCTGGGACCGCCTGGAAAAGCGCGCACGAGACCTCATCGAGCTCGACCAGCTGGCATCGGGTGACCCTGAGCTGCAGGAACAGGTGGAGCAGGAGCGAAGGGGGATTAGCGCCGACCTTCGCTCGCGTGAGCTCGACCTGTTGTTCACCGATCCGTACGCGAATCACAACGCCGTGATCACGATCTCAGTCGGGCAGGGTGGAGTGGAGGCGCAGGACTGGGTCGAAATGCTGATGCGCATGTACCTCAAGTGGGCCGAGCGTCATCGCTTCGAGACAGAGATCCTCGAGACGTCACCGGGCGAGGAGGCAGGCCTGAAGAGCGCGACCTTCATCAGTCGCGGGCCCCGCGCGTATGGCTTGCTGCGCTCCGAGCACGGAGTTCACCGCCTGGTACGAATCTCGCCCTTCGACCAGAACCATCGCCGCCATACGTCCTTCGCGCTCGTCGAGGTGATGCCCGAGCTGGAAAGCGCCGATGAGGCCGCCGTGGTCATCAACCCGCAGGACTTGCGCATCGACACGTACAGATCCACGGGCGCGGGTGGCCAGCACGTCAACAAGACCGATTCCGCCATTCGCATCACCCACCTGCCCACGGGCATCGTGGTGACCTGTCAGAACGAGCGGTCGCAGATGAAGAACCGCGAGACGGCGATGAAGGTGCTGAAGGCGAGGCTGTTCCAGCGGCAGCAGCAGGAGGCGGCAGCGCAGCTCGACCAGATTCGCGGCCAGGTCCTGCCCGCCGAGTTCGGATCGCAGATCCGCAACTACGTCCTGCAGCCATACACTCTGGTCAAGGACGTGCGGACGGGCTTCGAGTTCGGCAACGCACAGGCGGTGCTGGACGGAGAGCTCGACCCCTTCATCGAAAGCTATCTGAGTTGGAAATTGAAGCAGAACGGCCCCAAGGACTAGGTCCGGCGCAAAGTCGGACCAGTTGCCTCCCGTTGCCGGGGAGGTGGCCCCAAAGGGGCCGGAGGGGAGGCCCAGGCAAGGTAATCTGCCGGCCTCCGTTACCTAGGTGTTTGGATCATTCCCGCGATTTGGAATCAAAGGCGGCATGCGGTATACTGCCCGCGACTTAGCCGGGCGCGCCCGCAACCGCCCAACGTCACAGCAAGAGTTTCAGCTTATGGTCCTAACACCAGATTTTGACAGCCGGCCCATCATCAGCTTCCAGCACGTGTGGAAGACCTACCCCACGGGCACCGAAGCCCTTCGGGATGTGAATCTTGTCGTACCCGAAGGCGACTTCCTCTTCCTCGTCGGCCCCTCTGGCGCAGGCAAATCCACCCTCGTCCGCCTCCTGATCAGGGAGGAGAAGCCCACCAAGGGCAAGATCTTCGTCGAAGGCGTCGAGCTTGGCCGCATGCAGCGCCGCAAGCTGCCGAACTACCGTCGCAAGATCGGCCTTGTCTTCCAGGACTTCAAGCTCCTGCCGAACCTCACCATTTACGAGAACGTAGCGTTCGCGCTGAGGGTGCATGGCGAGCCGGACCGCCTCGTCGAGTCGCGCGTCGCCGAAGCCCTCGACACGGTCGGGCTGTCGGGCAAGGAACAGACCTACCCCGCCAACCTGTCAGGTGGCGAGCAGCAGCGAGTCGCCATCGCGCGGGCCCTTGTCCACGCGCCGCGTTTCATCATCGCCGACGAGCCCACCGGCAACCTCGACCCCGCGACCGCGTGGGAGATCATGCAGCTCTTCCTCCGGATTAACGCAAGGGGAGCCACAGTGGTGATGGCGACCCACAACCGCGAGATCGTCGACCTCTTGAGGCGCCGCGTGGTCGCGATCGACGCTGGGCAGATCGCAAGAGACGACCGGTCAGGCAGGTATCACGATGAAGTTACGAAACCTCAAATTCGCGCTCAATAGCGCCTGGCAGAGCTTCTGGCGCAACCTCGCCGTGAGCTTGGCCGCGGTGCTGTCGATCACGCTCATCCTCATTCTGGCCGGCGTCAACCTGCTGGTCGGGCACACCTTCTCGCAGGTCGTCGACGGCTTCAGGCTGAAGGTCAGCGAGATCTCGATCAACGTCGCCGACGGCACCCCGCTGCAGACCGTCTACGACTTTCAGGATCAGCTCAAGGCGGATCCGCGCGTGGCCGCCGTGACCTTCATCACCAAGGACCAGGCGCTCGCTAATTTCAAGGCCGATCCCAATAACGCGGTGTTCGCCACCCAGATCAGCGGCAATCCGCTGGACGCCAAGCTCGATGTTCGCGTCGTCGACCTCAAGGATGTCGCCGCCATCGACCTCCTGGGCAGGAGGTGGTCGGGCGTCGACCCATCAGATCCCACCAATTATCAGGGCGACTTCGTCAACCGCATGCTCGAGCTGTCTTCATGGCTTGGCCTGGCGGGGGTAGCGCTGATGGCGATCCTTGTCGTCGTCTCGGTCGTGATCGTGATGAACACGATTCGGACCGCCGTATATCACCGTCGAAAAGAGATCGAGGTCATGAAGCTGGTCGGCGCGACCGAATGGTTCGTTCGCGGGCCGTTCGTCATCGAGGGCATCATGACGGGCCTGATCGCGGCCTCCATCGCGCTGTCGCTTCTCGTCATCGCCTACCAGCCGATGGTCGATCGCTTCCACGCCGACCTGGTCTTCATCCCCCTGTCTTATGACCCCAGCTTCATCGCGTCGTTGGCGCGTGATCTGCTCATCGGTGGAGCGCTGCTCGGGGCGCTGGGGAGCTACATCGGCGTACGCCGTTTCGTAAGGATCTGACGTGAGGCGGTGGTATGCAGCGGTTGTCATCGCGTCCCTGCTGTGGATTCCGACGATCTCGCAGACGGTTTCAGCGATCTACTGCTACAAGGGTGACCCAGCGGCCGTCTACCAGGCTTGTCTCGCGTACAACCAAGGGATCGGAGTCCAGGTCAGCAACCAGAAACAGCTGCAGAACATCCACAACCAGATCACGAACGCCCAGGCCCAGGTCGATGCCATCTATACCCTCGTCACGTCGCTCAACAATCAGATCGCGGCTCAGCAAAAGCTCATCGCCCAGACCCAGGCGAGCATCCTCGCCCTCGACCGCAAGATCAGGCTCGCGGCCGCCGACCTGACATTCCTTCAGGCCAGCTTCAGTGAGCGCGACGCACTGTTGAACGAGCGGTTGAGGTATATCGACAGCCACGGCGCGATCAACTACATCCAGCTCGTGCTGACCGCGAGCAGCTTCAACGACCTCATGAACCGCATGATCGGCGCGCAGCAGGTGGTCGATTCCGACCAGAGTCTTTTGAACCAGCTCAACTCCGAGCGCTCGCAGGTGGTCCAGGCGAGCACGGCGCTGGGTGTTCAGAAAGGCCAGGTGGCCACCCTCTTGAAGCAGCAGAAGCTGACGGTCGCGGACCTACAGAGCAACCAGAACACCCTGAGCCAGGCGCTTGCCTATCAAACGCAGCTGGAGAGCTCGCTGGCCAGCCAATATGCCGTGATACAGGCCCAGCGGGCGGCGATCGATGCGCAAGTGGCGGCGCTGGCGGAAAAGTATCGAAAGGCGGCCGAGAAAGCGGGCGGCGGAACCGGCCAGTTCGAGTGGCCGATGCCGACCTGCGGCCACGGTTGCATCAGCCAGGGATTCGGCTGCAACAGCTACTGGTTCGAGGAGTGGGATCCGGCGTGCCCGTACCCGCACCGCATCCACACCGGCATTGATATCGCGGGCCCGTGGGGCACTCCGATCATCGCCGCGGACACGGGGGTCATCTACTTCTACCCCGGCATCTACGGTTACGGCAACTACATCGTCATCATCCACGGGCACGGTTACTCGACGCTGTACGGCCACCTCTCGTCGTACGCCCACGGGCTGCACAGCGGCCAGATCGTGGTTCGCGGCACCGTGATCGCATACGAAGGATCGACCGGAAACTCGACTGGTCCGCATCTCCACTTTGAGATCAGGGTCAACAACGTCTGGAAGGACCCGTGCATCTGGCTCGGCTGCTGAGATCCCGGTTTTCGCTAGTCTGCTGATATGAAGCTCCGCGCTGCCCGTCTGGGCGGCGCCTTCCTGGTCGTCGCGCTCCTCGGGTTCGTCTCGGGCCTGTATGTGGATCAAGCGTACTCAGGCGCGCCCTTCCTGCCGTACCTGGCGCGGCATTCGGTCGGCAAAATCGACACCACCGAGCTGCAGCAGGCGATCCAGGTGATCCAGGCCAACTACGTCGACAAGAATCTCGATGCGACCAAGCTCTCTCAAGGCACCGTGCAAGGGCTCATCGCCGCGCTCGGCGATCCGTTTTCCGCTTATTACAATCCCGCCGCGTACAAGAAGCTCCAGGACAATCTCCAGGGGCAGTACTCGGGGGTCGGCATCTACCTCACGTTCAGCACCGGTTATCCGGTGATCACCGGCACGCTGCCGGATTCCCCGGCGTCCAAGGCCGGGCTACAGGCCGGGGATCAAATAATCAAGGTCGGCGCGCAGGACATGAACGGAGCCACTGCGGATCAAGCCACGACGGCGATCCAGGGCGCGAATGGAACCAAAGTCATTCTCACCATCCTGCGCGGGACCACGACCATCACGGTGACCATTACGCGGGCAGAGATCACGGTGCCTTCAGTCCGCTCGGCGATGATCGGCAACCAGGTGCTGTACGTGCGCATCTATCAGTTCACCGGGGACACGTCGACCGAGTTCGACGACGCTCTGAAGACAGGTCTCAAGGGTGCGAAGGGCGTTGTTCTCGACCTGCGCGACGATCCGGGCGGGTATGTATCGGCGGCCAACGCCGTCATCAGCGAGTTCGTAGCGAGCGGAGAGACGTTCGAGCTTCGCGACCGCGACGGCAACGTCAACCGCAGCTATGCGGGCGGCGAGAATAGAGCGCCCACGATTCCGCTGGTGGTCCTGGTGAACGGGAATAGCGCATCCGCGTCAGAGATCACCGCGGGGTCCCTGCAGGTCGCCCACCGCGCCAAGCTGGTGGGGACGACGACCTATGGCAAGGGCTCGGTGCAGCTGGACTTCCCACTGAACGACGGCTCGGACATCCACCTGACGATCGAGCGGTGGTACTTCGCGAACGGGGTGACCATCGATCACAAGGGGCTGACCCCCGACATCTCGGTCACGCTCGCCAGCTCCAATGACGAATTTGACGTGACCAAGCCGGCGAATGGCTACGCGAAGGACACCCAGTTGATCGCGGCCCTAAACGCACTCGCTGGGTAGACTGTTCTCCCGGAAAATCGGGCGGTTAGCTCAGTTGGTAGAGCGCCTGGTTTACACCCAGGAGGCCGTTGGTTCGAGACCATCACCGCCCACCACTGCAGACACTTTCCACAGCACGGCGTCGATCAGTCGCGTGACTTGGGCCTGCCTCTCTGGGCGCGGCGTGTAGCCGACGACGCGACCCTCGCGGATGTGGAGGTCCGAAAACATTGTGGCCAGC
>DATLRQ010000077.1:0-4939 GCA_035534555.1 Candidatus Micrarchaeaceae archaeon
TCGCGCCAGAGCGTGCGGAGCTGGTCCGGGGTGTCGTCGGCGGCGGTGCGCCATTCCCAGTCGGGGTCGGCGTCCCAGTCGACGGTGTCCCACGGCGGTCCGTAATCATCTGCCTCCAGGCAGTGCGAGAACCAGCCGTCCTCGACCAGGGCGAGATGCTTGAGCATGCCGCCGAGCGTCATCGACGATGCCGCGACGCGTGTTTGCAACCCCTTGGCGTCGAGCCCATCCGTCTTCCACGCGAAGGTGGCGCGCTGGAATTCCAGGAACCCCACGAGGGTCTCGGCCTCCGTGCCGGCGTCCGGTGGTTGCGGGCGTCCTTGGGCGTCGGTCTGCGTCATACGGGCGTGACTCTATGTGATGCGTGTGCTCGGTGCTGTGTCGATGAGTTATTCGAGCGGTGCCTGGCCGGATCGCGCCTCAGGCCGTAGCCGCGAAATGGACATCAAGATCAGCGCCGAGGGCGACAGCGACGCGGTCGAGCGTGGCAAGGCCGCGAAGAGAGGGAAGACCGCACGACGGGAGGCGGCCTCCCTCACTCACGACAGCGAATCAAACGCGAAGGTCTTCTCTATGTGCAGTTGCTGCTAAGAGGGAACCATCGCCAAAAACCGTCAGCCGTTTGTACCATGTGCTGAATGCCGTTGATGGCGGTCACGCCGCCGCCCGGAGTGGTCTGTTGGAGCGTGTAGTTGATAGACGCGACATGCGCGTAGGTCTTCGGGCCAAAGCGCGCATGTGAGCATCGAGGGAAGGTCCACGTCGTATATGTAACAGAGTGGACCACCTCACTCACGTTCTGGTAGCCCTGGCGCGCTTCGTTTGCAAGTAGCGCGATGCAGGCTTTGACGCTGGTATAGGCAAGAGTGTCAGGTTCGATGAGGACGCATTCGGCCGCCCAGTTCTGCACAGTTTCCCAAGCAACCTCCTGAAGAACGGTTGTCGCCGGATCGGCCAGGAGCGTTGCCGTCACCTTCCGCGTGTCGCCCACCGTCACAGTTCCGGCCGCATAACCCGCGGAGCTAAGGCTGAGGATGCCGTTCGGGCACGGTCCCTGGATCGAAAAGGTTCCGTCAGTCTTGCCTGTTGTGGTCACAGTCGCCTCGGTAACGTCGGCGGCGAGCCCTGTGTGGGTGAGGTTCGACACGACCGTTCCAGTGACCGGCAATTCCGTCAGCCGGACCGTCAGCTTTCCCGATTTCGATGGTGCGATGACATTCGTGGGTCGAAAGGCGCAGGCGACGAGCGACACAGATTCGTGAGGCGACAAGCCTGTCAAGACGAAGGTTCCGTCGACCGCTGTGGTAGCAGTCTTCGTGCCGGCCTGGATCTGGACGCCGCCTATCGGCTGGTGGGAAGTGGCATCGAGCGCCACGCCCGCAAGTCGCACCGAGGGAGGAGCTACCACGCCGCTGCCCCCACACCCCACTACCACAAGAGCCGCGCCAATGCCAAGAGATGTCAGCAGCCGATTCGCAGTGGTGCCTACCTTCACGGCAGGGCTGGCGGTGGCAAAGGCATCTGGCCCGTCGCCTGAGCGAAGTCAAAACTGCACGACCTGCAAACGGTCAGCCCCTTCTTGACTTCGTTACCGCAGCGAGGGCACTGACGGTGCTTCGGCTTGCTCATCAGCCAGACGAGGCCGAGGACCACGAAGCCGATGAACCAGAGGATCACGATGAACGTCACGCCAATGCCGGCCCCGATGGCGGTTCCTGCCTGGCACGCCGACAAATCCGTACCGCTCAGGCCTGGGCATTCGTTACTTGTGGCAGCGATCCCGCTGACGAGCCAGATGAGCGCAAGGAGGTTGAAAACGGCTAACGCCCACGTCGCCTTGCGCCAGCGCGGAAGGAATCGTCTCCTAGCTCGCGGCTGTACCGGTGTCTGGATGGCCATGGTCAGTTCCTCCCAAGCCCAAGTCGGAGACACTGACACCCAGCACCTTCGCGAGCCGCTTCCTGTTGCGGGAGTTGGGGCGCTTCTCGCCTTTCTCCCAGGTAACAGCGGTGCGCGTTGCCACTCTGCATCGAAAGGCGAGCGCCTCCTGGGTCAGGAGGAGCCGCTCTCGAAGCTCGCGGACTCGGTTAGCCGCCATCTGAACGCTACCGTACCATTTCTCGCACTCATGAGTTTGAAAATGCATGCTCGAGCCTTTCATAACGGCATCCGAGCTTTAGGCAATCCGCCGGGCGATCGGTGCGATGCGGGCACTCGAACCTCTTCGCCCGAACTCCGCGGAACATTCGTGCATGTCCGAGGTCTTCGTGTCGCCATTCCGGCGGGGCCGGTCCGGAATGGCCTCCGTGCGGACTGTGCGCCGCGCGTCCGAGCGGGCGCAGAGGCGGTCATCGTGCGGATTCCGAGGCGGTAGGATCAAGCGGGGAGATCACCGACACACGAAAGCGGGACGCCTATCCTCGGCTGCCGACTGATCGTGCGACGTCGCGGTGCGCGTCGATGGGGTGCCGTCATCGATCTTGGAGCCTGGATCGACGGAATCCAGCGCGTACTCGACTGGCAGTCGGCGTCGATGGTGGAGTCGAAAGGTTGCTCTACTCGATGCTGCTCGCTCTGTCGAAGTATGCCGACGACGGCGACGAGATCGCGCGACTCATCGAGATTGCGGCGGCTGCGGACACGATCGACCAGGGCGCCGTGGACGTGCTCGTGGCGCTCGACTACGAGTGGCGAGCGCCCGGTCGTCTGAGTCAGGCGGGTAGCGCGACGGGGTATTGGACGGTTCCGAGGTGTCCGCCATCTTGCCACCAGTCCTGCCACCTAAACGTGGGGAGATCCGAAGGCTGATGCGCTACTTGCCGGGCTTCCACCGCGCTCCCTAACGTCTGGAGTGCCTTAGGCACGTCGGCGCTGACATCGCCGCTGGCCTCGAATTCAAACGAGATCAAAAGTTCGCCCGTATCGAGGTCGCTCGTCACGATGGGGTCTACGGCATCGGGGTAGGCGAGTAGCGCTTCCATCATGAAATCGCCGACCCTCTCCGCGGTATCGCTCGGGAGACCCATAAGACAGATCTGAAGGGTCGCTTGCATCGTCGCCGACCCCACTACTGCGACGCTCACGCTCACAAGTTTAGCCCCTTCTTGCGCAAATCGCTCTTGGCGCGGTTCAGCCAATTCTGTGACGAAGGTGTAGCTGACACGCGGACGAAGGCCCGACCTCCAGGAAGCCAAACCTTGATATATCCACTTGCCGTGTGCTCGATGGTGCAGCCTTTCTCCTCGCACTGCCGCAAGAGCTTCCTGTGGTCACCCTTAGCGCTCAATCTAAGCCTCCCGGCGTGCAGCCCAGTCTGCGAAGGGTGACAGATGGCGAGGGAAGGGCGCCAGTTTGCGCAGGGTCCGCTCATTGATGCGTCGCCGACCGTTGCGCGCCTGCGAGATCGCCGTTTCGCTGACGCCGGAGATGTGCGCCAATTGTCGAGCGGTGAGGCCACGCAGCGCGAGCTGTCGATCAAGACTGGCCGCGTTGAGTCGGATGCCCTGATTACGGAGCTGGGTTGGGACCACGAGGACACCTCCCGGTTTGGGACCACGAGGACACCTCCCGGTTTGGGGGTCTGTCCTCGAAGTGGTCCATCGGCCTCGCAGCGGAACTAGCCCTCTTTATGGGCCTGACTGTCGCCATCCGCTCTGATGGACCGCCGTAATGCCAACGGGTCAGCGCGTCGGTCTATCTGCGCCCCGTGATGCTTGGCTGGACCGCTATGCGGCGCCTGCAGAGTGCCCCCCGGCGTTGAGCAACGCAAAGTCTAGACGAACCGGTGTTCGCCGTCAAGCGAGCGCCGATAGTCCATAGAATGAGGGCAGATCGACCGCATGAGAAATGTGCGGCAGCACCACACAATCCTCGGAGCAGGTGCGATACCTGAGATCAGAAAGCGTCGGGGCGTGGCGCAGTGGTAGCGCACCTGCTTTGGGAGCAGGGGGTCGCTGGTTCGAGTCCAGTCGCCCCGACCATCGACCAGATATCTCCGGATTATCGTTGGTACCAAAGGCGTTTCGGGCGGGTCGTGTCGGAGAGCCAGCGGCCGCCGGGCGGGTCGGCAAAGTCCATGTAAAAGGGTCTAACGGACTGCCCCTAAAAGCTTCTCAGCTCGTCGTTCGGCGCAGCGGCGACCGCATACGCCGAGCACCGCCCGGACTACGCGCAGGCCGCGGTGCGCTGGGCGCTCGAACGCGCGCTGGGCCCGCGAGTGCTCGACCTCGGCGCCGGTACTGGCAAGCTAACCGCCACGCTGGTCGCGTTGGGCGCCGACGTCATGGCGGTCGAGCCTGACCCGGCGATGCTAACCGAGCTGCGCCGCGCGCTGCCGACTGTCCGTGCCCTGCCGGGCAGTGCCGAGGCGATACCGCTGCCGGACGCGTCCGTGGATGCCGTGCTAGCCGGCAATGCCATGCACTGGTTCGACATGGACGTCGCGGGACCAGAGATAGCCAGAGTCCTCGAACCAGACGGCATCCTGGCGGGCCTGTGGAACGTCTTCGACAACCGCGTCGACTGGATTGCTGGACTCGAGCGCGTCAGCGGGAGCGCGGCCATTGGCCCGAGGGACACGTTCAGCAGCTGGCGCGCCGAGACGGCCGAAGCGCACCTTCCAAACATTGGCCCGGTCACCCAGTTCGGCTCGCCGGAGCAGGCCGAGTTCCCGCATGGGCAGCGCCGGACCGCCGACTCCCTCGTCGCGACGCTCGCCACGAGGGCGGGGATGCTGGTCATGCCAGAACAGGACCGAGAGGCCACGCTCGGTCGGATCCGCTCCTTCCTCGCAAGCAGACCGGAGACCGCTCGCGGCGAATTTACCCTCCCGATGTTGACCGGCGTGCTCCGCGTCCGGCGAGTGTGAGAGCCCCCGACCCCGCCCGCAGTCTCTTAAGGCGTCGGACACCCTGTGGACACCCTATTTCGCGGTCACGCA